>CAYOED010000050.1:0-26613 GCA_964402925.1 uncultured Lachnospiraceae bacterium | reverse complement strand
TATGACCTGATTCTGATGGATATTCAAATGCCGGTGATGGACGGCTATGAGGCTACCCGGACGATCCGTGCGCTTGATGATCCTGCTAAGGCAAATATCCCAATCGTGGCAATGACCGCCAACGCTTTTGAGGAAGACCGGCAACGCGCCTTTGATGCAGGCATGAATGACCATGTGTCCAAACCGATTGATATTCCGAAACTGCTGGAAACCTTACAGGCGATTTTAGCGGATTCATAGAATTAGGAGAATTTTTCCGAGAAAGTCTTTAAAGCGTTGCGGAAAATAAAATGAAAGGGTTGCGCACCAACCGATTTTTACCGGCTTGTGCACAGCCCTTTTTAATGTATGTGTAAAAAGCTTAAATACCTTTGCGTGAGCGCTGTACAGCAGTAGCCTGGTTACCTTTGAGTAACTAGGTGATAAAAAAGTGCGTACTTTTTTCTTCTTCTTCCTCTTGATAAAATGAATTTGTCAGATAAAACGTTAATAGACGGACGAATCATAAGTGTATAGGTGGTGGATGATATGTTATTTAGAAGACCGAAGGCAATCAATGACACAAACGGAGCGGAGGAACTATGCAGAGCATTAGAACAGGCAGATACAATTATAATCGGTGCAGGAGCCGGGTTATCAACTGCTGCTGGGTTTATTTACAGCGGTGAAAGATTTGACAAGTATTTTCTGGATTTTGCCAATAAATATCATTTTAGAGATATGTATGCGGGGGGCTTTTATCCTTACGAAAGACTCAATGAGTATTGGGCTTATTGGAGCAGATATATTTATATAAACAGGTATATGGATCCGCCAAAGCCATTGTATGTTAAACTTTATGAGTTGGTAAAGGATAAGGACTACTTTGTGATTACGACGAATGTAGACCATTGTTTTCAGAAAGCCGGATTTGACAAAAAGAGGTTATATTATACGCAGGGTGATTATGGACTGTTCCAATGCAGCAAACCCTGCCATGAAGAAACATATGATAATGCGGAGAGCATTTGTGAAATGGTAAAAGCACAGGGATATAAAATTGACGCAGATGGCAGTTTGTACTTGCCTGATGGCGTCAAAGCCAAAATGTCTGTGCCGGATGAACTGATTCCGCATTGCCCTAAATGCGGCAGACCTATGAGTATGAATCTCCGTGCAGATAATACATTTGTTCAGGATGCGGGTTGGTATAAAGCGGCCGAAAAGTACGAATCGTTTTTAAGAAAGCATAAGGATGCCAAGGTGTTATTTTTGGAACTGGGCGTGGGCTATAATACCCCGGGCATTATCAAGTATCCGTTCTGGCAGATGACTGCGGAAAATCCGAAAGCAGTGTATGCATGTGTGAATGATGGAGAAGCAGTTTGTCCGAAGGAGATTGAAAAACAGTCCATATGTATTGATGGGGATATTGAGAAGGTGCTGAGCCGCTCTTAACGCATATTTTTACAAAGTTTCGGTGCATCCTAATTCATAAGTCGATATTTGTTGAAAAATTTTCATCTATCATATATGATAAGAAGTAGACATAAAAATGTCATGATATTATAAATAAAGAAAAAGATGCATAAATAATAAGGCGCTGACGACAGCGATGCAGCAGGGCGCAGTGGAGGGTATAATGAAGAAAAGAGAAACAATACTGATTGTGGATGATGTTGATATCAATCGAATCATGTTGGCAGAAATTTTCAAGGACAGTTATGAGATAGCGGAAGCAGCAGACGGACAGGAGGCAATTAACATTCTGGATACCCGGAAAGATATTGTTGCAGTGCTTTTGGATCTTCTCATGCCAGGTGTAAATGGACTTGAGGTGCTTAAGGCAATGAACCAGAGCGGAAAAATAAAGAGTATTCCTGTATTTTTGATTACGGCGGCTGAAAGTCAGGAAATGCTGCTGGAGGGATATGATCTCGGTGCAGTGGATGTCATCATGAAGCCTTTTGCGACACAATTCCTAAAGTGCAGGATCAGCAGTGTTCTTGAATTGTATGAATATCGAAATGATCTGGAAAAGAAAGTACGCCGCCAGGCGAAAAAATTAAACGAACTGATGACATCCATTACGGAAATGCTTGCCACGGCAATTGAGTTTAGGGATTGTGAATCCGGCGAACACGTAAGGCGTATTTGCGTTCTGACCAAAGAATTGATGAACGAGGTGATTACGCTTTATCCGGAATACAGTCTGCCGGAGGCTGAAATTGAAAAAATCGTCACCGCCGCCATGCTCCATGATGTGGGCAAAATAGCCATACCGGACAGCATTCTGAACAAACCGGGAAGGCTTACTCCGGAGGAGTTCGAGTTTATGAAGCAGCATACGGTAAAAGGATGTGAACTGCTCTCAAGCATTCCCAATATCATGGACGAGGGAATCTTCCGTTATGGATATGATATCTGCCGTCATCATCATGAGAGATGGGATGGAAAGGGATATCCGGACGGACTTGAAGGTGATGAGGTGTCCATATGGGCGCAGGTAGTGGCAGTTGCGGATGTGTATGATGCGTTGATTTCACCCAGAGTATACAAAAAGGCATTTTCCCATGATACGGCTGTGAATATGATTTTTGAAGGACAGTGCGGAACATTCAATCCGAAAGTACTGGATGCCTTCAAGAAGGTCATGGACGGATGGGATAAAACAGATAAAGAATAGGGGATGAGGGGTTAAGGAGAATGAGCATGTTTGAAGAGCTGAAGAAAAGAAGCATAAAAAAGAGGTTGTTTCCGGCAATCGTACTGCTGATTATTGGCGTGGTTGCACTGGTGTTTTTATTTCCAAGTCTGATGGAAGTGCTTAAAGGAAGTGTGGCATTTGAGACGCTGAAGCCTTATGAGATTGAAGAAAAAATGCTGGTAGATGTTTCGCTGAAGGAGAACTTTGGGTGCTACATGACAGAATATGAGGAGAATACTCAGACGCACTACACCCGCACAACAGATTTATACTATGTCATCTGGACAGGGGATGACAATGCGGTGGATTATTGTTATATGGGAATCAAAGTTCCTGCCTCTGATAGAGATAAGATGGAGGAAATGGCGGAAGCCAGCTACAATAATATGCGTACTGAATCACTCAGATATTCCGGTGAGATACAGAAAATGCCTTCTGAGGATTATAAGTATTTTAAGGAGTATTTCCTTGAAGCCGGGCTGACAGAGGAGGAGTTTAGAGGATGTACGATTCCTTATTTTATCAATACAAAGGCAATGCAGACCGATACAATCGTTGTGACATGTGTTTTTGCAGCAGTAGCGCTTGTACTTATTATATTGGGAATCGTGATGATTATAAATGCTGCAAAGGGCGGACGTCTTAAGACATTTAGAAAAGAACTTGCAGATGCCGGATTTGGAGAGGCAGAGGCGGATCTTGAGTATAAGGGAGCAAAGATTTTACATAAGGGAGATGATTTCCGCGTAGGAAGACGGCTAACCTTCTTTATTATCGGAAGCAAACCCCATGTTCTTGTGAACGATGAAATTGTATGGGCTTATCAGAAGAAGACCACACACCGTACAAACGGAATCAAAACCGGTACGACTTATAGTGTTGTGCTGAATGCAATCAATAAAAGGAAATATGAAGCTCAGCAAACATTTGAGAAAAGGCAGTTCGATATTTCAGCAGCAGGCGAGAGCGGCGCATTGGAGATTTTGGAGTACATCAACCAGGTAATGCCGTGGGTAGTACTTGGTTATGATAATGATCTGAGCAGGCTGTACAATAAAGATTGTAAGAGTTTTCTGGATATACGATACACTAAGGTGGATCATAATCAATTGATATAAATGTACAGAGGGATGAATTGCCCTGAGGATAAAGGACGTTAAGAAGGAATTTTATTGTTTGGAAACGTTTCCGATTGAAAACTATTCGTTTTTTTAGTATAATTATCTCTAAGAGCACAGAAAAAGAAAAGGAGACGGTAAGATGAAACCAGAAGTACTAAAAAATGAAGAAAAACAAATGAACATGATTATTTTTTTGACGATGCTGGTAATTCCGGTGGCGGCATTTACATTTGTTATGCTGTTTCTACAGGGGACTGCGATAGATGCGGTGGTATTTCTGATGGCGGGATTTGCGATTCTGATTAAGCTTTTTGAGAAAAAGCTGGGAACTTTTGCTAAATATCTTTATATCTCAATTATGCCGGTTATGAGCGTGATCATTATTGTAGGCGCCAATGATGGTAAATTTGGAGCAATCACGCACTCGTGTTTTTTGATGCTTACCATGTCAATTGCATATTTTGACAAAACGGTGGTCTTGGTGAATGCAATTGAAACTGTCGTTTTGAATGCTGCAGCAATGCTTTTCTTTACAGATGCATATCTGCTGAATCATAATCTGCCGGTATGGATTTTCATTATGATTGTATTCCTTCTTGTCGCTGTTGCCGCTTACGTCATTGCAGGGCGCACATACAACCTGTTTGTCACAGTGGAAGCGAAAGAAACGGGTATGGTGCAACTTTTGGATAATGTGAAAAGTGCATTTGAGAATCTGGAGGGTTCCTCATCCAATATTAACAGTTCATTGAGCTCGGTCGGTAATCTTTCTCAGAAAATTGCTGAATCTACTACGGAGATTGCGGATAATGCAGAAGTACAGACTCAGGAAGTGGCGGGAAGTCAGGAAATTTTCAATGAGCTGGCAGAAATGATTACAAGTTCAGAGACGAGAGTCGGACAGACCATTGAAAATATCAACACCCTGCAGAAAAATAATGATGTGGGAATTGCATCTATCAATGAGTTGTCAAAGAAGTTTGATGAAAACATCAAGTCAACGCAGGAAGCCTCAGAAGAGGTCGCACTCTTATCAGAGAAATCCAATCTGATTGGAAATATCATAGATAGTATTCATCAGATTGCGCAGCAAACGAACCTGCTGGCATTAAATGCAGCGATTGAAGCAGCAAGGGCAGGAGAAGCTGGAAAAGGATTTGCAGTGGTTGCGGATGAAATCAATAAGCTTTCACAGCAGTCGGCGGAGTCCACCCAGAAGATTGATGAAATTCTGAAAGATATTATCGGAATTGTGGAACATGCAGGAAAAACGATGGATCACAATACGTCCATTGTCAAGGTATCTCATGAGAAACTGAATGCTACAATAGATATTTTCAATAATATGCTGGATTCATCTAAAGAGGTTAAGCATATCACGGATTTGTTGGAAGAGGAATTAAAGGGAATTGTGTCGATTAAGGACAGGCTGATGGATTCTATGAGCAAACTGTCTGAAGTTTCTCAAAAGTCAGCCAATTCATCCGCTGATATTAAAAACTCCACAATGGATCAGGTGACCGCGATTGAAGATATCATAGGAGCTATGGATGTGGTACAGCAAGGAATCGAACATCTTTCCAATGCACTTAGTGCCGGAGAACAGGAAGGCCAGTCGTAAAATAGAAGACACCATTATTTATTCGAAATGAGTAGTGGTGTCTTTTCGGACGAGTCAGTGCTATCTTATTTGATGCCGGATATACAGAACTGGAAGATGTTGACAAATTGACGGTGGAGAGATATAAAAGGAATAGGTATTTTTGCAAGTGGAGGTAATTATGGACAGATCAAAGAAATCATGGATGATTCTCATAATGTTAATGGCAGTGCTGCTTACGGCTTGCAGCAGTAAATCCGAGACCATTATGAGGGAGTTTTCTTCCGCGGATAAAACGGTGGCAATTCGCATGGATGAGAGCTGGAATTCCGAGGACATGGGTGTGGAGAACTGGGTAGCTGCTTTTACCAGTGACGAAACAGAGGGGATTGTGGTAATGCAGATGCCCAAGACGGCTTATAGCACTGTTTCGGATATTGACGGATTAAGGGATATGGTAGAGGAATCCTTCAGCGTATCCGGAATTGAAGAAATGGAAAAGCCAGAAATCTCCGATTTGAGCGGAATAGAGGCTTATAAGGGTAAGGTAAATCTTGAAAATGTAAACGGAGACGGCTTTATCGTATATGGTGAAACCGAGTATGCCTATTATAGCATCTTATATGCAGCTCCGGCACTGGATGAAAAGAAGACGGAGTACTTTCAGCAGGTATGCGCAACTCTTAAGGAGAGCGCCCCGGAAGATGCACAGGAAGTATCGGCTGAAATAGGAGAGGAAGAGGAAGCAGCAGATACAACACCGCCGCCAGCAGTTGCAAGTATGGATGATGTACTTCGCTGGTTTAATGCCACCTGTGCCATATTAATACAGAACAACGGGTGGGATTATAACATCTATGGAGGGCTGGTTGAGAATGAAGCCAATCAGGCTACGGTGCAGCAATTTTTGGTTGATTACTGGGCAATAACAGACCGGAGCACAGCAGAAAAAACATTAAAGATGCTGGAAGAAGAAGGACATGGACCAGAGTTTGCAAATGAGATGACTTATCTGAAGGAACTGGGAATTGAAGACCTTTCAGCAGATAAGAGAAAAGATTTTATGATTGCCAATTTTACAATGAGTGATGCAGAAGCACAGACTTATGTGGATTGGTATGCATATTATGAGACAAATAAGGAACGAGGCATATCCGCATGGGACTACAGCCGTGTGATGACGATTCTGGCAGATTCTTATCTTGCAGGATATTACACCAAAGAAGAAGCGCTGGATGCATCGCTGGAGATAGCGAAAGCGATTCAAAATTCTTATGAGTCATGGGATCAGTTTATGGAAGGCTACTTTGTTGGTTACGAGTTCTGGACTTTTGAGAGCAGTGATGAAAGACGTGCCGTCTATGAAGAGCTGAAGGCAGCGCCCGACAGCCCTTATAACATAGAATGGAACATTCCCTTGGAAAAGTGCTGGTAAGATAAAGATTGTAAATCTGCTTGAAAATACAGAAGGAAGCAGAGGCTGCAAATATTCATAGGACAAAAAGATAAGGAGTCTGTGGACACATTATTCAAAGATGTGTTCACAGACTTTTTTTATAGAATTTCCAGTGGCATATACCTCATTTTCTTTTGACATCCATTCCCCATATATAGGAAATAACGACAACAAAATTCATTTTTTCCCTTTTCCGGAACAAAGTAATTTAAAGGTCGAGTGCCAATTATTACAATTGGAGTACCCATTTTCTACAACTAAAGATTTATTTTTATTAAGCCTATTTCTTTTTATTTTGTTTTAGTGTAGAATATAGAAATACTTTTAAGGGATAAAAAAACGAGTTATAATAAACGAAATTACGAATATCAAGAAAAAGGCATGGGAACAGGCATGAAGAACAAAATAATTATTTATCGAAAAGGATTATACAAGGAGGTACCCCTCTTAGGAGCATTTACATCAGATTTTCATATGGGGACGGATAATCATGCACAGCTGCGTTTCGTACAGGAAAAGTTTGAAGTGGATTTCTCGATCAGGCTGTCCAGTGAAAAGGGAGAATGGCATATTGCGTGCTCTGAAAAGATATGCTTTGAAGACGGAGCAGGGAAGACCTTCCGGGCAGGCGCCATTCACCCCGGCGATGATCTGAAAGTGATAAATACCAAAAATGGACAAGACCTTTTCTCTATTTACTTTGGATTTTATTTTGAAGAAGCGGCAGGTGACTATAATAAGAGAATTGATTGCCGGATGATCAACACATTCCGAATCGGCGGACGCATGACCAGCACCATACGCATTTTAGATCCGCTGGTTCAGGACACGGAAGTAATTCTGACGCAGAAAGGGGATGGCTTTGAGGCCGTTATGGAAGGGGGATTTCTTGGCGTATCCTTAAACGGCTGTCAGGTAAGGCAGGAAAAAATCAAGATTCGGAATCATGATTTCTGTTCTGTAAATGGGCATAGTTTTTATTTTTGTGAGGGATGGATTTATTTTTCGGAAAAGATGCCAATCAGTACCGGCATGTTTGCGGAAGTGGTTCACACAGCCAAAAATCATATGGAATATCCGGTCTTTATAAGGAGTGTTCGGCAAATGTACGAGATGCCTTCCGAGAAAATCGAAGTGCTGACGCCTAAGGAATTTACAGGAAATCCAAGCAAAAACCTGGTGATGACGATCATGCCGGTGATGATTTCCATGATGTTTATGATGGTCATGCGTTTTTTCATGGGGAAAAGCGCCGTGTATGCGCTCTACAGTGCGGGAATGATGCTTGTAAGTGCGGTGATGGCAGTATGGAATTATAAGCATCAGGAAAAAGAATATCTCCTGCGCATGAAAAACAGAGTGGAAAAGTATAACCAGTATATTACAGGGGCGGAGGAAAAGATTATCCGTCTGCGGGAAAAGGAGCAGAGAATCGCAAGACAGAAGTGCCCTTCTTTGGCAGAACAATTATCCTTTGTCAGTGATTTTGATTCCAGACTGTTTGAAAGGCGTCCGGAGGATGGAGACTTTTTGGCATGTTATATGGGAACCGGAAGGGTTCAGGCGGTAAATCAGGTGGATTTCAGAAAGCAGGAATATGTGGATGTGGAAGACCTGCTGATGGATTATCCTGAAATGATTCATGACAAGTACAGATATGCAGATAATATGCCAGTCATGTTGGAACTGAAGGATAAAAGCGCGGTGGGTATTGTGGGAGAAAGAAACAGCCTATATCAAATGCTGAAAAATCTTATGCTGACATTATCCATTGCTCATTATTTCAACGATGTGAAATTCAGCCTTTTTATCCGCGAAGAAGATATTCCCTATTTTCAGTGGGCGAGATGGCTGCAGAACATGAATAACGAAGGAACAGGCAGAAGAAATATCGGATGTGATGAAAAGAGCAGCGGACAGCTTCTGGAATACCTTTATACAGAATTATCTGCAAGAGAGGGAAGAAAAACTTCGGGGACGCATCATGTGGTTTTTGCATACCGGGACAGCGGATTGAGTGATCACCCAATTAATAAATATTTTAAATATGCAAAGGAACTTGGATTTACCTTTCTCTTTTTTGAGGAATATCCGGAATTCCTGAATAAAGCGTGCGAAGCGAGGGTTTTCTTAAGCAGTGGAAATCTCACAGGATATATTCAGGATGCCAGAAACGGGGAGGATATCCGCCATTTTTCCTATCCTCATATCACTGCTAAAGAGGCAGGGGAGGCTGCCCTTAAAATGAGCTGTGTGTATGTGGAAGAGACAAATTTGGAGAGCAGGCTGACGAAGAATATCACGCTGTTTGAACTTTTGCATATTTCCTCAGCGGCACAGCTGAATCTTGGTAAGCGTTGGAGCAACTCTCAGATTTATGAGTCTATGGCGGCACCCTTGGGTGTCAAGAGCGGCGATGAAATGGTATATCTTGATCTGCATGAGAAATTCCATGGTCCTCATGGTCTGGTGGCAGGAACCACCGGCTCAGGAAAAAGTGAGATTCTCCAGAGTTATATTTTGTCGATGGCAACCTTGTTTCATCCTTATGAGGTGGGATTTATCATCATTGACTTTAAAGGCGGCGGAATGGTGAATCAATTTAAAAATCTGCCTCATTTAAATGGCGCGATTACCAATATAGACGGAAAGCAGATTGACCGCTCCCTCATGTCGATTCGGGCGGAACTGCTGAAACGGCAGGAATTGTTTGCGCTGCATGAGGTGAATCATATTGATGAATATATCAAATTGTTTAAGGCAGGTAAGGCGGATAAGCCGCTGCCCCACTTGATTTTGATTGTTGACGAGTTCGCGGAACTGAAAAGCGAGCAGCCGGAGTTCATGAAGGAACTGATTAGTGCGGCGAGAATCGGCAGAAGCCTTGGAGTACACTTGATTCTTGCCACGCAAAAGCCGGCAGGGGTGGTCAACGAACAAATCTGGAGTAATTCAAATTTCAAGCTTTGTCTGCGGGTGCAGACCAAGGAGGATAGCAACGAAGTGTTGAAATCGCCTCTTGCAGCTGAAATCAGAGAGCCTGGACGGGCATACCTTCAGGTGGGAAACAATGAAATTTTCCTGTTGTTCCAATCCGGCTACAGCGGCGCAGTCATTCCAAGGGAAAATGTGGGGGATATCAAAGAATTTACAATCAGTAAAGTGGATATCTGCGGAAACAGAGTGCCGATTTTTGAACAGAAAAGACCGGAAAGCGACTCAGATGTCACACAGCTTGATGCGTTGGTGAAATATATTGCAGATTATTGCAGGCAGAGCAAGATAGAAAAACTGCCGGATATCTGCCTGCCGCCCCTAGAGGAGCATATTCCCTATTCCCTGTCAGACTATGAGAAGGCGGAGAGCGATGTGTGCATACCGCTTGGATATTACGATAATCCCGCCAGACAGCTTCAGGAGATAACGGAACTGAATCTGACACAGAGCAATGTGTTAGTGGTGGGAGCCACTTCGTCAGGAAAAACCAATGTGCTGCAGATCATACTGCGGGCGGCGGCGGATTTATACACGCCTCAAAGCGTCAATTTCTATATTCTGGATTTTGCATCTATGGTGTTAAAACGCTTTGACCAGCTGGCACATGTAGGCGCCGTGATCACACTGCGGGAAGACGATACCATGAAAAGTTTCATGAAAATGATTATGGAGGAGTTGAACCACCGTAAAGATGTCCTGTCGGAAAAAGGATTCGGATCTTATGCGGCGTATCGCGAGAGCGGGGAATGCGACATGTCACAGATTATTCTGATGCTGGATAATATGGCGGCTTTCCGGGAAATTTTTCCCCAGTACGAGGAGTCTTTTCTGACGCTTGGCCGAGAAGGGATTGCAGTAGGAATCTCGATTGTTGCCACCAGCATGCAGGCAAATGCAATGGGGATGCGCATGATTTCCAATTTCGGAAAACGGGTGGTGCTGTACTCCACCGATTCAGCAGTATATGGTCAGGTATTTGACCGATGCAGAATCAAACCTGACAATATGGCGGGGAGATTCATCACTGAAATTGATAAAGAGGTTTATGAAGGACAATGCTTTGCTGCCTTCGAAGCGGAGAAAGAAAGCGCGAAAATGGAGGAGATTGATAAATTTATTGCCGCTGTCAATGAAAAATATGAGGGAAGAGGCGCCGCCAGAATGGAAGTTCTTCCGGAAATTGTCACTATGGATTATCTGAGAAGAAGGGATACAGAAAAGAGACGGCCTTACACGATTGCAGTAGGTGTGGATTATTTAAGCATTGAAATAAAGCGTATTTCTATTCAGGAGAATAATGTATGGGGCATCCTTGAAAAAGAGCATTCGGGAACTACGAACTTTATGAAATATCTGATTCAGTCTCTGGTAGATCATGCTAGGGAAGAACCGGTACAGATCAGGATTGTGGATCACATCAGCCGGAAGCTGGATTTGTGGAAGGAATATCCCGATATTGTGAAATACTCCTACAATCCTGCCCAGGTACTGGATTACATAGAAGAAATGGCGCAGATACTGGAAGAAAGATATCAAAGGATGCTGGAGGGAAATAAGGAAGAGGATAAAAAAGAGCAGCTTGTCCTTCTGATTAATTCGGGAGAAGTTTACAACCTTCTGGGAACAAATTATAAGGGGCAGGAACTTTATAATAAGGTGGTCAGCCAGTATCGCGGATTGGGAATGTCTTTGATCTTTGGAAAACTGCCCAATGCCAGTCTCAATTTCACAATGCCGCCGGTCATCAAGGCAGTAAGAGACGGCATGAATGTTTTCCTTTTCCAGAATATCGGAGAACAGAGGCTGATAGAAATTTCCGCTGCGTTAGGACGTGAATACGCAAAGAAGTTGGAAGTAGGAGATGCCTATCTGATAGAAGGAACAAATTTATCAAAAGTAAAAACACCCTTGTGGGAAAGAACAGAGAGGAAAGAAGAGGAGAAATAAGGATGAACAGGAGATTGCGGTTTTTATGTATCATTTTGATGTGCGGTGCGCTTTTTGCATCTGAATGTATGAGAATTTCTATTTCTGCATCGGCAGCAGATATGGGCGAAGTTCAGGAGGAAAAAGCCGGGGCTGAGGAAGCGGATGAAGAGCAGGAAATAAAGGACGAGGAGCAGAAGGAAGAAACATCGGAGGAGATAGAAGATGAAACGCAGAAAGAGGTTTTGCTGGAAGAAGTAGAAGATGCGCCCCAGAGCGGAACTTTGCCGGAGGAGATAGAGGATGGGATACAGGAAGAAGTCCAGCCGGAAGAGATAAATGGTGGATTGCCGGAAGAAGTTTTGCCGCAGGAGGCAGAAGATGAGACAGAAAAAGAAAAGCCTGATGAGGAAGTGGAATCGGTCACGATTTCTTTTGATACTTCCTACGGCAGCGGGACTTATATGATTTTGGAAGAAGATGGCGAATGGCTGGCGGCTGAAGGAGATGTGACGGTTGAACTGTCAGAGGATAACAGCATCACCATGCAGATAAAGGCAGACGAAGGATGCTTCATTGTCACAGACGAAGAAGAGGGCATAATGTGTAAAATGCAGATAGAAGTGTCTCTGGATAATAAGGAGGAGTTTGAAGATTTTACCGTTAGATTTGAAACCTGCGTAACCGGGAGCGTGGAACTGGGCAGCAGCGGCGGGGTACTGGGAAATGAATTTACGGCACAGATTCATATTGAGGAGAACATAAACACAGAGAATTTGAACTATGAGTGGATCTATGAGGAGGATGAGGTTGCCCTGATTACAAAGAAACCTGTATGGGGAGAAGCCTGTGTATTTAAAGTGGCAGGCACCGAAGAGAGGACGACAGTGATCGGAGCAAGGATTTACAGGCAGGACATTCTTCTGGGAACACTGTCGGAAGCGGAGTACCACATTTCTGCCATTGATGTCGAACAATTCTTAAATGCTTTTACACTTATCATTGATGAGGATATGGAGATCGACCTTTTAAGCGAAGGCGAAAGTGTGGCAGGAGGCGAACTGGATTTTTATGTTGAATTAAATACAGAGTACATAGAAAGCCTTGACCATAAGGCGGAAAAAGTCATTGTAGCGTATCTGTCCAATGAGGAATCCATGAAGGAACAGGAGGAAGGAGTCTTTTCACAGACTATCACGGTACAAGAGGAATCCCTTACGAGAGCACAGCCGGTCGTTACGGTTGTCCTTGACGGAGAGATTGAGATAGAGATTACAGCCCGGAAAACGCTGCAGATTGACAAGGACGCGCCGCAGGTTGACATTTCACTGGTGGATGGTGAGAACGTGATTCAGAAGGAATGGCTGTCCAAAAAGGATGGTTATGAGAATCTTCAGATGAAAATTGATGTTCAGGATATCAGTGAAATCAAAAGATGCAGAGTTTCATCGGATCAGGAAAAAGATTACAGACTCAGCAAAATCGGTGAAAGTTATTACCTGAATGTCAGCCTTAAGGAACAGATTACGGATTACAGCATTTATGTGGAAGATAAGAACGGAAATATTGCGGAGGTAACTTATACACTTAAGGTTGACAATACGAATCCCTCGGAGGAGGTGAAGGTTTCCTTTTCCGGAGAGGAGGAAATCGTCTGCGAAGAAAAAATGGAGAAGGGATATGCGCTGGGAGAAGGCAGCGGAGACGTTTGCAGCGGAAATCACATCACAGTGAATCTTGAAGTGGAAGATGGCATTGGCAGGACCAAAATCGCTTCCGGTATCAGGGAAGTACAGGCAGGCGTTCTGGTCACCACCCGGGATGGAGAAGAAGAGCGGCAATATACACTTGAATGTGCAGGGGAAGAAAAGGAAGGTGTATTTTCCTTTTGTGTAAATGAGGAGCAGTCCGATCCTGAAATGATGTATCAAATCAAGGAAATCTACATAGAGGACTATGCGGGAAACGGTGTGACATTATCAAAAGAAGATGAATGCGTTGATGAAGTCAGATATGTTGTGGACCATAAGGAGCCGGAGATCCAGTATATCTATCCGCAGGGAATACGGGATGAAAAAGCGAAGGATATTCTATATTATGCAAAATCCGTGACAGGAGAGGTAAAGCTTGCGGACCTGAATCTAAGCGCTTATGAAATCAGCGTAGAAGACGCCCCCGGGTATGGCGGGACGGAGATTTCGCAGACAGAAAAAGGCGATAAGAAAGCCGTGTATTCGTTTTCTATGAGCGAGGATGGAGAGTATCAGATTGATACAGTATTAACGACAGATACTGCGTTTTTGAGTCAAAATGGGCTTGTGCAGGAAAGCTCCATGATCATGATCGTGGATACACAGGCGCCTGTCATAGAGATGAAGCTGTCAGGAGATGGGGGAATAGAATTTCCCGATTATGGGAATCAGTATTTCAAAGAAAATCTGCATGCTGATATTTTTATCAGAGAAAGGAACATCGACCTGATAGAAGCGAGAATCGTCTGTAACGGAAGCGAGCAGGCGCTGTATTCCCAGGATGATTTTGTTCGCAATCAGACAAAGGATGGATGTACGCTTCAATGTACTTTAACAGAAGAAGGGGAATACTATCTGGAGATAGTCTGCAGGGATAAAACAGGAAAGAGAGCCGAGTTCAAAAGCGATTCCTTTACAATCGACAAGACGCCGCCTAAGGTAACCCTTACCTATGATAACAATGAGGCAAAACATGAGTTTTATTTTAACAGCGAGAGGACGGCAACCATTCAGGTAGAGGACGTTGCGCTGGATAAGGACAGTGTGGATTTAAGAATTGAGACAAAAAAAGGCGAAGCGCCGGTTGTGTCGGAGTGGACAGAAGAACTTACAGGGGAGGAAAAAATTTTTACTGCCCAAGTAAGGTTTTCAAAAGATGACATCTATGACGTGTCGTTTGCATGCAGCGATCTGGCGGGAAACAGTTCTGAACCTTGTGACGGCGGACACTTTGTAATTGACACTACGTCCCCAGTGGTGAAGATCGCATTTGATTATAGTGTGGGAAAAAATGAGTTTTTTTACAATCAAGACAGAACAGCGAGCGTAACGATTGAAGACCTTTCCTTTGACCAGGATGCTTTTCTGGTTTCAAATGCGGAGAAAGAGGATATTGTCCCAGTCAGGGCATCGGGTTTCTTTGCCGGAGCGGACTGGAATTATACCACAGAGATTGAATGTAACGAGGAAGGAGCCTATGAATTTTCCATTCAGGCGGAGGATCTTGCCGGGAATGAGGCGGTTGTGGTAAGCAGTGAGTATTTTATCATTGATAAAACGCCTCCGGAAATAGAAATTGCAGGCGTTGCCAATGAGTCTGCAAATAAGGGAGATGTCATTCCGGTTATCACATATAGAGACAAATATTTAGATGATGAACAGTCAGATATCCAGATCAGCGGCTACAAAAATGGAATTGTCACCATAGAACCGGTGGTGCATGTAGAAAAAGAAAGCAGGAGCGCACAGTATGATGGATTCCCAAAGGACAGAGCGATGGATGACATCTATACATTGGCAGTACATATAGAAGATATGGCGGGCAATCGGTCGGAGGAGGAGTACATCTTTTCTGTAAACCGTTTCGGCTCCACCTTCAGTATCGATAAAGCGACTGCCCTGCTGGTAGAAAATTATTATACCAATGTGGAACAGGATATTGTGATTACAGAGGTCAACGTGGATGAACTGCAAAAGGAAGAAATCATGGTCAGCTTTAACGGTGAACCTAAGACGCTGAAGGAAGGAAGAGATTACCGGGTCACTGCACAGGGAAGCAGCGCTACATGGAAATCATATACGTACACCATCTATAAAAAGAATTTTGAGAAAGAGGGACAGTATGTGGTCACAGTCTTTTCCAAGGATGCCGCAGAGAACCAGTCAGATAACAATGTGCAGGATTTAGAGATTACCTTTGCGGTGGACAAGACGGCGCCCAGTATTGTAGTCACGAACTTAGAGGATCACGGCAGTTATTTCCAGGACGAACTGATTTTCTATATGGATGTGCAGGATAATATGTGCCTTGAGGGAATGCGCCTTCTAATTGATGATGAGGAAGTGCAGTCTTATGATCAGGAAGAACTGACGGGTGCAGTTTCTTATAAGCTGGAAGCATCCGGTCAGCCTATGGATATCACAGTCACGGCAGTGGATGCGGTGGGGAATCTTAGTGAAAAGAAATTCAGCCATATTCTTCTGGGAGAAATAATAAAAACCATAGATGAGGACGAAACAGCATTGTCAGATATGCCCCAAGAGGCACAGGAAAATGAAACAGTCAAAGGGCAGATGACAGGACTGTACATTGGCATATTTGGCATGATAGCGGCAGCAGCAGTGCTGATTTCACTGGTCATTGTATTACGTAAGAAAAAGGAGTTAAAGGGATGAAAAAGATAAAAGCCGGGATTTTCTTTGGTATCTTATGGATGCTTTTAAACATGTTTCCAATGTATGCCTATGCGGAGGGGGAGCTCATCGACCCTTCCGGTATGGAGGAAACGGAAGAAATGATTCCAGAGGGAGAGACCGCGCAGGAGGCGGAGCAGAAAGAAAATTCTGTTAATGAGGCGCGCAACGGCATCCTGCAGGTAAATCTGGTCTACGTGGATGCGGATAACAAGGAGCATGTCGTGCGCGGCGGAAGCGGTTTTCTGGTAGGAAATGAGGAAGGCGCAGATTATGTGATTACAAGCAACGCCAATGTGACGGTCACAGAGGATTTACGAAACAGTGTGGGGAAAGAATATAAAGTTGCAAAGTCCGAGCGCAAGAGTATGCAGTTTCTGGTAGAGGTGGTGGTCAAGCGGGATGTGGTGGTAAGCGCATCCATCGTCACGTCCAGCGAGCAGGTTAATTTTGCGGTTCTTAAACTCTCACAGACGATTTATGACAGGGCCCCTCTTCTGATTGAAAAGAACCCTGATATGGCAAAGGAAATGGATTTGGTCTATACACTGGGATTTCCTGAACAGATTCAGAGTCAGCAGGATGTATCTTACTATACGTATGAGGACGTAAGTGTGATGAACGGAATCATATCCAAAAAAGTGACCATGGACGGAACACTGTATATCCAGCACAGCGCGGTAGTAACGGCGGGAAATGCAGGGGGACCGATTTTAAATCAGTATGGTCAGGTGATTGGAATCAATCAGATTGTACTGGAAGATGGATATCATTATTCAGTACACATTTCAGAAGTCACTTCAGTGCTTGATGCTCTGGGGATTCCCTATACAGAAGTGGTGCCGGAGGAAGAAGCAGAAGAGCCGGTTGATATGGAGCCGCTGCGCAGTGCTATTGACAGGGCAGGGGAAAAAGACCTGCAGGGATATACCGAGGAGAGCATTGCCCAATATAATGAAACGCTGGAGCAGGCAAGGGCGCTTCTTGCGGGGGAAAATCCCACAGAGGAGGATGTGACAAAGGGGCTTACGATGGTATCTGATGCCAGCGCGTGTCTGGTGATTAAAAGCAACAATTACCTGTTTTTGATTGTTGGCGCAGCGGCGGCTGTGGTTCTCATACTGGTCATCGTTATGATTGTATTTATCTTAAAGAAAAATGCTGGAAAGACAGAAGAGGAAAAGGCGGAGATCAAAGAACAAAGGAAAAAGGAAAGGAAGAAAAAAGAAAAGAAAGACCTATACGAAAGCCTGGTGGCGGAACCGCCTTTTGAGCCGGCACCCAAAGTGCAGGAGACTTCCGTGCTGAGCAGCGCCATGGGATTTGATGAGGGGGCGACTATGGTTCTGGGAAATTCCATGCAGCTTGGGGGGACCATTGCCGTATTGCGGCGTTTGAAGAATAACGAAACCATCAATATTCAAAAGCCTGTTTTCTATATTGGAAAAGACGGACTTAAGGTAGACTACTGCATCAAGGGAAATCCCTCCATAAGCCGCAGCCATGCAGTCATCAAACAGATTGATAAAGAATTTTATCTGGAAGATTTAAAGGCAACCAACGGAACCTACCACAATGATTTAAAGCTCCAGTCATCCCAGTCGGTCAAGCTGATGAGCGGGGACAGGATCAAACTGGCGGATGAAGAATTTGTATTCAGTATATAGAAAGGCTTCGGAATGGAGGAAAAAATGGCTTATTGGACATCCTATATAACGGATATCGGTACATACAGGAAGACCAATCAGGATGCGCTTCTTCTAAAGTCCGCCAGGACCTCCTGCGGGCAGGTGCTGCTTGCGGCTGTTGCAGACGGAGTAGGGGGGCTTAAGCAGGGAGAGCTGGCAAGTAATACGATGACCCATGATCTTGCCATGTGGTTTGAAAAGGAGCTGCCGTTATTGATGAAGGCGGATGCGCTCATGGAAAAGGTGCAGGATGCGCTGCTTTGTGTGATTTCGGGCACACATCAGAAATTGCAGGACTATATGCGCAGGAACAGCACACAGTTAGGAACCACCGTTGCAATCCTGTTTTTGTATGAAGAGCAGTATCTGGTCATTCACGTGGGAGATACCCGTGTGTACCGCTACGAAAGGGGCGAAATGCATCAGCTGACACGGGATCACTCTTATGTGCAGAGGGAGATAGACGCCGGGAGGATGACCCGGCAGCAGGCGGATGCCTCCCAGCATAAGAATGTATTGACCCAGTGCATTGGGACCACCCGGGATATGGCGCCGGATGTTCATACCGGCGTGTTAAATGAGACTTCTCTGTTCCTGATCTGTTCTGACGGTTTCCGGAACCAGATTTCTGCGGCGGAGCTTAAGGACAGACTGGCGGACGCATCGGAGTGTATGCGGACCGCATTTGAGAAGATACCGAAGGATACCGTAGATTTGTTAAAAGAGCGGGGGGAAAAAGATAATATTTCCGCCTTGTTCGTAAAATACATTCAGGAGAAATAAATGCTTCAGATAGGATCAGTAATTGACGGAAAATACAAAGTTTTAAATCAAATCGGACACGGCGGTATGAGCACGGTTTATCTGGCAATGAATGAGAGGGCAAATAAACAGTGGGCAATCAAAGAAGTCCGTAAAGAAGGGGTACAGAATTTTGAAGTGGTGCGGCAGAGCCTGACGGTTGAGATAGAAATGCTGAAAAAAATGAACCACCCATATCTGCCCAGTATCGTAGATGTAATTGACCAGGAGGACAGCTTTCTGATCGTCATGGACTACATTGAGGGCAATACGCTGCTGCAGCTGCTGAAAGAATATGGTCCCCAGCCCCAGGAATACATTGTGGAGTGGGGAAAACAGTTGTGCGAGGTTTTAGGTTATCTGCACAGCAGAAAGCCGGCGATTATTTACCGGGATCTTAAACCTGCCAACATTATGCTGAAACCAAACGGATCCATTACGTTGATCGACTTTGGCACGGCAAGAGAGTATAAGGCGGACAACATAGAAGACACCACCTGCTTGGGGACATACGGGTATGCGGCGCCGGAGCAATTTGGAGGGATGGGACAGACAGATGCAAGGACCGACATTTACTGTCTGGGCATGACATTGTACCATCTGCTGACCGGACACAACCCCTGCGAACCGCCTTATGAATTAAAGGATATCAGGCAGATCAGACCGGATGTGTCAGAAGGACTTGTTAAAATTATCGGTAAGTGTACCCAGAAGAATCCCGAAGAACGATACCGGACCAGCGAGGAGCTGCTCTATGAATTAGAACACTACAATGAACTGGAGCAGCATCATAAACGCAATCAGATTTTAAAACTTGCAGTGTTTGGCTGCAGTCTTCTGATGACGATTGGGCTTGCTGTGGGGGCAGGAGTTAACCGGTATCAGGCTAAGCGTTATTCTGCGGTAAATTATGACAGCATGCTTATGGATGCGGAGAACCAGACGGAAAGCGTCTCCAGACAGACCACTTATGAATCTGCGATTCTGTTAAAACCGGGAGATGAAAACGCATATCTGGATTTATTGCAAAAAGAATACCTAAGTGATGATGTTTTAAGCTGTGAGGAAGATGAGCAACTTCGAAAAATCCTGCTTACCGATGTGGGAGGCATTACCTGCGAAGAGGCGCTTAAGAAGAATAAGAAGGGCTATGCCGAATTTGCCTACCAGCTGGGAATCGCGTATTTCTACTGCTATGAAGATACCGGCAACCGGGTTCTGGCAATCAAATGGCTTGAGGCAGCAGCAAACGCAGGAGTCTTGGAAGCGCAGCAGGAAGAACGTGCCGGGCGTTTGACCAAAATTGCAGAGTATTACGCCATGATTGGAAAAACTTCAAAATCAGGGGACGTGAGCGTGAGCTACAGCGATTACTGGAAGGACCTTGTGGAGGTGACGCAGGGGGACATTGCAGTAAATGACAATATCACTACGGCAATGATCATATACTGCGAGGCCTGCACGCAGGTTTATAATCACGCAAAGCAATTTAAGGATGCAGGGATTGGAAAAGAGGAACTGGAGTCTTTACTTAACAGAATCAGCCAGAGCCTTGAAAACAATATAAAAGACCAGATCGTACCGGGGGATGAGCGCAACCAGAATTTGTATGAGCAGACCAACGACGCATTGGCATATGCCCGGACGGCAATTCAGAATGCATATAATCAGGAATAAAAGAAAGGCATAGGAGAAATGGGTGAGTTAGTTTATTCGGCTGAGAAAATCGAAATGATGAAGAACCAGATTCAGCTATATGAAATATCCTTCTGGGTATGTCTGGCAGGCGCTGTTTTCTTTGCGGCGTTAACGGTATTTATTTACTTTTCACTGGATATCAGAGAAGTGTTAGGCAGACTGACCGGAGTTTACAAGAATAGAGAAATTGTCCGCATTCACCAGAACAACATGCTCTCCGGGAAAATCGCGGGAGTGTATGGACAAAAAAAGGCAGTGGTCTTTCAATATGGTGAAGAAGAGACAGAAAAGCTTTGTCCGCAGACAGAGGAAACAGTTCCGCTGGCAGCGGATGATGCGGTGCACACATCGGCGGATTCGGACTTCCAAATAGTGGAAGACATTATGGAAGGACAGCCGCAGGAGTGGATTTAAAATTGCTATGTAAGTTTTTATTTACATAAATACTAAAGAAAGGAGCAGAACAATGGCAAACATCGGAACAGGAGTAGTAGGTGTGACAGATGGAATGGTAGGCGTATGTGAGGATCTGCAGCAGCAGTCCGTAAAAATCCAGGGCTATATTGAAGAACTGGAAGCTTTAAAGAACCAGCTGCCAAACGACTGGGAGGGTGAAGATTTAGAGACCCTTCTGACTGAATTTGCTGGATTTAAGTCAAAACTGGATGAACTTCCGGGGATCATCAAATCCATTGCAGACTGGGGATTCTCAGCTCACGAGGCATACACAGCCCACGCAAAAGAAGTTTCATCAGCAATCACAGCAATACTGCAATAGCAACTAATGGTTAAAAAAGCAACCAATGGTATTGACAAGGAGGTGAGAAAATGAGTAATCTGTTTACAGACAATGGTTCACTGGACGCGAAAGGCCGCAGATTTAATGAGTATGCTGCAGACCTGACCCAGCTGCTTTCAGACATCAGCAGCAACATCGATCAGATCGCCGCAGGGGAACTGAAAGGAAGCGCAGTGGATGCCCTTCGCCAGAGTTATGAGGAAATAAGGGCAGGAATCGAGAACCATATCAAGAGAATTGACAGCCTCGGAACAGTTGTATCCCAGACCGCTCAGGGCAGAAGCAACCTCGACAGCGAAGTTGCTACGGCTGCACGCGGGACGGCAGTCTGACAAGAAGAAAGATAGGGATGAACTATGCGGCAGGGATGCCTGCCGCATGGACCCCGTCCCTGCCAATTAAACAATAAGGTGCAAGGGTGAAAGGTAGATATTTTTAGGTATAGAGAAGAAGTTGATATTTTACAGTATTTAGCATAAAGGATTGGAGTAGAGAAAGATATGGGAGAAGTATATACAAACAGTGCTGGACTGGAGAAAGCATCTGAGGATTTCAAGGATGTAGCAGAGAAGATTGCAGAGGCGAGGGAAACACTTTACACGGCATTAGATAATTTTACAGCAGATATGCTCGGAAACGCGTTTAAACCCATGCGCAACTGTACGGTGCAGATAGAGGGAGCATTGAAATATACAACTGGAAGATTTAGCGAAACAGCGAGGCTGATGACAGAGATTATGTACGCCAGAAGTGAGATAGACATTGCGTTGGGAATAAATGCGGCAGGAAAGTTAGTGAGTTCTATAGGTGCCCAATCATTGAGTCACTAATGTTTTCGGAGTTCAATCTTCTGCAACAGCAACCGAAAACGAGAAGCAGATATAGAAGGAGGGAATGAAGATGCCATGCTATTGTAGCTTGATAAGAGCATATGAAAGAGATATCGCTAAACTGGAAGAGGCATATAGAATAAACGAAAGAATGGATGGCACAAATGATACGCTGGAGAATGTAGTGCGGGTGATTAGGGACAGGGAAAGCGGAGCATATGAGGCAAACAATATTGAGGAAATTAAAGCTGCAGTTGACAAACTGGATGATAATCTTAGACCACGGAGGAACGAACTTGGTTCTGCTATCATGAGAAAAATAGATGAGGCCTGTCAGAAGAAGGCGAAGTATCATAAAGACGACAGAGATTATCATGAGTATGAAAGGCTGCGCAGAGCAATGGAACAATCACAAGAGGAAGGAGAATAAGTATGGGGGATGGAAATAGCCAGGTTAAGATGAATCTGGACAGGATGAAGATAGCAATGGAGACGTGCGAAGCAACCGTAACTGCCTTGGAAACCGCCGCGGAGGATGTGAGAACAACCATGACAGACCTTGAGTATAGCTATATAGGGGAAGATGCGAATACTTTGCAGAATGAGATGAAGAACTATCTGGACAGCCAGGTGGAGAATATCCGCCTAAATGCGGAATCCATGAAGAAGGCTCTTGAGCAGGGACTGGAAAATGCCAGATATTGTAAGAATTACTGCCAGCATTTTGTAGATGCACTGGGTGGAGGTGCGAATGAAGCAACGAATGACAATGAGGAGATTCCGGGAGCAATGTTCTGTGACTATGATGTAGTGGAAGGATTAAGCGTAATATGTACAAAGGCAGAAGAGTTGGGAGAGGAAATCCGCCAGTCAACTTATAAGATAGAAAATGTACTGAACTTGGAGGTGGTATCATTTAATGTGACATCCTATACATCAGCAGTACGGTCAGAGTGTGACAAAATTGACAGGCTTGGGGCACACAAAAGGAACTTGGAGAATTATGCGTCCTATGTAGAGACTACAGATACGGAGCTTGCAAGCTCACTGAGAGGTATCCATGATATATTCAGAGATCAGGAGGGGGCAGAAATAGGGAATCTTGAGTATGGAAGCATCGATGCGGAGATAAAAAAGATGCAGAAGATGGAGAAAATCAGGGAAGAACTGATTAAGCAGTATGGTGAAGACATTGTAGATGAATGGGGAGAATTGACATTGATTGAGATGCAGAAAAATATGAGGAGTCTTCCTATGAAATATACAGATGAAGAAATGATAAATATATTGGAAATGTGTCAGACAAAAGAAGACCAGGCATTTATCAAACTGCTGCTACAGGGGAAATATGATGAGGCATTTGCGCTGGCACCTAATGAATTGTCGCTGGAAATAAGTTATGTGTTGGCAAATTATTCGGCACATCTGATTCGATATGACAGGAAGGGAAGGTATGAGGAAGGTGTAAAAGAGTTTACAGATTTTTGTAATGCAATACTGGCAACAGACGATTCTATATGCATAGAAGTAGATGGTGTGCGGACTTATGTAGAGGAAAAGCATTGGGAGAGGTATTTGGACATGATGATGGAAGGAAGTGTTTTACAGCTTAAGACGGAGGCAATTAGCTTATCAATGATGAATCCATATGAAGAAGATTATGATATGTCATACTATTCATCCTGCTTTATGACACATGCCATCTGGTGTACGCAAAGTTCTATTATGGATGAATTACGCAGCAAAAATGGGGATATTCGATGTAAGATTTTTGATTTAAAGATTAAAGATAATGGTATAGCATCATTTAGCATTAGTCTTGATTCTCTTACATATGGACAAACGACTGAAAAAGTATCAATAAGTTTAATGGAAGGGGGGGATGATGTGCGACTTAATGATGATAAGTTGGACCTAAGTAAAGCAAGGAAAAATCAAGAAAAGCTTATAAAAGATTATATTAAATCTTTATGTAAAGGAGGGATAACAGCGCTGGCAGCTTGTGTGCCAGAAGCAGCAGTGACGGTCAGTATCATGATGATGGCATTGGAGGAAAATGTGGGTTCAATATCTGGTACTGAGGCATTTCTTGATGGAAATTTGCAGACAGTAGCTTTTGGATTTGGAAATGAATTGGCTAGCAATACAATTAATACCATTATCAATATTGAGAAGGCATCAAAAAATGTAAATTCAGAAAACTACAAATTACTAATGCAAATGGCGGGCAGTGGCGCAAAATATAATATGACTGCGGCTGTAGCAGTGGATTATACAAGTAATAATGTTGCTTTTACTGGTATATATAATCCGGACATAATTCGTGCAATTAATTATTGGAATAATAAAGGTGCAGTTGGTTGGTCTGGGTGGAATGAAAATGAAATTAATGATATATATCTTAATATAGTAGGTAATAATGAAAAAAAAGAAGAAAAGGAGAATGCTTATAAGAACAAAGAGATTAAGTATACATATGAAGAATTTCTTGATCAATGTGAAAGGATTTTAAAGGGAGGAAATATTTTCTCAGAAAATGAAATTAATATGGAATTATTTCTTGATGCAATAGAAGCAATAAAAGATGAAACAAAGGTAAATCTCAGAGAAGAGTTTATAGAGTGGGTCAAGAATGAGCACGGGGTTGTGTTGAATGACCTTAATGCAGGGCAGGAGGTAAAGTAGTGAAAATCAATAAAACTAAATTAATTATAATTGTTTTGGTAACTGTAATATGCGTTGGAATTCCTGTTGCAATTTTTGCTGGACAAAAGGATAAAATCAATGAGTGGGAAACCGCGCAAAGTATGAATCAGATTTTGTTTATGGAAACTGGAAAGCGGACAGAAGGAAGTCTTTGTATTGTAATGCCTAAGGACGAAAATCCTTTCTTTTATCAAGTATTTTTTGGAGAATACATTGCTCTTAAGAGTACAAAAGCCAAAAGCTACTTTGATGAGGATAATGAATCTTATATAAAAGAGTATGAAAAGACGACTTTTGATTTTTACAATTATAGGACTGGGGAGATGGAAAAGACATTGGATCTTATCGCGATGGAGAAAGAATATATGCCAGGAAAGAGTCACCGGTCTACTATGTTTGACGCAAAAGAAATAGATGGTAAGAGATATTTGATATGGAAAGCCAAATCATTACAAGATCAGGAAAGCGAAAATTTAGAATATATTTTTTATAATTTTGACGAAGGTAAGGTGGTAGATAATGTTACACTGGAGAGAGAGTATACTGAATCAGAAAAGGAATACTATAAATCATTCTATATTTTATGTGATAGTGACTGTAATTTCTTAGAGATAAATGGTTATACACCTCATCATGTAGGGGATTATGAGAGCGGAGAAATATGTATTAATTACACGAAAACCTGGTGGGATGGGATACTGGAAGTCGGAATACCAGCGTCTGATCTGCCAAGAGAAAATACGAAATTATATGACGAGTTTCCAAAGCTTAAGGAATATGAGGCAGAACCGGAGGAGCAAGTAGGATTTTGGCTTGCAGGGTATCCTAAAGCGGAAGATGTGCTGGAAATGCTGATGGAAGAAGGAACAGAGATTACTTTTGAAGGATGTGTGTTGAAAGCAGGGGCTTCCATCGATGGAAAGGAACATGAAATTTCTAATATGGATGACTACATCAAGTGGTGCGACTGGAAACAAGTCAGCCGTTATTTGGAATAAATGATATAATTTTATGAAGTGCAAAGTGATTGCGGTTATAAACGTAGTATTTGCCATTTGTACAAGAGTTTTTTTAACAGTTGTGCTTTTCTTTCTTTTTGTCAAAGGAAAGAAAAAATGGACAAAGAAAAGGCAACAGAGTATAAATTAATTATTATAATTAATGTTTTGCTTGTTATTTATACGGGCGTATTTTTGCATGGAATACCGTATGCCCTATATGACTTATTTTCCACGCATACAGTTTTGGTCGTGCTGGGATGGACGCTATATGCAGGAAGCCTGTATCTTGTTTTAATCAGGAGTGAAGATGGTATGAAGAATTTAAGCAGATGCCTTGCATATGCGCTTCTGATAGGAATAGGAACAGCCATTATAAAGGCGATAATTGAGGTGCTGACAAATCAGTTATTTAGTTTGATATTGCTGGGCGGTATGAGGGGTGCAACAGCCCAAGGAATTAGAAATGGAGTTATAGGCTTTTTGTTTATTTATTTTTTATTCCATTTCTTTTCGAAAGAGAAATGCCGGTTATCTAATAACGTTTCAAAACAAAAAACTGCTATGATAGCTGTAATTGTATCTTACATATTGATAATCATCATGATAAAACTGAAAGTTAATATATTATTCGATTCACCTGTGTATGACTTGGAAAATGTTAGTTTTTTTACTTTTATGGAATGGGCAAATCTGGGTGTTAATGAAATCATTTGTGTCAATCGGTGGTTCTTTTCAATTTTCATGGTTGTGTCATGGTGGATGATGCGGGCACTGTATGCAGAGGAAAATATTTTTTGATTTTTAACCTAAATTCCCGGTAGAATTATATCTAGGAATGGTGAAGGATGTCAGAAATCTT
>CAYOED010000049.1:0-26626 GCA_964402925.1 uncultured Lachnospiraceae bacterium | reverse complement strand
AGGGAAATTCCTTAAAATAAAACCGAGTCTGCATTAAAATACCTTTCAGAGCTGTCGTCCGGACAGGTTTTATTGGATGGGGAGGAAATTTCATCTTACAATAAAAAAAGACTGACATCTTACAGACGATATGATATTGGCTTTGTATTCCAGTTCTATAATCTTGTGCAGAATCTGACAGCCTTGGAGAATGTGGAGCTGGCAGCGCAGATCTGTAAGGAGCCGCTGGATGCGAAGGCTGTTCTGGAGATGGTCGGATTAAAAGACAGGGCAGGAAATTTTCCGGCGCAGTTATCAGGAGGAGAGCAGCAGAGAGTGGCGATTGCAAGGGCGCTTGCCAAAAATCCGAAGCTCCTTCTTTGTGACGAACCGACAGGCGCCTTGGATTATCATACAGGTAAAGCCGTTCTGAAATTATTACAGGATACATGCAGGAAAGAAAAAATGACGGTGGTGGTCATTACGCATAATCAGGCGCTTACTGCAATGGCAGACAGAATCATTACGGTAAAGAACGGAACCGTGCGGAAAATGGAGATGAACGGGCATATCGTGCCCGTGGAAGAGATTGAATGGTAACGGGATGTTTATGGCAGGGAGTCGATGAATGAGTAGTGGAATGCGCAAAACAACAATCAGGGAAATCAAAGGAAGCTTTGGACGGTATATGGCGATCATGGCAATTGTAATGCTGGGGGTGGGACTGTTCACAGGATTGAAGGCAACGACGCCGGCGATGATCATCACAGAAAATACTTACTTGGCGGAACAGAACTTTTTTGATTTCAGACTGTTATCAACCATAGGATTTACAGAAGATGATCTGGAAATGCTGGCGGAAATGGATGAGATAGCTGCCGTAGAAGGAAGCATTTCGGTTGATGCACTGTGTGCAGTTGGGGAAGGAAACGAATCTGTATACAAGATCCATGAGATGCCGGAAGAAATCAACCGGATTGTCCTGACTGCAGGCAGGATGCCGGAAAGTGCGGATGAATGTGTGCTGGATGCGTCTTTGTATGACGAGGATGCAATCGGAACCCAGATTACAGTGACAGATAACAATGCTGAAGATACGCTGGAAATGTTCGGGAACCGGACATTTACGGCAGTGGGGATTGTACGCTCTCCCTATTACATCAATTTTGAGAGAGGAACGACCTCCATCGGAGAAGGGAGAGTTGCTGCCTTCCTTTATGTGCCGAAGGAAACCTTTGACTGTGATTATCTGACGGAAATTTATGTGACGACAGTGGAGAAGTATGATGTCTATACGGATGAGTATAAAGATTATATAGATGCTCTTCAAGATAAAATGGAAGAAAAAACAGATCTGATCGTGCTAAGCAGGTACGGGGAACTGATAGGCGAGGCGCAGGAGAAAATCGACGACGCGCAGCAAGAGCTGGACGAAAAATCCTCAGAAGCTGAGGAAGAATTAGAGGATGCATGGCAGAAAATTCTGGACGGAGAACAGGAACTTTCAGATGGAGAGCAGGAAATTATAGACGGTGAGCGGGAAATTGCAGACGGAAAACGGGAAATAGCAGAGCATGAGCAGGAGATTCTGGACGGAGAGCAGGAAATCATAGACGGCGAGAAGGAAATCCAGGAGAAGGAACAGGAGATCGCGGATGCGGAAGAAGAGATCCGCCTGCACGAATGGGAAATCTTCTCAAATGAGCAGGAACTGGGGCGTGCGAGATACGAACTGGAACAGGCAAAAGAGACCATACAGGCGAGCGAGATGCTGCTGGCTGAGAAGGAAGAAGAACTGCTCCGGGCGGAAAGAGAAGTGCTTGGGAATAAAGCACTGCTGGAGGAACAGCAGGGAGCATTGGCAGCGCAGGAAGCAGAGCTGGATGCTGCAGACACACAACTAAACAGCCAGAGGGAGGAACTGGAATTTGCCTATGCGAGGCAGTATGTTACTTTGGAAGCCTATGAAGAAGGCATGGGACAGATAGAGGCAGGACTTTTGCAGGTTCAAACTGGCAGGGAACAGCTGGCAGCAGGAAAACAACAGATACAGTATGGTTTGAAACAGATAGAGGCAGGACTTTCACAAATTGAGGCAGGAAAGGGCGAAATTGCTCTGGGAAAGGGACAGATTGAAACTGCCAAAATCGAAATTGCAAATAATGAAGCGGTACTTTTAAATGCAGAGAGCGAGCTTGCAGCGGCAAAAGCAAAGGTGGTAAGTGCAAGAGAGGAATTGGAAGACGGTAGGACGAAGCTTGCAGATGCGAAAGCGGAATTGGAGGACGGTAAGGCAGAACTGGAAGATGGAAAAAGGGAACTTGCAGATGCCAGGAAAGAACTTGCGGATGCACAGACTAAGCTGGAAGACGGCAGGGCGGAGCTTGAGGATGGCAGGAGCGAGCTTGCAGACGCCAAGGCGGAGTATGAGGATGCCAAAGCGGAATTTAATCAGGAGGTCGCAGATGCCCAGCAGAAAATCGATGATGCCAGAAGCGAACTTGCAGACATTGAAGAGCCGGATGATTATGTGCTGACAAGAGACACTAATATCGGTTATGCCTGTTATGAGAGTGACTCCAGCATTGTTGCAGCGATTGCCAATATATTTCCTGTATTCTTCTTCCTGGTAGCAGCACTGATCTGTATGACTACTATGAACAGAATGGTAGAAGAGCAGAGAACGCAGATTGGAGTGCTCAAAGCGCTGGGATATGGAAATGCTGCCATTATGGGCAAGTATCTATTTTATGCCGGTTCTGCAGCAGCAATCGGGGCGGTTATCGGCTGCGTGGGCGGCACCTGGCTGTTTCCGAGGGTGATATGGTATGGATACAGCATTATGTACAATATGGGAGAAATCAAATATTATTTTGATTTCAAGCTGGCGATTCTCTCTTTGACTGCAGCGCTGGTGTGCTCTGTGGGGGCAGCATATTTTTCCTGCCGTCATGAACTTAGGAGTGTGCCGGCGAATTTGATCCGTCCTAAAGCGCCAAAGAGCGGCAAACGGATTTTTCTGGAGAGGGTCACTTTTATCTGGAGCAGAATGAAGTTCCTGCACAAGGTTTCTATGAGGAACCTTGTAAGATATAAGAAGCGGTTTTTTATGATGATACTTGGAATCAGCGGCTGCACGGCACTGCTTGTCGCAGGATTCGGTGTGAAGGATTCTGTCACGAATATCGCACAGATGCAGTACGGAGAGATTCAGATCTATGATATCGGTATTACCTTTAAAGACGGAGTGGGGGAAGCGGATTTAAGTGAACTGATGACACAGACTGAAGGAATGCTTGCACAGACAGTCTGCCAATATGAGGAAAGTGTGGATCTGGATTTTGGCGGCAGGACAAAATCGGTATATATGGAGATTCCGGAAAATGCAGAGGAAATCGGTGCATTTTTAAATCTGCATACACAGAGCGGAGAAGAAATTTCTTACCCGGATGAAGGAGAAGCCGTTTTGACTGCAAAGATAGCAGAGAATCTTGGAATCAAGGTGGGAGATGAGGTGACCTTGCGGGACAACGATATGAATAGTCTTACCGTGACCATATCTGCCTTGTGTGAAAATTTTGTTTATAATTATATTTATATCAATAAAGAAACGTATGAAAAACAGTTTGGCAGAGAGCCGAAGTACAAAAGTGCCTATGCGTTTGTAAACGAGGGGACGGATATCCATGAGGCAGCGGCAGTTATTTCCGACAAGGATAACGTACTTTCGGTTTCTGTTACAAAGGATATGCGGGAAAGAATTGAGACAATGATGAACAGTATGGATTATATTGTCTTCCTAATTATTCTATGTGCAGGCAGTCTTGCTTTTATCGTACTCTACAATTTGACCAACATCAATATTAGGGAGCGGATCAGGGAAATAGCAACAATCAAGGTTCTTGGCTTTTATGCAAAGGAAACGGCGGACTATGTTTTCAGGGAAAACCTGTTATTGACGGGAATAGGCGCCGTTGTTGGTCTGGGGCTTGGGAAATGGCTGCACTGGTTCATTATGTACAATATCAATCTTGACATGATTTCATTTAAGACAATTATTATGCCGGTCAGCTATGTGTGGAGCTTGCTGCTTACCTTTGGTTTCGCACTGCTGGCGAACGGACTGATGTATTTTAAACTTGAGAAAATCAATATGGCAGAGTCCTTAAAGTCCATTGAATGATAAAAACCGCCGCGCTATGACTAGTGCGGCGGTTTTGGAAATTAACTTATAAATATTTTCTGTTTATTTCTCTGCTTTCTTTTTGCCGATCATTGTGAAACAGATAATGGCTGCAACGACATAAAGCGTGAGTGTCACATAAAGCACCATCTGGTAGCCGGTAGGATTTACCATGGTGTCTGCGTGCCCTTCTAACGGAATCTCATTTCCGAAATGCTTTACAATAAAGGATGCCATCTGGTTTCCGGTAAGACCTGCAAATCCCCATGCGGAAAGGGTGATGCCGTGTATTGCGCTGATGTTCTTCATGCCATAGTGGTCGGAAAGCAGTGTAGGTACATTGCTGAATCCGCCGCCGTATCCGGCATTTACAACGAACAACAGAATCAGTACCAGTATCATGAAGAATGTATTCTGTCCCATGTTGGTGATACCCTGTGTAAGGACTACAAGACCGGTAGCAACAATGGAAAGAATAAATATAATCTTATAAATGGTATTTCTGTCTTTAAATGTATCCGCCCATGCAGAAAAGCCAAGACGTCCGCCTGCATTGAAAACTGCTGTGACAGAGGAAAGGATGCCCACGATTCCCACCAGTCCGAGACATTTGATGATCATCTTTTCTTGTGAAATCAGAGCAAGTCCGCAGGTAATGTTAAGATAAAACATAAGCCAGATTCCAATAAACGTCACAGGTTTTTCCTTGATGACGTCAATAGCGCGCGCTCCCTTTTCGGTGGAGGCAGGTTCATGCCAGCCGGCAGGTTTTGCAAGAAGAAGATGCCCTACGAACATCATTACAAAATATACCACTGCCAGAATAAAGAACATCTTGTAAATTCCGCCATCGCCCAGCGAATCAAGAAGTGCCTGCATGATAGGACTGGCAATTGCCTTTGCAGCACCGAATCCGGCAACTGCAAGTCCGGTAGCAAGACCTTTACGGTCTTCAAACCAGAGCATCAGAGTCTTAACAGGAGACAGATAACCGGTACCGAGACCAATACCCATGATAAAGCCATAGCACACGTAGATACCCAAAAGTGCAAGAATGCTTCCCTGATGTGTACCGCCATACCAGATAAAGAAACCGGTGCCTGCCATTCCGGCAGCAAAGCATATGGCAGCAATCAGAGAGGACTTATGAATGTCTTTCTCCACGATACCGCCCAGAAAGGCAGCGGACATACCAAGAAAGAAAATGGCAAAACTGAAAGCCCATTCTGTAGCTCCTTTGGTGAAACCGATATGCTTGGCGATTTCCTCGCTAAAAATGGACCAACAGTAAACCGTACCAATGCTGCAGTGAAGCAATAATGCGGGTATTGCAGCGCGTACCCATTTGTTTTGTTTTAGTTTTTCCATGTCGTAACTCACTTTCCTTTATGTATTATTAATAGAACATTAAATTTTGATTTCTATTATACATTAGCAAGCGTATTTTTCCAAGTGATTTTGTAGAGAAAATAGGAGGCGGTTACAATTCAGCCTTGTCTTTAGGCGCAGAAGGGTGTAGCAGCATAGCAGTAAGTCAGGGAAAAACCGCCCTCCATGCCAAGATCATTTAGATAAGGGGCAGCAGCCTCATGGCAGTTATATTCCGGCATCAGGTCAGGTAAAAAACTGTTTCGGAACCTATGTACAGTGGTAAGAAGGATTAGGCAGCCCTTATGTGGGGATTGGCACCGGACGCAAACGGCGTATTGACCCATCCATGGGTCAAATTACGCCTTCGTCGGACGTCCTGTCCGACGAAGGTGTAACTGGTCCATGGATGGACCATTACACCGCTTGCGTCCTCATGGATTTACCTATATAAGGGATACTTAGTCCTTCTTACCGCTGTACATAGGTAAGAAGCGGATTTTTACATTCCCCTCCGCAGGATTCCATACTGCCCTGCCGATGCACGCTGTCACTGTTCTAAACGACAAAGTTGTATAACAAAATGTTTCCGATGCAATAATAAATAGGAAATTCAAATTGACAAAAGCAATTTTCTACATTATGATATCAGTGTAATCAGCTAAGACGAAGACGAGTAGTATGGATTATCGCTTCCAGAGAGCCGGGATGGTGGAAAGCCGGCAGAATGAATTCATATGAAAAACAACTTTACCAGCTGCAAATAAAAATCGCTCAAGTGACTGCATGGCAGTAAATCAGGTGGCACCGCGGATTGTTTAATTCGTCCTGAATTGATTATAGAATCAATTCGGGATTTTTTATTACAATAAACTAACTCGCGAAGCGTGGCAGGGTTTGTTTTTCAAGCAGAAATGGAGGAGAAAATGGAATTATCAACATTGTATCGCGAACGTACTTTGAATCAGATTTCCGAGGGAGATATCGGAAAAGAAATGAAGGTTGCAGGATGGGTTGAAAACATCCGCGACCACGGCGGCGTGTCTTTTATTGATTTAAGAGATATGTACGGCGTGCTTCAGATTGTAATGAGAGACACTACTTTGTTAAAGGGAATCAACAAGGAGGACTGTATCAGTATAACTGGAGAAATTGAAAAACGTGATGAGGAGACCTATAATCCCAAGATTCCTACAGGAACCATTGAACTGGAAGCGCACAGCGTGGAAGTTCTTGGAAAAGTATATAGGCAGCTCCCGTTTGAGGTTTCCACATCAAAGGAAATCAGGGAAGATTTGCGCCTTAAGTATCGATTCCTCGACCTTAGAAACCGCAAGGTGATGGATAACATGATTTTCCGTTCCAACGTCATCAAGTATCTTCGTGAAAAAATGACAGAGATGGGATTTATGGAAGTGCAGACCCCTATCTTATGTGCATCTTCACCTGAAGGAGCAAGAGATTATATCGTACCTTCAAGACATTATAAAGGTAAATTTTATGCGCTTCCCCAGGCACCGCAGCAGTATAAGCAGCTGCTGATGGTATCCGGTGTGGATAAATACTTCCAGATCGCACCCTGTTTCAGGGATGAGGATGCAAGGGCAGACCGCTCTCCCGGCGAGTTCTATCAGCTGGATTTTGAGATGAGTTTTGCAACCCAGGAGGATGTGTTTCGCGTGGGAGAGGAAGTATTGACTGCAACGTTTGAGAAATTTGCACCGGAAGGATATGAGGTGACGAAGGCTCCTTATCCGGTTATCAGTTATAAACAGGCAATGCTGGAATTCGGCACAGATAAGCCGGATCTCCGCAATCCTCTGCGCATCATTGATCTGTCAGAGTTCTTTAACCGTTGTACCTTTAAACCTTTCCAGAACAAGACAGTGAGGGCAATCAAGATTCATGGACATCAGTCCAAAGGCTTCCATGAAAAAATGCTGAAATTTGCCACAGAAATCGGCATGGGCGGACTTGGCTATCTGGAAGTGCAGGAAGATTTGTCATATAAGGGACCCATCGACAAATTCATTCCGGACGAACTGAAAGCGGAAATGAGACAGCTGGCAGGTCTTGAGAAGGAAGATACTATTTTCTTTATTGCAGACAAGGAAGAGCGTGCAGCAAGTTTTGCAGGGCAGATTCGCAGTGAACTCGGAAAGCGTCTTGATATCTGCGAGAAGAACGCTTACCGCTTCTGCTTTATCAATGACTTCCCCATGTTCGAGAAGGATGAGGAAACCAAGAAGATTGGCTTTACCCATAATCCATTTTCCATGCCTCAGGGCGGACTGGAAGCTTTAAATACAAAAGATCCGCTTGAAATTCTGGCATACCAGTATGATATTGTATGTAATGGCGTAGAACTGTCCTCAGGTGCAGTCCGTAATCATAATCTGGATATCATGGTGAAAGCATTTGAGATTGCGGGATATGATGAAGAAGTGTTAAAACAGAAATTCGGCGCTCTTTATAATGCATTCCAGTTTGGGGCACCTCCGCATGCAGGTATGGCGCCCGGTGTGGATCGTATGATCATGCTGCTGCGCAATGAAGAAAATATCAGAGAAATCATTCCCTTCCCTATGAGCGGAACAGCGCAGGATCTGATGTGCGGCGCGCCTAATGAGGTGACAGAACAGCAGCTTCGGGAAGTTCATATTAAGGTGAGACAGTAGGAGATGAAAGCGTAAAATGAAATACCGCAATCAAATGAAAATCTTTATCGTAGGCGGCGGAGAGATTGGCAAGTCGCTTGCTGTGCATTTGGCGCGTGACGGATACAAGGTCACTGTGATTGACAGGGAAGAGGGCGTAGTGGACAGCATGAGCAATACGGCAGATGTCATCAGCTTTCAGGGGAACGGCGCTTCTTATGCGACTTTAAAAGATGTAGGTGCAAATGAGGCGGATATCTTTATTGCAGTGACAGATTCAGACGAGCTGAATATCTTAAGCTGTATGACCGCCCATATGATGGGGGCAAAGCATACCATAGCACGTATCAGAGATGTGGATTATGCAAGGCAGAATCGTTTTTATAAGGACAAATTGGGGCTTTCCATGATTATCAATCCGGAGATGGCAACGGCAATGGAAATCTACCGGCTGCTTCGCTTTCCGCTGGCTACCAGAGTGGAGGTTTTTGCAGGCGGCAGGGCAGAGCTGGTGGAGATGACGGTGGGAGAAGGCTCCCCGCTGGATGCCAAATCCCTGATTGAAATCAACAAGAATATGGGAATTAATCTGTTGATCTGTGCAGTAGCCAGAGATGAAAATGTGTTTGTCCCAAAAGGTGATACGGTTATAGAAACAGGTGATATTTTATATCTGACGGGAGCGGCAGAGGAATTCAGAAAATCTTTTAAGAAATTAAGGCTTCCGGTTAAGCCGCTGCAGTCCGTTATGATTGCAGGAGGGGGACGTATTTCCTACTATCTTGCAGAAGTACTGCATAGGCAGGGAGCCAAAGTCACACTGATAGAGAAGCGCAGGGAGATTGCCAGGGAGCTTTCGGCTGCAATATCAGGTGCAGCGGTGATGTGTGATGATGCGCTCACTTATTTTGACTCCATGTCAAATGCGGATATTTCCAATACAGATGCTTTTATCGCCATGACGGAGAATGATGAATATAATCTGATTGCCGCCATGTTTGCGGAATCCCAGGGAATCAATAAAGTGGTATCACGTATCAATGCGAAGTCCAGATTAAAAGTACTGAAGTCGGGAAGCAGGATTTGCACGATTTCCAGAGAGGATGTTGCGGCGGACCGTATATTGGGGTACAGCCGCTCTCTTTTGAATGCAGAGGATAATGATGCTGTAGAGTCTCTTTATCGTCTGATGGATGGAAAGATAGAATTTATTGAATTTAAAATTGATGAAAAAAATAGAAATCTGAACATTCCATTAAAGGATTTGAAGCTGAAAAGAAACATATTGCTTGGGTGTATTATCAGAGATGGCAAGACAATCATTCCCAGGGGTGACGATATGCTTATGGCGGGAGATACGGCGCTGGTGGCAACCATAAACTGGCAGATTGCACGTCTCGAAGATATTTTTGCGGAGTAATAAGGATGTCATGAACAAGAGGATCATTATCAGTATTATAGGAAAAATTATATTGACAGAAGTTATATTGATGATACCGGCATTACTGATATCATTGTTTTACCAGGACGGGGACGCCTTAGGATTTGTTTTTACAATCATACCGGCGACAATTCTGGGGGGTGTTTTCACGCGCATTCGGCAGTCGGAAAAGAGAATGAGCAGCAGGGATGGATATTTCATCGTGGCGGCGGCATGGATCGTGATTTCCCTGATTGGCGCAATGCCTCTGTATCTAAGCGGCGGATTTGAAAGCTACTGGAATGCATTATTTGAAATCGTGTCAGGGTTTACGACTACAGGAGCCTCGGTTCTGGCAGAACCGGAAAAATTGGGGCATGGTGTGCTGTTCTGGAGAAGTTTTACCCATTGGATTGGCGGAATGGGAGTTCTGGTGTTTGTGATGATGGTCATGCCCATGGAAAATGACAATTCCATGCATCTGGTGCGGGCAGAGGTTCCGGGACCTACGGCGGGCAAGCTGGTGCCGAGAATGCGGACGACTTCCATGATTCTGTACGGAATCTATGCATTTATGACGTTGATACTGATCGTGCTTCTTCACATTTTCGGAATGCAGACCTTTGACAGCTTCTGTATTGCCTTTGGCACTGCCGGCACAGGCGGGTTTTCAGTGTCAAGCGCCGGCATAGCGGGCTACAACAGTTTGGCAATAGAAATCACGCTTGGCATATTTATGCTTCTGTTTGGTGTGAATTTTGGTGTTTATCATCTGATTATGCTTCGGAAATTTAAAGAAATTTTTACGATGGAAGAGGTAAAAGTTTATTTTGCAATCGTAGCGGCATCTACTGTTGCTATCGCATGTAATATCGTACATTATGCAGGTGGGGCTTCGAATGCTTTGCGGCAGGCTTTTTTCCAGGTGTCAAGTATTATTACCACGACGGGATTTGCCACAGTGGATTTTGAGTTCTGGCCGGAATTTTCCAAGCATCTTTTGGTGCTTTTGATGATTGTGGGCGCCTGCGCAGGTTCTACCGGCGGCGGTATGAAGGTATCGAGAGTGCTCATTTTAGTAAAATCCTCGGTTGCGGAAATAAGACAGATCATTAATCCGAAAGAGGTAGTGACCGTGAGACTCAACGGCAAGCCGGTAGAGCGGAAGACCCTCAGTTCAACTAGGATTTATGCTGCTTCTTATATGATTTTATTGTGTGTGTTCACGCTGATTGTTTCTCTGGATGGTCTGGATTTTACCACTAATTTTACGGCGGTGCTCTCCTGCTTTAATAATATTGGTCCGGGACTTAATATGGTTGGACCAATGGCAAATTTTGGTGTTTATTCAGACTGGGCGCAGGTGGTGCTTTCAATTGCCATGCTGACAGGCAGACTGGAAATTTTCCCTATGTTCTTGCTGTTTGCACGGTCAGCCCATGACAGATAGAAATAAACGCAGCTTATTGTAAAAAGGCGGTCCATAAAGGACCGCCTTTTTAAATAATAGCTTTGTATTGTTTCCAATTAATATGTCATGGCTTGCTCTTCACCGTTCATAACGCGTAAAGCACCCTGCGCTAAGGCAAGAAGTTCATCTTCACCGGGATATACAGTGATAGGAGCGATGAATCCAGCTCTTTCTTTAAGACCGCTTACAACGACTTTATCATAAGCAATGCCGCCGGTGACGATAATCTGGTCTACTTTTCCTTTGAGGACACATGCCATGGAGCCAATATCTTTGGCAACCTGCATGATGAATGCTTCGCGGATTTCTGCTGCCTTTTCATCACCGTCGTTTACCATTTTTTCTACATCTCGCATATCGTTTGTGCCTACATAAGCATTGAAGCCGCCGTTACCGACGATTTTCTTGTACACTTCTTTTTCGCTATATTTTCCGGAGAAACACATTTTGATCAGTGCGCCGGAGGGAACTGCGCCGGCTCTTTCAGGTGAGAAAGCACCGTCACCGTCTAATGCATTGAATACATCAATGACACGTCCTTGTTCATGAGCACCTACAGAGACACCGCCGCCCATGTGAACTACAATCAGGTTGTAGGAGTCGTAGGGTTTGCCCTGTTCCTTTGCATAACGTTTTGCAACAGCCTTCTGGTTCAGTGCATGGAAAACGCTGGTGCGGGGCAGTTCCGGTACACCGGAGTATCTGGAGATGGGCATAAGCTCATCAACTACGACAGGATCTACAATATAGGAAGGAACGCCGATAGAATCGCCGATTTCCCGGGCAAGGATGCCGCCTAAGTTAGAAGCGTGCTGACCTTGTTTTCCTATTTTTAAGTCTTCTAATAAATCATCGCTTACAGCGTAAGTGCCGCCGGGGATAGGCTTTAACATACCGCCGCGGCCAACGATAACCTGCAGGGACTTGATATCAAAATCTTTTTCTGCAAGGAGATCAAGGATAATCTGTTTGCGGAAATCCTTCTGGTCTACGATAGAAGCATATTTTGCAATTTCTTCTGTAGAGTGACGAAGGGTCTCTTCAAATAAGAGAGTCTCATCTTCAAACACACCAATTTTGGTGGAGGTGGAACCGGGATTGATAATTAAACTTTTGATAGCCATTTGCTTTCCTCCATAATAAAATATTTTACTGATTCTGCATTGCGTGGGCAACAACAGCGCCTAAAGCAATGGAATTTACCTTAGTCTCAAAGTCATCGGAACGGGAAGTCAAGATAACGGGAGCCTTTGTTCCGGTGAGGATGTTTCCGTTGACAACTTTAGCGGTATGTACCAGACATTTGTATACAAGATTTCCGGCGTGGATGTCGGGGAAAAGAAGGATGTCTGCATCGCCCTGGATTGCCCTGTCGGTAGCGCCTTTGTGCTTAGCTGCTTCGGGGTCGATGGCAAGGTCTAAGGATAAAGGTCCGTCTACGATACAGCCGGTAATCTTTCCATCTTTATTCATCTGTGTCAGTTCACCTGCTTCTACGGTTGCAGGCATCTTGGGATTGATGACCTCGACTGCTGCAAGAGGAGCTACCTTGGGATTTTCGATGCCGCAGGCATTGGTGATTTCGAGTGTATTGTTGATGATGTTGACCTTATCTTCCAGTGTGGGATAAGGAATAAATGCCACGTCTGTTAAGAAGAGGAGATGGTCGATACCCTCAGTTTCAAATACACATACGTGGGATAAGGGTTTGCCGGTGCGCAGTCCCACTTCTTTATCAAGGACGCTCTTTAAAAAGCCTTTGGTATCAATCAGTCCTTTCATGTACATATCAGCTTTTCCGTCATGAACCAGTTTCACTGCGGTGAGTGCCGCTTCGGTGGTATCTTCTACATTGATAATTTCAAAACTGCTTAAATCCATATTTAAGGAAGCAGCAATATCTCTGATTTCCTTTTCATTACCAACTAAGATCGCATCTGCAATCTTTCTTTCTTTGGCAGCTTTGACAGCCTCAAGCACGGCAGAGTCCTGGGCAACAGCAACGGCAACTTTTTTCGTGCCGCATTCATTGACTTTGGCAATTAAATCAGCAAATGTTTTACTCATTTCTTTTCACCTCGTATGATTTGTTTTATTTTGATTTTATGGATAATTACTTCGTTAAAATAATAACACTGATGAATGGAAAAATCAATAATATGGAAGGGTGTTTTGGGGAGTTTTAGAATGTTGAGTTTTCCAGGCATACTTTGTACAGCCTTTTTTCTAAGCCGTATCGATTCATAGTTTCCTCTTTTGAATATAAGAATTTGAAGCCTCCAAAGAAGTATTGTAGGTCATCGTCACAGAAAAATCTTTTTAATCGGTTATCGTCCGTCATAAATAAATGCTTTTCGATTTCGGTTCCTCTGCCTGCACCGTAGTTGATATCATTGATGGAGTTTACTCTTAAAATCAGATGCCCATCTGGGGACAGCACCCGCTTAATTTCATTGATGATATTAAAGGTATCTTTTTCTCTGAAATAGTGCAGACATAGGTCAGCTATAATCAGTTCTGTAGAATGATCGTCAAAGGGAAAAACGTCAAGCATATTGAAGCATCTTGTATCATACACTTCGGGAAAATTCGATTTAATGTTTGAGATGGCATTAGGTGACTGATCACAGGAAATGACTTTCTTTCCTTTTTGGATTAAATACAAGGTATCATTTCCGCTGCCGCACCCCAAATCGATTATGGGGGTAGAGCATGATGAGATGATGCGATTGAAATCCTCCAGCCAATTATCTGTTTTTATCTCGGCTCTTTTATAGCTGGTATGTACTTTGTTCCAATGTTCTAAAGATTTTTCTGCTTCGCAATTCATCTTTTTCACCCCAATATATAGTTAGTGCGATTTAAGTTTAGCATAGAGAGAACGATAAGGACAAGGGTTCAGATATCATTATCAATGTAGTATGCAACTATGATGCATTTGTGATGTATAATGATAATGTAAATTCAAAAGGATTTTTACGAAAGATTGGGAGGAATTTTAATGCACAAAAAATGTATCAGTAGATGTATTATAGCAGGAATATTTTGTACTATCCTTATGACTGGCTGTACGTCAATATCAGCGAGTAGTCCGGCAAGGGAAATTTCAAAGGAAATTGTTAGTATGGAAATGAAAAATATTTTGGAGGGTTTTAATGAACAGATACAAAATACTAAGAGCCTGTTTCGGGAAGAAATCTTTGAATCTTACGATATTGTAGAGGAAGCCGAAGTATCAGAAGTATCAGATAAGGAGCTTGAAGAGTGGTGCAAAAAAATGCTGGAGGACAACCTGTTACAAGATGGAAAGTTCAGATTAACAGCATGCGAAATATCTGATTTGGATCAAAATGGACAGAAGGATATGATTGTGATGGTGGTCAAACCTGGAGATTCATTCATAGATGCTCCGGGCTGTATATATATCTATTTTAATGATGAACCTCTTTATTGCTTTGAAGATGAAGATGAGGATTATAATAAGAGAGAGATTTCTACTTATGATATAGGATTTTGTAATAAATGCCAGGCGGGAGATATAGATAATGACGGAAATCTGGAATTGATGATTTCGGTTTGGAATGGGGGAAATGGAGGAACAGGCGGAAGAGAACATATTATTTTGAAACATAAAGATAATACATTTGAGGAAATGGAGTTATCCGAAGATTTGGGAGAAAAGAATGTATGGGAACTTTATGTGTCGGTAAATATGGGGAATCGGGAGAATTTATATAAGGCTTACTGTCCATATCTGGATGATACAGTAGAGTTTTCCGCTGATAATGCATATCCCTTTGAGAGTAAAAATGCTGGGAGAGGAGCAGGCAGTAATTGCCGTGGCTTTTATGATTACAGATGCGTAGAGTATGAAGGGAAAAATGCTTTGCAATGCTCTGAGTATCTGTATGGTGAGGGAGGAATTGTGCATTCCGTAGGCAGTGCGGAGTTTATTATTGTATGGGATGAAGAGGGAGAATGTGATGTGGCAAAATGGTGGGTAGAACCATGGTGACCTAATGTAGGGACATCATTATCCCGCCATGAAATAACATGGCGGGAAATAAAGAATTGTTATTCGTCTTTTTCAAGGATTTCTATAAATTCATTTGGAGTGTACACCGTTACGATTGAATCAGCATAGTCCTTTTCGTTTCGGGTTACTATGCAGTCAATTTTTGAACGGATGGCGGTTTCACACATGACGGCATCTTCAAAATCCTTTACATCGGATGAAATTGCATGAAAAACATCGTCAGCCATACTGTCAAGCATACCGATTACCGTCAAAAGCTGGTTCAGTTTCGAACGGCTTTCCTTGTCGCTATGGGTACAGCGGTGTGTAAGATAATAAATATCGGTTGCCGATTTTGCGGTAATGCAGCCGGTAAAGAGCTCCATTGCGGCAGCTTGCATAATCTTTTTGGCATTTTGTGCAAAAGGCTCCCTGTTTTGCAGGAAATCCATGATTACACAAGTGTCAAGCAGTGCTTTCATATTTTGCCAAGCCTCTCTTCCTTTGCTTCTTCCAAAGTCATGGTGTCAGGGATGCTTCCGAAGAGTGAGTTGACGGTATCGAGCTTGTTTTGATAAGGGGCAGTCAGCTTTGCGACCGTTTTGCCATTGCGGGTAATATAAACATCTTCTGTTGCCGCCATAAGAAGATATTTTCCAAAGTTCATTTTAAATTCGGTTGCAGTAACAGACATATCATTACTCTCCTTTCATTTCGTTCAATTATAGTATGCCATAATCGAACAAAAAAATCAATTATATCGAACAAAATCAAAATTGTTTTTAAATAACAAAATTCTTTTATGATGCATTTATGGCTCATTCATTATATAATAAATTCAAAAAATTGTTAAGGGCATTACAAAAGAATAGGAGAAGTTGAATGTACAAAAAATATGCCAGCAAATGTATTATAGTTGGAATGATTTTTATTTTTCTGACTGGTTGTGTGTCAATCACAGAGAGCAGTCCGGCAGAGAAAGGCTCAAAGGATTTTGTCAGAATGGAAGCAGAAAATGTGTTAGATGTTTGTATTGAACAGATGAAAATTGACAGGGTTCTGTTTAGAACCAAAACTATATGTCAATTTTATAAGGCGATAGAGAGAGAGGAATTATCGGAGAAAGAGAGGGAGGCGTTTTGTGAGAGACTGCTTGAGGATAACATATTAAGGGATGGAGAATTTAGAATGACAGCGTGCGAAATACCCGATTTGGATCAAAATGGGCAGAAGGATATGATTGTAATGGCTGTTAAATCTGAAGATTTACTCATAGATGCACCTGGCTGTATCTATATCTATTATAATGATGATCCCCCGTATTGTTTTAATGATATGGATGATCATAATAGAAAAATTTCCAGTTATAGCTTTGGGTTTTGGGACGAATGTCAGGCAGGAGACATAGATAACGATGGAAATCTGGAGTTGATAATTTCAATTTACAATGGAGGAAACGGAGGGGCAGGCGGAAGAGAACATATTATCCTGAAACATAAAGATGGTACCTTTGAAGAAATGGATTTATCTGAAAGTATGGATTTATCAGAAGACATAAACGAAAAGTATCAATGGGGACTTTGGGTGTCAGTCGGGATTGGAGACCAGGAAAATTTATATAAGGCTTACTGTCCATATCTGGATGATACGATAGAGTTTTCCTCTGAGAACGCATTTCCTTTTGAGAGCCAATATGCCGAGCAACATGGTGGCGGTGGAAACTGCCGTGGTTTTTATAATTACAGATGTGTGGAATATAAAGGGAAAAATGCGCTGCAATGCATGGAGTATCTGTACGGCGAGGGAGGAATTGCACATGCCGTAGGCATAGCAATGTTCACCATTGTATGGGATGAAGAGGGTAAATGTGACATTGCAGAATGGTGGATAGAAACGTAGTGATTTAATATTAGGACAAAAGAGAGCAAGTAATGTCGGGACACAATAAATTTCAGGAAGTATACTGTAGTCACAGCAGGGAGGTAAGTGATTATGGAATGGACAGAGGCGATAAAGGAAGCAGTCAGTTACATTGAAAACCACATAACAGAAGATATTACGATGTATGATGTGGCCAGTCATGTTAATATCTCACCCTTTTATTTCAATAAAGGGTTCAGCATACTGTGTGGATATTCAATGGCGGAATATATAAGAAACCGCAGACTGGCGCTCGCAGGAGAAGAACTGATTGGAAGCGATATTACGGTGATAGAGCTTGCTATGAAATATGGATACGATTCTCCAGATAGCTTTACCAAAGCCTTTTCCCGCTTTCATGGACGCACACCTTCAATTGTGCGGAAAAACGGAGTCATGCTCAAAGCGTTCGCACCGCTGAAATTAACAATATCATTGAAAGGTGGTTATATCATGGACTACAGAATTACAAAAAAAGAATCTTTTACGGTTCTGGCATCATCAGCGAAGTTCAGCTACGATAATGCAAAGCAGGCATTGCCTGTATTTTGGCAGGAGCATTATGCCAAAGGAAATGGAAAATATGTTTGCGGAATGTTTGGAATCAACATTGATCCACAGATGGGAAACGAAACATTTGAATATCTAATAGCAGACATTTATAATCCATCTATAGATATTCCAAATGGATTCACTGTAAAGACAATTCCCGCATTCACGTGGGCGGTTTTTCCATGTAGGGGTGCACTCCCACATTCTTTGCAGGATGTAAATATCAAAATATTCTCGGAATGGCTTCCTGCGCTGCAGGATTATGAGTTTGCGGCAGGGTATTGTGTGGAGATGTATGATGTGCCAGATAAATATCTTGGTGGAACGCAGGATGAAAATTATTATACAGAGATATGGATTCCGGTTAAGAAGAAATAGAAATTTGCTCATGATCCTTGTCTTTGATTATAAAGTGAGTCAGGCAAATGAAGAATGAAAGTATCTATTCAGTACAGGTCGAAGCATTTACTGCTGAGACCGTAAGAATATGATTCAGGTATGCAAAATCCCATTGCCGCAGGCAATTTAGGATGGATTTTGCATTGTAACTGTGAAGGTACTGAACAGTTACGAATGAGAAATAAAATGATCGGAGGCAGGGATCAATGAATAAAGAGTGGTCAGAGCTATGCAAAAATGTGCAAAATCAAATTAAAAGAGAAGAGACATTTCAGGAAGGGATTGCAACGCTCTTAAAACTTCGTCAAATTCTGAGCGATGAAGTGTATCGTTTTAAAGCAGAATTGGACAGAGAAGAATTTAATGCAATGCCTTTTCTCAATGCTGATGGTTATCACAGCAAAACGATTGCATACTCCATCTGGCATATTTTCCGCATAGAGGATATTGTTGCCTATACGCTTGTAAAAGGCAATGAACAAGTATTTTTTAAGGGAAACTATCAGGAACGCATTGGCGCGTCAATCATTACAACTGGGAATGAACTTGTGAAGCAGCAGATTGCGGATTTTTCAAGAACGCTGGACTTACATGAACTATATCAATACCTTATGGATGTAAAGAACTCCACCGACGATCTCCTGAAATGTTTATCTTATAAAGATTTAAAAAGAAAAATGACAGATAAGGATAAGGCGTATTTGAAATCATTAGAAGTAGTGAGCACTGATGAAAGAGCTTATTGGTTAATTGATTACTGGTGCGGAAAAGATGTCAGAGGATTGATTCAAATGCCTTTTTCACGACATTGGATTATGCACATTGAAGCATGTATACGTATTAAGAATAAGATGCATCCTGACTGACAAATTTTTATTATCTTGACAGAAAATCTAAACATCGGTCATTAAAATCCTTTGCTTCCTCATATGCTGCGTGTCCCAGATTTTCGTAAATGAACAGTTCACTGCCATTGATTTTTCCAGATAATTCAGAGGCAGAAGCTGTTCCTACAATCTTATCGCACGCTCCTCCAATGATGAGAGTTGGGCAAGTAATCTTATCTAATTCAGCATATGCATCGTGCTGCACACAGGAGGCAGCCTGAATGAGGAAGCGATTAAAACTTTTGGGTTTGCCTATACGCCCAAGCAGCGGATAAAGAAAGCGATATTTATCCAAGTAACTTTGGGAGTATGACTTTTCAGCGGTGTCAATCATTAAATTTTTATAATCTCCCTGCACTGCCATCTGAAGCCAGGTATTAATGACTTCCTGCATGATTTCATTTGGTCTTGAGGCTGTTACAGCCAGTATGAGTTTACCAACTAAATCAGGATGATCGATCGCAATATACTGGGCGATCATACCGCCTTGGGATACGCCGAGGATATCTGCTTTTGAAATGCCGAGGGCATTCATTGCCTCCGCCTGATCTTTTGCCATTTCTCTTGTGGAGTATCCTTCCTGCAGCTGATTTTTTCGGCTGAAAACGTACACAGTATATTTTTGGGCATACATGTGGTATGCCATGGCTAGAACGAGGGCTTTCCCTTTCACTGTAGACAATCCATCGCTAAGACCGGGCAGCATGACCAGAACTTTGCTTCCGTTTCCAAAAGAGATATAATCCATATCTGAGTTTCCTACACGGACATTTCCACTCCTTGCATGATAAAACATGATAACCCTCCTATTTTCCAAGTCCTGTTTTTAGCATTTCTAAGTGTTCTGATAAGCGTGCTGTATATTCCTGTCTGATCGTTTCAAAATCGCTATTGCCTTGGAGTTGAATCTGGCTCAAAAAATCTTCATTAAAGCCCTTAAGGAACCACTTTATGATTTCAAGTGTCTTTTGCCTGTCCCACCGGAATTGTGTCGTGTCAACATCCTTCATAAACCAATGATATAGGTCTTGTTTTTTCGCACCGTATTTTGACAAAGTTTTTTTATAGATTTCTGTATCGCTTTTAGCAAATGCTTTGATAATCATTTTTGATTTTTCAGGATATTGAATATACCAGGAAAATTCTAAAACAGAATAGGCTATGATTCGTTGACAAAATTCAGTTGGAAGCGTATTTGCCTTTTCTTTTAAATCGGAAATAAGCTCGGCTGTGATTTTGTCAAGGATTACCATTGGTAACACATTTTCAGTCCCAATTAATAGCGTCATGGGAAATAGTTCCATTTTCAGAAATATCTTTTTCTGCTTTTTCTAATGCGTGTCTTTCTGTTGATGTTACTTTTGTGAAATCTGGATCCCATGCAATAACTAACTTCTTTATAAATTCAAGAGCAAAGTTTTGATCGGCTTCTGGCAATATTTCCATCAGGCTTACAGCTTCTTTTACTGCGCTGCTCATATAAAACACTTCCTTTCTACTTATAAATGTCGCCTCTTGTATCAACATTCATAATATATAATATTTCAATTTTTTCATCTTGTTTATAGTTATATATTATTCTGTATTTTCCTATTCTTAACCGTTTCCGACTGTCCCGATAGCCTTGTAATGTTTTTATATCACCTTTTGGTGGATTTTCTGTCAATCCTTCAATACCTGCTTTAATTCGTTATTTTGTCGGTCTATCCAATGATTCAATATATTTTACTGCATTTCTGGCATACTCAATTTTCACTTTACTAGTCTCCTGTTTACACTTATTATAGCAAATTTTTATCGTACAATACAAGAAAAAGAACGGTTTGATTGTCCCATGTATCAAGACCATTTGAAAGAGTATATAGAGAATGAAAAGTGCCCATCTTAATAAAACCTATGTAACTTTTTTGGCTTTGTGATAGAATACTTTTGCTCGAAAAACAAGACAAACGCTGCAAGTGACACAATTATGAAGATTTGTGTCTGAAAGGAGAGTTATGAATCCGACACAAAACCCAATTGCTTTGCGATCTAAAAAAGTCATTACGGAAGTATTGTTACGTCTTATGACACAATATCCGTATGCAGAAATTACAGTTAAGCATATTCTGTTAGAAGCCGGGATTTCCCGAAAGACTTTTTACCGCAATTTCTTTTAATTCTCCGGGATCATGGGCTCTTATATTTACTTCTTGTAAAGTTAAATGCCATCATTCTCACAGAGCATTATAAAGTATTCAAATGTCATTCTGCCGATCAAAGAAATCATCTGGTCGATCAGCTGCTTTCTGAATATATTGTATCTTTTAATATTGGCGGTGTATGGAATATTATTGTAAGATGGTTTGAAAATGGTATGAAAGATTCGGCTGATGACATAAAAAACACGATTGTATACTATTTATCTGATATCAAAAATATTGATTGCCGCGAACTTTGAGCCAAAGAAATGCTTGACAAAGCGACACGCGTGACGCATAATAGAAAGCGACATGAATGACGCAAAAGTAAAGAGGTGATAAGAGTGAGCACGAAAGGAGATAAAACTAAACAAGATATTCGGGAAAAGGCATATCAATTGTTTGCGGAAAAAGGGTTCAAAGATGTCACAATGAAAGATATTTGCGAACAAACGGGGCTTAGCCGCGGGGGATTATATCGCCATTACGAAAGTACCGAACAAATATTTCTGGAAATTATCGATCATTTTTCTGATGAGCAAAAGATTGAGATATCTACTAAAATCAAACAACGTATTCCGGCGGCGCTGATCTTAGATGAACTGCTTTCAAGATATGCAAGTGAAATGCGTGACTGCGAAAATTCTTTCAGCCTCGCCATCTGTGAATTTTTTAGTGATCCTGCAATCTCCAAAGCGGATAATTCTGTAGTGAAGCAGTATGAAGTTTCGAAATCTGCGTGGGTAGAGCTTATCAATTATGGAATAAGTACGAAGGAATTTAATCGCGTAAATCCGGAATCTGTTTTCCATGTAATCGTATTTGCATATCAAGGGGTACGAATGTATAGCAGGCTGATGAAAATAGATCATGATGTTCCTAATCAAATAATAAATGAAATTAAAAGGCTTTTACTGCCAGGGGAGATTTGAAATGGATAAAAATATTTGTTTGGTAAGACCAACATTAGAACTAAAAGAAAAAGCGCTTGAATATCGCAAAGAACATTTTGCGCATAGAGAAAATATTATCAATGGAAGCGAGCTTTTCGATAAGACAGAAAACTATGAGGAATGGCTGTCTGGTGTAACCTTAAATACCGATTCCAAAACGGTAAATGAAAATTGGGTAGTTACAGATACCTTTTTTGCAGTCAGGAAAAATGACAATAAAATAGTCGGCATGATTGATTTAAGACATACATTAAATGAATTTCTGAAAGATTTGGGGAATTGCGGATATAGTGTACGCCCTTCTGAAAGAAAAAAGGGATATGCCACGGAAATGCTGCGGCAGATTTGTAATATCGCGAAAGGATATGGTTTGCCGGAATTAAAGCTGTCTGTCACCTCAAATAATATTGCTTCTGTCCGTACCATACAGAAGAATGGCGGTGTTTATAGTTATAGCTTCAATTTTGAAGGTGAAGAAGCAGACGTGTATATCATCAAGTTGGGAGAAGAAAATGTTTGAAAATACAGAATGGATTTTTTTTGATTTAGGTTCAACACTTGTTGATGAACACCTAGTATATGAACATATCTTCCGGGATATTGCAGAGCTTACAAATTTGGAATATCAATATATTTATGAAGAAGCACTGAAATTCTATAAACAGAACAAAAAAGGTGATATTGAATTAGGGATAAAGTATAATCTTCCTAAAAGGAAATGGCATATTGAAGATGAAGTTTTATATGAAAATGTACCTCAATGTCTCAAAATATTAAGCGAAAAGTATAAAATTGGTGTTATTGCAAATCAGGCTTTGGGGGTGGAAACCAGACTGGAAAAATGGAAAATTTTACAATACATTGATTTGGTCATTACATCAGCAGAAGTGGGAGTATCAAAACCGGACCTCAAGATTTTTGAAATTGCTTTGCAAAGAGCGAAATGTGAAGCTGACAAAGCGGTAATGGTTGGAGACAGAATTGACAATGATATTGTTCCTGCTAAAAAAATGGGAATGCATACAATATGGATAAAACAGGGATTTGGAAGTTATTGGTCAATAACTGGAGAGGATGAAAAAGCTGATTTTGTCGTTGGTGAAATTATGGAATTATGCGATTGTTTGTAACGAAAAATAAGCTGTTGCGGATGGTATATAATTTTATTCGTGAACTGTGAAAAAAACCTCATTTTACTGAAAAGCGTGTTTTTGGTGGTATTTTGCAGGAAAATGTGATAAAATTAAAAAGAGCAAAGGAGATACATACAAGATGGAGGTTGATATTTTAATTGACAGGATTACAGACTGTTTGATAGACACAAGAACCGGCGAGAAAGTGGAAACAGAATACCAGATGCGTGAAACGCCAATAAGACCAAAGGACTACAAGGGATGGAAATTTAATTGGAGTATCACAGAGAAAAACGGGTATGATATATATGAGCTTTTCTTAAAGGGCGATGAGACGGTTCAGGGTAGAATTTCTTTAAAAATTGACGGTGGAGTAGCCGATGTAGAGATTGTAGAAACGGCACCACATAATTACAGCCATAAAGGTATATATGCAGGTGTAGGCGCACATTTATTTGCGATTGCATGTCAGATAAGTCTTGATGCAGGGTGTGATGGTGTAGTGGCATTTACATCTAAAAGTGATTTGGTGGGATACTATATGGATAAATTAAATGCAGTGGAAATTACGCCAAGAAGAATGGTTATTTTTGAAGATGCTGCGCAGATACTGTTAGACAAATATATGAGAAAGTAGGTGGTGGGTATGTTGGCAATGGAACGAAAACCAGTAGATTTTACACATGATATTTCTTATTATGCGAAAGACAGCAGATTGACAGGAGAACCGGATGGCAAGCGTTACAAATGGACAGAAATGATAGAAAGATTTAAGATGTTGGGCAGACCTCTTACAGAGGAGGAAGCAGAGGAATTTAGGGTTAAATAACAGAGGATAACATTTATGAGAGCAGAGATTCGAGAGAGTCCCTGCTTTTTTGTTTGCACTCTCTAACGGGTGAAAGTCTGGTCGGAGTAATCGTCAGTGAGCTCCGTAGCAAGCTCGAGACTAAAAAGCGCAGGAAAGCAAAAACCGAAGAACTGATGATATGTGTTCCAATACAATTACAGCTATGATGAGGACGAGCTAAACCGTATCTTATCAGTTGCATTACAGACAGCAGAACAGGACTAAGCGAAGGGAGGAAGAAACTAAAAATGGTTGGGTTCTCGATACAACCTTATTTTGTCTGGATAAAGACAGAAACATTTTTGTAGGAGCTGTTAATATTCGCCACTATTTAAATGATGAACTATTAAAAACTGGCGGCCATATAGGCGATGGAATTAGACCTAGTGAAAAAAAAGGGTATGCGAAATCAATCATTAATAATGGTGGAGTATTGGAAAATGAAGTTGAAGAAGACGGACATATTGAGCAGCGTTATTGGATTCAGTTATAGCGTAGAATTATAGTTTGCTTAGAAAACAAGGGGGTTCGGCAAATGAAACATCAGAATAACAATGTTCAAGCATGCAAGTTTTATCAAAAACAAGGAGCTGTATTATCCAAAATAGATATGTATGCTTATTATTTATAGCCTGAAATAAGAAACGAAATTCAATTTATATGGTATTTAGATATTTAGATAGATTCCAAGATGAGGGGCAAAGTTTAAGTAATATTTATTGGAATTGAGCGTGTGCATATGATAAAATAATGAAGCTGAATAATTTAATGAATCGGAAATAGGTGTGTTTATTATGGGAATACAAATTAGGCAAGCTAAAAGCGCAGAGATGGAAAAGAATATTCGTACAGTACAGCAAATGACAAAAGGAATGGGTTTCGATGAAAATATGGAGAAAGTCAACTGGTCATTTGTACATTCATGGCGGTGGCTTTGTTTCTGGAAGCGCTTTGGCTTCAAAGGGATATAGTTCAATGTTAGCGAAATATTCTGGTTGCAGAGTGATAGCGGTTAATTATTCGTTAGCACCAGAACATGCTTTTCCCAGGGGATTTAATGATTGTTATAATGCGTTTCTTGAAATCACAAGATTGTACCCGGAGGCAAAGATAACTTTGGTTGGCGAAAGCGCAGGTGCTAATTTGTGTCTTGCTCTCGCGCTAAAAGTGAAGGAAATGGGCAAAGTATGTTGTGTTTTGGTACATAGTCCTATTGTTGATTTCACAGGAAGTTTAGACAGGACAGAACATAAAGTAGATGATTTTACTGTAAAGGAAGGTTGTTTAAAACCTCTAAATCAGATTTATGTTGCTGATAATCCTTACATTTCTCCATTGTTTGGGGATTTTAGCGGATTTCCTCCAACGTATATCACTTGTGATTATAATGAAACACTTTACGCGGACGCAAAGGCGTTGTATGAAAAATGTGAACAATCTAAAGTAGATGTCGAACTGGTAGAGGTCAAAGGAACATTCCACGCATTTGCTACTATTGGAACAGGAACACCAGAAACAAAACAGATTTTAGAAGAAAATGTTGCATTTATGAAAAAGTATATATAGTGGTTAAATTCTATTAACGATATAAATTGAATTTTGACGGAGGTGTTAGATGAAAAAAATTAAGCTGTTGTTTATAGGGGCACTTAGTTTAGTTGTGTTTGGTCTTTTATTGCCACAACCAATACAGGCATTATTGGTGATTATAGACACACCTATAAAAAATTTTTTTGTGATACATACACTGAGTTTGTGTATCATTGTTGGGATAATACAAGGAATATCAGAAGAGTGTGGATATTATTTTGTCCTAAAACAAATTTCAAAAAATGAGCAGTTAAAAAGTTTACCTTTTTGGTTTGGATTAGGCAGAAGTTCGTTACACACTTTATTTGATATAGGAACAATTATCGTTACATTTACAAATATAAGGGTATTTATTTTTTCTATTGTTTCACGAATGTTTAGTTTTGTGGCAATGATGAAATTAACAAAGATAGACTATCTTTCTTATCAAAAGAAAAAAGCATTATTTTTGGGGTTGAGTGTACTACTGCATGCAATATTAAATGGCACGTTGTATGCATATGAATTACAGCTATTCAATGTTACGGCAAATTTTGATATATGGTTTATGCTTGTATATTCGATTGCTGTTATTGTCATTTCGAGTATCATATGTAGAAAAGAATTAACAGGCAGAGCGGTTTAAGAATCTAATTAAGCTTTAATTCATCCAAAATAGTGATAAGCCACCCTGTCATGCGCTTATTTGTCTCAAAAAGTTCCGTGTATTTGTCCTGTTCTGAAAACCACGCTGTACTGACTAGCTGATCTGCCATGACCACATAAGGAAGTGCAGCACATTCCTCATTGGTAAGCTTTACTACACTGTCATATCCCCAAAGAATATTTCGGTAGATTTCCAGCCACTTTGACAACTTGGCTTGGTCTTTTTCATCAAAGCTCTCGCTTAAAATTGCCATAGCCGCATAGCAAGGATCATAAATACGCAGGTTTTTCTCCGACAGTTCAAAGTCAGTAAAGCCCCATTCGTCCTGCGAAACGATAATGTTTGATGGGTTCGGATCCCGATGGATGATTTGTTTGGGCAGCTTGTCATACAGTTTTCCAAATTCATTCAAATAACCTCGGC
>CAYOED010000048.1:0-26641 GCA_964402925.1 uncultured Lachnospiraceae bacterium | reverse complement strand
CGAGCCTAGCGTCTGTTACGTTTTTATGGAGCGGGAGCGCGACGACGTTGGTATATTCACCTATCCGGTGCGGACTACTACCACCACTAAAAAGTAACGAAAACTCAATTATTATAGCTGTGCAATCACGAAAATGTCATAGATTGCCTTAATTGCTGTCTCGAAATCATCATTGGCAACTCCGATGATGATATTCAGCTCGCTGGATCCCTGGTCGATCATCTTGACGTTGACATTGACATGTGCAAGGGCGGAGAAGATGCGTCCTGCAGTTCCTCTGGTGGACTTCATGCCCCGTCCAACTACCGCAATAAGTGCAAGATCTGCTTCAATATCCACGCTGTCCGGATCCGCCAGTCTGTGGATGGCAGATACGACCTTTTGTTCTTTATCTATAAACTCATCCTGATGGACGAACACCGTCATGGTATCAATACCGGAAGGTACATGTTCAAAAGAAATCCCATTATCCTCAAAAGCCTGCAGAACCTTTCTTCCGAATCCGATTTCTGCATTCATCATGGCTTTTTCAATATTGACAGAGCAGAAACCTCTTTTTCCTGCGATTCCTGTAATGACGTACTTCGATTTCTGGCAGGTACTCTCCACAATCCAAGTTCCCTCATCCTCCGGCTTGTTGGTATTGCGGATGTTGATTGGAATTCCTTCTCTTCTCACCGGGAAAATCGCGTCCTCATGAAGTACGCTGGCTCCCATGTAAGATAACTCCCTCAGTTCTCTATAAGTAATGGTCTCGATTCCCTCCGGGTTTTCAATGATCCTCGGATCGGCAACAAGAAACCCTGATACATCTGTCCAGTTTTCATACACATCCGCCTTTGTCGCTCTTGCCACAATGGAGCCGGTGATATCAGAGCCGCCTCTTGAAAAGGTCTTTACCCTGCCGTCTGCATATGCTCCATAAAATCCGGGTATGACGGCACGCTCTACCCCGGCAAGGCGCTGTCCTAAAGTCTGATTGGTGTATTCGGAATCAAAATCTCCCTCATCCGTAAAACGAATAACTTCTGCGGCATCAATAAATTCATATCCCAGATATGCTGCCATGATGATTCCGTTTAAATACTCACCTCTGGATGCAGCATAGTTCTCTCCTGCTTTTTCCTTAAAATTCTTTTCGATGACCTTAAATTCATCTTTTAAAGAAATGGTAAGGGAAAGTCCGTCTATGATCTCCTGATAACGGGCAGATATTGCAGCAAGCTCTTTTTTGAAATCTTTGCCTGATTCCGCAAGATGATAGCATTCATAAAGCATATCCGTAACCTTCGTGTCATCAGAAAACCGCTTGCCCGGCGCAGAAGGAACCACATAGCGCCTCTCTGCGTCTGCATGAATGATATCCCCTACTTTTGCAAATTGCTCTGCACTGGCAAGGGAACTGCCGCCAAATTTTACAACCTTTTTCATAATCAATATCTCCTCATAAAACTTCATTCATAATCAAGTCATTACTTTTCAAAAAGTTTATCTATTATGGTATGCCCCAGCGGAACAAAGTTTCCACTGCCTCCAGCTTCCTCTTCATTGTAATTCCAGCTTTCCTTTTTAGGCTTTGTACTGTCATACAAAAGATAGGGAACACTGTCCGCCGTATGAGTCCTTACTCTGATCGGTGTGGGATGATCCGGCATCACCAAAAGCCTGTAATTTACTCCGTCGCTATCCAACGCATGGGTCAAAGGTTCAATCACTCTCTGGTCCAGAAATTCAATGGACTGCACTTTCCTGTCCACACTGCCCTGGTGTCCCATCTCGTCAGGCGCTTCTACGTGGATGTAGACGAAATCATAATCACCTTTAAGTGCGTCAAGGGCTGCCTGCACTTTTCCTTCATAGTTGGTGTGCAGTCCTCCGTTTGCCCCCTCTACTTTTGCCACGCCCATACCTGCGCCCACTGCAATACCTTTTAGCAAATCCACCGCAGAAACCATCATTCCCTTAAAACCGGTTTTCTCCTGAAAAGAAGAAAGCATGGGTTTCGTTCCGGCTCCCCAGAACCAACAGCAGTTGGCAGGATTGAGTCCCTGCTTCTTTCTTTCTATATTAATTGGATGATTCACTAAAATCTCATAGCTTCTCTTCATCATATAGAGCAGATTTTCATCGGAAGGAAGATACTGACCGATTACCTGCCCCAGCACATCATGAGGCTGTGATAATTCAATCACGCTGCCATGATTCCAGATCAGACAATGACGATAGCTGGTACCCACATAAAACTGATAGGTTTCATTCTGCAGTTCTTTCTTTACCGCCTCAAGCAAGACGGCACAATCTTCTGTGCTGATTTCTCCCGAGCTGTGGTCAATAATCGTCCTCTTCTCAAAAGGAACATCCTCCTCCGACAGGGTAACGATATTACAGCGAAGGGCTACATCCGTATCCTTCATGGGTACGCCGATGCTGAGTGCCTCCAAAGGGGAGCGTCCTGAATAATAAATCTTCGGGTCGTATCCCAAAACGGAAAGATTTGCTGTATCCGATCCCGGTTTCATTCCTTCCGGAATCGTGTGCACAAGCCCCACCTCCGACAGCTTGCTGAGTCTATCCATAGCCGGTGTATCTGCATATGCAAGAGGGGTTTTTCCTCCCAGTTTCTCAATCGGTTCATCCGCCATGCCGTCCCCAAGAACGACAATATATTTTTTGTCTGACATATTTCCTCTTTTCTGTGCCGCTTTTACAACATCTGCTGCACATGCTTTTCCTATTTATTCTATTCTGATGCGGCTGATGATTCCCACTTCCTCAGCCTTCTTGTTAAATTCTTTTTCTGTCATCTCGTCTGTGACAAAGGCAAACTCTCCTTCTACCTCCGCCTCAATTACGCTGACACTCTCAAATACTTGAAGCGCCTGGCTTTCCTTATCCTGTGCCACGCGCACAAAAAATCTGCGGCTTGCCTGATCAATTCCCGTAAGTTCCACATCCTGCGCGTCCCAGAAGCACATGATGACCTTGCCGATATGCCTTGCGCAGTCCACCACGTCGGAGACCACTGCGCTTGCTGTGGGCAGCTTACCGGCGCCTCTTCCGTAGTACATGGAATCGCCCAGCATATTGCCGTGGACACAGACCGCATTGAACACATCATTTACCATATAAAGAGGATGGGATTTGCTGATCATAAACGGTGCTACCATGGCATAGAAGCTGCCATCCACCTCTTTGCTCTGGGCAAGCAGCTTGATAGTCTTTCCCATTGCATGGGCATAGACAAAGTCTGTTGCCGTGATCTTCGTAATACCCTCTGTATAGATATCCTGATATTTTACATTCTTACCGCACATAAGGGAAGAAAGGATGGCGATCTTACGGCAGGCATCATAGCCTTCCACATCCGCCTCAGGATTTCTCTCCGCATATCCCTTTTCCTGGGCTTCCTTTAAGACATTTTCAAAGTCGGCTCCCTCTTTTTCCATTTTAGAGAGAATATAGTTAGTGGTTCCGTTCAGAATACCTGTGATTGCATCGATTCTTTCTGCTGTCAGTGAATAATTCAAGGGGCGGATGATGGGAATACCGCCGCCAACACTTGCTTCAAACAGATAATTACATTTGTTTTCATGGGCAATCTGTATCAGCTCCGGTCCATGAGCCGCAACCAGCTCCTTATTAGAAGTACAAACGCTCTTTCCCGACATAAGCGCTCTCTTGGTAAAATCATAGGCAGGCTTCAATCCTCCCATAGTCTCACAGATAATTTTAATCTCAGGATCATTTAAAATCTGTTCTACATCATGAACCACTTTATCTGCATAAGGATCTCCCGGAAAGTCTCTCAGATCCAATATATACTTTATGTTGATATCCTCGCCGGATTTCTTATTGATTTCTTCCTTATTTTTTTCGATGACCTCTACGACACCGCTTCCCACAGTACCGTAACCCATTACCGCTACCTGAATCATTTTCATTTCCTCCTTGCGTTTTCCCTTTATTCCTTAGCTAAAATTTTAACGTTCCTGACGCCTTTTTGCTGCTCCATGGTCTCAAGCATCTCCGAAACATTCCCGGTAGTGGGCAGCACCTGGACACTGAGGCTTAGAGATGCCACTCCGTTGATAGGAATACTTTGGTGTATGGTCAGAATATTTGCACCAAACTGTGCAATAATCTTAAGTACATCCGACAAAAGCCCCGGTTCGTCCTCCATCTGAAAGGTCAGCGTAATCGTTGTCCCTTGCGAATTTTCATGGAACTGGAATATGTCATCCTTGTACTTATAAAAGGAACTGCGGCTGATACCCACCCGGTCTGCTGCCTCATTGACCGTGTGCACCCTGCCTGTATCAAGGAGCTTTTTGGCTTCCACTACCTTTAAAAGCACCTCCGGCACTGCCTGTTCCTTCACCACAAAATATCTGGTTCCCATAACCTGCACCCATACAGCTTTCTATTGACCTGCTTACAACCTGTTTCTCTGTGGCGAACACATGTCTCTGTTTGTTTCTCTCGTACGGACACTTGTTTGCCGCCGAGGGATATTGTATCATAGAGTGTTTATTATGGCAAGGAAAATTTACTTCCGCTATGACTTGCTTTGAACCTCCATCAAGGTTCCTCCGCAATCGCACAGAATTCTTCTAAGGTAAACGCTGCCCCGCTTCGCAAAACAGCTTATCATAATAGAATGGCAGGAAACCAAATGTGCTTCCTGCCGCTTAGTTTATATGCCCTCTATTCTACTCTCTGATTTATCCTACAAAAGTTCTTTCAGCAGCTGATTCACCATTCCCGGATCAGCTTTTCCTTTCATCGCCTTCATGGTCTGACCTACAAGGAATCCAATTGCCTTTTCTTTACCATTCCGGTAATCCTCGACCGACTGGGGATTGTTTGCAATGACTTCCTCTACCGTTTTGCGTAAGGCTCCCTCGTCATTTACCGTCTTAAGACCCTTTTCCTCCACGTACTTTTCAGGATCGATATCTTCCTTGAACATGACTTCAAAGACTTCTTTCGCCACGGAACTATTAATCGCCTTGGCGTCTGTGAGAGAAATCAGTTTTGCAAGATTCTCCGGTGAAAAACAGATATCCTCGGGATCCATACTGTTTTCTTTAAGAAGCCGCAAGGTCTCTACCATCAGCCAGTTGGACACCTTCTTGGGCTGGCTGCCGAGGGCAACTGTCGCCTCGAAAATATCAGCCATATGCTTGCTTCCGGTGATGATTTCAATGTCGTATTCTGGGATATCAAATTCCTCTTTATAGCGGAGCATCTTTTCCTCTCGAAACTCCGGCTGCTTTGCACGGATTTCTTCAAGGAAGGCATCATCAAGAACAATGGGAACCAGATCGGGATCTGGGAAGTAACGGTAATCCTGAGCATCCTCCTTACTTCTCATAGCATAGGATTCTCCCTTGTTATCATCCCATCTTCTGGTCTCCTGAATGACCTTTTCTCCTGATTCCAAAAGGTCGATCTGACGCTCCGTCTCTCCTTCAATGGCTCTTGCAATCGCCTTAAAGGAGTTCAGATTCTTCATCTCTGTACGGGTGCCGAATTCCTTGGCGCCCACTTCTCTTATGGACAAATTCACATCCGCACGCATGGAGCCTTCCTGCAGCTTGCAGTCGGAAGCGCCAAGGTACTGGATGGTCATGCGAAGTTTTTCCAGATAAGCAATGACCTCATCTGCGCTTCTCATATCCGGCTCTGACACAATTTCAATCAGCGGAACACCGGAACGGTTATAGTCCACCAGTGAACAGTCATCCCACTCGTCATGAATCAGCTTGCCCGCATCTTCCTCCATGTGAATTTCATGGATTCCTACAAATTTCTTTCCACTTTCCGTTTCTATCTCTACCTTACCGTTCCGGCAGATGGGAAGATAAAGCTGAGAAATCTGATAATTCTGCGGGTTGTCAGGATAAAAATAGTTTTTACGGTCAAACTTGCAATACTGGGTAATGGTACAGTTAGTAGCAAGTCCCACCGCCACCGCATATTCCAGCACCTGCTTATTTAATACGGGCAAAGAACCCGGCATGCCGGTGCAGACAGGACAGGTGTGAGTATTGGGCTCTCCCCCAAACGCGGTGGAACATCCGCAGAAAATCTTGGTCTTCGTAGCCAGTTCCACATGAACTTCAAGTCCAATGACTGTTTCATATTGCTTTGCCATACTACTTGTCCTCCTTTCTGCCAAATGCCCCTCTTGCCTTTTCGTAAGTGTAGGCTGTCTGAATCAGTTTCTTTTCATTAAAGCAGTCTCCAATCAGCTGCAGTCCAATAGGCAACCCCTTGGAATCCACACCGCAGGGCATACTTAAGCCCGGCAGACCTGCCAGATTGACGGAGATGGTATAGATATCTCCCAGATACATCTTAATGGGATCGGATAAGCTTTCTCCCAGCTTAGGAGCTGTAGTGGGCGCTACCGGTCCTAAAATCACATCATATTTTGCAAATGCCTCGTCAAACGCTTTTTTGATCAGTGCTTTCACCCTCAGCGCTTTCAGATAATAAGCATCATAATACCCTGAGCTCAACACAAAGCTGCCCAGCATGATTCTTCTCTTTACTTCGGCACCGAATCCTTCGGAACGTGACTTCTTGTACATGTTATGAAGTCCCTCATATTCTTCCGTGCGGTATCCGTATTTGATACCGTCAAAGCGTTCCAAATTGGAGCTTGCCTCTGCCGCCGCAATGGTATAATAAGTAGGAATTGCATATTCCACCAGACTTAAATCAAATTCTTCCACGATGGCGCCTTTTTCCTTCAAAACCTCTGCCGCCTTGAGAACTGCACTTTTAACCTCCGGATCAAGACCTTCTCCAAAGTAATCCCTGGGAATCCCAATCCGCATTCCCTTCACATCCTCTACCAGCGCGGACGTAAAATCTCTGTCCTCCCTCTCTACAGAAGTGGAATCTTTAGAATCATGAGTGGCGATGATTTCCATAATCGCTGCGCAGTCTGTCACGTCCTTGCAAAGAGGTCCAATCTGGTCCAAAGATGAACCATAGGCAATGAGACCATAGCGGGACACTCTTCCATAAGTAGGCTTTAATCCCACCACTCCGCAGAAAGATGCGGGCTGGCGGATGGAACCGCCTGTATCTGAACCAAGGGCATAGAAGCATTCATTCGCAGCTACTGCTGCTGCACTTCCTCCCGAAGAACCTCCCGGTACATGTTCCGGGTTCCATGGATTTTTAGTCACTCCATAAGCGGAGGTCTCCGTGGTGGAGCCCATGGCAAATTCATCCATATTGGTCTTTCCTAAAATCACTGCGCCTGCCCTTTCCAGATTCAGCACTGCCTCCGAAGAAAATGTGGGAATAAAATTTCCAAGAATCTTTGAGGAACAGGTGGTAAGCATCCCCTCGGTACACATATTGTCTTTAATAGAAACCGGTACGCCCGCCAGGGGACCGTCAAGTTCACCTGCATCGATTTTTTTCTGTACTTCCTCTGCTTTGCGCAGCGCTCCTTCCCTGTCTACCGTCACATAGCAGTGAAAAGTACCTTCATTCTTTTCAATCTGAGCAAGGACCGCTTCCGTGGCTTCCTTCACTGTCACTTCTTTGTTCTTAATTGCTGCTGCAAGGCTTACAGCAGTCATATCCAGTATATTCATCTGCCGTCCTCCTATTCAAATGTGCGGGGCACTACAAACATGCCGTTCTTTTCGCCGGGGGCATTTTTTAAGATTTCCTCCCGTACATCTCCATTAGTTACAACATCCTCACGAAATACATTCTTCACCGGGAAAACATGGGACATAGGCTCCACACCCTCCGTGTCCAGTTCTCCCAGTTTGTCAATATAGTCCAGCATACTTCCCATATCTTTTTTGGCCTGCTCTTTTTCTTCGCCTGAAAGTTCAAGCTTTGCCAGAATTCCTACGTATTCAATGGTTTCATCTGAAATGATATTTGCCATCTTATTTTCCTTTCTGCCTGCAAAGCAGCGCTAAAAATTTTCACTTATCAATAATTTACTACTTTTAAAGTCTGGTGTCTACTATTTTCCTATACCTAAAATAATGTTGGGCAGGGAAAAAACCGAGTTTGTTCTTGCAGGCGGATTATGATAAAATAAGACCGCTGGTACAAAAGAAATTTCATGAAACAGAAAGAGGGCAAAGAAAATGATATTTTTACCGCATATCCTCCTACTATTACATTTACTGGACTGTATAACCTTTGATTTGTGCTATGATTCCGGGCATATACGACCTATCGAGCCCTTCTTAAATGCTTCCTTTTCCCTATCGCTTATCCTCATATACATAGTCGTCTTATGCTGCCTGCACATCATGCCCTACCGGGATAGAAACCATGCATCCCTCCGTCTTAAAATCATGAACGGCGGAACGCGAATTTTCCGCCTGTGCTTCTGGGGCATTCTGGCGCAGCCTTTTCTTTACTTTTTTAAATTATACAATTATGCCCTTGGTATGTTTTCCGGCGGCGGCTCATCTGCCGTTTTATTCGACGCTGTGCTTGCCTTTTTCTTCTTTTACTTTCTCATTTTGAATGGCTGCATCCGCATCCTATGTACCTGCCGCAGCCTGGGTGTGTGGAAAAGGGTTCTGCTTCTCTCCTTTATATGGATCCCCTTCCTTCATCTTATCCCTGCAAAATACTTAAGCAAAAGAGCGAAAATAGAATATGACGCGGAAGTATTCCGTTTTGAAAACAGACTTATCCGTGCGGATTCAAATGTCTGTGCTACCAGATATCCCATTATCATGCTTCACGGTATCGGTTTCCGTGATCTCCAGTATTTCAATTACTGGGGACGGATTCCGAAGGAACTCTCACGCAATGGCGCCTCCGTCTATTATGGTCACCAGGAAGCATGGGGAACCATCGAGAACAACGCCCTGACCATCAAAAAGACAATCGAAAAAGTACTTCTTGAGAATCACTGCGACAAGGTAAATATCATTGCACACTCCAAAGGCGGTCTCGACGCCCGCTATCTGATTTCTGGCTTACACATGGATAATCAGATTGCATCCCTGACCACCATATCCACCCCTCACAGAGGCTCAGAGCTTTTAGGCATTTTAAACCGGCTGCCCGATTCGGTTTATCGCTTTATTTCCTCTTTATTTGACCGCACATATAGGAAATTAGGCGATCAAAATCCGGACTGTTATCATGCCAGCAAACAGCTTTCCAGTAAATTTTGTGAGAGTTTTAATGAAAAATACAAAGATTCGCCGAATGTTTACTACCAGAGCTATGCTTCCTACGTCAAGCACACCTTTGGAGACAATCTTTTAAGTATTCCCTATCTCCTCATGTTCCTTGCGGGAGCCTCAAAAAACGACGGACTTGTAAGCATAGAGTCGGCACAATGGGGTAATTTTAAAAAAGTTTTTGCAAGTACAGGCAGACGGGGTATTTCCCACGGAGATATGATTGACTTAAAGAGGGAAGATTACAAAGGCTTTGACGTTATCGAAGCCTATATCCAGATTGTAGCAGAATTAAAAAAATCTGGCTATTGAATTTGCGAATCTAATTGTTTTTTTTTTCCAAAGTGGTATAATAAAAAAAGACTCTGTTTTTGTCATGTGTCTATCATAGCGTATTAATAGGTATATCATTTTTAACCCGAACCTTGACATAAGAATATAGTATTGTATTTAAGCTGTTCGCAGATAAAAATCTAGGGAGAATAGGAGAATTCTATGTTAAATAAAATAAAAAATATGAAGGTAGAAAAAAAGCTTAGATACTGCTTTACTTTGGTTGTGACCATCGCCAGCATCTCAGGCATTCTGGGCTTGATTTTTTTGTTTATTCACAACGCTGAATATAGCAGCGCTTTAGTTAACAACGGTTTTTCCCAAGGTGAAATTGGCAGATTCGGTACATACCTGAATAAAGAACCATCTATTGTACGAGAACTGATTCTTTTTGAGGAAGAAGCCGACCTGCAGGCATGTGTTGCCGAATTGACAGAAGCTCAGAAACTCACAGATGAAGCATTTTCTGCAATGAAAGAGCACTGCACTACAGCGGAAGAAATGGAATATATTAACACCATTGAGGAAAGCCTTGCCGCCTACCGTGGTGTCTATACCGAAGTAGTGGCAATAGCAATGGAGAATAAAAATGACGAAGCCCGGGATATTCTGGCTTCCCAAGGCAAACCAACCCTGAAAAAGCTGACTGCTGCTGTGGAGGGACTGATTGCGTTGAATGTGGAATTAGGCGATAAAGCTTCCGATTCGCTGAACCTCCAGACTATTATTATCTTTGCCGTAATCATTATAGTCACCTTAGTGGCTATAATTGTAGCAACAAAGTTCTCAAAATATGTGGCAAAATTATTTGCAGAGCCTATCAGTCATGTCAAAGAAGCATCCCTCAAGCTTGCTGAGGGTGATTTGAACATCGATATTGAAACAATGTATCCCGACGAGATTGGTGAGATGACAGATGCCTTCAAAGAAGCTGCTAAACACATGAAATTATATATCAATGAATTAGACAGAGGTCTTGGCGAAATTGCCTCAGGTAATTTTGACATTTCTACAGACGTAGATTTCAGAGGCGATTTTAAAGCTTTGGCAGACGCACTTGAAACAATTACTGCTTCTTTAAGCGGCACACTAAAAAATATCAATGAAGCTGCTGAACAGGTTGCGCTGGGAGCCGGTCAGATGGCTGAAAGTGCACAGGCATTGGCTGAAGGTGCTACTGATCAGGCAGGCTCCGTAGAAGAACTGACTGCCACAATCCAGAATATTACGGAAGCAGTTGTAAACAGTTCAGAAAAAGCCAAGCATTCGCATGAAAATGCAGAAGAATTCGAGCGGGCGGCCGAGAAGAGCAACGAAGATATCAAGCTTCTTAACACAGCAATGGAACGTATCAATGATACCTCCAAACAAATTGCAAATATCATTGCAGAAATTGAAGATATTGCTTCCCAGACCAATCTCCTGTCACTGAACGCTTCTATTGAGGCAGCAAGAGCAGGCGAAGCCGGAAAGGGATTTGCCGTTGTAGCTGATCAGATCGGCAAGTTGGCATCAGACAGCGCTAATTCAGCAATTAATACAAAGAAACTAATTGAAAATTCCATTATCGAGATTGAGCATGGAAATGACATTACATCAAAAACTACTGCCGCAATCGAATCTGTTATTGAAGGGATTAAAATGTTGGCAGTTTCCACAAAAGAAATCAGTGAATTATCTGATGCTCAGGCAGACGCTATGAGACAGCTGGAACTGGGTGTAGAACAAATTTCTGAAGTCATCCAGAATAATTCAGCAGCAGCACAAGAAACATCCGCTACAAGCGAGGAATTGTCCGCACAATCTGATAACCTTGAAGGATTGGTTGGACAGTTTAAGCTAAAATCTTGAACAAATTTATTCTGTCAAATAACTTATATACAATGCGCCGCAGACAATACATGACTTGCTTATACCACTTGCAATTTCATAATGTATTGTATTAGGTTAAACGGGTGATAAGAAGCATCAGAACCTATAAAGAGGTATCCTCTAACAATTTTTCTGTAAAAGGATACCTCTTTTTTATTTAATTCTTCCCTTTGCATTTTAAAAGTGATTCTGTAAAAGGCGCCCTTGCTATTCCATGCTCCGTCACAATGGCTGTAATCAATTCATGATCCGTCACATCAAATGCCGGATTAAATACCTTCACTCCTTCCGGCGCCATGCGCTCTTTATACCACATTTCCGTTACCTCTTCCGGCGGACGCTGCTCAATCGTGATCTCTGCACCTGTAGGCGTATCCAGATCAATGGTGGATGTGGGTGCGCATACATAAAAAGGTACGCCATATTGTTTTGCCACCGCAGCCACCACACTGGTTCCAATCTTGTTTGCCACATCCCCATTGGCAGCCACCCGGTCACATCCCACGAACACAGCATTGATCCATCCATTTTTCATAACCATACCGGACATATTGTCACAAATCAAAGTCACATCCACTCCGGCACTGCTTAACTCATAAGCCGTCAGTCTTGCTCCCTGCAAAAGAGGCCTTGTCTCATCTGCAAAAACACGGAACTTGTACCCTCTCTCCTGCCCCAGATAAATCGGCGCTGTAGCAGTACCATATTTACAGGTGGCAAGCTGTCCCGCATTACAGTGGGTAAGAATACCATCTCCCGGTTTTACAAGACTTAATCCAAATTCGCCGATAGACTTGCACACCCGGATATCTTCTTCCTTGATCTCCCGCGCCTCTTCACCAAGTATCTCTACAATTTCAGCTACGCTCTTCCCGTCCTCATGCGCCTGCCTGCACACCTGGTCCATCCGATTCAGCGCCCATGCCAGATTGACTGCTGTCGGTCTTGCGGAATCCAGATATTTCTTCTGTTCCATAAACTTATCATAGAACGCATCAAATTCCATCTCGCCTTTTGCAATCTGCCTTGACAAAACATAAAGACCACAAGCTGCCGCCACACCGATCGCCGGCGCGCCGCGGACCTTCAAAAGATAAATTGCATCCCATATCTCCTGCGCCGTAGAAAGCCGAATCAGTTCCATTTTTCCCGGCAGTTTTGTCTGATCAATGATAATAACACATTCGTCATTATCGCACAAATCCACTGTTTCGTACGCTATTATATTCTCACTCATCTTTCATTTCCCTTTCTTCCAATACCTCCAGAACAGAAAAAACAACACATACCAGTATAGCAAGAAATGATACTGCCCTTTCTATCCTCGAATTGATACGCTTTCTTCTTTTCCTTTGCCGCTTTATCCGTTTCTTTTCCTGTTTTCTATTCTTAGAATCACTACAAAACCTTTGTGGCATATTCATCGACTCCTTTGGTTGTGCTGCATATGTGCCTGCTCTCTCATTTTATCAGTAAAATCTTCAAAAGGCAATGCGAATTGCATGTGGAATAGTTAGGTACCTTTTACGGGGTAGCCAGTAGTCCGCACAGGGCAGGTAAATATACCAACGTCGTCGCGCTCCCGCTCCATAAAAACGTAGCAGTGCTAAGCTCAAAAGGACTTCGCTAAGCACTGACGTTTTTATAGGGACTCCTTTTGGTATATTTACCTGCCCTGTGCTACGTTATCGGTTGCCTGTAAAGTGTGGCATAATGTTCGCAGTTTTTGCTATCTGATAAACAGCAATCCTGTGAGGACTAATGACTCCTCCGTGAAGAGTAACGGCGGGGCAATTCAGGTTTGGGTTCAGGTGCGGGACGCGGGAATAGGCGGCGGGGGATGGGGCGGTATTGGGGATTGGGGGAGGGCTGCGGCGGTCTGCTTTGGGTTTCAGGGCTATGGCGGAAAATCGGTAATTTCACTTACGGAATGGCAGACAGACAGGGGAAAATCGCCATGGATGGCGATTTTAGGAGCCACAAGGCAGGATGCCGCCGGCTCCGACCCGTCCGGTTTGAGATACCTACGCCCATTCCGTTAGTGAAATCCGATTTGAAGACTAGACCTGAAACCCAAAGCAGACTGCCGCAGACCTCTCCCCAAGCCCCAATACCGTCCCATCCCCGCCTCCTGTTCCCGCGTCCCGTACCTGAATCCAAACCTGAATTGCTGCATTTCTGAATTGGTGCATTGCTACATTTCTATATCTATCGCACATAAGTGTCTTATTCTACATATACTATAGAAAAAGAACGGCTGTTGAAAGCCGTTCTTAATAGTATAAATCATTTAAAATGGAGGAACTATGGCAATAACCTCATTAGATATCCTCAACCTTTCTCATTCCCTTAAGGATGTGTGCGAAGTGAATTGTAATACTTCCGAATGTCTTTCTAATACTCTGAAACTTATACTTCAATATAATCTGATACAGGCTAACCTGGAGTTCAGCAAGCAGTTTGACTGTGGTTTTCCTTTTCCTGTCCATGGTGCACCTCAAAAGGAAGCTGAACCCATAAAGCAGGGCACGGGGATCGATCTTACCAATCCCAACTATGCTCATCGTATAGATCGGTAGGGCAAAGTACGTTTTACATTTCAGCCAGCCGCAGCCGTTCTATGATGCTCTTCTTGCACAGAGCATGATAGCAAATTATCGGAAGGATTATGGATACAAGGGCGATTATCGGGATACTGAGCACCATGGGAAGGATGTGGAAGCTCCACTCAAAAAATGCCATATTCTTTCCCATCATGTAAATCAGCCCATAGCTTATCACATTGCCAAGAGTCAGTGAAATCAAAAGCGTCCAGACGCCATACCAGACTCCTTCCATGGTAAGCATTTTTTCAAGCTGCTTTCCTGTCATGCCCACTGCCTGCATCATGGCAAATTCCTGTTTTCTCGCCAAAATGCTGGTAATCATGGCATTAATTAGATTTAAAACACCTATCAGTGCCAGGATGAAGCTTAATAAGCCTCCGATAACAGAAAACATCCGATTTTCCGCAGAAAATTCTTCTCTCAGGGAATCTTTGGTGATAAGCACCAGTTCCGGGTATTTTTCTTCCAGCAGGGCTTCTATCTGGGCTGCCACCTGACTGTCTGCGCCCTCTGCCACATCGATACAGCCGTGAATCCCTCCCCTGGTATTATATAACTCCTCAAAGTCCTTCTCACTGAGCAAAAGGGAGATTCCTCCCAAGGTATAACTTTTCGTGCTGATTGCATAGGGGAAATCAGCAACCGCCATGATTTCAAGTTCCTTTGAGGGAGAAGGTTCATTGCCATCACTTCCTAATGTAATCTTGTCCCCTTCGGAAATCCAGTTGTCTCCTCCCTGCGGGAGTATCAGCGCATAGCCTCCCTGCTTAAATTTCTCAAGGTCTAAATCTCCTTCCAGTAAGGTCAAATAAGACATCATATCCTCCGGAATGCAATAACTGCATCCGTTTGTCTGTCTGCTATCTATAATATGCGCCACAATTTCTTCCATAAAGAAACCCTTTTCTTCCATTTTTTCCGGGCTCCAATAGGCAGCACATTTCTCTATCATCTCCTCGGATAAGCTTACCAGTCCATGTCTGCATTGTAATGTGCTGACTGATTCCACACCGGAAATCGCTTCTATTTCTTCCACAGCTTCCTTTGTAACTGCCTCATAATCCGTTTCCGCCGCCGCCAAGTTTACTGCGCTGTAATGGCTGACCTGCATGTCGCTTAGCAGGTAAGTTTCAACATACTTATCAAAGCTGAATCCTTTTACCAGGCAGTAGGTCCCGTTTAAGAGGATGAGACTCAATGACAAGGATGCCACCACCACCGCAGCCTTACGCTTATTTCTTCCCATGTTTGCTGCTGCCAGCCGGGGAGCAGAAATTCTTGCCGTTTTCTTTTGCTTCTTTTTATATTGCTTGCTTTCCACATAGCGTACCGCTTCTATAGGCGATACTTTGGCCGCAAGTCGGCAGGGCTTGATACAGCTTAAATAAACCACAAGCAGGGAAAAGAGTGCCGATCCTGCAAAGATCCATGGATTCAGCGCCACATTCTTAACCGAAATAGTTATGGCGCTGTAAATGAAAGGTAAAACCATTTTCCCCACAAACCAGCCTGCCAAAAGGCCCACGGGAATCCCCATTGCCGAAAGCACTAGCGCCTGCCCGCGAACCATCCTGCGGAGCTGTTTCCCTGTGGTTCCAATTGTCTTTAGGAGTCCATAGTAACGGATATCACTGCTCACATTGATGTAAAAAATATTGTAAATAATCAGATATCCTGACAAAATAATGATTCCCAACATTCCAATTCCCAGTGCCAGCGTCATACCATCCACAGTTGAAGTTGCGTAACCCCAGTTTACAGATTCTCTCACTTCGTTTTCGCCAAATCCTGCCCGGGCGGATAGGCTGGTCATCTGCGACTCTATGTCATAAGAAGAATCAAACCATATGCTTGCCTGGATTGTTCCATCCGCATGATACAGCCCTTTCTCGTCCATGCGCTTATTATAATTCTCTTCCAATAAGTCAATATTCTCTTCCAACCATTCCCTTGAAATCCAGAATTCCTCCGCATGTGAAGCATCATTGGAATACCAGAATCCGCTTAGAACAAATTCTTCTTCTAATGTCTTCTCATTTCCATCCTTATCATGAGTTGTAATCGTAATGGGTACTTTTGCTCCTATTTGGGGCGGTACCCCTAAAGCTTCAAGCACTTTGCTGCTGGCAGCACACTCATTCTTCTCTTCCGGCATCCTGCCCTTTTCCGGATAGCAATAGCTCCACTTTGCATCCTTATCTTCTGAGTAACGTACCTCAGTCTGTAAACTATTCAGTTCCGGATCAGAGGCAAATCCCGCTATAATACTATAAGAGATATCCTCATAGCCGCCTGCTGCCTTTATCCTCTCATATTCTTCCATCGCAAGATACTTATAACCGCCATGGGCAGCGGTACCTATCTGACGGAAGGTTCCCTCCTGCATGGACTCTATCATGGAACTTCCCACCGTAAAGAGAGCAGTAAACAGTAAGGTAGTAAGTGCAATCGCCGAAATTGCAATCAGATTCTTCCACTTCTTTTCCTGCATGGTGCGGAAAGACAAGGTACGGATAATTTTTTTGTTGCTCACGTTCTTCATGCCTTTCCCTCCCTGCTTTCCGTCACGATTTTTCCGTCCTCGATCCGTATCATCCGATCTGCAAGTTGGGCAATTTCTTCATTGTGGGTAATCATTACAATGGTCTGTTCAAACTTCCTTGCCGTTACCTTCAAAAGTCCCAGCACATCCTGACTGGTGCCGGAGTCCAGGTTTCCTGTAGGCTCATCTGCCAGTATGATGGCAGGCTTTGCTGCAAGTGCCCGCGCAATGGCGACCCTCTGCTGCTGTCCCCCGGAAAGCTGGGAAGGCAGGCTGTCTGTCTTTGTTTCAAGCCCCAGCGTCTTTATAATTTTATCCACATAACCATGGTCTATCTGATTTCCATCCAGCTGGATTGGAAATACAATGTTTTCAAAGACATTTAAAACCGGAACCAAATTATAGCTTTGGAATACAAATCCTATCTTCCTGCGCCGGAAAATTGCCAACGCATCTTCTTTCAGGGAAGAAATATCCTTTCCGTCTACCAAAACCTTTCCTTCTGTAGGGTAATCCAAGCCGCCCAGCATATGAAGAAGCGTGGATTTCCCGCTCCCGCTGGTTCCCACGATAGAGACAAATTCTCCCTGCTCTACCTTTAAATCTACGCCATCCAGCGCCTTTACCAGACTTTCTCCCTCACCATAATATTTTTTTAATCCATTCGTTTCAAGAATAATCATAGAGCTGCCTCCTGTAAGTTTTCTTTTATGTAAACTATAACAGGAAATACTTTCTACCTTGTGTCCAGAATCTAACAGTTTTGATAGATTGTATTTATTCAGTACAGGTCGAAGCATTTACTGCTGAGATCGTAAGAATATGATTCAAGGATGGATTTTGCATTGTAACTGTGAAGGTACTGAACAGTTACGATAGATTTATCTTTTGACCATATAAAAAGAAAACATGCTTCCCACACCATGCTTTGACTTTACCTTCACGTAGCCTCCCTGTTTCAACGCAATTTCCCGCACCAGATACAGCCCTATGCCCACGCCTTTTTCTTCTGCTACTTCCCTGCTCCTGTAAAACCGCTCGAACACCTGCGCCTGCTCCTCTTCTCTAATACCAATTCCTGCGTCTGTCACATGAACAGCAGCAAACATTTCATAGTCAGTCACACTGATCTGTACTTCACTGCCTAAAGGACTGTATTTGATTGCATTATCGATCAGGTTGCCAATTGCCTCCTCTGTCCATTTCCGGTCAAAGCACGCCTGCACATCTGTCTCTTTTACAAGAAGTGTAATCTGTCTTTTTGCCGCCGCTTCCTCTGCTCCGGCTGCCGCTGCCGCAATACAAGGCATGATGGGCTCTTTCTTCGGCTGTAAAATGAGCACTTCACTTTCCAGTCGGGAAGCCTTCACCAATGACCGGATCAGAAAATCCAGTTTTTCAGACTGCTCTTTGATATTTTCAACAATTGGTATCAATTCCGGATCAGTCTCCTTCTCCTGTAAAAGCTGGGAGTACAGAAGAATATTGGCAATAGGTGTTTTCGTCTGGTGAGAAATGTCAGAAATCAACATCTTGATTTTCCTCTGTTCTTCCTGCAGCCTATGCTTTTGACCCACAGATGAGGACAGGAATCTCTTCCACTTTACTTCCAATCTGGAAAGTCTGCTCTCATCATAAGCACGCTCTTCGAAAGTGTCATTTATGGCATCTTCCAACATCTCTTCCAGCCGCTTCATTGTACCGAATCTCATCCATAATCCTCCAATCCAAGGAACTGACTCTGCTCCCTTTCGTCATTTTTCCCTTATGCTTTCCATACATATCCTTTTCCATACACTGTCTGCAAATGACCTTCCCCATCCTCATTCAATTTGCTTCTCAATCTGCCCACAGCAACAGACAAAGCATTTTCATCCACAAATTCTGCTCCGTCCGTCCATATTCTGTCAATCAGCTTCTCCCTGCTAAGAATGATATTCTGATTCTCAACAAGAATCTGTAACAATTTCATCTCTGTCTTACTTAAGACAATTTCTTCTTCCCCTCTCTTAATCTCCATTTCTTCAAAGCAAAATGACAGATTTCCGAAACGATGTACTCCTCTTTTAGATTTTCCTGCATTTTTCAGCACCTTATCAATTCTTGCACGGAGAACCATCAGACTAAACGGTTTGGTAATATAATCCTCCGCCCCCATTTCCAACCCTCTCACCTCATCTATCTCCATGTCATTTGCTGTCAAAATGATAACCGGAATATCCCTGCTGCTTTTTACTTCCTTCAGCAAATCATAACCGCTTCCTTCAGGAAGATTAAGGTCAAGTAAAATCAAATCAACCCTCTCTCCATCTGCAAGCGCTTCTCTTGCCGTTGCAATGCTATCACACAGCAAAAAAGTCATATCTTCCCTTCTCAGCGCCAGTTCTATTCCCTCTCTAAGCCCCCTGTCATCCTCCACCACCAAAATTCTTATCATATTCCTTTATTTCTCCTCTGCTTCCGCTTCCCCTCTTGCCTTTTTACATCAATTTTCTATGCAAGAAAATACTGGCAGGAATATAAATTTCCTGCCAGCTTCATATTTGCTTATTATTTTGCAGCAAGTTCTGCTTTTAATCTCTCAGTAAGTGCAGGAACGATCTTATTCAAATCACCTACAATACCGTAATCAGCAACATCAAAGATAGGAGCTGTCTCGTCCTTGTTGATTGCAATGATGATATCAGCTTCTTCCATACCTGCTACGTGCTGGATTGCACCTGAAATACCGATTGCAAAATATACATTAGGACGAACCGTCTTACCTGTCTGTCCAACCTGTAAATCTTTGGGCTTCCAGCCTGCATCTACGACTGCACGAGAACAGCTTACTGTACCGCCGAGAACCTCTGCAAGGTCTTCAAGGATCTTAAAGTTCTCAGGGCTTCCTACACCACGTCCGCCGGATACCAGAATCTTTGCATCCATGATATCAGCCACGTCTGAAACTGCCTTTACAACCTTTAAGATTTCTACATACTTATCATTAGGTGTAAATCCAGGATTGAACTCTACAACAACTGCTTTCTTTCCTGCTTCTCTGGGTGCCTTCTGCATAACGCCCGGACGAACGGTTGCCATCTGAGGACGGAAGTCAGGACATGCGATTGTAGCGATTGTGTTTCCGCCGAATGCAGGACGTGTCATAAGCAGCTGATTGTGAAGCTGTTCCTTGCCCGGAATAGGATTAATCGGGAAATCACCGATATCAAGCTGTGTACAGTCTGCTGTAAGACCTGTATGAATTCTTGCAGACACTCTGGGACCTAAGTCACGTCCGATTGCTGTAGCGCCAACTAAGAAAATCTCAGGCTTGAATTCATTGATTACAGATGCAAGGGCATGTGCGTAAGGCTCTGTTCTGTATTCTTTCAGTTCGGGATCATCCACAACGATAACTTTATCAGCACCGTATTCTGCAAGCTCATCAGCAAGTCCTTTTACATCACTTCCGACCAAAACTGCTGTTACTTCTGTGCCTAAATCTTTAGCAAGATCTTTTCCCTTGCCAACTAATTCTAAAGCAATTCCGCTGAGTACATTGTCTACCTGCTGTGCAAAGACAAATACTCCTTTATAATCTTGAATATTCATTTTGAACCTCCATTATTGTAATTAGATTACATGTTTCACTTTTAATTTATCGATAATATATTCTACGGATTCTGTGGGATCAAGATTTACCTTCTCGCCAGCGCCTTTTCTTACCTTGTCGGAAGCTTTGGCAATCTGAGTAGGTGATCCCTTAAGTCCTAAGTTAGAATCCTCAACATCAACTAAATTTGCTCTTCCCCATACGGTGATTTCTGCATCATATGCATCAAAAATTCCGCCGGGTGTCATGTAACGAGGCTCATTTAATTCAGCAAGTGCTGTAATCAGGCAGGGCATTTTAGCTTTTAATACATGGTATCTGTCATCATACTGACGCTCTACGATTACGCTGTCGCCTTCGATTTCAATTTTCTGTGCATAAGAAATAACCGGAATTCCAAGATGCTCAGAAATCTGAGGACCAACCTGTGCTGTATCGCCATCGATTGCCTGACGTCCTGTGATGATCAGATCATATTCCAGATTGCGGATAGCACCTGCCAGTGTCTGGGAGGTTGCCCATGTATCAGCGCCTCCAAGTACTCTGTCAGTTACCAGAATTCCTTTATCTGCTCCCATAGCCATTGCTTCGCGAAGAACTTCTTCAGCCTTGGGAAGTCCCATGGTTACTACAGTTACTTCTGCGCCATACTGATCTTTTAATCTAAGTGCTGCTTCCAATCCCGCCTTGTCATCAGGATTCATGATTGTGAGCATTGCACCTCTGTCAAGAGTACCATCGGGATTAAATTTAACGCCGCCCTTGGTATCAGGTACCTGTTTAACACAAACAACAATTTTCATTGTATTATCTCTCCTTATAAATTAATCTATTTGGTATGTGCCATCTTACTTAAGCAGTGCTCCGGAAATAACCATTCTCTGCACTTCGCTTGTTCCTTCGTAGATTTCAGTGATCTTTGCATCGCGCATCATGCGTTCTACGTCGTACTCTCTGATGTAACCATAACCGCCGTGAAGCTGAACTGCCTTGGTTGTTACTTCCATAGCAACCTCTGCTGCATATAATTTAGCCTGAGCTGCTTCTACAGAGTAAACCTTCTGGGTTGCCTTAGCCATAGCTGCCTTGTAAACCAGAAGCTGTGCTGCCTGTACTTTTGTAGCCATATCAGCAAGCTGGAACTGTGTATTCTGGAATGCACCGATTGCTCTTCCAAACTGTTTTCTTTCTTTTACATATTCAATGGTGCGGTCCAGTGCGCCTTCTGCAAGTCCAAGTGCCTGCGCTGCGATACCGATACGTCCGCCGTCCAGTGTATGCATAGCAATTCCAAATCCTTTTCCTGCCTGTCCTAAGAGGTTCTCTTTCGGAATACGGCAGTCTGTAAAGATCAATTCATAAGTGGATGAACCGCGGATACCCATTTTCTTTTCCTTCGTACCAAAGGTAAATCCGGGAGTTCCTTTTTCTACGATGAATGCGGAAATCATCTTTTTGCTTCTGCCCTTTGCGTCTGTAACAACGTCTGTTACTGCAAAGATAACATAAATATCAGCTTCCTTACCATTTGTAATGAAGATCTTGGAACCGTTCAACACCCATTCATCCCCATCCAGAACGGCTTTTGTCTGCTGTCCCTGTGCATCTGTTCCGGCACCGGGCTCTGTCAGACCGAATGCGCCTAACTTCTCACCTTTTGCAAGGGGAACTAAGTATTTCTGCTTCTGTTCTTCTGTTCCGTAAGTCATAATCGGATCACAACAAAGAGAGGTATGAGCAGAAACGATAACGCCTGTAGTACCGCAGACTTTGGAAAGTTCTTCTACGCACATAGCATAGGTAAGAGGGTCACAGCCCTGTCCGCCGTACTCCTTCGGTACAGGAATTCCAAGGAAACCTGCTTTTGCCATCTTTTCAACGGTTCCTCTGGGGAAGATTTCTGTCTCGTCTACTTCCTGCGCCAGAGGCTTAACTTCTTTTTCTGCAAACTCTTTGAAAAGAGTTCTTGCCATTTCATGTTGTTTTGTTAACATAAAATCCATGATATTGATTCCTCCATAAAGTGTTTAATATTTTATTACTTAGAATAATCATAGAAACCTTTTCCGGTTTTCTTTCCAAGTTTTCCTGCACGAACCATCTTACGAAGAAGGGGATGAGGACGATACTTGGGATCTCCTGTCTCGTTCAGCAATACTTCCATGATGGCAAGCACGATATCAAGACCAACCAGATCGCCTAAAGCAAGGGGACCCATGGGATGGTTTGCACCAAGTTTCATAGCCTCGTCAATGTCAGCTACGCTTGCTGTGCCATCAGCATAAATGCCGATTGCTTCATTGATCATGGGGATCAGGATTCTGTTTACAACAAAACCGGGAGCTTCTTTCACCTGTACAGGTGTCTTGCCGATTTCTACAGCGATTGCTTTGATCTTTTCTACCATCTCGTCAGGTGTATTTTCACCGGCGATCACTTCTACTAATTTCATTCTGTCAGCAGGATTGAAGAAATGCATACCAATCATAGGTCTGTCAAGACCAGCACCGATCTCTGTGATGGATAAAGAAGAAGTGTTGGATGCAAACATGCACTCCGGCTTAACGATTTCCATCAATTCCTTGAATGTATCTTTCTTGATCTTCATGTTTTCAGGCGCAACCTCTACGATCAAGTCACAGTCTGTACAAATATCTTTTAATCCACAGGTAATCTTTGCCATGATAGCGTCAGCCTTTTCCTGTGTGATTTTTTCCTTGCTTACAAGGAAGTTCATATTTTTCTGAATTCTTGCTTTTCCGCCTTCAGCGAACTCCATTTTGATATCGCAAAGACATACTTCATATCCGTCTGTCATTGCAAATGCCTGTGCGATTCCAGCACCCATGGTACCTGCGCCAATAATACCTACTTTCATTTTCAAATCCTCCTATATTATATTGGTTTTGTATTTATCACCGCCTCATGGCGGTGTTAAAATCTTTTAGCAGTTTTTGAAAGGTTCTTTCACTTTTTCTTTATTCTTGTCAAGGAAGAATGCCATGCCGTACTTCTGATCTTCTGTTTCAAAGCAGTCGCCGAATAACTTTTCTTCAATCACAATTGCCTGATCCATATCTACATCCAAACCTTCGTTGATTGCTTTCTTGCAGTTGCGCACTGCAATAGGAGCATTCTTAGCAATGCCTGCTGCCATTTTCTCTGCCGCGGGCATCAATTCTTCCTGCGTATAAACAGCATTTACAAGACCGATTCTAAGCGCCTCATCTGCTTTAATATTTCTTGCCGTGTAAATCATCTGTTTTGCCATGCCGGCGCCTACCAGACGAGCAAGTCTCTGTGTACCGCCGAATCCGGGGGTGATTCCAAGACCAACCTCAGGCTGTCCGAATACTGCATTGTCAGAACAGATTCTGATATCACAGCTCATGGAAATCTCACAGCCTCCGCCTAATGCAAATCCATTGACAGCTGCAATTACCGGAATTGGGAAAGTCTCTAATTTACGGAATACATCATTTCCTTTCTTTCCGAAAGCTTCTCCTTCAGCCTTGGTAAGTGTGCTCATCTCTCCGATATCTGCGCCTGCTACAAAAGATTTCTGTCCGGCACCTGTCAGAATCAGACATCTTACTTCATCAAGATTCACAGCATCCAAAGTCTGATCAAGTTCTTCTAATACAGTTGAATTAAGTGCATTAAGTGCCTTTTCACGGCTGATGGTGATAACGCCATAAGCGCCCTTCTGTTCGTATACGATATATTCCATTTTCACGACTCCTTTTCTCTTTATATTTATGCGGCTCCTGACCACAAACAACATAGAACTTCTTAGGCGGTGTCTTCCGCCGCCTTAGAAGTTCCTTTCATGTTTTTCATGTTTCTATTTTAGTCTTCGATTTTCACGATAGTAGAACATCCCATACCACCGCCGATGCAAAGAGTTGCAAGACCAGTCTTAGCGCCCTTTGCCTGCATCTCATGAAGCAGTGTCACAAGGATACGGCAGCCTGAAGCTCCAACAGGATGTCCAAGTGCAATAGCGCCGCCATTGGGATTGAGCTGCTTATCAACATCGATTCCCAGGTCTTTTCCTACAGCAACAGACTGTGCTGCAAAAGCTTCGTTTGCTTCAATGATATCGAAATCTTCAATCTTCATTCCGGTCTTAGCCATAACTTTCTTTGTGGAAGCTACCGGACCGATACCCATAACTTCAGGTCTTACACCTGCAAGGGCTCCTGCCACGAAAGTAGCCATAGGCTTAACACCTAATTCTTTTGCCTTTTCTTCGCTCATAACAACGATTGCAGCTGCACCGTCATTGATACCGGAAGCATTACCAGCTGTAACGAATCCGTCAGGGTTGATCGGACGAAGCTTAGCCAGTCCTTCAATTGTAGATCCTGCACGAGGGCCCTCATCTACCTTAAATTCAACCATTTCCTTTTTCTTCTTAACCATAACAGGTACGATTTCAGCATCAAATGCGCCTGCCTTCTGGGCAGCTTCTGCTTTCTGCTGGCTCTTTAATGCAAATGCATCTAATTCTTCTCTGGTAAGTCCCCATTCTTCACAGATGTTATCTGCTGTCTTGATCATATGATAATCATTGAATGCATCCCAGAGAGCATCCTTGATCATAGTATCAACCAAGGTACCATTGTTCATTCTATATCCGTAACGTGCCTGAGGAATTGCATAAGGAGCCATGGACATATTTTCCATACCGCCTGCAACAACGATATCTGCATCTCCTGCCATAATCATCTGAGCAGCCTGGTTCACGCAGTTAAGACCTGAACCGCATACAACGTTCATGGTAACTGCGGGCACTTCAATGGGTAAACCTGCCTTGATGGAAGCCTGACGGGCTACATTCTGTCCCTGTCCTGCCTGGATAACACATCCCATATAAACCTGATCTACAGCCTCAGGTGCTACCCCTGCTCTGTTTAAAGCTTCTTTGATTACGATTGCTCCAAGCTCTGCAGCAGGTACTGTGCTTAAGGAACCGCCCATTGTACCAATAGCGGTACGGCATGCGCCGGCTAAAACTACTTTCTTTGCCATTATTCTTTCCTCCGTTTTAATTGAAAACTTGTTCTAAATTTTTCCTGCAACGATTGTTAATTTTTTATCATTGCGAACAGGTTCATTATATCATAGAGCATCTTTTTTTGCAATCTATTACATGAGCAATTCATGAAATTTTTGGTTATTGGGTTACTTTTTATGGGGGTAGTCATGAGTCCGCACAGGACAGGTAAATATACCAACGTCGTCGCGCTCTCGCTCCGCAAAAAGCGTAGCAGGCACTAGGCTCGAAAGAACCTCGCCAAGTGCTGACGCTTTTTGAGGGACTCCTTTTGGTATATTTACCTGTCCTGTGCTGCGTTGTCGGTTAGCTTGTAAAGTAACGTATTGTTTAGTTCTTTTTACCGAGGAGCCGAAACACAGTTCTGAGAGTTAAATAGTTAATTAGAACACACACCATCTCAATACTCCAAGTACGAGTAAGTGCAGTGGGTAAAACAGGTAGAAAAACCATTTGTGTATTTTGCCTTTGCTGCCGCTTTGGCCGTTATAGAGGAAATATAGCATCAGGGGAACAAGGAGCACGCCGAACTGAAACCACATATTTTCGAGGCCGGCCAGTATTGTGACAAAGACATTCGGAAGAAGAAATGTAAGCGTGAAAGCTGTCCATTTTGCCTTGGGTCTATTCCGGTACACGTGAACGAACAGGCAGCCCAACACATTCATAAATGCCCAGTCACCGATGATAGAGAGTAGACAAAGCAGCATAATACCAGTAATTTTAAGCGGTTTGCCAACTTTTTCATTTTCCCACAGTCTGATTGCAGTAAGACCGAGAAAGAGTGTGAAAATAACGCTTTGTGAGGGAATGAACATTAGATGCCCCTGCTCAAAATAGATGGGCAGACTTCCATATTCAAACCATACATACGAAAACCATGAGATAAAAGCAAAGACTGCAAGCCTCTGCTGATATTTACCGACATCTCTGGTATAACGGTAACCCTCACCGACAAAATATGCCATTGTCGGTCCGGTAAGGCGCCCAATAAAGTGCATCACTCCGCCAAGAACCGGATTCCTGGCATCCACAAATCCCCATGCAATGTGATCGATAAGCATAGCGATAATGACGATATATTTTATCTGGTTTCTGTTAAGGAATCCTTTTCCGCTTTGTGTTATGACTGCATTCTCTATCATTTCCCCATTCCCTCTTCCGTAAAACACTGATTCAAACCATCTACTATTGTAACACAAGTTATGACGGAACGAAACCACAGACAGGCATCTTTACGCCATTATTCAGTATACGTTCTTATATTTTACATATTGGTCAGCGTGACGCTCTGAGAGGATAAATAATCCAACGTCGCCACGCTCCCGCTCCGTAAAAAGCGTAGCAGGCACTAGGCTCGTGAGGAACCTCGCCAAGTGCTGACGCTTTTTTAGGGGCTCCTTATGGATTATTTATCCTCTCAGAGCTGTGCATTGGCTACCT
>CAYOED010000047.1:0-29489 GCA_964402925.1 uncultured Lachnospiraceae bacterium | reverse complement strand
GCATAAACACTGGGGTTGTGGGTGTTTTTCACCCACCATTATCCCTGAAGAGCCGAAAAATAATGAACAAAATTAGTATTTATTCTGTGACTCAGGTAGTAACTTACAATTATGACAAGCTTATTGACAATGGAAAGGTACACGGTAATGACAGGCGATGGTTCACATTAATGGGAGCGACTAACAGAAATGTGGTCATTCAGACCGGAGACAGGGATGGTTATATCATCAACAATGGGAATTTTATTGCCACAACACCGATTACAGTAAACCCGTTAGCTGGAGGTAATGTCGATTTGTATTTTTCATAAATTAGTTGCAGAGACGGTAGAACAAGTAAAGGAGAATAGAAAATGGGAAAATCTAAATCAATTCAGGAACAGCAGAAGATTAGTAAAGAATTTGATCAATTTATCGAGGAGCAAAACCAAGCAATGGATGAGTCCTTGGGAAAAATTAAAGCAGAAGTTGATAAAATGGCAACTGCACATACACAGGGAAGAACAGATGCACACCTGGTAATAGAAGGCAGTTACCAACATTTTACAACAATGAGTGAATGGTCGTTAGATTCTGTTAAAAAGATGACCGATTTATGCAGTAAAGCGATTTTTGGAGCAAAGCCTACAGAAAATACAGAAGTGAAGGAGGTAGACGAAGCTACTAAGAAGAGTCTTTCGGCATTGACAGGCAGGGAACTGCTCATTGCCAATGCGGCTTTTGGAGTAATCCAGGGGATAATGAGCGGTTTCAGTAATAAGGCGGAAGCTGCCGTCGAACATAAATATGAAGGCAAACCAATTTCCTCAGGAATGACGTTGTTCATAGGTGTGGAGAATTCCACCTACAATCGTAAGGACTTTTTTACAAAGGATTATATTGTGAAAACAATTTATCACTTTAAAGTGTTTTACTCATTAAATGAAGGTCAGGAGGAATTGACCCATAATCTGTTGGATTTGTATTGCCAGCAGCAGGCGGATCTGACGGAGGCGCTTCAGGGAGCGTTTAAACAATTCCTAGCAGATACCAAATTGGGCAAGGACAATCCGGATTATATAACAAGCCGTGAGATATATATGCTTTTAAAAGGAGAATTAGATGAACTGACAAACCATATTAAAAATTTGGGCAAAGAAAATACAGATGTAATAGATTTGGTTCGTATTGATGAAAGCAATAATTTGATGCAGGAAATCCACAGGCAGGCGGCAATTGTACAGAAAGATTTGCTGGAAGCAAGACAGTACTTTGCAAACTGATACAATCAAGTAAATATATAAGCGCTTTATTTCCAGGCAGAAAGCGGTAGTCGGCAGACTGCCGCTTTTTAAGTGGGGACGCTTGGCGAAAAAATAACAAAACACTGCATTGCCTAAAGGGCTTTTTTGACATATAATGATAAGACCGAAAAGACAATAATGAGGAAAATGAATTGAAGAAACAAAAGCTATTAAAACAGTACTTTGGGTATGATTCCTTCCGAGAAGGGCAGGAATATCTGATTGACAGTATTTTAGAAGGGAAGGACGTGCTTGGCATTATGCCTACCGGGGCTGGGAAGTCTCTGTGCTATCAAATTCCCGCCTTAATGCTGGAGGGGATCACACTAGTCATTTCCCCGCTTATTTCACTGATGAAGGATCAGGTGGAAGGACTGAATCAGGCGGGAATTCACGCCGCATATCTAAACAGTTCTCTGACGCCGGGGCAGTACAGGAAAGCGCTTCTTTATGCAAAGGAGGGCAGATATCCCATTATTTATGTGGCGCCGGAAAGGCTTGTGACGGAAGAATTTCTGGATTTTGCCCTGCATACGCATATTGCAATGGTTGCAGTAGATGAAGCCCATTGCGTTTCACAGTGGGGGCAGGATTTCAGGCCCAGCTATTTAAAGATAACAGAGTTTATAGGAAAACTCCCGGCAAGACCTGTTGTGGCAGCATTTACGGCAACCGCAACGAAAGAGGTCAAGGAAGATATTATTGATATCTTGATGTTGCAGGCCCCTGCGCTGATCACCACCGGATTTGACAGAAAAAATCTGTACTTTGGTGTGATGTCGCCCAAGGATAGATATGGGGCTGTCAAGAACTATCTGGACTGTCATCCGGGGGAGAGCGGCATTGTTTACTGCCTGACCAGAAAGATGGTGGAGGAAGTCTGTGAGAAACTTGAGCAGGATGGCTTTGCCGTAACGAAATACCATGCAGGACTGGCAGACGCGGAGAGGAAAAGGAATCAGGAAGATTTTATCTATGACAAAAAACCTATAATGGTGGCAACCAATGCTTTTGGCATGGGAATTGACAAGTCAAATGTACGTTTTGTGCTTCACTATGGTATGCCCAAGAACCTGGAATCCTATTATCAGGAAGCTGGAAGAGGCGGAAGGGATGGTCAGCCGGCGGAGTGCATTCTTTTATACAGCGGTCAGGATGTAATCACCAATCAGTTTTTTATAGAGAATAATCAGGACAATCAGGAACTTGACGCCCTCACAAGACAAATCGTTATGGAGAGAGACAGGGAGAGGCTTCGTATGATGACGTTTTACTGCTTTACCAATGATTGCCTGCGGGACTATATTCTGAGGTATTTTGGAGAGTATGGCAGCAATTACTGCGGGAACTGCTCAAACTGCTTAAGCCAGTTTGAAACGGTGGAAGTGACGGAAATGGCAAAAGCGCTGATTGGATGTGTGAAAGAATGTCATCAGAGATACGGGGTCAATGTCATTATTGAGACGGTTCATGGGGCGGATACGGCAAAGATAAGAGGATATCGAATGAACAATAATTCCTTTTATGGAAGTATGAAAAAGGTGCCTACATACAAAATGCGGCAGATCATGAACCATCTTTTGATGCAGAATTATCTGGTGCTGACAAATGATGAGTATGCAATCGTAAAACTGACGGAAAAATCTGAAATCATTTTAAGCGGTCAGGAATCTATTATGATGAAGATGGCAAAAGAGCAGGAGCATCCGGCAAAAGTAAAATCAGGTAAAAAATCTGCAGACGGGAAGAGAAGCGCCAAGAGCTCTGCACTGGCAGGCAGAGAGTTTTCCGAAGCAGAGGAAATTTTGTTTGAGAAACTCAGGACCCTTAGAATGGAGATTGCAAGAGAAGAAAAGGTACCGCCATATATTGTCTTCTCTGACAAATCTTTAACCCATATGTGCATTGTCAAACCGAAGAACAGAGCAGAAATGCTTAAGATATCAGGAGTTGGTGAATATAAGTATGAAAAGTATGGGGAAAGATTTCTGACATGCATACAGGAAAGGTAAGGTACCCGCGTAGGATTCGTATGAAGATTTTAAAGAGAATAAGTATTTTACTATTATTTTTATTTTCATTATTTTCAGCCTTGGTCATTTTGTGTGCATTCAGACCGGATGTTACGGACGCGATAGCAGAATTTCTTTATCCGGACAGGCATCAGACGGAAATTTCTGTGGCGGTAGATCAGAATGATTTAGATACTCGTTACGGGATGGAAACGCCCTATGACGCATCAGAGGGGCAAAATCAGCGCGGGGATGCATTGGGGCAGGAATATAATAAACGACCGGCAGGAACTGCGGAGGAAGAGGCAGCGGGATTGATTGAAAATATCAACCCTGAGTATATTTCCCCGGAACAGTCGGATGTACTTATACCGGAGAGCGTATCGGGCAGAAACGGTTATCAGCGGGTTCAGGATGAAAGGGAGCAGATCGAAGACGATGCAGCCAGAACGCTGGAAAATCAGCTTAGCGTTGGCGATACAGGCGACGGTCTTATTTTTGACGCTGTCTTTTATCCCTATTATGGGATGCTGGATGAAAAAGGACGGCATCTTTACCGGCAGATTTATGCAAATGCCAATGCGCTCAATACGTCATTTGCACCGGTAGAAGCAATTTCTGCATCACAGCTCAGAAATATTTTTGCCGCAGTTTACAATGATCATCCCGAACTTTTTTGGATGGAAACAGTTTATTATTGCAAGTACAGAAGAGACGGACAATGTGTGGAGATAGATCTAAGATTTAACCGGACGGCACAGAATCTGGATCAGGCAAAAGCCGTTTTCAATGAAAATGCAAATGCGATTTTAAACCAAGCATATCAGTTCGGAAGCGATTATGAAAAAGAAAGGTTCATTCATGATACACTCCTTGACCGTTTATCCTACAACTTGAGGGCGGAAATGAGTCAGAGCGCCTATGGTGCTTTAGTGAACGGTCATACGGTCTGCGCCGGATATGCAAGGGCATTTCAATATCTGTTACAGCAGTTGGGAATTCCCTGCTATTACTGCACTGGCTATGCAGGGGAGAACCATGCATGGAATATTGTTGCGCTGGAGGACGGATATTACAATGTGGATGCCACATGGGACGATACAGAGGGCGGAAAGTATGATTACTTTAACAAGACAGATCAGGACTATGCAGACACCCATGTAAGGCAGGAGCTTGCCGTTTACCTTCCGCCCTGTAACGGACAGCTTTACCGGAACCGGGAATCTTCTCCTGAGCAGATAAGGATATGGGAGAACAGTTTAAGAAGCATTGAGGATGTGGGCATGTCGGAGGCGGACATCCTATACAGCCTTTCAGATTATTATGACAATTGCTATGCTCAGATTGCAACGCTTGGAAGAGGCAGTTACGAATTCTCCAACGTGATAGAAGGGCAGGTACTGGCACAGGAACTAGACACAGCCTACCGGACAGAAGATTATCGACAAGGGTACATGGAAAACGCGATGGAAGCCGTTTCGGCATCCTCCTGTGAAATGGACATAAAAATAGAAGAACTTACCGGGAACAGATACCTTGTCACACATACAGTAAGAATGAGATGAGTGTTGGAAGATAGCATTTTTTGCACACTGTATAGCAGAGAAAGTGATAATGATATGGGGAAAAATGTGGTATATTATTTTATATGAATGAGGCAAAGTCATTTTGAACAGGGGCAGTGCTGTGGGGGCGTTTATTCCCCTGTACCCAGCCTGGCGCAGGGGAATAACCGCCCCTACAATACTGCCCCTGTTCAAAATGACTTTGCCGGACTACACCAAAAACAAAGACAGCCAAACTGTCTGAAAGAATAGGGGGATTATCATATGAAGTTTACAAAAATGCATGGATGCGGCAACGATTATATTTATGTAGATGGTGCCAAAGAGCAAGTCCGTCAAGAGCAAAAGCCCGAAATCGTAAAGCGTCTGAGCGACAGGCATTTCGGAATTGGCGGAGACGGAGTCATTTTTATCAATCCTTCCACAGAAGCTGATTTTGAGATGGAAATGTACAACATGGATGGTTCCAGAGCTGAAATGTGCGGCAACGGAATCCGCTGTGTAGCAAAGTTTGTATATGATGAGGGATTGACAGATAAAACCTCCATCAGTGTAATCAGCTGCGGCAAAATCAAATACCTTGACTTATTTGTGGAGGATGGAAAAGTATCAACTGTCAAAGTCAATATGGGAACGCCGATACTAAAGTCAGCGGATATTCCGGTCATTTCTGATGCAGATGAAGTCATTGGAGAAAGGATAGAGGTGGAGGATAAAATCTATGAAATGACATGCGTGTCAATGGGAAATCCACATGCAGTAATCTTTATGGATGATGTGTCATCCCTTTCTCTTGAGAAAATTGGTCCTTTTTTTGAAAATCATGTACGCTTCCCAAAACGCATCAATACAGAATTTGTAAAGGTGCTGGATGAAGAAAATGTGGAGATGCGTGTATGGGAAAGAGGAACCGGAGAAACCCTTGCCTGCGGAACCGGGGCATGTGCTGTCACAGTTGCCTGCGTATTAAATGGTTTGACGAAGGAGCAGGTTACTGTTAAACTATTAGGTGGAAATTTGCAGATCCAGTGGGACAGGGAAGCCAATCTTGTGTACATGACAGGACCGGCTGTAACTGTTTTTAAAGGTGAAATATCAATAGAATAAAATTAAAAAAATTTTAAAGACACATATCAGGAGGAAGAAAGACATGTTTAAAATCAATGACAATTATTTAAAACTTCCCGGAAGCTACCTTTTCTCGACCATTGGGAAAAAGGTAAATGCTTATGCAGCGGCAAATCCGGATAAGAAGATTATTCGTCTTGGAATCGGAGATGTGACACAGCCGCTGGCACCGGCAATTATTACAGCACTTCATGGTGCTGTGGATGAGATGTCCAAGGCAGAAACGTTTAAGGGCTACGCTCCCGATCTTGGTTATGAGTTCCTTAGAAATGCCATTGCTGATAATGACTACAAGGCAAGGGGATGTGAGATTTCTGCAGATGAGATTTTTGTATCTGACGGTGCAAAATGCGATTCAGGAAATATTCAGGAAATTTTTAGTGTGGATAACAAAATTGCAGTTTGCGACCCCGTATATCCGGTATATGTAGATACTAATGTTATGGCAGGAAGAACCGGAACATATGACAGCGTGAAAGAGACATGGAGCGATGTGATTTATATGCCGTGTGTGGCGGAGAATAACTTTGCTCCTCAGTTGCCGAAGGAGACACCGGATTTGATTTATCTGTGCTTCCCCAATAATCCTACCGGTTCTACCATCACGAAAGCACAGCTTCAGGAATGGGTGGATTACGCGAATAAAGTAGGTGCAGTCATTATTTATGATGCGGCTTATGAGGCATACATTTCTGAGGAGGATGTTCCCCACTCTATTTATGAATGTGAGGGTGCAAGAAGCTGTGCTATTGAACTTCATTCTTTCTCCAAGAATGCAGGATTCACAGGTGTGCGTCTGGGGTATACAGTAATTCCCAAGGATTTGAAATGCGGCGATGTATCCCTTCATTCCCTTTGGGCAAGAAGGCATGGAACCAAATACAACGGTGCACCCTATATTGTGCAGCGTGCCGGTGAGGCAGTTTATTCGGAAGAAGGAAAAGCCCAGTTAAAGCAGCAGGTGGCTTATTATATGAACAATGCAAAATATATACTGGAAGGTTTAAAGAGTGCAGGCTACACGGTATCAGGCGGCGTCAATGCTCCTTACATTTGGCTGAAAGCGCCTGATCAGATGACCAGCTGGGAATTCTTTGACTATCTTCTGGAAAATGCAAATGTGGTTGGGACGCCCGGCTCAGGCTTTGGTCCCAGCGGTGAGACCTACTTCAGACTGACTGCTTTTGGAAGCTATGAAAATACGGTAGAAGCAGTAGACAGAATTAAGGCATTATAATTCAGAAAAAGAAATAAGAAATTTTAGAGGGAGTTGTTACTGGGAAAGATTTTTTCCGGCAGCAACTTTTTCTATAAATCAATTCTGGAACAGAGTGTTTCCATAAAATGACGCAGCTTTATACGTACCAAAGAAGAGGGGGGAAAATGTGAACGAGCATCAATTTGAGGAAGCTGTGGCACGCATGGTCCGGGGAGATAAAACGGGATTAAGGGAAATCTATGAAAATTATGTGGGATATGTCTACCGGATTATTTATGAGGTGCTTCAGAATAAAGAAAACGCGGAGGATGTGACCAGCGACTTTTTTATCAGACTTTGGGACAAAGCGGAACAGTTTAAGCCCGGCAGCGGTCACAAAGGCTATCTGGCTACTATGGCGAGAAATATGGCAATCGATTTTTTGAGGAAACATAAGAAAGAAGAACTGACTGCACTGATGCAGGACTTGGGTGCAGAGGCGGAGGAAGAGGAAAGGCAGGGGGTTAAACTTCCTGTCAAGGATTCGGACAGCAGTGTGGAACAGGAAGTCATTGAAGATATGACTATCAGGCAGGCACTCGATACCTTAAAGCCCTCAGAGCGTCAGATCGTCAGTCTTAAGGTCTTGGGAGAACTTACTTTCAAAGAAATTGCGCAGTGCATGGGGATTCCCATGGGAACTGTGACATGGAAATATCAGAATGCAATTAAAAAGTTAAGGAGGTGTGGATATGAATAAGGATTTTGAACAGGCATATAGAGAACTGGCACAAAGTGAAATCCCGGATTTATGGGATAGAATCGAAGCAGGACTATCGGAAAAATCCACACCGGAGAAAGAGCAGGAAAAGAATCAGGAGAAGAAGCGAATATATTTTGGAAGATATGCAGGTATGGCGGCAGCTATGCTGTGTGCTGCATTGATTGTTCCAGCAGTGCTTTTTGTGGGACAGAGGGAAGGAAAAGGCAGTTATTCGGCGGGGATGGAAGCGGATCAGGGTGTGATGGAAGAAAGTGTAGACGCTGCCTGCGCACCGGAAGACACTGAAGGCTCAGGATGGGAGGAAGCAGAAGTGCTATCCGAGGAAGAGGGCGACAGTTTTGTGGAGTCTGCGGCAGATACAGATGCGATTCAAGATAGTGCGGCAGGTGCAATGCAGGATATAGCAGATCTGGGGCAGAGCAAGGAAAGTGCGTTGCAGGGTAATGAAGAGAAAGCGGAGATGGAGAATACAGATGAAAGTGAAAATGGAATAGCAGACGCTCTTTCTTCTCAAAAACTACGCGAGCTAACGGAGTTGGAAGACGGTGCCGTCCTAGAAAGGGTAACAATTGATGTAGCAAACGGGGTGATAGAGATTGATGATTGGGAGTCTGTAAATGAGATGGGTATCGTGCAGACAGCAATCGTTTGCAAGGATGGATCAGGATTTTTTGAAGAAGGGGAGGAGATAGAGATTTTTGTTCCAAGCTATTCTTCCGTAGCCCTGATAGAGGGTACAACGATTGAGGTAGATTTGATTTATCGAAGTAATGAAGAATATCCGTTCATGTTACTGGGAATGCACTGAGGCAGCCAAATACGCGGTTGCGTTTTGCCGGAAAAGGATGTACAATAGCTGAATTACATTTGTATAGGAAATTGTATAGGAAAGAGGTAAAAGAATGCAGTTACTGATAAGATTACTTGTGTGCTTTTTTGCAGGAATGGGAGCCGGTCTTGGCACCGGGTTTGCAGGGATGAGTGCAGCAGCGGTAATTTCTCCCATGTTGATTACATTTTTGGGAATGCCCGCTTACGAGGCAGTGGGGATTGCTCTTGCGTCGGACGTGCTTGCCAGTGCCGTTTCGGCATACACTTATGGTAAAAACAAAAATCTGGATATAAAGAACGGATTGGTGATGATGGTGACCGTCTTGTTATTTACCATGATTGGAAGTTATGCGTCCAGCCTTGTGCCCAACACAACGATGGGGAGTTTTTCCGTGTTTATGACGCTTCTTTTAGGAATTAAGTTTATTGTCAGACCGGTTATGACGACCAAAGAGGCGATGGCGGCAGTATCAGCACGAAAGCGCATTATCCAGTCCGTAATATGCGGCTGTCTGATTGGGTTTATCTGCGGCTTTGTAGGAGCTGGCGGAGGTATGATGATGCTTCTTATTTTGACTTCCGTATTGGGATATGAACTTAAGACAGCGGTGGGAACCAGTGTATTCATTATGTCATTTACAGCATTTACCGGTGCACTTTCGCATTTTGCGATTGGCGGTGCACCGGATATGCTGATTCTGGTTATGTGTGTGTTTTTCACTCTGCTATGGGCAAGAGTAGCAGCAAGATTTGCCAATAAGGCATCTGCAATCACGTTAAATCGTGCAACAGGAGTGATACTGGCGGTTCTTGGAAGTGTGATACTGGCAGTTAATTTATAAAAGTGCGTCAGCCAGAGCAGAGAGTTCTTTCAGATTTTCTTCCTTCACTGCACCGCGAATCGTCACGGAAGTATCCAGAATAGAAATATCTTTCATCTGGGAAAGGATTTCTGTCATGGTCCGGTTGGCGGAAGGAGCCCAGGAGCCGTTTTCAATCAAGGCAACGGTTCGTTTCTGATAATTTTTCCCTTTTAAGTGATGCAGAAAATCTTCCATAAAAGGCATGACGCCGCCATTATAAGAAGAAGCGGCAAGGACGATCTTTCCGTAGCGGAAAGCGTCTTCTAATGCTTCTGCCATGTCATCTCTTGCCAAATCAGCGATGACGACTTTAGGGCAGCCTTTGTCGGTCAGCAGATCTTTTAACTTATTAGCTGCGTCGGCAGTATTTCCGTGAAGAGATGCATATGCGATAAAGACGCCCTCTGATTCGGGTTCATAGCTGCTCCAGATGTTGTATTTGTCTAAATAATAATCCAGATTTTCTGTTAATACGGGACCGTGAAGAGGGCAGATAATCTGGATATCCAAGTCGGCAGCCTTTTTCAGAACGGTCTGGACAGGCATACCGAATTTCCCCACGATATTAAAATAGTACCTTCTTGCTTCGCAGGTCCAATCTTCTTCTGTGTCCAGAGAGCCGAATTTACCAAAAGCATCTGCGCTGAATAAGACCTTGCCGAAACTATCATAAGTGAACATGACTTCCGGCCAGTGAACCATTGGCGTCATGATGAAATGAAGTTCATGTTTACCAAGTGAAAGAACATCCCCTTCTTTTACGGTAAGGGCAGAGTCAAAGTTTAAGTCAAAATACTGGGCAAGCATTTGAAAGGTTTTTGCATTGCCCACCAGCTGGGTGGAAGGGTATTTTTCAAGGAATGCTTTGACGTTGGATGCATGGTCAGGTTCTACATGGGAAACAACCAGGTAGTCAGGGCATCTGCCATCAAGAGCAGCTTCAAGATTTGCAAGATATTCTTCTTTTTTTCTGTGATCGACTGTATCCATCACTGCAATTTTGTTATCGAGTATGACATAGGAATTATAGGACATGCCGTTTGGAACAGTGTACTGTCCTTCAAAAAGGTCGATATCCTTATCATTTACGCCAATGTAGAGAATGTCATCTGTAATCATATCTATACCTCCGATTTTTCTATTTTTATATGAGACCAACTCAAGCATCATTATACACAAAAAAACAGGATATGTCATGAGGATATATAAAAGAATACAATAGGATAAAATAAATCAATATAATTGATTAAAAACGCGCCTTGTGAGGCGGCAGGGACTATGGTAAGATTCAAATCATTATTTCATAAAACAGTCAATGTACAGGTGTTTGGATGAATTGGAATATTGGAGGAATGTTTATGAATGCAGCAGAAAAGTATGGAAAATCCTATTTTATGCCCCCGGAAGTGACCTACGACTGGGTGAAAAAGGATACAATCAGCGCACCGCCCATCTGGTGCAGTGTGGATTTGAGAGATGGGAATCAGGCATTGATTGAGCCTATGGGACTTGAGGAAAAACTGGAGTTTTTCAGGATGCTTGTGAAAATCGGGTTTAAAGAAATTGAAGTGGGATTTCCGGCGGCTTCTGACACGGAGTACCAATTTGTGCGTGCTTTGATCGAGCGGAATATGATACCGGAAGATGTAACCATTCAGGTATTGACACAGGCAAGAGCGCATATCATCAGAAAAACCTTTGAAGCTTTAGAGGGAGCTCCTTCGGCTGTTGTTCATTTGTACAATTCTACTTCTGTGGCACAGAGGGAGCAGGTATTCCGAAAGACGAAGGAAGAGGTAAAACAACTGGCTGTGGACGGAGCAAAGCTGCTCCTGGAAATCGCCAGGGATACGGAAGGAAACTTTACCTTTGAATACAGCCCGGAAAGCTTTCCGGGAACGGAAGTCGATTATGCAGTGGAAGTATGTAATGCAGTGCTTGACGTGTGGCAGCCGGACCGGGATCATAAGGCGATTATTAATATTCCGACTACGGTACAGATTGCCATGCCGCATGTGTTTGCGTGCCAGATAGAATATATCCATAAGCATTTAAAGCATAGGGATGCGGTGATATTGAGCGTACATCCCCACAATGACAGAGGATGCGGTATCAGTGATGCGGAATTCGGCGTTTTGGCAGGAGCTGACCGTGTGGAAGGAACGCTGTTTGGAAATGGCGAGAGAACCGGTAATGTAGATGTTATCACTTTGGCAATGAATATGGTATGCCATGGAGTAGAGCCGGGGCTTGACTTTAGCGATATAGGTAAAGTACGGGAAACTTACGAACTGCTTACTGGAATGAAGGTGTATGAGAGGATGCCTTATGCCGGGGATTTGGTATTTACAGCTTTTTCAGGCTCACATCAGGATGCCATTTCCAAGGGGATGGCATGGCGTGATGCCGGAAAGAGCGGAAACCGTTGGGATGTACCCTATCTTCCCATCGACCCGGAAGATTTGGGAAGAGAGTATGAATCTGATGTGATCCGGATTAACAGCCAGTCAGGTAAAGGCGGTATTGCCTTTATTTTGAAACAGAACTTTGGCATGGGTCTGCCTGATAAGATGAAGGAAGAGGTGGGATATCTGATGAAAGGTATTTCCGACCAAAGGCACAAGGAACTCACGCCGGAAGATATCTATAGGATATTTGAAGATCATTATATTAATCAGAGGGAAATTTTTGATATTCCAGAGTGCCATTTCAGACAAGTTGAGGATGGAATTGTGGCGGAGGTGACCATTGAACAGAATAAAGAGCGGAGGGTGATAGAAACCTCGGGAAACGGCAGACTGGATGCGGTAAGTAATGCGATTAAGCTGTATTTCGGTATCAGCTATGAATTATCGGTTTACGAAGAGCACGCCGTGTCAAGAGGATCCTCATCAAAAGCGGCAGCCTATGTGGGAATTTTATGCAATGGAAAAATGTATTGGGGCGTAGGGGTTGATGAAGATATTATTAAAAGCTCCGTCGCTGCATTGGTTTCTGCGGGAAATAAGACTACCAGAGGGGAAAATGTGAGAGAAGGAAGGGAAGAGCGGATTGTGGACATCATGCGTTATGTGCAGAATCATTATAAAGATGTGACATTGGAGAATCTTTCGGAAAATTTCCACCTCTCAAGTCCTTATCTTTCCAAATATATTAAAGTGCACACCGGGGCTACTTTTCAGGAGGCAGTAAAAAAGGCAAGAATGAAAAAAGCAAGAACCATGCTTAGGGAAACGAACCAGACGGTAGAAAGCATTGCGGCAAGCGTTGGATATGAGACTGTGGAGCATTTTAACAGGCTTTTTAAAAAGTCATACGGGATGACGCCGGTGCAGTTCAGAAGGCAGCACAAATAGTATTTTGTGGTTGAAAATCCGCTGTCTATTTAGTACAATAATTATGTTGGTACAAATTTGATGCAAAATGTCTGTACATTTTGCAGCCAGTCTTATTTGGGCGAAAAGGAGATGCAGAGATGGAGTTCATGTTATTGGCTGGAGGATTACTAATTGTTATCATAGCAGTGGTTGTGTCAGTAGTATCTTCCGTAGTGTCGGCTGTAGCGGCAGATCAGGATATAGAAGACTGATGCAGCAGATTTTCAGGGCAGGTGAGGAACCTGCTCTTTTTGTTACAATAAGCCGGCGCGCGAAGCGTGGCATTGTTTGTTGTAGAGTATATGAATTTGCACATAAATAAGTGGAAAAAGCAAATAAAATCTGGTAAAATATTATAAAATGGTGAAGTGAAAATGTACAGGCATATGGGAGGATGGCAGAATGAAGAAAAAAGGTGCTGAGTTAAAGAAACAGGCAGTGAATATACCTGAAAAAGTATCAAATGAACGGAAAGAGAAAAAGTCTTTAAACGGACAGAAGAAAGGTAAGAATCCTATTCTCTTTTTCAGAAGAATTCGATTTAAACTGATTGCGTCCTTCTTGGTTCCGATTATATTTATCATTATTCTGGGTGTTGTTTCCTATCAAAAGGCATCCAGCCAGATTATATCCAGTTATGAGATGTCCGCGGAACAGACGGTTGGTATGATGAATCAATATCTCGCCCTTGCTTTTGATACGGTGCAGACAAATTACAAAGAATATTTACAGGATGATACTCTCAAACAGTTTTACAGGGGACTTCTGGACAATGACAATACAAAGCATTACTACGTCCCTATAGAATATAAAGATACATTCAGTAAAGCGGTAACCGGAGATACGCTGGTTTCTAACATTTATATACTCTCTGACACCCAAGAATCTATCACGACTACCCAGACGCCGGAAGCGAATCTGTATTCAGCGTTCATAGAAACACCGCAGGGGCAAATGGTATATGAAGATCAGTATAAATTTTTCCTGTTCGGCAATCAGTTCGGAATTGATGAAAAACTTTTGACAAGTGAAAGCCAATATGGCGCAAGATTAGCGAGATATTTTAACAATGAACGGGCTGTGATGATTGTCGATATCAGTAGAAATGTAATAGAAAGCGCGATATCTTCACTGGATGCGGGAGAAGGAAGTGTGACTGCTTTTGTTACCTGTGACGGAACAGAGTTTTTATCCTCATCGTCTGAGGTAAATGATGGAAATGTTTTTGTAGGGAAATCTTATGTGGACAAAGCTTTTGCCGGTGAGGAATCCAGCGGTTTTTCCTATGTGGAAAACGGTACATATTTATTTTTATATTCAAGAATTGCCAGCAGAAATGCATTGATCTGCGCATTGATCCCTAGAGAGACAATTATTGGTCAGACAGCGGATATACAGAGAGTTTCTATCATTCTGGTTGTAGTGGCCAGTCTGATCGCTATTTTGCTTGGATCTATACTTGCAAGTCAGTATGGCAGTGCAATTTATGATATGTTACGTAAACTGCAAAAGGTATCAGAGGGGGATTTGACCGTTGAGGTGAGAACCAGACGTAAAGACGAATTTAAGCTGCTTGCGGAAGGTATCACGGATATGACGATTCATATGAAAAAGCTTGTCACCAGTGTCAAGGATGTCAATGGAGAGTTAACCGGAGCGGTCGGCGGCATGTCGGCAGCTTCCGACAGTTTTGTGAAATCTTCGAGGGATATTCAGCTGGAGATTTCGGAAATGAGGCAGGGAATCGGAAAAATGGATGATGAATCTGACGACTGCTTAAAGCAGATGGACGCTTTGTCCGGAATAATCGGGGAAGTGGCGGACAATTCAAATCAGATTAATGTACTGGCTAAAGGGGCAGAACAGGTGATTGAAACGGGTATGGACTCCGTGACGCAGCTTAAAGATAGCACGGGATCTACCATAACGATTACCTCTAACATCATTGAATCAATAGAAACCCTGGAAGAAAAATCAAAGTCGATTGGAACGATTATTGAAGCAATCAATGAGATTGCCGAACAAACGAACTTACTGTCATTGAATGCATCCATCGAGGCTGCAAGAGCAGGGAGCGCGGGCAGAGGCTTTGCTGTAGTTGCACAGGAAATCAAGAAGCTGGCAGATGAATCCATTCATTCTTCTTCACAGATTGCCCGGATTGTAGAAGAAATTGAGGATCACACCAAAGAGGCGGCAGCAGTGGCGAAACAGGCGGAAAGTATTGTAGATGAACAGCAACGGGCTGTTTCTCTCACAACAGCTTCTTTTGATCGGATAGGCGAACAGGTATCAGAACTTTTGAAAGCGCTAAATTTGATTAATGATAGTGTTGCGAATATGGAAGAAGACCGCAATGCAACGCTTTCTGCAATTTCTGCCATATCAGCAGTCTCTGCGCAGACAGCTGCAGGGTCAGAAAACGTTTACGATACAGCAAAGAAACAGCTGGTATCTGTAGAAGAACTGGATAAAGCAGCTGAAATCCTTGAAAAGAGGTCGAAAGAGTTGTCTGAACTGCTGGAGGTATTTAAAGTTTAAGCATAAATCATAAGAAAAAGCTGACTGTAGGGACACCCTTTGATAAAGAGGGTGTTCCTGGATTTAGTAAACAATTCTATGAAATTCAAATTTTATCTTAAAAATCTATTAAACATATTTATGATTTCAAAGGAGTAAGCAATGAAAATACCATTACATTATCAGATATCAGATTATGACTGCGGACCTACATCTATACTCAATGCAATCAGTCTTCTTTTTGAAAGAGAGGAAATACCGCCTGAAATCGTGCGTAATATTATGCTTTATTGTCTTGATTGCCACGGTAATGATGGTATGCCCGGAAAGCTTGGAACATCCTGCTCTGCGATGATGTTTTTAAGTAACTGGCTTGATAATTTTGGAAAGCAAGGACTTTTACCTGTTTCGTCATCTTACATATCAAAAGAAAAGGTGTATATTGGTCAAAGTAGTTTAATTAATGATACGCTTATCAGAGGCGGTGCTGTTGTGGCAAGACTTTTTTACGATGAATGGCACTATGTATTGATAACAGGAATTAAAGGTAACAATTTATTGCTGTTTGATCCATATTACAGAGAAGAAGCTTTTGATGATGAAAGCATTAAAATCGTATTGGATAAGCCTTTTGGATATAACCGAATTGTGCCTGCTTCATATTTTAATAATGATAAAGAAGAACTGTATTCCTTTGCTGGCATTGACACAAGAGAGGCTGTTTTACTATTCAATGAAAACACTAAAATTACACAGGAAGACACAGTTGAATATATTATTTAATTGCGTATACATAATATGAAAAAAGATGAACTTGTAAAGAGAGTTCATCTTTTTTGGTTATAGGATAAAGTTATAACATACTATACTTATATGATATTAGACATTTAATTTTTGCGGATGTATAATACAAACACAGACAAGGCTAAAGGGCATAAAATGCAGTTTTAAGGATACTTCTTGTCCAGATCAAATTGCTTTAGCATTAGAAAAATACAAGAGAAACAGGAGATATAAAACAATGAACGATCAGATTGAAACCCGATGTATACACGGTAATCGTAATTCGATTTTAGAAGATAAAAATCATGCGATAAGTTTTCCTATATATCAGACAGCTTCATTCAGCCATACAAAACCCGGACATAATGAAAGCGGATTTGATTATACAAGGGAGTCTAATCCTACTCGACAGCGTCTTGAAAATGTTATTTCATCTCTTGAGAATGCAGTTGATACAGTTGCATTTTCTTCTGGTATGGCAGCAATAACCGCTTGCTTTGAATTGTTTTCAGCAGGCGATCATATTATTATGTCGGATGATTTATATGGAGGAACAGTCAGACTTAATGCAATTATCCATAAAAAGAATGCTTTGCAGATTGATTATGTGGATACAACAGATTTGAAAAATGTTGAAAAAGCAATTCAGAAAAACACAAAGGCGGTTTATCTTGAAACTCCAAGTAATCCTATGATGAAGATTACGGATATAACAGCATGTGCCAATCTGGCACATGAAAATAATTTATTACTTATTGTTGATAATACCTTTTTATCGCCCTATTTTCAGAATCCATTATCTTTAGGTGCGGACATTGTTATTCACAGTGGAAGTAAATTTTTATCCGGGCATAATGACACTATATCCGGATTTGTCAGTGCAAAAGATTTGGCGGTTGCCAATGAAATTCGTCTTATAGCCAAAAGTGTTGGAAATACTTTGTCTCCTTTTGATAGTTGGCTTGTTATGCGTGGTGTCAAAACACTTGCAGTTCGCATGGAGCAACAGCAGAAAAATGCCATTAAAATAGCTCAGTGGCTTGAAAAACAGCCAAAGGTCACTAAGGTGTTTTATCCGGGTTTAAAAGATCATGATGGATATGAAACAAATATCAGACAATCCAGAGGCTATGGCAGTATGATTTCTTTTCAGACAGATGATGAGAGTACAGCTGTTAAAATACTCGAAAGTGTTAAGCTGATTATATTTGCTGAAAGTCTTGGCGGAACAGAATCACTGATTACTTATCCTGTTCTTCAGACGCATCCCGATGTACCTGAAGAAGTGCGTGAAAGGCTCGGAATAACAAAAACACTTTTAAGATTATCTATCGGGCTTGAAAATGCCGATGATCTGATTCATGATTTAAAGCAGGCAATGGAGGTGTAATTTTGATGAATTATAATTTTGATGAATTTGTAAATCGTAAAGGAACAAATAGTTTAAAATATGATTTTGCAGTTGAACAAGGTTATCCTGAAAATGTATTGCCGCTTTGGGTTGCAGATATGGATTTTCCTACCGCACAGCCTGTTTTAGATGCTTTGCATAAGTCTGTTAATCATGGCATTTTTGGTTATAGCGAAGTGAAATCCGATTATTATTCAGCAGTATCAAAATGGTTTTGGGAGCGCTTTTCTTTTGAAACAAAATCCGAATGGTTAGTTAAAACACCGGGTATAGTTTTTGCTATCGCAATGGCAATACGGGCTTTGACAGATGAAGGTGAAAGTGTACTCATTCAGACACCTGTGTATTATCCATTCTATTCTGTTGTTAAAGATAACAACCGTCAGCTTGTTGAAAATGAGCTGTTATTTAAAGACGGTCATTATGAAATAGATTTTGATGATTTTGAGGCTAAAATCAAAGAAAATAATGTAAAACTCTTTATTTTATGTTCTCCGCACAATCCTGTCGGACGAGTATGGACAAAAGATGAATTACAGAAAATTGGTGAAATATGCAACAGATATAATGTCTTTGTTGTGTCTGATGAGATTCATTGCGATTTCACTTTGAATGGTAATAAGCATACTGTTTTTTCTGTTGCTTGTCCGCAGATGCAGGACAAATCTATAATCTGCACTGCGCCGAGTAAAACCTTTAACCTTGCAGGTTTGCAGGTTTCCAATATATGGATTCCTGATTTGAAAGTGCGGAAAACGATATTAAAAGAAATTGATGCCTGTGGTTATTCACAGCTTAATTCTTTGGGGTTAGTTGCTGCGCAGGCTGCTTATGAAAGCGGTGCCAAATGGCTTTGTCAATGCAAAACATATATGCAGAATAACCTTGATTTTCTCCGCAATTTTCTGAGAAAAAAATTGCCCGAAATAGAACTCGTTGAACCTGAAGGCACTTATTTTGCATGGCTTGATTGCTCACGATTAGGATTAGAACAGAAGGAACTAAATGACTTGATTATAAATAAAGCAGAACTTTGGCTTGATGCAGGTCATATCTTCGGAAAAAATTCAGCGATGTTTCAACGCGTTGTATTAGCCTGCACTCGTAAAACATTAGCAACTGCACTTGAGCAACTTGAAAAAGCAGTACACAACAAATAAGTTTTCAGATTGAAAACCGGAGCAAGCCTGTAATTCAAGAAAGCGAGAACATGAGAAATCAAAAAGCACATCAAAGAAATTGATAATCTGCGAGCACCCTCTTTATCAAGGGTGCTCGTATTGGTTAGCTTTTTTTTAAGAAATTCTTTAGATACTTTTATATTGCGTTAATTGATTTATGGCATAGAAAGAAGTAGGATAAAAAATAGAACGTAAATTGAAGGATGTGACCGTAAATGAAAGAAAGAATATATCGATTCATGCAGGGCAGATATGGCGGGGACCAATTAAACCGTTTTCTGATGATGATGGTCTTAATCTGCTTTGCTATATCATTGTTGGGCGGAAGGGTATTTTACTTAATCGGCACAGTGCTTCTGATATATGCTTATTTCAGAATGTTATCGAAAAATATCTATAAACGCAGGGAGGAAAATACCGCTTATTTGCGCTGCACGTATAAGGTGAGACAGACTTTTGCCACATGGAAGCGGGATATGAAACAGCGGAAGACGCATCACATTTATAAATGCCCGTCCTGCAGACAAAAGATCAGAATTCCGAGAGGGAAAGGAAAAATTGAAATCAGATGTCCCAAGTGCGGTCAGACTTTTATTAAGAAAAGCTGATTATTATAAATCAAATGGGAGAATGTCATGTTCGGATATATTATTATCAACAAGGGGGATATGAAATTTAAAGAGTTTGATATTTACCATTCCTATTACTGCGGGCTCTGTCAGACTTTAAGGAGACAGTATGGGAGGGCAGGGCAGTTAAGCCTGACTTATGATATGACGTTTCTGGTGATGCTGCTCGGCAGTCTGTATGAACCGGAAACAGAAACGGGGATGGTGAAATGCATTGCCCATCCTTTTGAAAAGCACATGCTCAGAACGAATGTATTTTCGGAGTATGGGGCAGATATGAATGTGCTGTTTGCCTATTATAAATGTAGGGATGACTGGGAGGATGAGAAAAAGATAACGCGGCTGGCATACGGGAAGCTGTTAAAACGGGCAAGCAGGAAGATTTGTATCAAATATGGAGAAAAAGCCAGAAAGATCACAGGACTTATGCGTGAACTTTCAATGGAAGAGAAAAAACAGAACCAGGATATCGATTATATGGCAGGAATCTTTGGAAATATCATGGGAGAGGTCATGGCGGCGCGGGAGGATGAATGGAAAGAAAGCTTAAGAGTCATGGGAAATTATCTGGGGAAATTTATTTACCTTCTGGATGCCTATGAGGATATTGAGGACGATTTAAAAAGTAAAAGATATAATCCGCTTTCAAAGAGATATAATGATCCGGATTTTGAGGAAGAAATCAAGACAATTCTTACGATGATGATGGCGGGATGCTGCAAGGAATTTGAGAAGCTTCCCATTATAGATAATGTAGAAATTTTAAGGAATATTTTATATTCCGGTATCTGGTACCGCTATGAAATGGTCAGGCATAAGAGGGAGTCAGATCGGATGAGGAAAACAGCAGGGAACGGAGAGTAGAAGATGCGTGATCCGTATGAAGTTCTGGGCATTTCCAGAAGTGCTACAGAGGAAGAGATAAAAAAAGCGTATAAGGCGCTCAGCAGAAAATACCATCCTGATGCTAATATCAATAATCCGCATAGGGAGGAGGCAGAAGAAAAATTTAAAGAAATACAGCAGGCCTATCAGCAGATTATGAAAGAACGAACAGAAGGATATAGTTATCAAAGCGGCGGTTCGTCCGGAGGCTACGGCGGAACCTACAGAGACTTTGGAGGCTTTGGTGGATTTGGAGATTTTGGAAGCTTTGGCGGTTTTGGCAATGGCTATGGAAATACGGGAACCGGATATGAGGAAGATGGTCATTTGCGGGCAGCAGGTAATTATGTGAGAAACGGTTATTATAAGGAAGCAAGGAACGTGCTGGATGGCATGAATGAAAGCGTGCGCGGCGCAAGATGGTATTATTACAGCGCTCTTGCTCATGCAGGACTTGGTAATCAGGTGGCAGCGTTAGAACATGCCAGACGGGCACAGGCATTAGAACCGGGCAATCGCGATTACAGTAATCTGGTATATCAGTTTGAAAACGGGGGCACCTGGTATCGACAAAGACAATATACCTATGGTCAGCCCTATACAGGGGGAAGCAGTTTCTGTTTGAAATTATTCATTGCTAACCTGCTCTGCAACCTTTGCTGCGGCGGAGGAGGACTGTGCTGCGGAGGGAGTCCCTATTACCGATATTGATTAGTAACTTTTTGCGGAGCGGGAGCGCGGCGACGCCTAATTATTTATCCTCTCAGAGCGTACTCTAGCCAGAGCATGAAAAGAAAAAATAGGATTCCTCTTGACAAAGCACCAGGATTATAATAAAATATCTGTTGTTGCGGATGATAGCAACGGATGTGCGTTTAGCTCAGCTGGATAGAGCGTTTGGCTACGGACCAAAAGGTCGGGGGTTCGAATCCTCTAACGCACGCTTCTAAATCCCATAAGAATACTTACAGATCTGTAGGAGATGCCCTCATAGAGGGCACGGGTGATTGGTGTACATGTTGTCAGACATGTGCACTTTTTTTAAGGAGAAATAGATGGAGCAAAGCAGACAGAAGAAAATAGCAGCAATTAATGATCTGACCGGTTTCGGCAGATGTGCACTGGCGGTGTCCATGCCGGTGATTTCACATCTGAAGGTTCAGTGCTGTCCGGTACCCACTTCCATTTTGTCTAATCACGTAGGATATTCGGAGTACTTTTTTGATGATTATACAGAGAAACTACCGGCGTATTTTGCTATGTGGAAAAAGCTGGATTTAAAATTTGATGGTATTATGTCAGGCTTTTTGGGGTCTGAAACGCAGATTGAACTTGTGGAGACTTTTATCAGGCAGTTTTCGGGAAAAGAGACGGTTATTATGATTGATCCGGTGATGGGCGACCATGGAAAAATTGCAGAAACTTATACGGAAGAAATGTGCCGCAAGATGGGCAGGCTGGTTTCCCTTGCAGATATAATCACTCCCAATCTGACAGAGGCATGTAAATTAACAGATACACCCTATAGGGACAAAGGCTGGAAAAAAGCTGAACTGTTTGTTATGGCAGAAAAGCTGCGGGCTATGGGACCTGAAAAAATCGTGATTACAGGGATTCCCCAAGGGAAATTTATTGCAAACTATATGTATCAGACAAAAGAGGAACCGGTGCTTTTTAGAACCCACAAAGAGGGAACAGAGCGTTGCGGCACAGGGGATTTGTTTGCAGCGATTATTGCCGCAGATGCGGTTAACGGAGTGCCTTTTGTCCAATCTGTCAAAAAAGCATCCCTGTTTATCAAAAAGTGTATGATCAAATCTGTAGAGATGGGAATTGAACAGAAAAATGGTGTATGCTTTGAGGAAATCCTGCATCTGCTAAAATGATAGATGATGCCGGATGCACAAGTAGAGGTAGATATGAAACGATTTATAAACTGTCTGTACAAAATCATATTTGGACGCACATTAATCATTATTTTAATGGTGCTATTGCAAGTGCTTGTTCTACTTGGCAGTTTTATAGAACTTCAGAGTTATTTTCCTTTTATCTGGGAGAGTATGAATGTTCTGGGTGCCCTGCTGATCATTTTTATTGTCAATCGGGATGAACCGGCAGAGTTTAAAATGAGTTGGATTATTCCTATTTGTCTGTTCCCGGTACTAGGAACTTTGATCTATATTCTGGTTATGGGAAATTTCAGCGGAATTGGGTTAAAAAAGAAGCTGGGCAGACGCATGAAGGAGACGAAAGGGCTGCTTTATACGAAGAAAGAAGCAGAGGATGCCATTAAAGAATGTTCTATTCAACTGAAGGGATTTGCACATTATATGGAGCATACAGCAGGGTTCCCCGCATATCATGAGTCCGGTGCAGTGTATTATCCGGTTGGGGAGGACAAGTTTGCAGATTTGCTCATAGAACTGAAAAAAGCGGAGAAATTTATTTTTCTGGAGTATTTCATTGTAGAGCGGGGGATCATGTGGAATGCTGTGCTGGATATTCTGAAAGAAAAGGTAAAAGAAGGGGTGGAAGTCAGAGTCATGTATGATGGGATGTGTTCCATCATGCTTCTGCCTTACAAATATCCTGAGGAACTGAGGACATACGGGATTAAAGCAAAAATGTTTGCACCGATAGTTCCTTTTTTATCTACCAGTCAGAATAACCGTGACCACAGAAAAATAGTAGTGATTGACGGAAAAGTGGCATTTACAGGCGGTGTGAATCTTGCGGATGAATATATCAATCAGGTGGAACGTTTTGGACACTGGAAGGATGTAGCGGTCAAGGTTACCGGAGATGCGGTGCGCAGCTTTACGGTGATGTATCTTCAGATGTGGAATGTCTCAGAAAAGGGCAGCGAGGATTACGAGAAATATCTCAAGGACATCACTTTTGAGAAGCCTCTACACCATGACGGCTTTGTGATTCCTTATGGCGAAACACCGACCAGAAGCACAGAAGTAGGGAAAACGGTTTATGAATCTATCATTGACAATGCTGTAAAATATGTGCACATTATGACACCGTATTTTATCATAGACAGAGAGTTTTTGGACAGCATGCGGTATGCAGCGCGCAGAGGAGTTGAAGTATCTATGATCCTTCCTCATATTCCGGATAAGAAAGTGATTTATTATATTGCAAGAACTTTTTATCCGGAGTTGCTTGAAGCGGGGATTAATGTCTATGAATATACACCCGGATTTACACATGCCAAGGTATTCGTTTCAGATAACATCAGTGCGACTGTAGGAACCATCAATTTGGATTACCGGAGTTTCTATCATCATTTTGAATGCGGTGTTTATTTCTATGATCATTTGGTGGTGGCAAAGGCGGAAGAGGATTTTCAGAATACGCTGTTGAAATGTCAGAAAGTAACTTTGGATTATTACAAGAAACTTCCGTTTTATCAGAAGATGGTGGGAAGAGTGTCGAGACTCCTTGCGCCGCTTTTGTAAGGAGGTTGACTTTCTATGAGAAAGAGAATATGCTGAAAATAAATGATTGGAAAGGGGAAGTGATTTCATGCATGGGATTGTGTATGATGCAACTAAAGTGAAGGTTTGTCAGGCATTTTATGAAATCTGTGATTATGCGGAACTTTCCCGTGAATGGTCAGATGCGCTCTGGCGGGATATTCTGTCCCAGAAGCAGGTTTACGAAGAACTCATATATTATATTGAGCATCATACATTCATGGATAAGGTAAAAGCATGCGGTTATTCTCTTTGCGATTTATATGTCTGGCAGATGACTCGTTATAATCTGATTAAAGATACAGGAAAAAACTCCAGGACCTGTAATAAAGAGAAAATGGCGATGCAGGCGTTCCGGACGATGATAGACTTATTAGTGCAGCCGGAAGAAGGACAGAAAAAGCTGGATTACGGGCAGGGGATGGATAAACTGTAGGAACAGGTTGTGGAGGCGAAAAGCATACCGTGGACCGGAAAGGGCGGCCTCAGGGCAGTTAGCCTTCTGCATCAGGTCTGGCAAAAAACTGTTTCGGAACCTATGTACAGTGGTAAGAAGGATTAGGCAGCCCTTATGTGGGGATTGGCACCGGACGCAAACGGCGTATTGACCCATCCATGGGTCAAATTACGCCTTCGTCGGACGTCCTGTCCGACGATTGCTGTGTATTTAAAGGGCTGCCAAATCCTTCTAACCACTTCCCATAAGGTTCCGGCACAGTTTTTTGTCAGACCTGATGCAGGAGGCTAACTGCCCTGAAGCTGCCCTTTCCGGTCCACGGTATGCTTTTCGCTTTTACAGGTATTGACTTGGCGGGAAAAGATTTTTTTAATAGTTTATGGCAGAGGGTTATGGAGGATCGCATGACAAAAACAGAATTTTTGACGGAGTTGCAGAGGGCTTTGAATGGAAGGCTTGGAAGCAATCAGGCAGCGCCGCATGTGGAATATTATCAGGAATATATTGAAATTGAAGTGCGAAATGGTAGGGAGGAAGAGGAAGTCATTGGCGAACTTGGAAGTCCCAGATTGATTGCCAAAAGTATTGGAGATTTAGCTGACCATAATGGTCAAGCCAGCGTTTATGGTGAAAAAGCATTGATATATGGTAAACAAATTTTGAAATATGGTGAGAAAGCGGGAAAAAAATGTGTCCAATTAGGTTCGGAAGCTGTAGAGAAGGCGAAAACCTGGTTTAAAAATTTATAAATAAAATAGGTACTAAAGTACTAAGAACGAAAAGTATAAAAGATTATGATTTAGAAAATACTACTCCTGTAACCTAAAGAATCAGGAGGAAATAAATATGTCTAAGAATGATTATCAGAACAACCAGAACAATCAGAATCAGGAAAACAAATCCAACCAGAATAGCCAGAACAGCCAGAAGAACAGCTCTTCAAATTCTTCTAACTGCAAAGACAACAACAAAAAGAACAACGAGTTTTAACTTGGCAAGCCGACCGGCATAACGTGTCGACATTTTGTGGATTTGCAGAAAAGGCACCCGAAGGAGGGTGCCTTTTCGATTTAACATAAGAATGTCCTGTAAAGTGGGACATTCATTGTCTTATAAATTAGGCGATAGAGAAAACTTGGATTTGGTGATGGAGTGCAGCGGCAGGGAGCAGGCATGGAAGGGGCGGCGGTTCATAATGGTTTTAGGGCTATGGCGTAAAATCGGTAATTTTCACTTACGGAATGATCAATAATCAGAGGAAAACCGCCACGGATGGCGGTTTTAGGAGCCACAAGGCAGGATGCCGACTGGCTCCGCCTCGTCCGTTTTGAGACACCTATATTCATTCCGTTAGTGAAATCCGATTTGAAGACTAGCCCTAAAACCATTATGAACCGCCGTCCCTTCCATGCCTGCTCCCTGCCGCTGCACTCCATCGCCAAATCCCGGATAGCAAAATAATGAAGCTAAACCAAACCTCTTTCTATACAAAGAAAAATGATTGTGGTATAATTCTTAAGAAATTTGTCAGAAATGAGGCATATATGAAACGATATGAACTGATAGCTCCCTGCCATTTTGGCTTGGAATCTATATTAAAACGTGAAATTACAGATTTAGGATATGATGTCGTTAAAGTGGAAGATGGCAGAGTCACATTTATAGGCGATGCGGAAGCGGTTTGTCGTGCCAATATTTTCCTGCGCACTGCAGAGCGTATTTTGATTAAAGCAGGAAGTTTCCATGCAGAAACCTTTGAAGAACTTTTTCAGGGAACTAAAAGCATTCCATGGGAGGAAATGATACCGTCAGACGGAAAGTTCTGGGTCACGAAGGCAGCAAGTGTTAAGAGCAAGCTGTTCAGTCCTTCGGATATTCAGTCGATCATGAAAAAGGCGATGGTAGAACGCATGAAAGAAGTCCATCATGTGGAATGGTTTCCGGAAAGCGGGGCTTCATTTCCAATCAGAGTGTTCCTGATGAAGGACGAGGTGACGGCGGCGCTGGATACCACAGGGGAATCTCTTCACAAAAGGGGTTACCGGAAGTTGACTGCAAAAGCACCTATTGCGGAAAATCTTGCAGCGGCGCTGATTATGCTTACGCCATGGAAGGGAGAGAGAATATTGGTAGATCCCTTTTGTGGAAGCGGAACTTTTCCAATTGAAGCGGCTATGATGGCGGCAAATATTGCACCGGGAATGAACCGGGATTTCACGGCTCAGAGTTGGACGCACCTTATTCCGGCCAAAGAGTGGTATGAGGCGGTAGACGAGGCAAGGGAAGAAATCGTGACGGATATACATACGGATATCCAAGGCTATGATGTGGATGAGAACATGGTATCTATCGCAAGGGAAAATGCAAGACTTGCAGGAGTGGATCAGATGATTCACTTCCAGAAAAGAGACGTCAGGGATCTTAGCCACAGTAAAAAGTATGGCTTCATTATTACCAATCCTCCTTATGGGGAGAGAATAGAAGAAAAGAAAAATCTGCCGGAATTGTATGGTGTGATCGGAGAGAGGTTCAAAACTCTGGATTCATGGTCTTTGTATCTGATTACGGCATATGAACAGGCAGAGAATGCGATGGGAATCAAGGCGGCAAAAAACAGGAAGATTTATAATGGAATGATGAAGACTTATTTTTATCAATTCCCAGGCCCCAAACCGCCGAAAAGAAAGTAACAGGAGTGTTCGATGCAGTTAGACTTGATGAAAAAGGCAGCTATAGGGAGTGCTATCTTTTCCATTGCTGCCATGGGAATTATCTTATATATGTCTGCCAAAAAAGTCATAACGATTTCTGATGTGGCGCAGGATGAAGTACAGAGAAATGCTTCCTATACCCGGCAGGAGGGAGAATCTGGGGAGCAGGGACTCATATTTACTTCCGGCGAAGCAGACACCAGTTATCTTCGGGTCCCGTTGCCTAAGGAGTGCCGGGCAGAGGATATTGTTATTGAAAATCATTACATGAATCAGGAACTCTGCATATTGATAAATGGTGTTGACTCTTCATTTTATGAGGAAAATGCAATTTCGGGAAACCGTGAGATGGTTATGAAGGGAACCTGTGAAGAGATTAAAGATGGCATGAAACTCAGATTTGGGTTGACAGGCATATTCGAATACCGTACTATTTTAGAAAATAATGATTTATACGTCAGTTTTTTAAGCCCAAGGGAAATATATGATAAGATTGTGGTAATTGATCCTGCTTACGGAGGATCTGACAGCGGTCATGCAGTTGACGGGCTTATCGAAAAAGAAATAAATCTTCAGATTGCCCAGAAATTGAAGGAGAAGCTGGACAAAACTGATATTAAAGCATATTATACCAGAATGGATGATGTGAATCCCACGCAGGAGGAACGGGTGGAACTGGCAAATGGAACCAGGGCCGATATGTATATCCGCATTCAGGCTGATGCAGATGGGGACAGCGCCACATACGGAACGACTGTGGTATACAATGGAGATTATTTTATTCCCGGTTTTGGAAGTATAGAGTTGGCGGATTTGCTGGAGAGGGAAGTCGTGACCAGTATTAAGGGCAAAGCGCTGGGGCTTTGCGAGGCAGATGCACAGGAGTATGTATTAAAGAATGCAACAATACCGGCAGCCTCCATAAAAACCGGCTGTGTTACGAATGAGCAGGAAGCGATTCTTCTTAGAAGGGACGATTATCAGGAAAAAATTGCTACCGGCATTTATAATGCGATTCTAAAGGCATATGAAGAAGTCGATTGAAGTCTGTATGATACCGGAGGAGGAAGTCCGGAGAGCAAAGAGTAGAGAGGAAATATTTGCCATGCAAAGGATTATTTTCGCAACAGGCAATGCCGGAAAGATGAAAGAAATCAGAATGATTCTGTCTGATCTTGAAGCAGGTAAGGAACCAGTAGAAATTCTATCTATGAAAGAGGCTGGCATTGAGCTGGATATAGAGGAAAATGGGAAAAGCTTTGAAGAAAATGCGGTCATAAAGGCAAAGGCAGTGGCCGCCGCAGCAGCAGATGCTGTCGTGCTTGCGGATGATTCTGGGTTGGAGGTTGATTTTTTGAATAAAGAACCGGGAATCTATTCAGCCAGATATATGGGAGAGGATACTCCTTATAGTGAAAAGAACCGGAATCTGATAGAGCGTCTTGAAGGAGCCGGGGAAAAAGAGCGTACTGCAAGGTTTGTCTGTGCGATTGCATGCGTTCTTCCGGATGGGCAGGTGCTGACAAAAGAAGCAACGATAGAGGGCTTTATAGGCTATGAGGAAAAAGGGAAAAATGGTTTTGGATATGATCCTATTTTTATGGTGCCGTCCTATGGAAAAAGTACAGCAGAACTGACGGAAGAGGAAAAAAATGAAATCAGTCATAGGGGAAAGGCGCTGCGAGCCATGAAAGAGGAGTTAAAGCGTTATTTAATATAGAAAGAATTAATGTGAAAGGAATGTGAGAATTTGTATGAAAGTACTGATTGTCAGTGATACCCATCGTAAAAATGACAATTACATACGAGTGCTTGAGCGGGTGGCGCCGATAGATATGGTGATCCATTGCGGCGATATTGAGGGCAGTGAAAATCTGATTGCGGAGAGCGCTGGATGTCCGGTTCAAATGGTCACAGGAAATAATGACTTTTTTTCAGACCTTCCAAGGGAAAAAGAATTTATGATTGGAAAATACAAGGTCTGGCTTACTCATGGTCACAACTATTATGTTTCCATGAGCAATGAAAACCTTAAGCATGAGGCGAGGATGCGCGGAGTCGATATTGTGATGTTCGGGCACACACATAGACCGGTGGTAGACTATGGAGAAGATGTTATTGCAGTCAACCCGGGGAGTCTTACATATCCGAGGCAGGAGGGAAGAAGACCTTCCTATATTATTATGGATCTGGACAGGGAAGGGAAGGCGCACTTTACCATAAATTATTTGTAAAAAAATATGTATTTTTTGAAAGTTTCTTGTTGACAGAAACAAAGTCATATCTTATAATATATCTTGCGTTGCGTGAGAGCGTGCAGCAGGAAACCAGCGGGGTGTGGCTCAGCTTGGCTAGAGCGCCTGGTTTGGGACCAGGAGGTCGCAGG
>CAYOED010000046.1:0-29501 GCA_964402925.1 uncultured Lachnospiraceae bacterium | reverse complement strand
AATAGAAAAACTGCGCCACAGCCTTGGCAGGCCATCGCGCAGCGATTTTGTTCAACTCTTATTTATCTGATAAAAAGGAAGTCAGCATTCCTGACAGAATGCTGGGAGTCAAAGTCAGATATATAATGGAAAATGCTTTTGGCAGTTTGGGAACCGATGTTGTTATTTCTGAAATACCAGAATCGCTTTATCATGCAATGAAATTATATGATCATGAAAGTCAAAGTTACTACAATCTAAGTGACCACGAAGCGCGTATGTACAGATATAAGAGGAGTGATAAAAAGATAAATATCCCCGTAAAAGTATGGGGATACACGATAACAGATATACAGGGTAACTGTTTTCTAGATTTAGATATCGAAGAAGTAACAATTCCAGAAACAATAACACAGATTGGCGGCGGGGCTTTTAATGGGTGCAAAAACTTAGAGCAAATTATACTGCCTACACACTTGGAATCACTTGGGGATAATTCATTCAAGCATAGTGGAATTCAGGAAATTATTTTACCACAAACGGTAAAAGAGATTGGAGAAGAGGCATTTGCGTATAGCTCATTAAAAGAAATAATCGGACTAGAAAACGTTGAATATATAGGTGATCGCGCGTTCCGCGGTACGCCTTGGGAGGACAGTATAGAAGAAGAGTTTGTATGTATAGATGATATACTTTATCTCTACAAAGGGACGGAAACAGAGGTAGTGATCCCTTCCACAATCAAAGAAATCAGGGGCAGCTTCTATAAGGAAGATGAACAAGAATTAGTATCCCCGCAAAAATAATGGGTGCAGAAGTCTTTATTATAGAGGATTATGTATTTGATGAAGAGGCTGACGTAGTTATTTTGAGCATACCTGAAAGCGTTATCGAAGCCAGATTCGTGTATCATCATAACAGCCAAAGTTATGTAAGCGTCGGATTTGACGCTTACGATAATAATTCTTCTATGCTTAATTTATATGTCTATTACATATATTCATATTTTGATAAAAGCCGATTGAACCTTTATATTCAATATGTTATTGTAATAAGTACGAATGTGAGGTCATAATATGTATAAACAGCATAATTTTAAAATGAAATATATTCTTCTGTCCCTTTGTATTCTCTTATCCTTTCTTCTTGCCGGCTGCGGCCCTTCTGAAGAAAAGATTACGCAGGCGCAGGAACTATATGTGCAGCTTGCCGACCTGCACAACCAAGTGGTAGAAGCCCACAAGAACATTGCAGACGATTCACTTGACCAAGATCTTGTTGCACTGGCAGAAAAGGTAAAGCAGATCGAGCAATACAATTTAAATGAATTTGACGATGAGCAGATCGATCTTCTGATAGAATCCATGAATTCCATTATGAATTCCTATCATGAATATCTAACTGTCATTGACCAGATTAAGGAACAGGAAAACGCTGCCGTACTCGTTTCCATTCCTGTAACACTTTTTAACAATACGGAATTTACTTTCCAGACCTTAGCTATATATGGTAAAAATGAGCCTTCCCAAAATGCCAATGCTCTGGAAGACACCTCTGGTTTTACGCCTGGACAGTCAATTACCGGCCTGGTGATTTACCGCGATGTATCCTCTACCCCCTGGGTTTTAGCATTAAAAGATGCCAACGGGATAACCTATGAAATAGAGTTGCCCGTAAAAGAATACGATGAATCCGGCATTCTTCTTACTCTCACTTATGATTCTCAGACAAAAGAAATAAAATGTTCTTGACAATCCTGCCACGAGATTGTAGAATAAATCATGTGCCGTGAGGCAATCAAATTTCATTAGCTGATGCGGGTGTAGTTCAATGGTAGAACACCAGCCTTCCAAGCTGGATACGTGGGTTCGATTCCCATCACCCGCTCTTATTTTTTGCTCTTTTTCTTCTATCCCAGTGCGAATTGGCTTTGATACAATTCCGCATAAAATCCCTTCTTCTCAAGCAACTCCTCATGATTTCCCTGCTCAATGATATGTCCATCCTTCATGACCAGAATCACATCCGCATTTTGTATGGTAGAGAGCCTGTGCGCCACGATAAAGCTGGTTCTTCCCTCCATCATAGATGCAAATGCCTTCTGTATCTTGATTTCCGTTCTGGTATCAATAGATGAAGTCGCCTCGTCCAGTATCAACATGGGAGGCAGGCTGAGCATGACTCTGGTGATACACAAAAGCTGCTTCTGCCCTTGGGAAAGGCTTCCTCCGTCTTCACTGATTACCGTATCATATCCTTCCGGCAAACGTCTGATAAAGCTGTGGGCATGTGATTTCTTTGCTGCCGCTATGATTTCCTCTTCTGAAGCTTCCGGCTTTCCAACCGTAATATTGTCCCTTATGGTTCCTCTTTTCAGCCAGGTATCCTGAAGCACCATCCCGTAAGAAGTGCGCAGAGATTTTCTGGTGATATGACGGATATCCGTATCTTCCACGCAGATTGCGCCCTGATCCACATCATAAAAACGCATCAGCAGATTGATGATCGTGGTCTTTCCGCATCCCGTAGGTCCTACGATGGCGATTCTCTGCCCCGGCTTTACATGAAGATCTAAACCTTCAATCAGTTTTCTATCCGGCACATAGGAAAAAGCAACATGATCAAGATCCACTTTGCCCTGCACATGATCAAGGACAACCGCATCCTCTTTATCCGGAATCTGAGGTTCCTCCTCTATCAGCTCAAAAATCCTAGCAGCACATGCCAAAGCATTCTGCAACTCTGTTATGACCCCTGATATTTCATTAAAAGGCTTCGTGTACTGATTCGCATAGGAAAGGAAACAAGTCAGCTGTCCAACGGAAAATACTCCTCCCGTCCTTATCACAGCAAGCGCACCGGTAAATCCAACGCCTGTGTACACTAGACTGTTGACGAATCTGGTACAGGGGTTTGTCAGGGATGAGAAAAAAATGGCACGGAGCGAGCACTTCTCCAGTCTTCCATTTATTTCATCAAACTTTTCCAGCGTTTCATCCTCCCTGTTAAAAGCCTGAACCACCTTCTGATTCCCTATCATCTCATTGATCAAGGTGGTCTGCTCCCCTCTCGTCTCCGATTGAAGCTTAAACATGTTGAACGTCTTTTTTGCAATGAAAGCCGCCACCAGAAGAGAAACCGGCGTGATGACCACCACTACGATGGTGATTCCCACATTCACCGACAACATGAACCCTAAAGTCCCAATGATCGTTATGACGCCTGTAAATAGCTGTGTGAAACCGATCAAAAGTCCGTCTGCAAACTGATCTACGTCTGCCACCACCCGGCTCACAATGTCCCCATGGGAATGCGCATCCATGTATTTTAACGGCAGAATCCCCAATTTCCGGAATGCTTTCTTTCTGATATCCTGGATGATGCTATACACGATTTTGTTGTTACAGATGCTCATGATCCACTGAGCAAGTGCTGTAAGCGCGATTACCACCGCCATTTTCTTTAAGAGCGCAAATAAATCTGACCAGAAAGACGCCTGCCCGATAAATGCCAGCAGATCCACCGCATCTCCTGTAAGAATTGGAAGATAAAGAGTCAGCGCAACACTGACAATCGCCATGATGATGGTCAGCGCCATCAAGAATCCGTAAGGTTTAATATATTTAAGTACTTTGATCAATGTATCTTTTTGTTTGCCTGATTTCTCTTTCATACTTATATCCATACCTTTCCCGCATGAAGCTTAACCTTTCTTCATCTTTGAACGCTCAAATTGAGAGTAATAAATCTCCTGATAAATCTCACATTCTTCAAGAAGCTGTTCATGACTTCCTATGGCTGCAACACATCCGTCATCCAGAACAATGATCTGATCCGCATGCATCAGAGAAGAAGCTCTCTGGGAAACAATGAACACCGTTGTTTCAAAAGGCACTTCCCTAAGCGCTTTCCTGAGTTTTGCATCCGTTGCATAATCAAGCGCTGATGCACTGTCATCGAGAATCAGTATTTCCGGTTTTTTAACCAGTGCCCTGGCTATGGACAACCTCTGTTTTTGTCCCCCGGAAAGATTTCTGCCTTCCTGTTCCACAGGCGCATCTAATCCGCCTTCCTTCTGCAGGACGAATTCCTCCGCCTGGGCAATCTTAAGCGCCTGCCACAATTCCTCATCTGTTGCATTTTCATTTCCCCAAAGCAGATTCTCCCGGATACTGCCTTTAAATAGGACTGCCTTTTGCATGACAATGCCCACTTTATCACGAAGGGCTGTCAAATCGTACTCCTTTACATCCACACCGTCAATCTTGACGCTTCCCTTTTCCGCATCATAAAACCGGGGAATCAGATGGACCAGCGTGGTCTTGCCGGAACCTGTACCGCCTATGATTCCAATGGTCTCACCCTGGTCAGCCTTAAAAGATATCTCCGTAAGCGCTTCTTCCCCGCCTTCGTGATATCTCATAGAGACATGATCGAAAGAAACCGTTCCTCTGCCTTCTCCCTGGGTGAGACTGCCTTTTCCGTTCTCCATTCCCGTCGGTATCTCAAATACACCTGCAACCCTGTTTCCGCAGGCAACCGCTTTCGTAATCGTGATAATCAGATTTGCCAGCTTGACAAGTTCCACCAGAATCTGGGACATATAATTGACCAGAGCGACCACCTGTCCCTGGGTCAGTGCCCCTGACTCTACTCTCACCGCACCGGTATAAATCAGCACAATCAGCCCTCCGTTGATAATCACGTAAGTGACCGGATTCATCAGCGCCGATATTTTTGCCGCCATCACCTGTATCTTCTTCAAAGCATCCGTCTGCCGGTCAAACTTGTCCGTCTCATCCATTTCCTTTCCGAAGGCACGGATCACTCTCACGCCGGTCAGATTTTCCCTGGTAATGCCAAGCACCTGATCCAGACTATTCTGCACCTTGCTAAACAAGGGAATGCTGATCAATATGATTCCAAAAACCACAACAGACAACAGCGGTATGATTACCACAAAAATAAGCGCCGCCTTTGCATCCACCGTAAAAGCCATGAGCATTGCCCCAAACACAATAAACGGAGATCTTAGGAACAAGCGCAGCACCATATTCACACCGGATTGAATCTGATTAATGTCACTGGTCATTCTTGTAATCAGGGTAGAAGTCCCTTGTTCGTCCATGCTGGAAAATGACAGGTTCTGAATATGTGCAAACAAGGCATGCCTTAACTTGGTAGCAAACCCCACCGCTGCTTTGGCGGCAAAAAACTGTGCCGTCACGGAACTGATTAATCCCGTCACCCCCAGCGCCGCCATGATAAAGCACATTCTTATCACATAATTCCTGTCGCTTTCCGCAATTCCCACATCAATCATAGATGCAACCACCAGCGGAACAATAAGTTCAAAAGAAGCCTCCAACAATTTAAACAGAGGCCCCAGAACACTTTCTTTTTTATAATCCTTTAAGTAAACAAGCAGACTTTTCATCTCGAAATTCACCTATCGTCCTTATATGGATTTTCTTAATTTAAAAAGTTTTCAATAATGACAGCTTCCGCCTCTTCCCCATTAAGCCCAAAGGTATTGAGCTTAATCAGCTGCTCATTGTTGATCCTTCCGATTGCCGCCTCATGTATGATTGCTGCATCCACATGCTTTGCGTCAATTTCAGGAATAGAACACACCTGCGCCTTATCCATGATAATGGAATCGCACTGAATATGTGCATGGCACAGCGCATTTCCGATAGCTTTCGGATGGAAGACCTGCTTTGACTCCCCTCTTGCTACAGAGCGGGATGTAATCTGTGCAGAACTGCCTTTTCCATTTAGATAAATATCCATATTGGAAACTGCGCTTTGCTTATCGTGGGTCATGAGCTTCTCCACCACGAACAGCTTCGCATCCTCTCCCATTATGACTTCCGTCTCACGCTTTGTAGAATCCACCCCTTTAATCTGGGCTGTGTCAAGAGTAAAGACCGAAGCTTCTTCCATAATAATCTTTGTCACCGGGTTTAAAATCCTGGCTCCGGTTCCCTCTCCCTCACCGTAATGCTTTTCCTCATAGTGCACATTGGCATTTTTCCCAACGTGAAAGGTATGGATTCCGTCATGACGGCTGTCATTGCACCCGCTGTTATGGATGCCGCAGCCCGCAATGATCGTCACCTGGGCTCCATCCTCAATATAAAAGTCATTGTATACTTCATCCGTCATTCCTGAAACGGCGACCACCACAGGAATATGTACCTGCTCGCCTTTCGTTTCACCGCTTATATAAACATCAATTCCCTGTTTGTCTTCCTTGCGTTTAATGGTAATATGTTCGGTATTTCCATGACACAGGGAATATCCATTATATCTGAGATTATAAGCGCCCTCCTGCTTAAAACCCTCACTGTCTATCTTCTCTAAAACAGACGCTGTTATCTGATCTATATTTGCCACTTTTATCTTCCTTTCTTGAGGCGACTTACGCTTTATGTTCAGGATTCATACAAACACAGCCGGTGTCCTCATTCACCAGATTCGGCAGTACCTTTTCCCTCTCATCAAGGGCTGTGATCTTTCCGTCTCTGACCACCATGATCCGGTCTGCCATCTCAATGATCCTCTCCTGATGGGAAATCAAAATCAAGCTTTCCTTTTTATTCTGATGAAGCTGTTCAAACTGCTTTACCAACATAGAAAAACTCCACAAGTCGATTCCTGCTTCCGGCTCGTCAAAAATACAAAGCTTATGGGGTTTTGCCAGAACCGTGGCTATCTCCAGACGCTTCATTTCTCCGCCTGAGAGGGTATTATCCACCTCCCGGTCCAGATATTCCCTGGCGCAAAGCCCCACACCGCTCAAATAATCACAGCATTTGTTTTCCGGCATTTCATATCCTGCTGCCAGAGAAAGCAGTCTTTTTACCGTCATTCCCTTAAATCTGGGAGGCTGCTGAAAGGCAAAGCCAATTCCCGCATTGGCGCGCTGCGCAATGCTGTATCCGGTGATATCCACGCCGTCCATCAGAATCGTTCCGCTGTCCGCAGTTTCTATCCCCATGAGCAATTTTGCAAGAGTAGATTTTCCGCCGCCATTAGGTCCTGTAATAACCAGCATTTCGCCATCTTCAACTTTAAAACTGATATCCTCTATAATGCTTTTTTCCACCCCATTATCCAGTGGGTGAAAAACAAGATTTTTTACTTCCAGCATGTTCGTCCCCTTTACTTCAGATATGCTTCATATTTCTCATTGGTTTCATTCAGGAACACGATTCCCAAAATACCAGGACCTGTGTGGGCGCCAATCGCGCACCCTACCCTTCCTTCCAAAAGTCCCCTTACATGGTATCTGTCCGCAAGTTCCTTCTTAATGTATTCATAGGCTTCTTTGTCAGTACCGTAGCAGACGCCTACTACCTGATTCTCCAGATCTTTTCCCTTTTCGCCTACCATATCGAGAATTCTCTTCTGCGCCTTTTTCCAGCCACGGACTTTCTCAACCGCCTTTAAAGAACCATTTTCATCCACTATGATGATCGGCTTGATATCCAGCACTGTTCCCGCCAGAAAAGAAGTCCTGCTAAGTCTTCCTCCCTTAAACAGATATTCCAGCTCCATAACGGTAACGGCATGTTCCATGTGATCGCAGAAGAACTGGGCTGCTTCAATCAAAAGCTCTTTCGGCGCGCCATTTTTCTGCATGCGCAGTACTCTTTCCACCGCCAGTCCGTATCCCACTGAGGCACATTTGGTATCAATAATGGTCAGTTTAAAATCAGGGTAATCCTCCTGTATTTCCTCATATGCCAGCTTTGCCGCATTGAAAGTTCCTGCTATGCCCGTGGAAAAACATAAATACAACACCTCGTCTCCCCTTTGTGCAAAGGGCAGGAAATGCTCCTGAAACATGTATTGGCTTATATGATAGGTTTTAATATCCTTTCCTGACGCCTGTATCTCATAAAACTGGTCAGGGAAAATCGTCTCCCCGTCAAAATAGTCTTTCCCCTCTATCGTAACAGGAGTAGGCATCACATGTAAATCATATTCCTTGATGACACTTTCCGGTACATCTGAAGCTGAGTCTGTAATAATGCAAAAAGCCATTTCTTCTCCTCCTTAAAATATTCTTTGAAATTTCAATATAACTATACTACATTTACCAAATTTATGCATCTTAAAAATTTCTAAGCATATTATAATGCAAAAAGAAACAGGAAATTTATGATGTATTCCAATCAGATTACGCCCCGAATTTCATTTTTAGAACTGCTGACTTATGAGCGTCCCGATGCAGCCGCCTGGGTCACCGGAAATGCTGCTCATCCCAGACTTTCGGGACTCGTTAAATTTTACCGCACTTCTTACGGCGGAGTCCTTGTGGAGGCAGAAATATTTGGACTTCCAAATATAACCGGCCAGGGCTCTTCCAATTTTTATGCAATGCACATCCACGAATTTGGTAACTGCTCCGGTAACTTTGAAAAAACAGGCAGTCACTATAATCCTACAGACCAGCCTCACCCCGAACACGCCGGCGACCTGCTTCCCCTTCTGGGCAATCAGGGCTATGCCTGGTCCGCATTTTACGACAAACGCTTTACCATAGAAGAAATTATTGGCAAATCTGTCATCATTCATTCGGGCCGCGATGATTTTACCACACAGCCCTCCGGTGATTCCGGTGACAAAATCGGATGCGGGGAAATCAGACGGATGCTCTGATTTCCAACTTAAAAATACAGACCCGGGGCATTTCCATGATAACCCGGGTCTGCATTTTATTCGTTTTTAATTTCTTCTTCAAAGTCAAAAAGCCTTCCTGTGGCAAATGGACTTCCCACATCACATCTTCCGTGATGATATGCCTTTTGAACTTTTCCATCTTCAACAGAATCTGATGAATCGATTTTTATCCGGCTGACTCCTGCTTCTGTCATTGAATCCAACATTTTAATCACTTCATCTACATCTTTCATCTTAATCCGCCTTGCTTGATTTTTCAGTTTTAAATAAGCTGACCGCTATTTTTAGCTGATTAGATACTTTCAACAGGTTATCAGCACAAAGCGCAAGCTCTTCAACCTGATTTTTCTGTTGCTCAACATCTTCTCCGATGTTTGCAGTTACCTCTGTGTTCTGCTCAATAATATAGGAAATGGACTGTATTGCACCTAATGTAGCATCCTTCGCATCCAGAATCGCCTGCGTCTCCACCACAATACCATCAATATTTCCAGTCAACTGTTCCATATGAACGTCCATATCTTTAAACGCGCCTACCGCATTACTAACGACAAGCTTCTGAGATTCCAGAACATCTTCGGTTTGTTCTGCATGATGCCGGACAGCCGTGCTGAAACTTTCGACTTCACTGATGATCCTCTGTATCTGGACCGCCGCCTTCAAAGATTGATCTGCAAGATTCTTTACTTCTCCGGCTACCACCGCAAAACCTTTGCCGGCCTCTCCTGCTCTCGCCGCTTCAATGCTGGCATTTAAAGACAAAAGATTGGTCTGATCTGCAATTTCCGATATAACCTGAATAATCTTATTTATATCTGCAATTGCCGTTCCCAGATCTTCAAGTTCCCTCACGATCTCATTTAAACTCTTATTGGTCATTTCTGAGGTGGTATTCAATTCATCCATAATTTCAATTCCGGAACTTACCAATCTCTTGACATTGTTTGATATTTTCTGCATTTCTTCCGTATTATCTGCCACACAGGTAATCTTGTCCGCTAAACTATCCATATTATTCAGACAATTTCTTGCACCCTCTTTCTGGCACTCTGCTCCGCCATGAATCTGCAATATAGCACTGGATATACCTTCGGTCACCTCACATACACGGGTATTCATCTCTCCAACTTTGTTCACTGCAATATCCACCTGTCCGGCGCCTTCCGATACCTTGGAAATCAATTCTCCTACTGCTGCAACCATATCATTAATTCCGCCGCACAATGTAGCAAATTCATCCTTGCTTTTTGTCTTAATCTCTACTGTAAGATCTCCCTCTGATGCCTGCTGCACCCCTACCATGATATTCTGAATATTTTTTCCGATACTCAGCGCAAGTAATGTTGCAAGAGCTGCCATAATAATAGTCAAAATAGTAACAATCATTATGGTGTTCGTTCTAATATCATTTGCCTGTTCCATCATGGTCGCTTTGGGAATCAATCCTACAATACTGTTACCAAGATCCCCTACATAGTAATAACACATCCAGTATTCCTGACCTCTGTATATCAAATTAAAGGAACCTGATTTGTCTACACTCTGCTGCATTTTCTGATAAGCATTCCCTGAAGTAATAATTTTTTCTTCCAAGGTCGCCGGATAATCTTCCGGCTTTGCCAGCTCTGTATTATCCTGTGCAATGATTACTACCGTACTGTTATCGCCCAAATTGATTTCTTCCAGCTGCTTATCCATAACGCTGCTTCTAACCTCTAGGATGATAAAACCAATATCCTGCCCCGTCAATACATTGTCCACACGCCGCACGATTGTCAGTCTTCGATCATCATAAGGATTCTCTGGCTCTGGTTTATATTGAGATAAAAATTCACTTTCCCCCAGCCAAACCTTACGGTTTCTTGCCATCACCTCCACGTAATCCTGTGAATCAACAAACTTTGCGTACGCATCCCCATCAAATGATATCTTTTGATTAGTGCTGATATGATTGTTCCCATTAATTGCAATAAAATATCCATTTTCTACATATTCATTTGTTCCCAGATAGGAATTCATTTTCCTATCTACATAATCAAAGTCTACACCTTCCTCCGGCGTACCACTGAAATAAGAGATCAAATCCACATCTTGGGATAGATTATAAGCAATCGTTTCCACTTCTAACAGAAGGATTTCCATATAATCCGAAGTTTTACCCAGAATCTGCATAGTCGATTCCTTATAATGCTTTTCCAGAGAGTCAGCTGTCTGACTGTAAGTAACGACTCCCAGCAAAATAACAAAAAAAACAGGAAGGGCAAAAGCTAAAAGTAGCTTTGCCCTAATTCCCATTATTTTTTTGGCTTTCCTTACAGTTTTTATCGTCGCTACGTCCCTTTTTTTCTCTTTGCCCTTAAGTAACTTTTTCATTCCACTTCCTCTCTGGCATATGATAGTGCACTGCCTATTTTGCCTTGGAACGTGTTCTAACATCAAATGCAACTGCTATAATGAAAATTATACCTTTTACAATATACTGGTAGGAAACATCCACACCCATCAGATTCATGCCATTGGTCAGGGACATAATGACAAGCGCGCCAATGATTGTATTTGTGACCTTACCAATACCACCGCTTACTGCAGTACCACCGATATAGGAAGAGGCAATCGCATCCATCTCAAAAGCATTGCCTGCTGTAGGGGTTGCAGACTGCAGTCTGGAAGTATATAAAATCCCGGCAAGCGCGGCAAGAAAACTCATGGAACAAAATGCAAACAGAGTTACTTTCTTCACGTCAACACCGGAAAGTTCAGCTGCCTGATCGTTGCCGCCAATACCATAAATATATCTGCCTAATCTGGTTCTATTTAACATATAGTTATAAACGAATAACACTACGCCTACGATTACCGCCGTCCACGGAATACCGCTATAGCTTGCCAACACCCAGATAATTGCCATAATGATGATAGAAACAAAAGCCAGACCAAATACAAATACCGGAAGGGAAGTTACCTGGAAATTATATTTCTGTCTATTCTTTCTTGCCTTAATCTGTGAAAACACCGTCAATGCCACCGCTACAATACCAATCAGCAAGGTAAGGACATGAAATCCAACATCTACTCCCGGGATATCCGGAATAAACCCGTTGGACAATGCATTAAATCCTGCATTAGGCACTATGATCGTACCTGTTTTCTGCAAAGCAAGATTAAGAAGTCCACGGAACATGAACATTCCCGCCAAAGTAGTAACGAATGCCGGAACCCCCACTCTGGTTACCAAGAGTCCCTGATACAGACCAATCACAAGACCAATTACAAGGACAATCAGAATAGCAATCCATTCACTTATACCTATCTGCGTCATTAAGATTGCTGCTACTGCCCCGCAGAAACCGGCCACATAACCTACGGAAAGATCAATATGCTTCAAAATAAGAATTAATGTCATACCTATTGCAAGAACTGCAACATAGCCTGCCTGGTTAATCAGGTTGGAAATATTCCTTGCCTGAATGAATCCTCCATTAGTTCTCCATGTAAAAAACAGCATGATGATAACAAGCGCTATGTACATCATGTAATCTCTAATATTTGTTTTTACTAACCCGATAATCTCCTGTCCGAGCCCTGCCTTTTTCGGCTCTTTTTTACTTGTATTTTCCATTTTGCAACCTCCTATGATTTGATAGCCATTGCCATAACTTTATTCTCGTCCGCATCCTCGCCGGATAACTCGCCGGTAATTGTGCCGCCTGACATAACATAAAGTCTGTCGCTCATCCCAAGTACCTCCGGAAGTTCTGAGGAAATCATGATAATGCTCATTCCTTCTTCCACCAGCTTATTCATAAGCGTATAAATTTCATACTTGGCGCCAACGTCGATTCCTCTTGTAGGCTCATCGAGAATCAATACTTTAGGTTTTACAAACAGCCATTTTGCCAACTGTACCTTTTGTTGGTTGCCTCCGCTTAAATTACCGACTTTCTGCATAATAGAAGGCGCTTTGATGTTAATCGAATCTTTATAGCCATTGGCCACATTAATTTCTTCATTTTCGTTGATGGATATTCCCTCCTGGAGTTGCTCCAAATTGGCAATACTGATATTGTATTTGATATCCTGTATCAGTACAAGTCCATTTCCTTTTCTGTCCTCGCTCACATATGCAATCCCTTTTTTGATTGCATCCTTGGGTCTGGCAAAGGAAACCTTTTCTCCATCCAGCGTAACCTCGCCGCTGGTAATTTTGTAACCTGTGGGATTTCCAAAAAGGCTCATTGCAAACTCTGTTCTTCCAGCACCCATCAGTCCCTGAAGACCTACAATCTCGCCTTTTCGGACATTCAAGTTTACATTATGAAGTATTTCTTTTCCTTTTACTGGATCCTCCACGGTCCAGTTTTTTATCTCTAAACAAATATCTCCGATTTCTTTCTTTTTCCTCTTCGGATAAATATTGTCAATTTCCCTTCCAACCATATACTTGATTATTTCCGCCTCTGTAATGGTTCTCTCTGACGTATCCATGGAACAGATCGTCGCCCCATCACGAAGCACCGTAATAGTATCTGCAATTGCCGTGATTTCCCTGAGCTTATGAGATATCATGATACAGCTGACTCCCTGGTTTTTTAGTTCCTTTATCAACTCCAACAGGTTCTTGCTGTCATCCTCATTAAGCGAAGCCGTAGGCTCATCTAAAATCAGCAGCTTCACATCCTTACTCAGCGCCTTTGCAATCTCCACAAGCTGCTGGTTGCCCACACCAAGATTCTTGACCTTCATGGAAGGATCTACCTTCAAACGTACTTTCTTAAGAACTTCTGTTGCCTTTACGATTGTTTCATTCCAGTCAATGCTTCTTCCTTTCATGATTTCATGACCAAAATAAATATTTTCATAAATACTGAGTTCGGGAACCAACGCCAGTTCCTGATAAATAATAGCGATTCCCTTTCCCTCACTGTCTGCTATAGACTTAAATTGCTGTACATCTCCATTATAAACGATATCCCCGGAATAAGTGCCATAATGGTATACACCGGAGAGCACTTTCATCAATGTCGATTTCCCTGCCCCGTTCTCACCCACCAGACAATGGATTTCCCCTCGCTTAACTTTAAAATTTACATTGTCCAGGGCCTTCACTCCAGGAAACACTTTTGTGATATTTCTCATTTCAAGTATGTAATCACTCATGCCCTGCCTCCTTCTCAAAATATAAGAGGACTTTCACCCCTTTTGTTATTGAAAGGTCGGCTTTAAACGTTACTATTTAAAGCCGACCCTGTCAAATTGTTAACTGATTATTAATTACAAATTATTCTAATCCGGTAAATTCGGATGCGTCATAATATTCGGAATCAATAAGTGCTGCCTTAACGTTGTCCTGCGTTACAACTACGATATCAGTCTGCTTAGAAGGTACCTCTATCACTCCATTGTCATAAGTTGAGTCTGTAGTCGGTGTCTGACCGCCTAAGATAGCTACTGCCATAGCAACGGAGTCAGCTGCAAGTACACGTGTATCCTTGAATATTGTCATGGACTGCTTGCCATCGATCACATACTGAACAGATGCTTTCTCAGCGTCCTGACCTGTTACAATGTAGCTTGTTACATCCTTGTCTGTTGCAAATACGTCTGCGATAGAACGTGCGGTACCATCGTTAGGACCAAGTACAACAACATCACCCTTCATATCAGCGCTTGCTGCTGTCAAGTGTGCCTCAGCTTTAGATTTAGCAACGTTGAAATCCCAGTCTGTTGTAATCTGTCCGATGATTGCTGCTTCTTCGTCACGAGTAAGCTCTGCCTTGTCCTGTAATGCAACTGCCTCAGAGGAGTTAGCGATTACAAATGTGCCATCAGCAATCTTGGGCTGAAGAACGCTCCACGCGCCTGCAAAGAAAATAAATGCGTTGTTGTCTGTTGCAGCACCTGAATATAAGTAAAGAGGAATACCACTTCCTGCAGGTGCATTGTCAATCAGATACTGACCCTGTGCAACACCTACTGAGAAGCTGTCAAATGTTACATAGTAGTCAACTGCATCTGTGCCTGTAATCAATCTGTCATATGCGATAACAGTTACGCCTTCCGCCTTAGCTGCTTCTACTGCTGCTGCTGCTGCAGACGCGTCTTGTGCACAGATGATAAGAACATCAATGCCTTGGGAAACCAGTGTTTCTACGTTAGTCTTTTCAGTTGCGGAAGATCCCTGGCTGAATAATACCTGATTTGTAAAGCCGGCATCACCTAAAATGCTTTCAAACTGTGCCTGATCCTGTAACCATCTGGGCTCATCCTTCGTAGGAAGTACGATACCTACCTGAAGATCCCCTGATGCTGCGCCGTCATTGCCTGCCGGTGCTGAGTCGTCAGTTGCTGCTACGTCAGTTGCAGGTGCATCATTAACAGTTTCAGTTGTGTCCTTGCCTCCGCATCCTACCAGCATTGATGCTGCCATTGATGCCACAAGGATGAGGCTTAATAATTTCTTTTTCATCTTTAATGCATCCTCCCTTAATGGAAATATTTTTGTAACTTCACGTTACATATATTACTATAGCACATACATTGCCAAAAATCTTTGTTTTACTCTTCATATTTTTATGCACTTTTACAACCAAAAATTCAGCATTAGCATCTTTTTGTTCTTTTTGTTGCTATAGTTAAAAAAATGCTATTCCAGAAGTTCCGGACGGTTTAAATATACATCCTCTTTTAAATGAAATCCGCTGTCTATAATGACATCCTGTATGTTGTCTACATATACTGCTACAGGCTCCATCATGATATAAGGAATCTGTTTTCCGTCTTCTGTCAGATATAAACTATATTCAAAATCATTATTTTCCGCTAAATCCACCGTGACCTTTGCTGCCTTTGCCGCCATCTTTTCAATGGATTTATAGACAGTCATATACTGCGTACCTTCTACAATCCTCTGGCATGCCGCCAGGTCGGCATCCTGGCCCGTCACATAAATTTCTCCTGCCAGCCTCTGCTCTGCAAGGACACCGATCACCTGTCCTGCCAGATTGTCATTTCCGCACATAATGCCTTTTACTTCATGAACTCGATCGCTGTTCTGCCTTACATACATTGCCGCATATTCCGGCTTCCATCCATCTGCATGGTAAATGTCCAGAATTTCTATCTTCTTCAAATTCATTATCTCCCGGAAGCCATTCTGAACCTCAATTGCGTTATTATCCGTTTCAGGCCCGCATATCATTAAGACTTTATCGCCTTCTTCCAATTTCTCACCTATGGCCTTCCCCATTAGTGTCCCCACTTTTGTATTATCGAATGAGATAAATAAATCCGGTTCTGCTCCTACGACAAGACGGTCATAAGAAACCACTTTTATGCCCTCTTCCTGTGCTTTTTTAATTGGCCCTAAAAGAGGCTGCGAATCAATTGGAATAATTACGATTATATCTACTTTCTTTTTTATGAAATATTCTATCAAATCAATTTGTTCTTCTACACTGCTGTTTGCATTCTGTACATTTACCTCTGCACCTAATTCCTTGGCAGTAGACACAAATACATCTCTGTCTCTCAGCCATCGTTCCATGACAAAATTATCAAAAATCATGCCTATCTGTATCTTTACTTCTTCCTCTTCATCTATTTGCCGGGTATTTTCCACTTCGTTACAGCCGACAAGCAGCGCGGCGATTGCCATGACCATAAACACTTTACATAGATTACACATTGTTTTCCTCCTTATACTCAGTAGGTGTTATTCCTACATTCTTTTTAAAGGAACGGCTGAAATAGTTCGGATCCGAATATCCTACTTCACTGCATATTTCTTTCATGCTTTTATTTGTCGTGCAAAGCAGTTCCTTCGCCTTTTCCATCCGAACTGTTGTGACATAATCTATAAAATTACCTCCTGTCTCTTCTTTAAACAATTTGCTGAAGTAATAGGGGCTGATATTAATTTCCCTGGAAACCTCATCCAGAGATATATCCTTAAAATAATTGCTGTCAATAAACGCCTTTGCCTTCTCCACTAAACTGATTGAGGCCTTTTCCTTATTTCCGGACACATTTCTGGTTGCCTCCCTGATCTTGGAAAGGAACCACGAACGCAATTCCTCATAATTCTTAATATCAAACAAAACCGTGAGATAATCATGCCGCGCCTCAAAGCGATATGTACTCCCACCACTTTCAAAGGAAATCCTCTCCGCACGCAAGATAAGCTCCAATACCTTTAGTTTTATATCCATAATTGCATCTGCATACCGATTCACCATCCAATCAAAAAAACTGCTTGCCACAGATACAGTTCCTGTAACATCTCCCCTCTGGACAAGATCAAACAATTTCCGTTCGCTTTGAATTGGATAATCATCTTCATATCTGCTTTTTATAGTAACATCCTCAATGTGCGCTACACTTCCGGTAGTATGGCGGAGTGCATTGACAGCTTCTGCATACGACATGTCCGCTTCATCCAGTTTCTTGACAGATCCGATTCCAACTCTGAACTGCGCATCAATATCTTTCTCCAGTTTTCGAATCATTTTTCTGGCATTTTCTATAATTTCCACTCTCTCCTCGTACTCATTCCGTGCGCTTTTCTCAACACATGGAACAAATATGATTACCGCGTTTGCCATCATAGGTCCTATTATTCCCGGAAAAAATTCTTTAACAGTTTCCCTAAGTCTTATATAATTAGACTGCAGCCTTACACTGGCACCTATAGCATTTGTCAGATGACCGCCTTCATCCGTATCCCCATATTCAATTACCATCATATACCCGTCGTCTTCCTTGATTCCGAGCAGATTTTTAAAATTATCTGCCTCTTCTGTGTAATTTTCCTGAAAAAGGACGGAATAAATCATACCGCTTTCAATAATCGGTATGACTGTTTCCAGCTTCTCTTTTATAAGAAGATCATTGCTCCTTTTCTTTTTTTCAAGGTCAGTTTTTTCCATTGCCTTCTGCAGAAGTGACACAATATTTTTTTTATCAATCGGTTTATTCACATAATCCATAACTCCCAGACCGATTGCTTCCTTCGCGTAGTCGAACTTATCGTATGCGGAGACAACAATGAAAATTATATTCTTATTATTCTTTTGAATCTCTTTCATTGCTTCAATTCCATTAATACCGGGCATATGTATATCCATAAACGCAATGTCCGGTCTGAAATTTTCTGCAAGCTCTATCACACTTCTTCCGGTTTTAGCCGATTCTATCAGGCATGAATCACCAAAATTCTTCTTGATAATGAACTTTAAAGCATCTATTACAATTCCTTCATCATCTGCAATCATAATTTTATACATTTTTACACCTCTAATGGAATATGTATGGCAACTTCCGTTCCCATATCCTGTCCCGCACTTGTGATTTCAATTACATCTTCCCTGTCAAAAAACAAACGGAGCCTGACAATTACATTATCCAGACCGACCCCATTCATGGCATCCTTCAAATCTGTTTCTTCTTGCTTTCTATGTAGGATCCTCTCAATTTTCTCTTTGCTCATTCCTACGCCATTATCACGCACGCTGATACATACATTACCGCCCTCATCATATATAGAAAGCTCAATACGATTTTCCCATGCAATACCCTTGATACCATGATTAATGCAGTTTTCCACAATCGGTTGCAGAATCATACTCGGTATCTTCACATTAATCAATTCCTCGTCTATTTTCTTCTTAAAATTAATTTCTCCTGAAAATCTTACATTTATAATGTATATATAATTATCCACCAATTCAATTTCTTCTCTAAGTGTTGCCATATCATGATTTTTCTTTACATTGTACCTGAAAAAATCAGCTACATTCTGCACATATTGATAGGTCCTGTCTGCCCCTTCCATCATAGCAAGCTGGGCACCTGCATTCAAGGTATTAAACAAAAAATGAGGATTGATCTGTGCCCGAAGATAATTAAGCTGGGCATCCCGCAAATGCGTCTCCATCATAAGTTGCTTTTCTTTCATTGCACTTTCCAGTTCCATACTCTTTCTAATTTGCTCAATATATTTCTTCAAACTCTTCACCATTTGAATAAACGCATTCGTCACGATGCCTACTTCATCATGGGTGTATTTTTCCTGCAATTCCAGATCCAATCTGCCATTTGCTACTTCATTCGCTGCTTTGACCAACTCTTTAAGCGGATTTGTAATACCTTTTGTCAGGAACACAATCAGTACCCCGTTTAATGCACTGACCATGCAGAGGATAAGCAGATTAGATGTTTCTGAATATTTCAATGCAGAAAACAACATTTCATAATTATCTGAATTATTTTTGAACTGCTGATTATTTAAACTATATACGCAGGAATTTAAATAATCATACAATTCATCCGCATCACCATAATATTCCCTGTATTTTGCTACATTCCGTCCTCTCTTTGCCTCAATTGCTTTATCTGTAATTTCCAGATACGACAACGACATATTGTAGATGTTTTTTTCTGCAATCATCTTGGCATCATTCAGAATTCTTTCATTCAGATTTTCCAACTGGTTGTAGTATTCCTGCTCATTACGAAGATATCCTTCAATGGCCTCTGTATCTTTTGTATCAAGAAAATTCTCCATATACCGATGTATCAGTGTCAGCCTGTTCTGCAGTTCATTCAGCATAGCGTTACTTTCATATACACTATCAATGTTGGCAATCATTTTATTAATATTAATATAAATATACAGATTCGTTCCAAGGATAGTCAAAGCAATCAGCAAAAAAACAAAGAGTAATTTCGTCTGAATACTAATAAAAATATCTTTCCTATTCTTCATCCTGTTTCTCAGCATTTTTAAGATATCCTTCCACATTATTTGAGGTAATAACGTTCACATCCACGGTAAAAAAGTCATTCACATGACCAGTCTCAATATATTCATCCAATGCTTTCATACAGCTACTTCCTATCTGCTTTGTATCCACCACAATTGCCGCCGCTATTACATTCCTGTTTATTGCGCTTAGAATAATATCAGCATCAGAGTAACCAATTATTTTAACCTCCCCTACAAGATTATAATCAATAGCCGCTTGGTAGGCACTAATGGTATTTTTTTCATTCAGACAGACAATGATTTCGGGAAGCTCTTCTCTGTTCAGAAAAAGCCTACGAATTGCTTCCTCCTCTCCAAAAGGAGAATCCTCATTAATCGCCAATGTTTTCAATTCCAGATTCAAATGATTACCTTCATTTTCCAGAGTGTCTTTTATCCCATTATAAACGAGATTCTGCCCGCTATCTTCCACTGATGTATCCAGCAGAATCAGTGCATCTTCTGTGTTCTTATTTGCAACTCGGATAATCTGCCTTCCATATTCACGCCCCAGATCATGATTTCCAATCCCGACAAAACTCTGTCTTTTGCTGTCATAGCTGTCCGCCATCACTGCTACAACCGGTATTCCATGATCGACTGCTTCATCAATTAATTCCCGGATTTCTTCACTTCCATCGCCCTCCAATACAATTCCATCCACATTGGACGCAATTGCTATTTTCAGTAATTCCTCTTTTAAATAGTCCATGGTGAGTTCTCTGCCACCCCACTCCAGATAGACTCTCTCTTCCTCTCCATATTTTCTTGCCGCTTCATAAATTTTTCCCCAAAAAATTTCCTCATCTGAGTCCGAAATTAAAACATAATGCCTCTCAAACTGCTCATATGATTTATCAGTTGCTTCCCATGCCTCATCCGCCCACTTTCCCACATAAGTCAAACTGGATAAAGTCATAACTACCATTGCTGAAATAAGAACAGAAAATACAATTATCTGCCTATGAATTACTTTTCGTTTATTTTTTTTCTCCATGTTCCGCCCTATCTACCTTACCGTCTGTTAATTTCATTACTCTTATATTAATCTTTTATTTGGAATAATGCCAGCAATTATAAAAAAAGAACACTTTCGTGTTCTTTTTTAATGATGAAATAATCTGATTCCAGTAAATGCCATTACCATATCGTACTTATCACAGCATTCTATCACGAGGTCATCACGCACTGATCCGCCGGGCTGGGCAATGTATTTCACACCGCTCTTATACGCTCTTTCAATGTTATCTGAAAATGGGAAAAAGGCATCCGATCCAAGCGTCACATCCTGATTTCCATCCAGCCATGCCCGCTTTTCCTCTCTTGTAAAAACGGACGGCTTTACCTTAAAGCGTTTCTGCCACTCACCTTCACGGAGTACATCTTCATATTCATCTCCAATATAAACATCAATGGTATTATCCCTGTCGGCACGCCCCAGTGTATCCACAAACTGAAGATCCAGTACCTTAGGCGCCTGACGCAGATACCAGTTATCCGCTTTCTGACCTGCCAGTCTGGTACAGTGAACTCTGGACTGCTGTCCTGCACCGATCCCGATTGCCTGTCCGCCCTTTACATAGCAGACGGAATTGGACTGCGTATACTTAAGCGTAATCAGAGCAATCTTCATATCAATTAAAGCAGATTCCGGCAATTCCTTATTCTTTGTCACAAGATTGGAAAGCAGATCGCCGTTTATATCCAGTTCATTTCTGCCCTGTTCAAAGGTAATTCCGTACACCTGCTTTCTCTCAACGGGTGCCGGCACATAGGAAGGATCTATCTGAATAATATTATAGTTGCCCTTTTTCTTTGCTTTCAAAAGTTCCATTGCTTCTTCAGTGTATCCCGGTGCGATCACACCGTCAGACACCTCCCGCTTGATCAGCCTTGCGGTATCTGCATCGCACACATCGGACAAAGCAATGAAATCTCCGAAGGAAGACATCCTGTCTGCGCCTCTTGCTCTTGCATACGCGCAGGCAAGGGGCGAGAGTTCTCCCAAGTCATCCACCCAGTAAATCTTCGCAAGGGTCTGTGTAAGCGGCAGACCCACTGCTGCCCCTGCCGGGGAAACATGTTTAAAAGAGGTAGCTGCCGGAAGCCCGGTTGCCTCCTTCAATTCCTTTACCAACTGCCATCCGTTAAAAGCATCCAAAAAATTAATATATCCGGGCTTACCATTTAACACCGTAACAGGAAGTTCACTTCCATCCTCCATAAAAATCCTGGAAGGTTTCTGGTTCGGGTTGCATCCGTATTTTAATTGAATCTCATTCATATTTTCCTCATTTCTACGCTGAATCTGCGTTCAGAATTATTTATTTTTGTTTACAATACGTGTCTCGTATCTGCCTGTTTCAATGTCAATATACCTTACAAACAAAGATACCTTATTGTCCTCATTTAAACTGTTCCAGATTTTGTCTGTAAACTCATCAATGGTTCCTTCTATCTCCACAAGTTTTGGCTCGCCTTCAAAACTCGGTAGAGGATTTCCGTCATGCATATAAGTATGTATGAAATGCCCTTCTCCCGCCGTAGGATTCTCGTAAGCATAAGTATATCTATTGCAGCCTTTAGGATTACCATTGTTACTTTTTAAAATGGACATCACATAATCGTATTTTCCGTCTTTTACATTCATAAGACCTGATATTCTGGGGGTATAATTGGGTGCATCCGGTTCAAATTCCCGGCTCCGCAATGACTGCTCAAAGGTCAGACCTTTTTTCAATCCGTCATAAGCAGTATCTGTCTGATCCCCGTTTGTAACAATCGTCATGTGGTCCAGCACTCTCACCGGTGCGTAAATGATCAGACTGGGATCCTCTAATTTAGACGGATCAAAAGCTTCCGTCCTGATTCCCTCCCCTTCTACCGCAAAAATACGGTTACGGCTGTTAGAACTTCTCCCCATAATAAAGTAAGCTGTTACAGCCTTCGTACCATCCTTTGACTTACCAATGACGATACCTCTTCCCGGATATGCATTATCCGAAAGTTCCCGCGCAAGTGATAACATGTTCATCTCATCCTCCATTCCTATTTTACAACATATAATTTGGGAAACAAAATAACGCCCGGACATTCCCTCACCAGGCTGCCCAGACGGTCGGCTCATTCTTGAACAATACACTCCCTGTAGGTTCTCCTACACAGGCACTTCCTGTTTCCGTCAGTCGTGTATCTATTTCCTATGATAATAAAAGAAATTCATAATTGCAAGCAGAAAGCAAATATTATTTTTTATTTTGTTTTACATATTTCTATTTTATAGATAGTAAAAATTTCTATACATTTCATATATCAGTACTTTTTTCCTATTTATTATATTTATTTTACAACTTACAGTGGTAGAAATACACTTAAATGTAATCAAAAAGGAGATAGTGTTTATTATGAAAAAAAATAAAAAGAAAGTATTAACTGTTATTGCAACAATAGCAATTATGTGCATAACCTTGACCGGTTGTGGAGCTAAAATGGCTCCGGCTGACGAAACGATAAGTGCATTATTTGAACTTACCGCAAAGAGCAATGCTGCCCCTATGAAGGATTTACTTGGTTTTACATCAGAAGAAGATGTATACAATACCTTTTTTGAAGAAGGCTCTGACACGAAAATGATAGATGAACTAAGGAGTCAGTTTGCAGAGGCAGGCATTGAGTTATCAGATGAAGAAATACAGGAATATACAGACTCCATGATGGCAACTTTTGGCAAAATTAACTATTCTTCTGAAATTACTTCTGAAAGCAGTGACCAGATTGTCGTCACCCTGGAGGTATATGGTTACTTTGCAAGCGATTTGTATCAAGTCTCAGCAGATGCACAAAGCAAAATGCTGGAAAGAATCTCAGAAGATGACCAGATAGCTGTCATGGCCGGCGATACCGAAATATTGTCAAAATATATGCAGCAGTATTTCGAAGAATATTTAGCAGGACTTTCCACTTTGAAACTCAGTACTGAACCAGTGAAAATTACTGTTAACTGTGAAAAACTTGCAGTTGATGTAAACGGCAAGGAAACAGTAGCATGGCTCCCCAGCGATATGAACAAATTCTCCAAGGATATTGAAGCAGCTATATTCCAGTAAGATATATTAATATTGAATATTACATATGGATAGAAAAAGCTCCGGCATGAATGTGCCGGAGTTTTTCTATAAAAAAGTTTGATCTTATGACCTGCATGCACCATCAACGGACAAGATTTCTCCCGTTACATAACTTGCCAGGTCACTGGCAAGATAAAGAAATGCATTGGCAACTTCATCCGGTCCTCCCGGTCTTCCTAAAGGAATCTTAGCAGAAATCGCATCAACCATAGCCTGCGGGAGAGCTGCAACCATATCCGTTTTGGTCACTCCCGGTGCAACTGCATTTACTCTGATATTATCCTTTCCAAGTTCTCTTGCCAGTGAAAATGTCATGCCATTCACTGCCGATTTACTGGTCGGATATCCAACGCCGGCAGGCTGACCCGAAAGGCTGACCATAGAACTGGTATTGATGATACAGCCGCCGCCCTGCTCCTTCATAATCTTTGCAGCGGGCAGAATCGCGTAAAATAATGCCTTCACGTTCAAATCAATCGCTTTATCAAATTCTTCCGGTGTATAATCGTATAAAGGCGTGCTCTGGGAAATCCCTGCATTATTCACAAGAATATCAATCCTTCCGAACTTCTCCTTCACATCCAGAATTGCTTTTTCGACCTCCGATGCATCCGTAAGCTTCGGGAACATACCCTCTGCTTCCCAATCAGGGTTTTCTTCCTTTAGTTTATCCAGCGCCTTGTCCACAGTATCCTGCCTCGATCCAAACAGTACCACTTTAGCGCCGTTTGCAAGATACTTGCGTACAATTTCAAACCCAATACCCCTGGTTCCGCCTGTTACAATTGCTACTTTTCCTTCCAACAACATTTTATAACTCCTTCCCTTTTCTTTTCCCCTATTATAGCACCACCAAGGTTTATTTAAAAATCTTTTTATTTTTTCTTTATTTGCGGTGGCTTGGCAATGACTTTGTGTACAGAGCACAACGGCAGAGAGCATAAAACAAAAGCACAGGGACCCGCTTCCGGTTTCAGGGCTATGGCGGAAAATCGGCAATTTCACTTACGGAATGGTTCAATGTCAGGGGAGTCCCGCCAGGACGGCGGGGCTAGGAGCCACAAGGCAGGACGCCGACTGGCTCCGACCCGTTCGGCTTCAAATATGTATATCCATTCCGTTAGTGAAATCCGATTTGAAGACTAGACCTGAAACCGGAAGCAGGTCCCTGTGCTTTTGTTTTATGCTCTCTGCCGTTGTACTCTGTACACAAAGTCATTGCCAAATGGTTATCTTTATTGCTGAAGCTTTCTTTTCCCCAAGCTGACTGCCTGAATATATTTAATCATAATCTTCCACACTCCTTTTCCAGCTAAGAATAGGATAATTCCAAAAACAACAGATAGAGGAAGTGCTATATATGGAGGTGCCGTATATGTCCCCATCTGAAAGGATACAAATGGTACTTCCACGCCTAATATAAAACCTAAAAATTCGATAATTCCTACTATTGGGGCAATTATGCCGCTGAACATAAGTGCTACAGCAAGGACGCTGCAAAAGGGCAGCACGAACATTCCTGTAAATCCTGCAAGGCTGTAGAATGCTGCAACTGCGCCAAATCTTCTCAGGCTGAAAGTGTTGCTTTTTGCAATCGATTCCCCCAAATATGCTTTTGCCAACTCCTTCGGATTCCCTAAACGTTCTAAAATCTGTTCGTCTGACAAGCTGGCTTGTGTCTGTAATTCTATCATTTCGCTTTTGATTTCATTGATAATGTCGGCACGTTCTGAGGCTGCCATAGGTCTTAAACATCTGTCAATCTTATTAAGATAGTCATTCATCATCTTATCCATTTCCTTACTCTCCTTTAATTTCTTCTATCGCTGTTAATAGGCTGTTCCACTGGACTGTCATGGCATTTAGATATTCCCTGCCCTTATCTGTAATAGAGTAATATTTCCTCGGCGGCAGTCCCTGCGTTGTTTCCTGCCAAAAAGAGGAAAGAAATCCTTCTCCAAGCAGTCTTCTAAGAAGTGGGTAAATCGTACTCTCCTTTGCTGTCAGAATAGGATGCCTCTCCAGTTCACTGATAATTTCATACCCATAATACGCTCTTTTGTCTATCATCAATAAGATGCTGTATTCCAACGTTCCGCGCTTAATCTGGGATTTCCATTCTTCTATGTTCATATATTCCCCTCCTCGATATACATCGTACAACATAGTACTGTATTTGTCAATAGTATATTTACTATACCATTATTTATTTCCCTGAAGAGCAGTCTATAATATAGGCACAAAATAAGTCCTGCCTTACACGTTATGTTCCGCATAACACAAGACCTTATAAAATCCAAAGCAGATTAGCACCTTGCACAATACAAAATATAGTATTAAACTTCTCATATTTGATAATTTCTTACCATATTTTGTGTCTACGGTTAAAGGAAAAATGATTTTACCAATTAATTTTCTACATTTATTCCATCAAATGTTTATTGTATTTCAAACATTTTTATGATATAACGCTCTTACAAACATTTCATTTCTACATCTCTATCGCAACTCTTTACGCGATCCTATCAATTCTTTTATTTCAGGAGGTTCTTTATGTTTAAACCCAGCGACACACAATCTGATATTTCTTTTACTTCTGCAGATGACATTAATGCTTGGCATTCCGCAACCGGTCCATTAAATATCCCCATGACAAATGACTATCTCTTTCGTGCACTCCTCCAGCGTAACAACCATGTTTTAAAAGGTCTCATCTGTTCTCTTCTCCATCTTCACCTATCAAAAGTCAGATCAGTCATAATCAATAATCCCATCATACTGGGAGAGTCCATCAACAACAAGACTTTCTTTTTGGATATATCTATTACATTGAATGATCATACTCTTATCAATCTGGAAATGCAGGTCATCAATGAGCACAATTGGCCGGAACGTTCTTTAAGCTACCTTGGGCGCACCTTTGATAATCTTAATTCGGGTGAAGACTATAGCGCTGTAAGACCTGCTGTCCAGATTGGGCTTCTTGATTTCACACTTTTTCCAAACCACCCAGAATTCTTTTCTACCTATCAATTTATGAATACCAAGAATTATACAATATATAGTGACAAAATGCGCCTTTATGTGTTAAACTTAACTCGTATAGATCTAGCCACCAAGGAGGACAAGCACTACCACCTTGACTACTGGGCATCTCTTTTTAAAGCAACCACATGGGAGGAATTAAAAATGATTGCAAAACAAGACGAATTCATAAATGAGGCTTGTGCCACCGTCTATCAACTTAGCCAGGAAGAAATGATACGCCTTCAGTGTGAGGCGAGAGAAGACTTTTTCCGCAGGCAGCGGTCTGTCCAGCATATGATGGAAAATCAAGAAAAGAAAATGGAAAACCAGAAAAAAACAATAGAAAATCAAAACATGACAATTAATGAATTAACTGGAGCAATCAACTCCATGCAAAGCGAAATGGATTCTTTAAAAACAGAAAACGCTTCTCTACAAAAGCAACTTTGTGACGTATTAAAATTATTAAATTCCATTCAGGCTCCTCCTGTATGATAATAAAGCATTTTCCAATTTTGCAAGAAAATCCACCAGGCTTATAAATTTGCCCAGCGGATTTTCGATTTTTACATTTACTTAAAAAGAAGAAAATTTTTAGACGCCCGTTTTTCATATTTCAGCACGATTGCTGAAGTCTTCGCAAGTGTTATACCAATCTTTCCTGATATTACCGGATATTCATGAGACTGCGTAGAATATCCCTCTTCGCTGGTGAGCATCAGGCTTTTAAGCACGCTCTCCTTGGGAATCCCCAATTGCCATACGGATACTTCCCTCGTCACCTCGTGGTCGTTATTATTGATCAGCACCACAACAGCCGCTTTCCGGTTGAATCTGCCATACCCCAGCACATTATATCCTTGATCGATAAATTTAAGAGATCCTGTAAGGATTTCAGGATTTTCTTTATGAATGCGTATCATTTCCCTGTGGAATTGAATCAGTTCCTGATCTTCATGTCCCCATGGATAAGTTCTTCTGTTATCCGGATCCGTGAAGCCACATACACCTGCTTCATCACCATAATAAATCGTAGGAGCTCCCGGCCATGTCATCTGAATGACTACTGCTTCCCGCATAACAGCCTTATTGATGCCTTCATCCGCTGCATGGGCGCCCAGTGTATTAGTTCTCCCCACCTTTTTGTTGGTCCTGGTAAGGAATCTGGAGTGATCATGATTAGAAAGCTCGTTCATTGCAATATGAAGCGACGGAGTGGTAAAGTTTGCCATGTGATGTCTCATGGCACCCATAAAGCTGTCGGCATTTCCATACAAATCCCCCCTGTAATCGTCACTATGCTTCTGCATGCCTGTAAGGAACCATGTCACCGGCTCCATAAATGCATCATAGTTCATTACCGTATCCCATTCCTTGCCGTTCAGCCAGTCTCTGGGGTTCCCATAATGCTCTGCCAGAACGATTGCGTTGGGATTTGCCTGTCTTACAGCCTTTCGAAACTCTTTCCAGAAATAATGATTAAATTCCGGGCTGTGACCTAAATCCGCTGCCACATCCAGACGCCAGCCGTCCGCATTATAAGGAGGAGATACCCACTTAGCTGCAATTCGCATGACATAATCAAATAATTCCCGGGATTTTTCATAATTCAGCTTCGGAAGGGTATCATGCCCCCACCAGCCGTCATAGCTGGTGTTATATGGCCATGCGTTCTCATTGTAAAACTGGAAATAATTATAATAAGGGCTTTCTTTACTGATATGTGCTCCCTTTTCATATCCTTCCGCATTCTCATATATTCTTTCTCTGTCCAGCCATTTATTGAAGGAACCGCAGTGATTAAACACACCGTCCAATATGACCTTCATGCCCCTTCTATGTGCTTCTTCAACCACCTTGGCAAACAATTCATTGCTGGTATCCAGATTCTTCTTATTGGTAACTCTGTCAATATATCTGCTGGCAAACCGGTTCTCATGTTGATCGTGGTAAAGTAGTTCCCCTTCATCACTGACGATTTTCCCGATATGCGGATCTATGCAGTCATAATCCTGAATATCATATTTATGATTTGAAGGTGAGACAAACAGAGGATTAAAATATATCACATCTATCCCCAGCCCCTGCAGATAATCCATTTTATCCAGTACACCCTGTAAGTCTCCGCCATAGAATTCACGGACGCCCATCACAGCCGGGTACTTACCCCAGTCATCAACTTTCACCGTCTTGTCGCCAATATACTCATATTCCGACGTGAGCACATCATTGGAAGGATCCCCATTGTAAAAACGGTCCACATAGATCTGATACATGACCGCGCCTTTTGCCCACTTTGGCGTTTTAAATCCGGGAATGACGCGAAAATCATATTCCGGCAATGATTCTTTCACTACTCCTCTAGTGTCGTAAACACAGGTAATTTTACCAATCTGAACTTCAAAATGATATGCGTATTCCTCGTCTTCTATTTCCGTCTCGCATGCAAAATAGTCAAAATCGTCATCCTGACTTTCTTTATGCATAATATTCCGGATTCCCCGGTTCACCATAAAGACCCTGTCAACATTATTAAGCGCAGCCCGGAACCTGATTGTAATCTGTGAATAAGGATTTGGTTCCGAAGGAGATAAGTAATCCTCTGTTGTATCACTGAATAATGACTTTCTATCAAAAACAGGCCGCATACTCTCTATATACTGCTTGTTATACTCTGCTTTCATTAATCGATCAAGATCCATACATCCAACTCCGTTTCTTTGAAATACAATTACATAGTATATATTATACTATACCCATCAGATTATCAATATCCTTTCTGTCATGAGGTAGTAAAAAAGACAGTAACGAGTTACTGTCCTTTTTAGAGAAGGTATTTCTTTCTTATGGGGTATAGCAAAAAACTATATAATGTA
>CAYOED010000045.1:0-29890 GCA_964402925.1 uncultured Lachnospiraceae bacterium | reverse complement strand
GGTGGTCAGAGACAGCGTGTTGCTATGGGTCGTGCTATCGTTCGTAATCCTAAGGTATTCTTGATGGATGAGCCTCTTTCTAACTTGGATGCTAAGCTCCGTGTGCAGATGCGTATTGAGATTGCTAAATTGCATCAGAGATTAGGTACTACCATTATTTATGTAACACATGACCAGACAGAAGCTATGACACTTGGTGACAGAATCGTAGTTATGAAAGACGGCGTTGTTCAGCAGGTAGATACACCTCAGAATCTGTATGAGAAGCCTGCTAATCTGTTCGTAGCTGGATTCATGGGATCTCCTCAGATGAACTTCCTTGATGCCGTTGTAGAGGTAAATGGAGATGTAGCAAGTCTTAAGGTTGCTGGAAGCAGTATTCCTCTTCCTGCTGCAAAATCCAAAAAGCTGATTGACGGCGGATATGCTGGAAAGACAGTTACTTTTGGTATTCGTCCTGAAGATGTATATGATTCAGAGATGTTCCTTCAGACAGCAAAATGCTCATTTGAATCAACCATTAAGGTTTACGAATTGCTTGGTGCAGAAGTTTATTTATACTTTGATTTGGCTGAGTTCCCGCTCACAGCAAGAGTTGACTCCCGTACAACAGCAAGACCTGGTGATGCAGTTAAGTTTGCATTTGATGTTGATAAGATTCACGTATTCGATAAAGAAACAGAGCAGACAATTACAAACTAATAATTGCATGAATAAGAGGGATGCCGAAGGCATCCCTTTTTGATTGCAATGATTCTAAAAGTTTTGATATACTGTATTTATACTCAGAAAGGACGTGAAGAAATGATTACTACACAAATAATAGAAAATTGCATTGAGGAGTTGCATGCCATCACGAAGGTTAATCTGGCGGTGTTTGGTCTGGATGGAGCAGAAATTGCCTCTACATTTGAAGATGGCGGTATACCGGAGGATCTGGTCAGAGGATTTGCGGATTCCCCTGCGGACAGTCAGGTGATAGGAAAGAATCATCTTCTTAAAATTATGGATGAAGGGGAACTTGCTTACATACTGGCAGCGAGGGGCAGCAATGATGAGTCTTATATCATTGGGAAAGTGGCAGTGAGTCAGATTCAGCAGCTTATCTTGGCATATAAAGAACGTCTTGACCGAAATCATTTTTTCCAGAATCTTTTGATGGATAATCTTTTATTGGTTGATGTATATAATCGTGCAAAGAAATTACATATTGAAGCAGCAGTTCCAAGGGTGGTATATATTGTGGAAACCAAGACGGAGAAGGATAATACGGCTATAGAGCTGCTGCGCGGGTTGTTTTCTGTGCAATCGGGGGATTTTGTCACAGCGGTAGATGAGAATAGCGTGATTTTAATCAAATCCGTTGGTGCGAAGGACGGAAATGCTAATCTTGAACAGATAGCGCAGACGATAGTGGATATGATGAGTACAGAAGCCATGATGAATGTAAGGGTGGCATATGGAACGATAGTACAGGAGCTTAAGGATGTTTCGAAGTCTTACAAAGAAGCTATGATGGCGCTTGAAGTAGGAAAGATCTTTTATGTGGAAAAGAAAGTGAATTCTTATGGAAGCCTTGGAATAGGGCGGCTGATTTATCAGCTTCCCGTGAATCTGTGCAAGATTTTTATTGATGAGATATTTGGGGACAATGATCCAGGGAACTTTGATGAAGAAATTGTTTCAACTGTAAATAAATTTTTTGAAAATAATCTGAATGTGTCAGAGACATCCAGACAGTTATTTGTACATCGCAATACGCTTGTATACAGAGTGGAAAAAATGCAGAAGAGCACAGGGCTGGATGTGCGCACTTTTGATGACGCACTTACCTTTAAAATAGCCATGATGGTGTATAATTACATGAAATATTTGGAGGCGGAAAACCGTTAAGTGATAGCCTGAAGGAAACTTTAGGATGATAGACATGAAAAACCTTATCCCCGAATACAATAGTACAGAACTGTTGGGAGGGATAAGGTTGATTTTATATGAAAAGAAAATAGTATATTTGTCTTTATATCAGGATGGAGTGAAAAAAGCATCTGCCGGATTTACAAAACTTTCAAGAGAAAGAGATGGATATTTACTGGACATACATATAAAAAATGGGACAGGTATCCGGGATGGCAGGTATAAGCTCTGCGTGGTAGGACGAAGCAGGGAAATTGATTGGGAAACAATCACTTTGCAAAGTGGGAGAGCGGATGAGAAAAGGCGGTTTTATGTGGGCGGAGGATTTGCGAGATTTGGCGAGGAAGAGTTTGATGAAAATGATTTGTGCGGTGTTTTGATTCACCTGGATGCGCAGCAGTGGATTGCAGGATATTGGCGAGAGGCGGAGGGGTTTTCTATGCCAATGAAAAGACCTGATTTGTTTGCCGCAGATGAAAATACAACAGAGGAAATTACAGCTGATGAAAATGGAACGAATCTTTATGGGAATAGAAAGACTGGGGAAAAAATAGAAATTTTGTCGGAACCGGCTTGTGAGGATAAGTGGGAGCAGCTTCTTAGATGTTATAAAAAGGTGCATCCTTTTGGGGATGATAGAGTTTTTCTCTCTGTTGAGCCGAAGGATTTTATTATCTTACAGGCTCCTTACCAAAGGCTGGTAAATAACAGTTTTCTTTTGCATGGATTTTATAATTACAGGCATATGATCCTTGGACCGGATAAGGAAATCGGGGATGGCGATGGAACCTGTTTTTATCTGGGAGTTCCGGGAACCTATTTTGAAAGAGAAAAGATGGTAGCCATCATGTTTGGGTTTGAAGGGTTTGAATGTGACGGAGCCGTGGAAGTTGGGAAATTCGGATACTACATGCGCAGGGTGGAGTTATAGACTTGCGGAGCGTTTATAAGCAAGATATAATAAATAAAGCAGGAGAATAAAAACCGTGCTCTTTACCCTCAGGGAAACTGCCATGCGTTACCTGCACAGTTGACTAGGACCAGGCACCCTTACGGCACATGGAAGATTCCGCTTAGTGCTGCTTTGTTCCCAACCTGACACGGTTCGCAGATTTCCATTGCGCAAGACCCAATCGTCAAACGCCACTTATACAGGGCAGCCATGACAGCTTCCCTGAAAACAAAGCTGCACGGTTGTAGAATAAGTTATATCATCTTGTAGTATAGGGTTTTTTGTCCTGTTTGTCAACCAAAACGGGGAGGAATTACGTTACTGATCGTTGGCATGAGTAAAACTACACTTTTAAGCTATCCGGGATGTGGCGCTGCGGGGAATAGAAGCGTGAGGGGCGTAGTTTACCCGACGGTATGGAGGTACTTATGACAGAACAAGAAAAATACATGGGGGAAGCCCTAAAACAGGCGAAGAAGGCAAAGGATTTGGGGGAGGTTCCCATAGGCTGTGTAATCGTGTACGAAGGGAAAATCATAAGCCGGGGCTATAATCGCAGAAATACAGACAAAGATACACTTGCCCATGCCGAGATCACTGCAATAAGAAGAGCAAGCAGAAAACTTGGTGACTGGCGGCTGGAGGGCTGTACGATGTATGTAACGTTGGAACCATGTCAGATGTGTTCAGGTGCAATCGTGCAGGCGAGGATTGACGAGGTGGTCATAGGATGCATGAATCCTAAGGCAGGCTGTGCCGGCTCCATAATAAATCTGCTGGAAATGCCGGAATTTAACCATCAGGTGAAAATAACGAGGGGAATACTTGAGGAAAAGTGTTCCTGCGTGCTGACGTCTTTTTTCAAGGAACTTCGGATTCGGAATAAGCTGGAAAAAGCGTTAAGCAGAAAGGAAGAAACGGAAAGCTGATTTAAGAATTTCATATAACATGTTTTAAGAGACTGCTGCACGGGAATGATATTTTTTAGCGTAATGATTCGTGCGGGAGTTCTTTTTTTATTTTATAGGGAAGTGCTGCCTGTGAAATATAAGAGATATGCAGATAATCAGAAGAGGGAAAATAGAGGAAAATAATTTGTATATTTTTCACAAACTTTTTGATAAATGGAAAAAAGGACCATAAAAGTATAGCTTATGCACAAAAAACACCCATGTAAACTTGGTTAAATAGTGCAAAAAAGTGGGAAAACGGTTACTTAAAATTAAATTGTTGTAAAGAGAGCATGATGTTAAACTTTCCTTGTAAACAGGAGACAAGAAAAAGGAGGATTTTTTATGGCAAAGCTGTTAAAGAAAGTTGTGATGGTTTTATGCGCGTTTACAATGATGTTTTTATTTTGGGCGCCGATGAGCACTAGGGCTGAGGAAGAAAGGATCGTTATTTATGTCAATCCGCCAGAGGACTGGAATGAACCTTTCTTGTGGACCTGGGATGAAGCAGGCAATAACGCATTTGCGTCATGGCCCGGCGGCGAAATGGAAGTTGACCCTGACAATGAGGGCTGGTATTACATCTGGGTGCCTTCATGGGCAAATCATATGATTGTAAGTGCCGGTGAGGAAATCCAGACAGGAGAGTTGATATCGGAAGGCGGAAACGTCTGGATTACGATAGAGGATATGGAAAATGCGGAAATTTCTTATGATGTACTGACCGAAGGAGAACTTCCTGCATATGTGGAGAAATTCAAAATCCATGTAAGCTTGCCGGACAATTGGCAGGCACCTGTCTTTGCTTTAGGCGGAGCGTCTGATGAAGATGCGGCAGGTGAAAGCGATTCAAGTGAAGCGCTAAAAATGGGAGATGATGGATGGTATACGGGAAGAGTACCTGTAGGGGCGCAGTCTGTTATCATCAGCGGCAGCGAAGAGGGACAGAAGACCGAAGCAATTTCCATTGACCCGGCAGAAGTGTGGATCACCGTTACAGAAGATGGAAGTTTTGATTTTAGTTATAATGATCCAAATGCAGTGCAGGCAGCGGATATCAGCGTATCTGTGAAAGTGCCAAAAGATTGGGAAGCACCTTGCTTATGGGCATGGTCTGCGCCGGATGGAACAAATGTATTTACTTCGTGGCCGGGAGAAGGCTTTTTGGAAGGTGAAGATGGATGGCTCACATTGCAGGTGCCGGGGTGGATTAATTCTATTATCGTAAATGCTAATGAAGGAAGTGTACAGACCAGCGATATTTCCGTGGAGACAGAGAAGGATGTGTGGATTGTAGTTTCAGGACCGGAGGAATATGAAGTCTCCTACGAAGCAGTTTTGACAGAGGAGGCAGGTGAGAGTACAGAAGAAATGGAAGCACAAGATGAAAATGCTTCTTCTGAAGATGAAGCAGTGACAGAAGAGAGTGCACAGACCGGGGAGGAAGAAAAGAGCGGATCAAATACCGGTATAATAGCAGTGATTGTTGTTATTTGTATTATAATTGCTGTATTAGCAGCTTTCTTCGTGATAAAGAAAAAGAAATAAAAGACTAAAAAACTAAGAGTATGAAGTACGTCAACAGGAGGTAGGGAATGAAGAACATAATCGCATCATTATTGTCAATTGCAATGCTTATTGGATTATTATGCGGCTGCGGAGCAAAAGGACAGGTGCTGACAGAAGAAGAAAAGAACACCATTGTAATCTGGCATGATAAAGAGGAGGCGGTGGCGGAAGCGCTGCTTGCAGAATTGAAAAAATCCGTACCCGATGTTGACGTACGGCTGGAACATAAGAGCAATCTTACTGAAGCGCTTAAGATGGTGGGGAATGACCCCAAGGCAGCGCCTGCTCTTTATGTACAATCGGTTGTATATGGCTGATGAACGCGTTCCCGGGACTACGGAAGAATTATATGCGTATATGTCAGAGAAAACCCACGGCGGACATTATGGGTTTGTGGAGCAGCATAGCACAGCCTATTACAGTGCCGGCTGGATTCACGGATTTGGAGGATATATCATGAATGGTGAAGGCGATGTGGGGTTGGATCTGCCGGAAACGATTGCTGCTATGGAGTATCATAAAAAATTTGTTGAGCTGATGCCCGGAGAAAGTGAATATGCTACGGTAAATACTTTGTTCCAGGAGGGAAAAGCCCATGCAACGATTGGAGGACCGTGGCTGGTGTCGGCATCAAGGGCAGCAGGAATGGATCTTGGAATTTCTTCCATGCCTGTAATTGACGAAAGCGGAATTCCTATTTCTCCTTATATGGGAGTCCAGGGTGTGCAGGTTCTGAAATATGCGGCGGAGAATAAAACAGATGCAGTGAAGAAGGTATTAAATGCGCTGATGCAGCCGGAAGTTGGTATTTCGCTGGCAAAGGTCAGTGGATGCGCTCCGGCGGTGGAAGCGTGCTATGAAAATGCAGAAGTGATTTCAGATGATGTAGTCATGGCTATGAGAGAAACAGCTGAAAATACGATTCCCATGCCTAACTGTCCGGAAATGGATATCATGTGGACGGTTGCAGCAGATATGCTGGTCAATATTAATATGAGCGGGCAGGATGTGAAGGAAAGCTGCGAGACGGCACAGAAAAATGCGGAAGAATTGATTAGAAAAATGCAGTGATGCAAGAAATTTTGTGTGGGAAGGAATGACTATGAACCAATTAAGTAAGAAAAGGAAAAATACCATATTGTTTTCCTATTTGTGGTCGGCGCCCTCATTGATATTGATCTGTCTGATTGTGATATTTCCTATTATTTACACAGGATATATTTCCCTGACTAATATGAATGTTTATCATTGGTTCACTTATGATCTGATTGGGCTGGCGAATTATAAGGAAGCGTTGTTGGTGTTTGACAGCGGCTTTATTCCGGCATTGCTTTTGACGATCCTGTGGACAGTCGTAAATATGGTATTGCAGCTGATGATTGCCTATCTGCTGGCAAGTCTGTTAAACACAAAGGGACTGAGGCTTAGAAACTTTTATCGGACACTTTTAATCTTTCCATGGGCAATGCCTGGTTATGTGTCTATTCTGTTATGGAAAACGGGAATGTTCAATTCTCAGTTCGGATTGTTGAATCAATGGATGGAAAAACTGGGCTTTTCACCGGTAAAATGGCTGGCAAGCGATGGATTGGCATTTATCTGCTGCACCATCGTCAATCTATGGCTTGCGCTTCCGTTCATGATTACAATCATTGACGGCGCCCTCCAAAGCGTGGATCAGAGTTTCTATGAAAGTGCGCTGCTGGATGGTGCGGGATGGATGGAGAGAACCTTATACATCACGATTCCCTCCATTAAGCCGATTATTGCGCCCTCAGTGGTTATCACGATTTTTACCACCTTTAAGCAGTTTGACGTAATTTATCTAATGACCCAGCAGGCAGGCGCCAAAACGGGGGCACATATACACACGATTCTGACTTATGCTTATGAGAATGCATTTATTACAAACAATTACGGATACAGTTCTGCGGTGTCCATGGTAATTTTTGGGATATTGATTATCTTTTCTTATGTAATCAACAGGAAGCCGAAGGAGGAAATCTGATGAAGCGGAAAGAATGGAAAGAAAGAGGAAAATTATTACTGATCAATCTTTTCCTGATATTGATTTGCTTTGCCACATTGGTGCCGATTCTGTATGCATTTTCGGTATCCCTCAATGAGCAGAACAGTCTGCTTGGTTCGAATTTTTCCTTTATTCCGCAAAAGATGACACTGGAAAATTATCGGAAAGTATTTATGGAAGAACCGGTGCTTTTGTGGCTTAAAAACAGCTGTCTGCTTGCAGTTGCCACAGTGGCAATTTCGCTTTGTACAGGCATTCCGGCAGCTTATATCTTTTCCAGAAGGAGATTTCCGGGAAGGAGCGGAATTTTACAGATGTTGATCTTGCTGTATGCTTTTCCGTCGCTCCTTTCTATGACGGCGCTTTACAAGCTTCTCAGTCCAATGGGACTGATTAACACCAGGCTGGGGCTGATTATTGTGTATACGGGAACCATGGCAGTGTTTGCACTGTGGAATATGAAGGGATATTTTGATACGATTCCCGTTGAGATTGAGGAAGCTTCTATGATAGACGGGGCAAGTCCCATTCAGATTGTCATGAAGATCGTACTGCCGTTGGCAAAACCGACCATTGCCGTAACAGCCATGATGGTTTTGATTTACGTCTGGAATGAGTATATTTTTGCGATTAACTTTATGACAGGGGAGAGCACCTATACATTAGCGGCGGGATTATATTCGCTGCAGGCAAATGAGACAAGCGGAAGCTGGCCGGTTTTTTCGGCAGCATCACTGGCTGTATCGCTCCCTATTCTGATTATATTTTTTGCCCTGCAGAAAAACATGGCATCAGGGCTTACATCAGGCGGAGTAAAGGGTTAATAAAAGAACAGAATTAAGGGGAAAGGCATAGGTATAAAAATGAATAGAAGTGCAGTATTACATATTCCCATATCGGAATATGCCTATGGAGTGGATGAAGAGCACGTAACTTTCAGACTTCGCTGTGGAAGAGGAGATTTGGAACATTGCTTTTTGCATTTTGGAGACAGGGCGTGCCGGCAGACTCCCGTTATTTTTACAAAGCAGGAAATGGTGGTAGTGGCATCCGATGAGTATTTTGATTATTATGAGATTACGTTGGAACATCCTTATAAAAGAATCAATTATTATTTTGAGTTGATAGCGGAAGATGAGAGTACATTGTATTATGGGGATTGCTTTATGGAGGAATGTGTGGATGACAGGTCGGAATATTATCAGCTTCCCTTTAATCACAGGGCCGATCTTGTAAGGCCTCCCGCGTGGGCAAAGGACGCTGTTATTTACAATATCTTTCCGGACAGTTTTGCAACAGAAAAGGAATCTATTTCTTTAAAGTCGGCGGAAAAGGAGATGCAAGGCGAACTTTTTCATGGAAAGCTGGGCGGTACTATAAGAGGGATTACAGAAAATGTAAATTACTTGAAAGACTTGGGAATCAATGCTATTTATATCAACCCAGTCTTTGCGGCGGGGGAATATCATAAATATGATCTGGTAGATTATTTTCATATTGATCCCTGTTTTGGGACAAATGAAGAATTTAAAGAGATGGTGAAGGTTTACCACGAGAATGGAATGAAGGTCATTGTGGACGGAGTGTTCAATCATTGCGGATGGAGATTCTTTGCTTTTAATGATGTGGTGGAAAAGGGTGAAAATTCGCGTTATAAGGATTGGTTCTATCGCCTGACTTTTCCGGTGGTGCGGCCGGAAAACGGTGAAATCTATCCGGGTTATGAATGTTTTGGATATGAGAGGATGATGCCCAAGCTGAATGGTCAGAATCCGGAAGTGATCGATTATTTCTGCCAAGTGTGCCGATACTGGCTGAAAGAATATGAAATCGACGGATGGAGACTGGACGTTGCAAGTGAAATGAATGATGAGTTCTGGAACTGCTTTTGCCGGGCAGCAAAGGAAGTGAATCCGGACGCCATTCTGATTGGGGAAGTATGGGAAACGGCACGGCATTGGCTGGATGGAAAAAAATTTGACTCCACGATGAATTATGATTTCAGAAAGCACTGCAGGCGTTTCTTTGCGGAGGAAAGCATTGATGCATTTGAATTTGACGGCAGAGTGACCAATATGAGAATGCGCTATAGAGAGCAGACGGTTTATGCGCAGCTGAATTTGCTGGACAGTCATGATGTGAGCAGGTTTCTGTCCCTGTGCGGCAACGACGAGAAGCGGTATAGGCTGGCGGTATTGTTCCAGATGACCTTCCCGGGTGTGCCCTCAGTATTTTATGGAGATGAGCGGGGAATTGACGGGATATTGGAGGAAGAATATAGGGCGGCAATGCCATGGCAGAAGGAGAAAGATGATTTATTTGCTTTCTATCAGATAGCAATACGATTGCGAAGAGAGCATGAGACGCTGAGAAAAGGCAAATACAGAACAATACAGGCGGATAAGGGAGATCGTCTTTATATCTATGCAAGAGAGTCTGCTTCTGATAAAATCGTAATAGCAATTAACGGAAACAATCATATGAGCAGATTACCCCAGTTGTTTATGGATGCGCAGATTCTCTGGCAGGAGGGGCTTTGGGGAGAGGATCCCGGAGAGAAAAGTCTTTTACCTATGGGATTTGCCGTAGCAAAGATTTAAGGAGAGGATGAGTTGGCAGCTACAATCAAGGATGTCGCAAAACTGGCAGGCACTTCCACGGCAACAGTATCAAAGGTGATAAATGGTTCTTATTCCATTTCTCAGAAGACAATTGACAATGTGCATAGGGCGATGGAAGAATTGAATTACCATCCGAACCTTCGGGCAAGAAATTTTGCGAGGCAAAGTACAAGGCAGGTGTTATTTCTTACAACTTTAGGTGAGAATGCAGGGTTTTCTAATCCACATATGTTCGAAATCATGTCAGGGTTGGAATGCGTGTTGGGCAAGAAAGGTTATCTGCTTGGAGTCAAAAATATTTCTCCCGGGGAAGCGCCGGATTTTGTAAAAGAAGTGTTTGAGAGCAAAATGGCGGACGGTGTGGTGATTCACGCCTCCGTCATTTCCAAAAAGCTGGATGAGATGATACGATACAAGGAGATCCCCCATATTGTGCTGGGACTTCCCGATTTTGCAAGTCATTTTTGCTGGCTGGATATTGATAATAAGCTGGCTGGCGAGATGGCGGCAAATTATCTTTTGCAATGCGGCTATCAGTCCTTGGCTTTTGTGGGAGGGACAGATGAGGATAAGATATCTGCCCATCGCCTGGAAGGGGTTTTGTCGGTACTCAAGGAGTATGATGTAATCGTACCCCGCTATCACCTTAAGTATGGAGACTCCGATTGCGACAGCGGTTTTCAGATGACAGAGCAGATTTTGCAAAGCCGGAATCTGCCTGATGCAATCATCTGTGCAAACAATTACATTGCTTACGGATGTGTGAATGCGCTGAATGCACATCATATGAAGATACCCGAAGACATGGGCGTGCTGACTTTTGATGATTATCCTTTTTCGCAAATATTGAAGCCGAAATTGACGGTAATCAATATTGATGTGTATGACATGGGAATGCAGGCGGGAAAGCTGATCTTAAATAAGATGAAAAAGCCTAACCTGCAGGTGCAGTTTTATTGCACACTGCCGTCGGTAACAGAGAGGGAATCCACAAGAAAACTTTAAAAATCATTTTGATTCAATACCCGAAAGGGTATATAAGTATAGAATGAAGATGAAATAAACCCTAACGGGTATAATTTTGATTAAAATGTTGAAATTATACCCGTTAGGGTTTATTATATAATTATGAGCAAAATAGGTAAATATATTAAGGAAGAAAGAAAAAAAGCCGGTTTGACACAGGAAGAATTTGCAATGCGTTCGGGTTTAGGGCTTCGATTTGTCAGAGAATTGGAACAGGGAAAGGAAACGGTGCGCTTAGACAAAGTAAATCAGGCGCTTGCAATGTTTGGAATGGAAGCGGTGGCAGGAAAGAAAGAGGAATAATTCATGGCAGACGGGTACAGGAAGGGATATGTTTACGTTCAGAATATGCTTGCAGGCATCATACGGGAAACGGACGAGGGCTATGTTTTTGCCTATGACAGAGAATATTTAAATGCAGAGGGAGCCGTTCCGGTAAGCATAACCTTACCCCTCGAAGAAAGAGAATACATGTCTACGATTCTTTTTCCTTTTTTTGACGGGCTGATTCCGGAGGGGTGGCTGCTTGGAATTGTGAGCAGGAACTGGAAAATAGACACTAATGACAGGTTTGGACTTTTACTGTCCGTATGCAGGGACTGCATTGGTGATGTCTGCGTGAGAAACGAGATGGATGAGGACATTCCGGAACGGAGGACAAAATGAAATGTTTATGCTGTGGAAAAGTGATAAAGGATACAGCTGCCGATAAGGAAAAAAAGAATCGCTGGCATAGCCAGTGCATAAAGAAATTCTTTGGCACGACGCAAATGCCTGCATTGGACTTATCAGAAGAAAAACTGGAAGAGCTGGCAAGTATGACAGTGAATAAGGGATTGACTGTACCCGGTGTACAGAAAAAGCTTTCTCTGCATTTATCTGATGATGCAGAGGCGAGGCTGACCATTGTAGATTATCCCACCGGATACATTCTTAAACCCCAGACCGCTGAATATGACTCTCTGCCGGAGTACGAACATTTGGCAATGAACCTTGCCGAAACAGCTGGAATACAGACTGTGCCCCATGCACTTATGAGAGTAAGCGGACAATATGTATATATCACAAAGCGTATCGACAGGGAAATCAAAAAAGACAGCATGAAATTATACGCAATGGAAGATTTCTGCCAGATATCAAACAGACTGACTCAGGATAAATATAAAGGTTCTTACGAAAACTGCGGAAGAATCATAAAAAAATATTCAATCCATCCCGGACTTGATTTATCCGAACTATTTTTACGCACAGCCTTTTCTTTTGTAATAGGAAATTCCGATATGCATCTGAAAAATTTTTCCCTCATCGAAAGCAATCCTGCGGGAAGACAGTTCAGCCTGTCAAAAGCATACGATATCCTGCCAGTCAATATGATACTGCCCGAAGACGAAGAACAGCTTGCACTAACACTAAACGGTAAAAAGAAAAATATAAGGAAAAAAGACTTCTTTGCCCTTGCCCAGAGCTTGGAACTGCCAGAGAAGTCCGCCAAAAACATGTTGAAAAAACTTTGCACACTAAAAGAAAAATTTTTAGAACAATGCGATGAATCCTACCTGTCTGCAGAACAAAAAGCAGGCATGAAAGAGCTGATTGTACAGAGGATAGAAATCATTACGATATAGAGATACAGTAGAATGATGGGAGGCAAAACAGTTGGGGATAGCGTAAGATGCACGGGGTGCAGAGCCTATCCCCAATTGTTTTTACTTGACATATATAGATAACCTATATATAATATAGTTGTTCTATATATATAGGACAACTATATAAAAGAAAAGAGGAATGAGTATGGCAGTTGATAAAACGTTAGTATCCGGCAGTATGGCAATGTTGCTTTTAAAACTTCTTTCTGAGAAGGACATGTATGGTTATGAGATGATCGATACGTTGCGGCAGCGGTCCCAGAATGTATTTGAACTTAAGGCAGGTACGCTGTATCCGCTTTTGCATTCTCTGGAGGAAAAGAATCTGCTCGCTTCTTACGAGGAGGAAGTTCTTGGCAAGGTGCGGAAGTATTACAGCATTACGAAGGATGGAAAGAAAATACTTAGCAGAAAGAAGGAAGAGTGGCAGGAGTATGCGAAGGCAGTGACCCAAGTGTTGGCATTTGAATGAGAGGAGGATGTGGATATGAACAGAGAAGAATATGTCAGGATTTTGACAGATCAGATTCGTTGTGTGAGAGCAAGGGATATGGTGGCAGATGAAATAAAAATGCATATAGAGGATCAGGCCCTTTCCTACCGGGAACAGGGAATGAAGGAAGAGCAGGCAATAGAAGCGGCTGTAAAGGATATGGGAGATCCAGTGGAAGTGGGAGTATCTATGGACAGAATACATCGTCCCCAAATTTCATGGAGTATGGTAGCGCTTATGGCAGTCATTGGCGTGGTCAGTATCTTACTGCATGGAGTATTTGGAAGCAGTGATCCTGGATTAGGGTGGGAGTACGTGCTGAAACAGACTACATATACGCTGGTTGGGTTTCTGGCAATGGTGCTGGTGTGCCTGATAGACTATAGTTTTCTGGCAGACCATTGTGCGGGGGTGGCATTAGGTTTCTCGGCTGTCATGCTGTTTTCTGATATCTTTTTGGGAAAAGAGATAAACGGAGCTGTCTCGTGGATTTCGATCAGGGGACTGGTGATAGGATTGATTCCCTTCCTCTATTTGTGTGTGCCTGTTTATGGGGCGCTTCTTTTCAAATATCGGGGAGAACAGGTCAGAGGGATTCTGAAAAGTCTGATGTGGATTGTATGGATGGTATTGCCTGCATCTCTAATAAGCGGTCTGAGTTCCTGTGTGTCGTTGGTCTTTATGCTTCTCCTGCTTTTTTCTGCCGCAGTTTTAAAGGGCTGGTTTCAAATAGAAAGACCAAAGCGATTTCTTGCTGCTTTCTGGACGTGTATTGTCCTTAGCGGTCCTGCGTACCTTCTGTTTCTTAATCTGACCGGCAGACTGGATTTTTTTCAAAGCAGAAGAATCAGAATGTTGCTGGGGCTTGACCCGCAGGGATTAAATTACGTTCGATACAGAGTTCTGGAGATTTTGCGCGGCAGCAGATTCATAGGAAGAGGGTATGGGGCAGATTTAACAGAGCTTGTGACGACAGTGCCCGATTTAAATCAGAGTTACATCTTATCCTTTGTGGCAGCAGCTTTTGGTTATGCGGCAGTCATTGGACTGGCAGTGCTGTTTGGAGTGATGCTGTTTCAGATATTCCGTATAGCCTTTGGTCAGAAAAATGAACTTGGGATGATGATATCCTTCGGCTGTGGTCTGGTGTTTCTGACGCTGCTGGCAATCTGCTTTCTGGAAAATGCGGGATTACTCCCCCATATGTCCATAGATATCCCGTTTATCTCTGCGGGCGGTTCTAACGTGATCGTCTCTTACATCTTGGCAGGAATGGTACTGAGCGTGTATCGGTATAAAAGTATTCTTCCAAAAGAACTGCCATTAAAGAGAAAAGACAGACAAATATCAAAATTAAAAGTTCCAATTCTTTTTGAAAAATAGTGAACCTCCTTTTTGGTTATTACAATGTATGGTTGAAGGGTGATAAACCTTTGACGTCAAAGAATCATGCCGACAGGCAAAAGGAGCATTATGCAATGACACTTATACAGCTGGAGGAATGCATAGATATCTATGGAAAAGATATTTATGGGTTTTGCAGGCAGATTACGGGAAACAGACAGGATGGAGATGATTTGTATCAGGATACTTTCATGAAAGCCTTGGAAATTAAGGATAAAATAGATATAGAGCAGAATCCCAAAAGTTATCTTTTATCTATTGTAGTCAGATTGTGGAAAAACAGACGCAGAAAGTATGCATGGCGGCAGAGAATTGCAGGTATGGAGAACTTCTCGGACGAAGTTTATGTCTGCCAGCCTGAAAACACCGGATCTGGGAATAATCCGGAAGAGGAAGTGCTGATAAAAGAAGAAAAGGCATATGTAATGAAATGTGTTTCTTATCTGGATGAAAAATATCGGATTCCCGTCTATCTGTATTATTCGGCTGAACTTTCACTCAAAGAAATAGCAAAGATATTGAAAGTGCCTGAAGGAACGGTAAAGAGCAGATTGCATAAGGCAAGAGTAATAATCAAGGAAAAAATGGAGGTTGCAGGATATGACAGATGAAAAGATAGATCAGATTTTGCGGCAGACCCTTTCTCCTATCATTCCTGATGAGAATTTAAATCAGAATTTGAAAAGAGAAATGGAGGAAAAGAAAGTGAAATATTTCAATATGAAAAAGATGGTAATACTGGCAGCTGCATGCTGTCTGTTAGTAGGGACGGTAAGCGTGGCATCGTCAGGAAAAATCGTTACCATCATATCGGGAGCCGGGTTGAATACCGTTACCAGTTTTGACCAGCTTTCCAAGATGGAAGAAGAAGCGGGATTTGAGATAGATGCGGTTGAAAATTTTTCTAATGGATATGTTTTTTCTGAAATGAGTATTGATTATTATACGGATATGGATGAAAACGATAATACGGTTTCCCAAAATAAGGGAATCTGCGTTATTTATGAGAAGGAAGGAAGTGATCCTCTTTTTCTGGAAACAGAGAAAGCCATATACAATGATGAGGACGACAGGGCGCCTGTACAGACCGTTCATATCAATGGGGTTGAAGTCAACTACTATGTTGATACCTATAAATGGGTGACGGTGGAATATGAATTGACGGCGGAAGATATCGAAAACTTAGAGCGCAGCGATTACAATATTTCTGAGGGCGCTGATGAAGATTCTGAAAATCAGGTTTCAAGTGCTGTGTGGGTAAAAGACGGAGTCAGGTATGAGCTGATCAGTTTATATAATGCAACACCGGCAGACATGTTGTTTGAGATGGCGGAGGAACTGATAAGACTTTCCTAATACAAATCTGGCTGGAGAGGTATACTAAAGATGAGAAGGCAAAATTGGCAGAACAACTGCTGCTTTTGCCTTCTCATTTGGTTATTTTTTGTCGGTCACGATATTCTGCAGCCAGACACCGCTCCTCACCATAAAATATCCAATAATCACTTTGATCAATTCCGTGAATTGCACAAGGAAAAAGATTAAGGTGATGGGAAGCGCAGTATAGTTTGCCAAGCAATATGCGAAGGGAATTACAAGTACCCAGGTATAGACGCTGTCAAACAGGAAGGTAACAATGGTCTTGCCGCCGGAGCGTAGAGTGAAATAAGCGCAGTGACAGTAAGAACACAGTGGCATCACCAAAGCGGAAATTACAATAAAAACTTTGGCAAGCTCTTTGATGCTCTCCTCCGTATTGTAGATGGAAGGGAAAAATCTGCCTACTGCTACCATGACTGCCGCCACACAGGAGCAGCAAAAAACGCTGAAAAAGATCATCTTGTTATCTGCATCCTTTGCCTCGTCTGTTTTACCGGCACCGAGTAATTGCCCAACTACAATGGAAATACAGCCGCCTAGTTGGATGTAAATGATATTGAACAGGTTGCTGATTGTGGAGGAAATATTCTGTGCAGCAACTACTTCAAGTCCGCGGACGGCGTAGCACTGGGAAATGACAGCCATACCGGATGCCCAGAACATTTCATTGAACATCAAAGGGCTTCCTTTTATAAAGATTCCCTTCAGAATTGCCCAGGGAATTCTTGGGCTGCGGTAAGCACCGATAATATAGCGGCTTTTTTCTTTATGGCGATGGGTCCAGAATACAACAATAAGACATTCCACGAAGCGAGCAATCACCGTTGCAGTAGCGGCGCCCTGTACGCCAAGGGCAGGAGAGCCGAAGATGCCGAAAATCAGTATGTAGTCTAAAATCAGGTTGGTGATGACTGCTGCGATGCCTGCCAGCATGGGAACATAGGTCTGACCCGTTTCGCGGATGGTACTGGTGTATGCCTGACCTAAGGAAAAGGGAACAAGACCGATCATCATAATCGCCAGGTATTCCCTTCCATATTCAAGGGCAAGGCTGATATCGCCCACGCTTCCGCTGTCGTTTAAGTAAAGCGAAATCAACTGCGTATCAAAAAAACCGAAAAGTACAAGAGCAATACCGGTAATCAGAGCGCAGGCATAGAGTTTAAATCGGAAAGTATACTTCTGACCTTCGTAATCTCCTTTTCCAAAAAATTGGGTACCGAAAATACCGGCGCCGGATACACCTCCGAAAATACAGATATTAAAAACAAACATCAGCTGGTTGACGATGGCAACACCTGACATCTGTTCTGTTCCAATTTGCCCGACCATGATATTGTCCAGAAAACTTACAAAACTGGTAATGGCATTCTGTACAATCATGGGGACTGCAAGAATAAGTATGTATTTATAAAAATCTTTGTCACCTATATATTTGATTTTGAATCTCTTCCACATGATAAAGACTCCTTTCGAAGCATAGGATTTCATATGAACAATTTATATATCCCAATAAGACGCCCCGTTTTCAATCATTTGACAAAAGGTGCGGATCATGATCTGGCGGAGGGGTGCCATGAAATTTTCAAGTCCGAATTTTGATGGGTATGAAAGAGTGACCAGATTGATTTCATCCACAATCTTTTGGGCAATGGCATCATCCTTTAGGGGTACCATATTGAAAAGAGTAGAGCAGAAGTTTTTGCTCTCCACGCAGGAAGAGAGATAGCACCTTGCAAAGTCCGACCACTCTTCTTCAAGAACCTGCTGCTCAGCTTCGCTTTCAGGAGTAAAGTCGCATAAACATAAATTTTTCAAATCATTTTCTAATTCTTTTTTTCTCTTTTTAATTATGAAAGCGTCACCGGAAGACGCGGATGCCTTTATCATTATCCATGCGAGCATAAAGGAATCCGTGGTTCCCTTTTTGTTTTCTTTAAAAAATCGTCTATTCAATAATTTCATCCGGTAGCAATCGTGCTCAGAATCCAGATTCTGGGTGATTGCTTTTTCCAGAAATTCTTTTCTGATAATAATATTTTTGATTTCGTAATAATGCGCAGGCCAGCTTTCCAGAAAATCAAATTGGGGAAGGTCTTTCTTTTTCAGCAGCATAAAGGATTCCTCTCTTCTGTGTTGATTATATGTAACGATAATGTAACTATTCAGTATAGGTCGAAGCATTTACTGCTGAGACCGTAAGAATATGATTCAGGCATGCAAAATCCCATTGCCGTAGGCAATTTAGGATGGATTTTGCATTGTAACTGTGAAGGTACTGAACAGTTACACGATAATTTATTATAAAATGGGAAAAGAGAATTGGCAAGGTGTGAACCGAAGCCCAGAGACGTATGTCAAAATCTGGACATCCATTACTTTTTTAAGTATAATGTGGAAAAGAAAGAGGTCTGCATAGCTGCAGGTCATAGAAAGGTGTGTTGATAACATGGAAGTTGTGTTACAGAATCTGACGAAAAAATTTCCAAGTCGTGACAGAAAGAATCGTGAGGATGTTGTTGCTGTCAGCGACTTTTCTTTTAAAATTCCGGATGGAGAATTAATTGGTCTTCTTGGACCGTCAGGATGCGGTAAGAGCACCACCCTCAATTTGATCAGCGGTCTTCAAAAGCCTACCAGCGGAAAAATCTTTTTTGGAGAGGACGATGTCACCGATCTGCCGCCGGAAAACAGAGGAATCGGGCTGGTGTTCCAGAACTATGCGCTTTATCCTCACCTGACGGTGAAACAGAATATTTTATTTCCATTGCAGAATCTGAAAGGAAAGGACAAGCTGTCAAAGACAGAAATGCTTGAAAAAGCATATGAGGCGGCGAAGCTTGTGCAAATTGACGACTTGATGGAGCGCAAGCCCGGTCAACTCTCCGGCGGTCAGCAACAGCGCGTGGCGATTGCCCGTGCGCTGGTGAAGATGCCTCGTGTGCTGCTTTTAGACGAACCATTATCCAATCTCGATGCCCGCCTGCGGCTTCAAACGAGAGAAGAAATCAGAAGAATCCAGAGAGAAACAAAGATTACCACTATTTTTGTGACCCATGATCAGGAAGAGGCAATGAGTATTTCGGACAGGATCGTGGTGATGAAGGATGGCATTGTCCATCAGATTGGAAAACCGCAGGATGTGTACGACGATCCGACGAATCTGTTTGTTGCAAAATTTCTTGGGACTCCGCCCATTAATGTTTTTATCGGGAAGGTCAGGGATAACAGACTGTATATAGGTGAGGATGCTGTGCTGGAGGTCAAAGGTGTTCCGGAGCAGGAGGTCTATGTGGGAATCAGACCGGAGGGCTTTGTTTTACAGGAAGAAGGAGCCCTATGCTGTAAACTGAGCGGTGTTGAAGTGATGGGACGTGACATTAGCGTGGTATCTACAAATGAGGCTTCTGTGAATCCGACGATCCGCGCAATCATTGGTACGGAAAATAATGTAAATACGCGGGAAGGGCTTGTCAGATTTAATCTTGCACCCCGTAAGGTGTTCCTTTTTAGTAAGGAAACAGAAGAAAGAATTTGGTAATTATTCAGACATGCAAAATCCCATTGCCGTAGGCAATTTAGGATGGATTTTGCATTGTAACTGTGAAGGCACTGAGCAGTTACAGAATTTATTTTTAGGAGCACTGATCATGATGAGAAAAAAGTTGAAAAGCAGCAGTATAAAAGGCTGGCTGTATCTTTTACCGGCACTTTTGTTCCTTGGTATTTTTATGGTGTATCCGCTGGTTGACGTCTTTGTTTATTCTTTTGAAGAAGGGTACAATTCTGCATCCCAGACCTACTTTGGGGTGGGATCTTATAATTATTCTTATGTTCTGCATGACCCTTATTTTCTACAGGCTGTGAAGAACACATTTTTGTTGGTTATCATTACGGTGCCTTTATCCACAGGCATTGCCCTGCTCATTTCAGTAGGGCTCAATTCCATTAGGTCTTTAAGAAATCTGTTCCAGACGGTTTATTTCCTGCCATATGTGACAAATACGCTGGCAGTGGGGCTGGTGTTCATGATTCTCTTTAAGAAGACGGCGTACTCGGATGGATTTATCAACCTGATTATCAATTGGTTTGGAGGATCAAGTATAGATTTTATTGAGGGACCTTACTGGGCAAAGATGTTCGTGCTGTGTTTTTACACAATATGGGTGGTCATGCCTTTTAAAATCCTGATTCTGACCAGTGCATTAGCATCAGTGAACCAGGAATATTATAATGCGGCAAAAGTGGACGGCACATCAAAATTCAGAACTTTTATGAGGATTACGCTGCCTATGATATCACCGATGATTTTCTACCTGATTATTACAGGATTTATCGGTGCATTTAAGGCATACAGCGATGTGGTTGCTTTATTCGGCACAAATCTGAATGCGGCGGAAATGAACACAATCGTTGGTTATGTGTACGATATGCTTTACGGAGACAGCGGGGGCTATCCTTCCTATGCTTCCGCCGCAGCAATCCTGCTATTTGCCATTGTTCTCACGATTACCTGCATCAATTTGTTGATCAGTAAAAAGAATGTTCATTATTAAGAGGTCGAAGAGGTCGCGGATATGGATAATAAAATGAATTACGATAAAATTGAAAAGACGGCCAGAGTCCGTAAAAGAGTGACCAGTACAATTACTTATGTGCTTCTGGCTTTTTGGGCTGTGGTGGTATTGTTCCCGTTCTACTGGATGATTCTGACATCGGTGAAAAGCTATGGTGAGTACAATTCAGAATATATTCCAAAGTTTTTTACACTGTCTCCTACTTTGCAGAATTATGCAGATGCATTTACCACGGTGCCGCTTGGGAAGTATCTTGCCAATACTGTGCTTTTTGCCCTCTTGACGACTGCGATTATGCTGGTGGTGATAACGCTTGCGGCATTTGCCTTTGCCAGACTTGATTTTAAAGGGAAGAACATACTGTTCGTCATTTTCCTTTCGCTGATGATGATTCCAAATGAACTGGTGATTATTACCAATTTTGTAACGGTCACCAATTTGGATATGCGTAATACTTTTTCGGGATTGATTCTGCCCTCTGTCATGTCGGTCTTTTATGTCTATCTGTTGAAGGAGAATTTTGAGCAGATACCGGACAGCTTGTATTATGCGGCAAAGGTTGACGGGACCTCTGATCTGAAATATTTGCTGAAAGTGATGATACCGATATCAAAGCCAACGCTCATTACAATCACGATATTGAAGGTGATTGAATGCTGGAATTCTTATGTATGGCCGCGGTTGATAACGGATGATGAAAGTTATTATCTTGTCTCGAATGGTATTCAGGAAATACGGGAAAATGGTTTTGGACGTGAAAATATACCGGCAATGATGGCGGCTGTGGTCGTCATCTCAGTTCCCTTGATTGTTCTGTTTCTGATCTTTCGCAGGAAGGTAATGGAAGGGGTGTCAAGAGGAGGAACAAAAGGATGAGTAAAAAATGGAAAGGCATTATGCCGCGTATCATATCGTGTATCCTTCTGCCGACAGTTGTTTTTGGCAGTCTGTTTACATTGACTGGATGTCATGGTCAGACAGGAATGGCGGCTTTTGAGATACCCAGTGAATTTGATCTTTTAGGGGAGCATGAGATTACCTTTTGGGCAAAAAATGATACCAACAAAACCCAGACTGCAATTTATGAAAAGGCAATTGCCGATTTTGAAACATTATATCCAAATATCAAGGTGAATTTGCGTCTGTATACGGATTATGGGAAAATTTATAACGACGTCATAACGAATATTGCAACAAATACGACTCCCAATGTCTGTATCACCTATCCTGATCATATTGCAACTTATCTGACAGGAACAAACCTTGTGGTTCCGCTGGAGGAGTTGTTCGTGGATGAAAAATATGGTCTGGGGGGAAGTGAAGTCAAGTTTGATGCTCCTATGGTGGAGGAAATTATTCCGCAGTTTTTAGAAGAATGTTCATTTGGCGGTCATTATTATGCGCTTCCTTATATGCGTTCAACGGAGGCCTGCTATATCAACAAAACTTATGTGGAGGCTTTGGGATATACTCTGCCGGATACGCTCACTTGGGACTTTATATGGGAGGTTTCGCAGGCGGCCATGAAGAAGGATGCTGAGGAGAATTTTCTGGTCAACGGGCAGAAGGTTATGATTCCCTTTATCTATAAGTCTACCGATAATATGATGATTCAGATGCTGAAGCAGAAGGATGCGGGTTACTCAACGGACAGCGGTGAAATCTTGCTTTTTAATGACACCGCGAAGGAACTTTTAATGACGATAGCAGAGCATGCCAAAAGCGGGGCGTTCTCAACGTTTAAGATTTCAAGCTATCCAGCCAATTTCTTAAACGCCGGACAGTGTATCTTTGCTGTTGATTCCACAGCCGGCGCTACCTGGATGGGAACAAATGCACCGCTGTGTGATATCAGTGAAGATAAAATTGTACAATTTGAGACAGAAATCATGCCCATTCCTCAATTTGATACGGAGCATCCACAGATGATTTCCCAAGGACCTTCCGTCTGTATTTTTAACAAAGAAGATTCCCAGGAGGTCATGGCTTCCTGGCTGTTCGTCCAGTATCTGTTGACTAATGAAGTACAGATTGCCTATTCGGAAACGGAAGGATATGTGCCTGTGACTTCCAAGGCGCGGGAATCAGCGGAATATCAGGATTATTTGTCCAGATGCGGAGAAGACAATGCCTTATACTATGATATCAAGATCAGAGCAGCGCAGCTGCTGCTTGACAACACAGATAATACTTTTGTGACGCCTGTATTTGTGGGTTCGGCATCCCTTCGCGACGCAGCCGGACAATTGGTGGAAAGTACGGTCAAATCTTCCAGACGAGGACAAGAGATTGATGATGAATATATCGATAAGCTTTACAAGGACACGGCCTCTTTGTACCGCCTTGATCAGATGGGGAGCCAGAGCAGCCTTGCCACTGCAAATAAAGCCGATTTAGGGGAACTTCCGGGCACTGCGAAGAAACTATTAGGAGCGCTTGCAGCTGCATGGATTGTGATTATTCTGTATGTAATATTCCAGACGGTGAAGAAGAGGAGGAAGCTGTGATGTTGACTTCTTGTGAATTTCGTGTATAATGAGTTCAATGTCTGCGGTTGGAATGTATGTTTATAAAATGTGCATTTTGTTCTGCAGATTATATATAAAAGAATAGTGCAGGGGCGTGTTTTGAAGCGTTGCATGTTCCTGTTGCCGTAGATTCGGTGTGGAACGCTTTGGAATGGAGGAGAAGATGAAAAAGTTAACAATGTTACTATTTACCCTGGCACTTGTGTTTTCCTGTATTGGATGTGGATCCAAGGAAGAAAGTGCGAATGATGCAGCAAATGTAGAGGCTGAAACTGATGTGGAGGATGAGACAGATGCAGAAGTAGAAGATGCAGATGTTGCAGAGCCAGAAGCAGCTGATGAAACTCAGGAGGATGCCGCAGAGGCAAAATCCGAAGGTGTTATGACTTACGATGAATATGTTGCAGCAGATCTTGAGTCAGAGGTCGTAGTGGAGACTTATGTGCAGGCAAAGCAGTCTTGGTGGGAAGATAAGGCTACCCTTTATACACAGGATCAAGATGGTGCGTATTTTGTATACAATGTGGCATGTTCCCAGGAAGATTACGATAAGCTGACTCCCGGAACAAAGATTAAGGTTACCGGATACAAGTCTGAATGGTCTGGAGAAGTTGAAATCGTTGATGGAACTTTTGAAATTGAGGATGGAAATTATGTGGCAGAGGCAGAAGATGTTACAGGACTTCTTGGATCAGATGAACTGATCAATCATCAAAATGAATTTGTAACCTTTAAAGGTATGACTGTTGAAGCAGCCGGACAGGATGATGATGGAAATGATGTGGCATTCCTGTATAACTGGGATGGTTCAGGTCAGGACGGCGACGATCTGTACTTCAACGTTTCTCTTGACGGAACAACTTATACATTTACAGTTGAATCTTATCTGTGTGACAATACTACTGATGTTTATAGTGCTGTAAAGGCTCTGAACATTGGTGATAAGATTGATATGGAAGGTTTCTTGTATTGGTATGAGGGAGTAAATCCTCATATCACTTCAGTAACAGCAGCAAACTAAAACCTGTCTGCCATGCTTGGCGGATAGGTCGGTATAATTAGGAACACCCCGGAAATCAAGATATTTGATATCCGGGGTGTTTTGTGTATGTTTGACAAAACTCTCCCAAGCTAGGAGGTTGGTTTCCTTAAAGGGCAGTCTGACATGCTGATCCGGTCTTTTAAGACGTTCAATCCGCAGTCTGCAAGATAGTCCTGCAGAATAGGCAGGGATTGGGAGGAGGTAGGACCTATGATAATTTCGCCCACAAGATCGGACAGATGCATATTCAGCTTGCCGCACATCCGGTTGAGATCAAGAGGATAGTATTTTTTGATTCGGTTCATAGACACATGGTACTTCGGTTCTACTGCAAATTCATTTGAAATAAAGGGGGAAACCACTAAGCGGAATTCCCGCTCACTTGCAAAGGAAGGATGCTTGAAAGCGGCTGACTGCCCCCAGGCTTCGTTCATAAGATTTTGAATCTGGAGCAGACGATCCGAAAATTTCTTGGAACCTTTAATAATCTGATAGAATTCATCTACAAGGGGATGCTCCCGCATATCTTCCTGATAGTATACTTCCTGAAGGCGTGCTATTCCGGAGACCATCTGCTGCATAAGCTTTTCATGGACCGCAATGCACACTCCTTGTCCAAAATGTCCATATCTTTCCCATTGGGCGGCGTCATCCCTATATTTTGAAAAGCATGCGGCATAGGAAGAATAATGAAATTCAGCAGCCAGTTCTTTATGAAAAAATGCTTCTGCTTTGCGGATTTTTTCATAGTCTTTGTCGAGACTCAGTCTTTCAATAACGGCTTTGCAGATGCCGTTCATAAACAGCCTCATTTCAGAAGCGTCATTCATATTCAGGATATTATTAAGCCGCAGTTCTCCGCAGCGGATGATTCCGTCGAAGGCGGCAAAGTCAGTATAGTGGTATAGCATGGATGACCTCCGGAGATTAAATTATTCAAATATAATAGGTGTTCTTTTAGTATATCACACATCATGCGTTCGTCCAAGAAAAGGGGGTGGAAAAGGCATGACTTTGTCTTGAGATACTTTAGAATAGTGATTGGCCAAATAAATAAAAATTGTTTGTAACAAAGTGCATTTGAAAAGAACTAATAATATGAGGTGCAAAAGTTGAAAGAGACATACGTATTTAGGCAGTATTGCAAGCAGGCTTGCACTATGCAGGGGTATAAAAATGGAAAAAGCAAAAATTGATGAAATATATCAGAAAAACGCAGCAATGATATATAAATATCTATGCGGATTGACACGTGATGAGCAGCTTGCCGAGGAACTGACGCAGGAAACATTTTTCCAAGCAATAAGAGGAATTGACAGATTCAGGGGCGATTGCAAGATTTCTGTCTGGCTGTGTCAGATTGCCAAGAATTTGTGGTATAAGGAACTTGAAAAAAGAAACAAACACAAAACCATGGAACTGGACGATACAATACCTTCCAATGAAAATGTGGAATATCAATGTCTTAATAATTTGGAAAAGGTAGAAATTTTCCGCCTTATGCACAACCTGGATGACATAACGAGAGAGGTCATGTATCTTCGGCTGGCAGGGGATTTACAATTTTCCGAAATTGCAAATATCATTGGAAAAACAGAAAATTGGGCAAGGGTAACTTTTTACAGGGGAAAACAAAAATTAATGAAAGGAATGAAAAAATGGACAGAGAATTAGCTTGTGAGATTGTAAAAGATTTGCTTCCTCTTTATGTGGATGGAATGGTAAGCGATGTTTCCAAAAAGAGTATAGAAGAACATTTAGAACATTGCACAGCTTGTAATGAGATTTATCATAATATGACCTTTGATTTGGAAATAGAAGAGCAATCGTCAGAGATTCAGGATGTAAAAAGATTTTTGAAAAGGACAAAACAAATGTATTTCCTATATAGCTTTAGCGGTCTTTGCTTTATTGCCATACTTGTCTGTATGACAGTAGATTTAGCAATCAATAAGAAGATTACCTGGTCTTTCATCGCAGGAAGTGCCGTTGTATTTGCCGATGCGCTTGCCTATGTAATTTCAGCATGCAAAAAGAATAGGGGCTATATCGCCATGCTTGTGATAAGCATTGGAACGCTTTGCTTGCTTTCTGTCATACAGATCAGCAGATATTATTTTATGAATGTGGGAACTCTTTGGATTTTCCGTTATGGTTTTCCTATCCTGTTCTTATGGCTGGGGGCTATATGGGTACCAATACTTTGCAGGGCAGTCTTAAAATGGAACATATGGGATTGTATAGCCTTGTTTATGCTGTTGGTAATCGTAGGCAATTATGTTACCAAACTGATTACAGGGGATTATGTATGGAATGATGTGTTGAGAATGCGTGATTTCGTTGACAATGCACTGGGAGAAGTTGTTGGAGTAGTGGTGTTTGGAATAATCGGGAGGGTCAAAGGTTGGAAAAAATAGTAACAGTACAAAACTTAAGAAAAGCATATAAAAAGGAAATCGCCGTTGAAAATGTAAGCTTTGAACTTATGCCCGGAAATATTATGGGATTATTGGGACCAAACGGAGCGGGTAAGACCACGACATTAAAAATGATTACTAACTTATGTTCCAAGGACAAAGGAAAAATACTAATAGATGATGTATCATTGGACGTGGATCCGGAACTTGCGCTGTCAAAAGTAGGTGCGGCGCTCGACACGCCTAGTTTTTATCAGGAATTAACCGCAAGAGAAAATATAGAATGCTTTGCAAGTCTGTATAAAAACATCCCTGATGGGCAGGTGATGGAATTGCTTGATTATGTCGGGCTTAGTATGCAGGCAGAAAAGAAGGTAAAAAAATTCTCTCTTGGAATGAAACAAAGGCTGGCATTAGCAAGGGCTATGCTGGGGCAGCCCAAACTCATCATTTTAGATGAACCTGCAAATGGATTAGACCCTCAAGGACAGATTGACCTTTACCGCCTGATTTGCGATATGGCGAGGGATAAGAAAATAACATTTATTGTCTCTTCGCATCAACTGCATGACATGGAAGAATTTTGCACAGATATTTTAATCCTGAATAAGGGAAAAAGTATTTTACAAGGAAAAACGGAAGAAATCTTATCTGAAACAACCAATATCGTTGATTGCATACTGGAAGAAACAGGAGCTTTTTTGAACGTCCTCTCCCAATTTCATGGAATAAGTTTAACATCACATAAGGAAAACCGGTTTACAGTCAAGCTTGAAAATGTATGTTTGGATGAATTCATAAAACAACTTATTGCAAACAATTTGCATATTCATTATATTTCCGCGCGCAGAAATTCATTGCAGGATTTGTTCTTAAAACTGACAGGGGGTGATAATGATGCATCCGCTAACTAAATTATATATGCAGAAAATGTTCAGACAAAAATTGATTTATATTTTTTTTGCCTGCTTTTTTATGGCGTCCTTTTTTTATGCTTTTCTTATCTCGACCCCTCAAATGGAAGAACTGTTAAATATCAATATTGAAATTGTTGGAAGAGGAAACTTTCCTGAATTTATGATGAGATTTTATGTAGGAACAGTAGGAATTCTTTTTAAAGTGTTCCTGCTGACTCTATACATTTGTGAGGAAGATCGGACTAAAATACTTTATCAGCCTTTATTACATGGTGAAAGCCGAAGCAGAATGATACAGTCAAAAGTCTGTGTTGCCGTTGGTATGTCAATGATATTTGTCTTATTGACAGCAATTATAAATTATGCGACAGCTTTTATGCGATGGGGATACGAAATTTTTGAACGGACAGCTATAATCAGAACTGCCGGGAAATATCTGCTGTCTGGTATCTACATGTCGTGTGTCACGCTGGGAATTATCACACTCTGCATTTATACTCGCAACACATGGAAAACGATATTTATGGTGATTATTTATATGCTTATAAATTCCTTTATTTGCAATACCAGTATCTTATTTTTACAAAAAATCTGGATTGGATATTATCCAAACCGCTGGATGTTTTCGTATGAATATCAAGGAATACCGTTAAAAGAAATGCTTTGGGGAATATGCGTTATGGCGGCATATGGTATTTTCTTTTATCGCATTTCCCTATGCAAAACCGGAAAAATAGATTTTTGAATGCGAAGTGTCACAAATTCTTTTGATCGCAGAGCAGAATTGGAGATTCTAATCGCGTTCCTCAGCGTAAAACGCTTCGGAATGGAGGAAAAATGATAACAGGATTATTAAAAATACAATTTGTACGGTTAAAAAGGCAAAAAATATTCTATCTATACTTTGCAGTGATGGCTGCGATTATTATTTCTAATGCATTTCAATGCACAGGGAGTCCGGAAGAAAATGGAATGGCATATTATGCAGGCGGAAGATTCCCAACATTCTGTATGCAGTCGTATATCGATATTGTTGGTTCATTATTTTTAAGTTTTATTTGTGCGGTATTAATTTGCGGAGAAAAGGCAAGCGGTATGTTTAAACAGCCTCTACTAAATGGTGTTTCCAAAAAGCAGCTGTTAATGGCAAAAACAATTAGCCTTCTCATGGTTGCACTGGTATTTTTTCTATTTGTAATTCTGTTCAGCATTGGAATTGGCTTCTTGTTTTGGGGAAGCCATGTATTTGATTATGCCGGAGAGTGCCTTCTACAAATGATACTATTAACATTTCCCCAAATTATAATGGTTCTGTTCCTTGTATTTTTGTCCCTGCACATGCCTAATATATCCAGTATGATGTGTGCTTCGCTGATTATTTTATTGACCAACAATTTGTTCAGCCAATTTTTTGGAGATTATATATCGTTTGTAGACTTTATGTATTATCTATACGCCTTTTCAGGATATAACGGAATGATATTAAGAGGCAATATCATTACATTGGGACTGATTGTCAATCTAGTAACGGGAATGCTTCTTGTTTATGGCATCACTAGGCGCGTAAGCAATATGGTAATGTAAAAATGAAGATTTAATTTGGAACAGTTCGCACAGGCTAGCCTGCAAAGTATAACATATTGTTCATTACCTTCCACTAGGCAGCCGGAACACAACTCTCAGAGTGCAACGCTGGTCAGAGTGTGAAAAGTAACGATGCCAAAAAGTTGCATGCAAAAAAGTTAAAAAAATTTTTTATAATTATGTTGACAATTGTTACCTTATCTGATATTATATGAAAGTCGCACGTCGGAAGATTTGCGGCAGGACAAATCGCCAAGCGGCGAACAGAACCTTGACAAATGAACAGCAATGCAACCCTGAAAATTCTAAAAGAATATCAGATATCAAGAATATCAGATATTATGAGAAAATTCAGAAACGAACAGAACTGGTCTACGGACCAGCTCGAACCAAGAACAGTAATAACGGTTAAAGGAAAAGCCAGAAGGCATACCTAAGACCGGGATGACTTGAAATTTTTATTGAGAGTTTGATCCTGGCTCAGGATGAACGCTGGCGGCGTGCTTAACACATGCAAGTCGAACGGGGGTGCCATGTGTGAAGGAGCAGCTTGCTGCTCCGGAACTTTTGGGATCCTAGTGGCGGACGGGTGAGTAACGCGTGGGCAACCTGCCCCATACCGGGGGATAACACTTAGAAATAGGTGCTAATACCGCATAAGCGCACGGCATCGCATGATGCAGTGTGAAAAACTCCGGTGGTATGGGATGGACCCGCGTCTGATTAGCTGGTTGGCGGGGTAACGGCCCACCAAGGCGACGATCAGTAGCCGGCCTGAGAGGGTGGACGGCCACATTGGGACTGAGACACGGCCCAAACTCCTACGGGAGGCAGCAGTGGG
>CAYOED010000044.1:0-30229 GCA_964402925.1 uncultured Lachnospiraceae bacterium | reverse complement strand
TATACCAACGTCGTCGCGCTCCCGCTCCATAAAAACGTAACAGACGCTAGGCTCGAAAGAACCTCGCCAAGCGCTGACGTTTTTATAGGGACTCCTTTTGATATATTAACCTATCCGGTGCTACGCTGCTGGCATCCCGAAAAGTAATAGATTACATTACATTTACTTTACCGAGCAGTCCGTAAAGTTAATTCGTAGCCTGCAAGGTATGTATTATGTAGTGACTGCTAATTTTCACAAGGGAGCCAGTGCACAGCTCTGAGAGGATAAATAATCCATAAGGAGCCCCTTAAAAAGCGTCAGCACTTAGCGAGGTTTTTTCGAGCTTAGTGCCTGCTACGCTTTTTGCGGAGCGGGAGCGCGGCGACGTTGGATTATTTATCCTCTCAGAGCGTCCGTCTTGTCCCCCCCCAATGAAAACATCAGCCTGCCCTTCTAAATAAGTAGAACGGCAGGCCTTTTATCACTTGAAAGTTTGGACAAAATATACTATGATTATATAACACACATCTAAACTTTAAGAAGAAAAGGGAAATCAACATGAATGAAACATATGTAGAATGTCTTATAAAAAGAAAAACCCCCACTCATCTGAAGATGCTTAAAATCCTATTAATCACGCTTACGGTCTTTTTTGTTCTGGTAGGAATTGCCTTGATTCCTGCATTGCTTTTCGGCATTGCTTTTGGCGTGGCTGCTTATTTTATGCATTTGAATACAGAGTTAGAATATGAATACCTTTATGTGGACAAGGAACTCACCGTGGATAAAGTCATGGCAAAGATGAAACGTAAAAGGATTGCAGTATTTTCGGTAGAGAAAATGGAGATTATAGCCCCTGTCAATTCATGGCACCTTGATAATTATAAAAACAGAAACGACAAGACAGTCGATTACAGTTCCAGAGAAGTAAAACAGCCGGAGGCCAGGTATGTATTCTATTATGAAGGCAGGCAAAGGGTCATATTTGAACCAAATGAGGATTTGATCAAAGCTATGCAGTTTGCAGCACCGAGGAAAGTATTTAAGGATTAAAATGGCAGCAATGAAATAATGAAACATAGAGTTACTGATAGGAGGAGAAAAAATGGGTCAGATAATTGGTGAGGGAATTACCTTTGATGATGTGCTTTTAGTACCATCCTATTCCAAGATCGTTCCCAACGAAGTGGATTTGACAACATGGCTAACCAAAAAGATTAAACTTAACATTCCTATGATGAGTGCAGGAATGGACACTGTCACAGAGCACAGAATGGCAATTGCCATGGCTAGGCAGGGAGGAATTGGTATCATCCATAAGAATATGTCCATTGAAGCGCAGGCGGAAGAGGTGGACAAGGTTAAAAGGTCTGAAAATGGCGTCATAACAGATCCCTTTTCATTATCACCTAACCATACATTAGGGGATGCAGATGCGCTTATGGCGAAGTTCCGTATTTCCGGTGTTCCGATTACAGAGGGACATAAACTGGTGGGAATCATCACCAACAGAGATTTGAAATTTGAAACAGACTTTTCCAAAAAAATTAAGGAATCTATGACCTCCGAGGGACTGATTACAGCCAAGGCAGGTATTACACTTGAGGAAGCAAAGCAGATTCTTGCAAGGGCAAGAAAAGAAAAGCTTCCTATCGTAGATGATGACTACAATCTGGTAGGTCTTATTACCATCAAAGATATCGAAAAAACAATTAAATATCCTTTATCCGCAAAGGATGAACAGGGAAGGCTTCTGTGCGGCGCAGGTGTGGGAATCACTGCAAATGTTTTAGACCGCGTAGGCGCTTTAGTGGATGCGAAAGTAGATGTTGTTGTTCTCGACAGTGCCCACGGACACTCTGAGAATGTACTCCGTTGCGTTAAAATGATTAAAGAAAAATATCCGGATCTTCAGGTGATTGCAGGCAATGTGGCTACCGGAGCTGGAACAAAAGATTTGATTGAAGCAGGAGCGGACGCTGTTAAGGTAGGTATCGGACCAGGATCTATCTGTACCACCCGTGTGGTTGCCGGTATCGGTGTACCCCAGATTTCTGCAATTATGGATGCATACTCTGTTGCTAAGGAATATGGTATTCCAATCATAGCAGACGGCGGCATCAAATATTCAGGCGATATGACCAAAGCGATAGCGGCAGGCGGTAATGTATGTATGATGGGAAGCATGTTCGCTGGATGTGATGAAAGTCCCGGAACTTTTGAACTGTATCAGGGACGTAAGTACAAAGTATACAGAGGAATGGGATCTATTGCAGCCATGGAAAACGGAAGCAAGGATCGCTATTTCCAGGAAAATGCCAAGAAACTGGTGCCGGAAGGTGTAGAAGGCCGTGTGGCTTATAAGGGAACAGTTGAGGATACGGTATTCCAGCTGATGGGCGGTTTACGTTCCGGTATGGGATACTGCGGAACGGGCAGTATTGAGGAATTGAAGGAAAAGGGCAGATTTATTAAAATATCTGCGGCATCCTTAAAAGAAAGCCATCCCCATGACATTCACATCACCAAGGAAGCACCTAATTATAGTGTAGATGAATAAGGAACAGTGTTGGTAGGCAGGAAGGGAGTATCTTGGCGTGGGCAATCTGGAAAGTGCTGATAACAGGCAGGATGCAGCGTCGCTGCTGAAAAGTCTTATAGATGAAAAGACGTTGGAAAAGTGGCAGCAGCATTTTTGCGACGTTACAAACGTGTTTATGTGCTGTGTGGACAGCAGCGGGTTTCCGCTTACTGAATTTGGCGGTAAAGAGGAAGAAAAAGGTAAAATAAAACGAATCATTGACGGGGAGCAGCTGCAGGATATGCTGCTCCGCGTATCTGAAAGCACACTGGAAGATCAGGCAATAGAGACGACGGCTTATCCTAATGTACGTCTGGCAGTGATATCTGCCAAGGTTGAGGGAAAACCGTTCTTAAACTGGCTGGTTTGCGGTGTGCTTTCTGACGCAGAAGATCCGGAAGAGTATGAGAATCCTCCGCTCGAAGGATTTACGAATTTAATCACAAGGAATCAATTTTCCAAGGTGGTAGATACTTTGAGAAGTGTAACGGACACGATGCTCAGATACAGGTATTCTGCCATCAATGCCCAGGAAGAGAGTCGGCGGATTCGTTTTTCCGAAAAGGAATTGAGTGAGAATTTAAAGCGAAGCGAAGCGCTTGCCGAGATTGTACAGTTCCTGGAAAGCGATGAATCCGTAGAAAGCGTCACGCATAAACTGTTAAAGACAGTAGGTGAGTTTTTAAACTTAAGTGTCGCAGCTCTCTATGGCATGAAAAAAGACAGCGATCATTTGGATTTTATATCCAGGTGGAGTAAGAAGAATGTGATATGGGAGTTTGAAAAGGATGCAGAGCATAGCGCTCCGGCATTGCTGAAGGTAAAAAAACCTCTTGTTGTATCCCAAAATTCCATGTTGAGCGCCGGCGAAAGAGAGCAGATGCAGGTTCTTGGATTTAAGGCAGTCATTGTCATGCCTGTGGAAATAAAGGGCGCTTCTCCCATGTACGTCTGCTTTGGAGAACTGGTCAAAGACCGGAACTGGAAACTGGAGGAAATCAGGTTTTTAAGCGACTGCGTGAAGGTTCTGCGCAGCATTCTGACGAGAAGCATTCAGAAAGATTCCCTGCTAAGCACCAATGCTTCCCTGGAGACGATACTTGACAACGTGGGGAGCAGTGTATATGTAAGAAGTCTGACCACAGGGGAGATTCTGTTTACCAATAAAAGCATGCGCAATATTTTTGGGCAGGAATTGAAGGACGGAAGCATAAATGAAATTTTGGATGGCAGTGTTCATGGGGAAAGCGAAAGCAGGGAAATCTATCTCGAAAAACGGGATTGCTGGTATGATTTATATTACATAAGAATGAAGTGGATGGATGGAAGTCCGGCGCTTCTGTGTGCATTATATGATGTTACAGACAAAAAGATCTTTCAGAAGAAAACAGAGCAGCAGGCATACACTGATTTCCTTACAGGAATCTATAACCGTATGTGCTGTGAGAGGGATCTTGCCAAGTACATAGATGAGGCTGAGAATAATCTGACCCAGGGGACATTGCTTTATCTTGACCTGGATGATTTTAAACACATCAATGACGGACTGGGACATAAATATGGAGATGTTCTTTTAAAATCGATTTCCCATAGCTTTCAGAGCATTGAAGGTATTAAGAACACGTGTTATCGTATGGGCGGCGATGAGTTTGTCATTATCATTCCTCCTGCGCGGTATGAAGAACGTGAGAAGATCATTACGGATATCAGAGAAATATTCATGCGTCCGTGGTTCCTTAAAAATTCCGATTACTATTGTACGATGAGCATGGGTGTTGTGGAGTTCCCTGCCAAGGGAGAGGAAGTAAATGATTTAATTAAAAAGGCAGATATAGCCATGTACGAGGCTAAAAAGAAGGGAAAGAACAGAATCGCTTACTATTCAGACGATATAAAGTCCAAATCCGGTAAACGCCTCGATATGGAAAAAAGTATGCGTGATGCCACAGCCCAGGGATATCGGGGATTTGAGGTATATTATCAGCCGATTATCGATATCAGCAAAAAAGAACTTCCCTGCACAGGCGCAGAGGCGCTGATCAGATGGAATAACGCGGAGCTTGGATTCATACCGCCGTCGGAATTCATTCCGCTGGCAGAATATCTGGGGCTGATCAATCCTATTGGGAATTTCGTACTGAGGGAGGCGTGCAGCTGTTGCAAGAAATGGAACGATCATGGATATCCTGATTATAAGGTGAATGTAAACCTTTCTGTGGTTCAGCTGTTGCAGCCGGATATCGTGGAAAATATTGAGCGTGTAGTGAAAGAAACAGGTATAGCACCGAAAAATCTGACGCTGGAAGTCACGGAAAGCCTTGCAATCAATGATATGGATCGCATGCAGGAAATTCTTGACAGCATCAAAAAGCTGGGGGTTCGGATTGCACTGGATGATTTCGGAACCGGTTATTCATCCTTGAATCATATCAGGGAAATACCCTTTGATGTGATTAAAGTAGACCGAAGTTTTATTACAGATTTAGAGAGAGATGAGTATGCCAAATCCTTTATTAAGATGGTAGGAGATTTGGCGGAAGCAATTGGGGTGAATGTCTGCATTGAAGGTGTGGAAACAAAAAAGCAATATGAAATTCTTTCAGAGATGTGCGTGTTGCTTGCCCAAGGCTATTATTTTGACCGTCCCATGGATCAAAAGGAATTTGAAAAGAAATACACACCGGATTTCAAGCGGTCCCCGCAGCGGAAACCCCGCTCAAAGAGCCTTTAAATTCTGCTTTAAAAATTGCGTCCGGTGTGATATCATAACTAGTAGCGTGTTTCCCTGCCGCATATGTGCGGTAAGGTGAGAAACTGACTGTAGGAGGTAAAGCTCACTGTCATTGAAAACAGGCTGGGCTATAGAAGAGCATGAGTGAAAATGAATTGAATGTAAATCGTCCCGAAGATGAGAAAGAAACGGTTTCACGGAATTTTATTGAACAGATGATTGATAAGGATCTGGCAGAGGGAGTATATGACACAGTGCATACCAGATTTCCGCCTGAACCCAATGGATATCTGCATATAGGACATGCCAAAAGTATTCTTTTGAATTACGGACTTGCTAGGAAATACGGCGGAAAGTTCAATATGCGGTTTGATGATACCAATCCTACCAAGGAGAAGACTGAGTTCGTAGAGTCTATTATGGAAGATATCAAGTGGCTGGGAGCAGATTGGGAAGACCGGCTGTTCTTTGCTTCCGATTATTTTGAACAGATGTATGAAGCGGCAGTGAAATTGATTCGAAAGGGAAAGGCTTACGTATCTGAACTTTCGGCGGATGAGATAAGAGAATATCGCGGTACACTTACGGAACCGGGTAAAAATGACCCGAACAGAGACAGGAGCGTAGAAGAGAATCTGGCGCTTTTCGAAAAAATGAAAAACGGTGAATTTGCGGATGGAGAGAAGACACTTCGTGCCAAAATCGATATGACCTCACCGAATATCAATATGCGTGATCCGATTATTTATCGTGTTGCCCACATGAGCCATCATAATACGGGAGACCAGTGGTGTATTTATCCCATGTATGATTTTGCACATCCCATTGAGGATGCCATTGAGGGAATTACCCATTCTATCTGCACGCTGGAGTTTGAAGATCACAGACCTCTGTATGACTGGGTGGTAAGAGAACTGGAATATCCCAATCCCCCCAGGCAGATTGAGTTTGCTAAAATGTACCTCACCAATGTAGTAACCGGTAAAAGATATATCAAAAAGCTGGTGGAAGATGGAATCGTAGATGGCTGGGATGATCCCAGGCTGGTTTCCATTGCAGCGCTCCGAAGAAGAGGGTTCACACCGGAATCTATCAAGATGTTCGTAGAGTTATGCGGTGTATCGAAGAGCAATTCTTCAGCGGATTATGCAATGCTTGAGTATTGCATCAGAGAAGACTTAAAATTGAAACGTCCACGCATGATGGCAGCCCTTGATCCGGTGAAACTGATTATTGACAATTATCCGGAAGATACCGTGGAAATGTTAGATGTTGCCAATAACCTTGAAAATGAAGAGATGGGTACCAGACAGGTTCCCTTTGGCAGGGAACTTTATATAGACCGTGAGGACTTTATGGAGGAACCCCCCAAAAAGTATTTCCGCCTCTTCCCGGGAAATGAAGTACGTCTTATGAATGCTTATTTTGTGACCTGCACGGGCTGTGTTAAAGATGAAAGCGGCAAAGTGGTAGAGGTACACTGCACTTACGATCCGGAAACAAAATGCGGTACAGGATTTACAGGACGTAAAGTAAAAGGAACGATTCACTGGGTGCCTGCCAAGGAAGCAATCAAGGCGGAGGTAAGACTTTACGAAAACATTATCGATGAGGAAAAGGGCGTTTACAATGAGGACGGCAGTCTTAACTTAAATCCCAATTCCCTCACTGTTTTAAAGGAGTGTTACCTTGAACCGGCATTAAAAGATGCAAAGGCTTATGACAGCTTCCAGTTTGTACGTCAGGGATACTTCTGTGTGGATTCTAAGGACTCTAAGGAAGGTGAACCCGTGTTCAACAGGATTGTATCCTTAAAGAGTTCCTATACGCTGCCTAAGGCATAAAAGGGAAGTTTATAACATATTGAATAAGGTATAAGAAAGGGATAGGTATTAGAGATGGCTGGGTTATTATCTGGTTTAGGAAAACTTGGACTTAAGAATCTGGAAAACATGGACTTGTATGAAGAAGAAAAGAAGGCGGAAGAGCCTGCCGCAAAAGCAGCAGCAGCAGCGCCGGTGGTGCAGGAGGGTGATTTCCTTTTTGACAAAAGTTATGAATGTACCATATGCAACGGCAAGATTAAGGCAAGGACAATGAAATCAGGAAGGGCGAAGCTTTTGCGTGCGGATACGGATCTTCGTCCGGTATATGAGAACATCGAGCCGATAAAATATGATGTCATTCTCTGTCCTCATTGCGGATATGCAGCGCTCACCCGTTATTTTAAGGGACTTACTGCATCACAGATGAAGGCAATCAAGGAAAACATTTCAGCTTCTTTCCAGCCTGTTAAAGAGGAGAAAGAGACCTATACTTACGAGGAAGCAGTAGACAGATATAAACTTTGCCTTGCTAATGCAATTGTGAAGCGCGCGAAAGCCAGCGAGAAAGCATACATCTGTTTGAAGACAGGATGGTTGCTCCGCAGCATGAGAGAAAATCTTGACAAGGCAACGGAGGATTATGATAAAAAAGCGGCAGAACTCAAGGAGCAGGAAGATGAATTCATCAAAAATGCGCTGGAAGGATTTTTGGCGGCAAGGCAGTCAGAAAGTTATCCTATGTGCGGTATGGACGAAATAACTATGGAATATCTCATCGCAGCGCTTGCACTGGAAAGCGAACAGTTCGATGTCTCTTCACGTATTATTTCAAATATCTTGGTTTCTCCTTCCGCTACCACTAGGATGAAAGATAAGGCGAGAGATTTGAAGGAAACGCTGATGGCAAAAATGAAGGAGAAAAATGTCAATTAATTATGAATGATCTGACGATACAGCTTACAGATACGGGCAGTGCATGTCTGTATCAGCAGATTTATGAGCATATCAGAGATGAGATAAGGAAAGGGAAGCTTCTTGAGGGTGAGAAGCTTCCCTCAACTCGTTCACTGGCAGAATATCTGCAAGTGGCAAGAAGCACGGTAGACTTTGCATATGGACAGCTGGTAGCGGAGGGCTATGTGGAAGCACGTCCTTGTAAAGGATATTTTGTGAGTCATGTGGAAGAATTGTTCCATTTCTCTGATGATTGGAAGAAAGAGCCGGATTTTGGAGGGAGTGCGCTAAAGACCTCTGAAAATGCAAAAATACGATATGACTTTTCGCCCCACGCGATCAGTCTTAAGAATTTTCCCTATGCTACATGGAAAAAGATCACCAAAAATATTCTTGTGGATGCAAACAGTGAAATGTTTGCACTGGGAGATGCCCAGGGAGATAAGGAACTTCGGGAGACCATCAGCCGGTATCTGCACTCTTCCAGAGGGGTAAACTGCCAGCCGGAGCAGCTCATCATTGGAGCCGGAACGGATTACCTGTTCATGCTGCTTGAAAAAATCCTAGGCAGACACGTTCCTGTGGCGATGGAGAATCCTACTTATAAACGTGCTTACAGTGTCTTTCAGTCATTTGCTTATGAAATATTGTCAATTCCCATGGACGGAAAAGGAATGGATGTGGGAGAACTTCGGAAAACCAGAGCAAGGGTTGCTTATGTGATGCCCTCCCACCAGTATCCCACGGGAGTGGTGATGCCTATTGGAAGAAGAATGGAATTGCTTAAATGGGCGGGGGAAGAGGAAGAGCGGTATCTGATTGAGGACGATTACGACAGCGAATTCCGCTACAAGGGAAAACCCATCCCTTCCTTGCAGGCGTCAGACCGGGCAGGCAGAGTAATCTACATGGGAACCTTTTCAAAATCCATTGCACCGGCAATTCGTGTGGGCTATATGGTGCTGCCGCTAAAACTGCTCCGGATTTACAGAGAAAACTGTGGATTTTATGCCTCTACCGTATCAAGAATCGATCAGAGGATTTTAAATGAATTTATTCGGGACGGGTATTTTGAACGATATCTGAACAAGATGAGAAAAATATACAGAAACAGGCATGATTTCCTTTTGAATCAGCTTTCCCCGTTTGAGAAGGAGTTTGCCGTTTCAGGAGAAAATGCGGGGCTGCATATCCTTCTTAGAAGCAAAAGCCGTATACCGGAAGAAACTCTCATAAAGGCTGCCGGGGAGGCAGGGGTAAAGGTGTACGGAATGAGGGATGCCTGTATGGGGGATGGAAATGTAAACACGGTCTTTGCCAATACACTGCTGTTGGGCTACGGGGCATTAGAAGAGCAGGAGCTTATGGAAGGAATCACCTTATTGAGAAAAGCCTGGGATCCCTATTTGTAGGATATCCCAGGCTTTGTAATTATAATTATAAATCATCATCAAAAAATTCTTCTACTGTTTCTTCCGGAGCAGGGGTGTCCTTTTCGGAAGCAGGAGTTTCCGGACTGGCTGTGGAAGCTGCATCGGAAGGCTCAGCAGGAGTCTTGTCATCATCAGCTTCTGTTTCACCAGATTCCGCTGCGGTGCTTTTTTCTTTGTTCAGTGCAGTTAAATCAGTAAAATTAGTCTCAGAAGAAGGCTGGGGATCTTTAACGGATTTTACGGTATCCTTTACCTGCTGCACGGAATCTGCAAGGACTTCCTTTGCCTTGTGGAAGGCCTCAGAGGCAATGGCTTCTGCCTTATCAAGTTGTAAAGAGACATAGGACCGCTCCTTGTCATCAGGATCATCATCAAGGTCTTCGCTGAAATCATCAAAATCATCATCCGTATCCTCATCGCTTGGTGCGGAAGAAATTTTATCTTTCGTTTGTAAGTAATGATATGCGCCGTAAGCAGCAGCACCGGCTACGGTGGTGAAAAGTAAAAATTTACCAAATTTTTTGGACATAAAAATGCTCCTTTCGGTTTTTCGTTAACATTTCTAACATTAGGATGAAACGCGAAGCGTAACATCCGTTGTTTAGTAATATATTAATACTATTTTGCGAAATTGAAAAGGGAATATGTATAAAAAATCCATAAATTTTTGATATTCAGTCACCGGAGACAAATGTGAGAAATGAATATACCAGATATGGTAGACGAAAAAAAAGTGGGTACAAGTTTCCCGGAAACGATTGAAGGGAGAGAAAAAATGTGTTATATTTATTTTCGACTCACAAAGTCAACATAAACATTTGGGTAAGCTTATTTTACAGCGGAGAGAAGTTTAATGAATGAAAAGTTTTTTGATTTGAAAAAGGAAAAGCAGGATAGGATGATAAATGCAGCGCTTAAAGTGTTTGCAATGAATGGATACGAGCATGCCAGTACGGATGATATTGTAAAGGAAGCGGGAATCAGCAAAGGTCTTCTGTTTCATTATTTTATCAGCAAGCTGGGACTGTATTCCTTTATTTATGATTATAGTGTCAAATATATTCAGCTTGAACTGTCCACAGGAGTATCGAAAAAAGAAACAGACTATTTCAAGTTGCTCTTACAGATTAAGCAGTCTCAGCTTCAGGTCATGAAAAATTATCCTTATATGCTTCAGTTCATAAATAAAAGCAGGGAAGAGGATGTAAGTGAAGCGCTTGTGGAAACAGAAGATAAGCGGAATGTCCTTCCCAAACAATATGCGGAGATTATGGAAAGATCAGACCTTAGCAAATTTAAGCAGGATGCAGACGTAAAGAAGCTTACCAAAGTGATTGAATATACGGCAGATGGTCTTATGGCGGAGCAGTTTAGGAATGCTTCTTTCCAGCCGGAAATTTATTACAAGGAAATTGAGCAGTATTTTGAGATGATAAAGAAACTCAGTTATAAATAGGAAGCAGAACAGTCTGTAAGGAAAGCGGGGTGCACAGGTGAAAGAAAAACTTTACACGATACCGCTAAACGATGCGGTGAATGCAGATGACGAATGTCCCTTCTGCAATATAGAAAGAGCGGTGGAACAGGATATCATAGATTTTGTTCTTGGATCCGGTTCTTCTTATATGGAAAGCGATGTGAGAGAAGCCACTGATAAAGCCGGTTTTTGCAGGGCGCACTTCAAGAAGATGTTTGATTATGGCAATACCCTGGGAAACGGATGGATTTTAAAGACCCATTACATGCAGATCAATAAGGAGATGAAGGAACAGTTTAAGAAATTCACCCCTTCCAAATCCACATTTATGGGGAAACTAAAAAAGAACAGTGAAAGGGAAAATCCCATTGGCATTTGGGTACAGGAGAAGGAAAAGTCCTGCTATATCTGCAACCGTTTTGCAGAAACCTATGACCGGTACATGGACACTTTTTTCCATATGTACAAAAGGGATGAGGATTTTAAGAAGCGGATTTTAGGAGGCAAAGGCTTTTGCCTGCATCATTTCGGCGACCTGTGTGAATATGGGGAGAGCCGTATGAATGATAAAGAAAAAAAAGATTTTTACCCGGCAATGTTTAAGCTGATGGAGAAAAATATGGAAAGGCTTACCGAGGATGTGAGCTGGCTGGTGGATAAATTTGATTACCGGAATAAAGATGCGGATTGGAAGAACTCAAAAGATGCTATTCAAAGAGGCATGCAGAAGCTGAAAGGCGGTTATCCTGCAGATTCGGTTTACAAAATGAATAAATAACAATTCTTACGAAAGAGCAAAGCAGGAGCTTTGCTCTTTTTCAGATCCACTCCAGGACTTTGCAGATCCAATAGATCAGTCCTAAAAGCCAGCTTGTAAAGATACCGTACAGAATAACGGGACCGGCAATTGTGAAGATTTTGCATCCAATACCGAAGACCTGTCCTTCTTTTTTGAACTCTACGGCGGGCGCCGCCACGGAATTGGCGAAACCGGTGATAGGTACTAAAGCGCCGGCTCCGCCAAATTTAACAATGGAAGGATAAATATTGAATCCGGTTAAAAGGACGCTGATAAGGACGAGAATCAGGGAGCAGAAGCTTCCTGCCGTTTCTTTATCCATGCCCATCTGATTTGACGCAAAATTTAAAAGAACCTGCCCAACCACGCATATGATGCCGCCCGTGATAAAGGCTTTTAACATCTGGAGATACAGATTATGGGTAGGGGTAATGGTCTTTACATATTCTTCATATTCTTTTTCAAGCTTTTGTTTTTCTTCACTTTTGGGTTCAGTCATAACTTGTCACCTTCCTGAATATTTTATGATAGTTTATGGATTTTGTGAAAAATTATTCGATTTGTTTAAAAAAGCAAAGGCAAAGTGAAAGGGCGGTTCGGGTACATAAATAGAAATGTAACAAAATTGTAATAGATATGATGCAAAAATGATGCAAGCTTCCTTTATAATGTGATTGTGATCCCGATACGATGTATAGGAATAAAAACCCATTTTATCATCCTTGTACATTCCGTGCAGGGATGATAAAATGAATATCACAAATCAAATGATAAGTACAGAGGAATGTTATGGTCAGTTTTTCCAGCTTAGAATTTCTATTTCGCTTTTTACCAGTGTTTTTAATTTTATATTTTGTTGTGCCGGCTAAGTACAGGGAAACGATACTCCTTGTAGGAAGCCTTGTTTTTTATGCCGTGGGAGAACCTGTCTTTATTCTGGTGCTTATTGTAACGACGCTTGTCAATTACAGCATGGGAATGCAGAGTTGGAAACTTGGAGAGGGCTTTTCACTGCATGAATGGCAGAAAAATAAACGGAGAAGATATATGATGCAGGCGATTGCCCTGGATGCGGCAGTATTAGTGATTTTTAAGTGCCTTGCAATTTTTGTTGATAATACGCTGCTTCCTCTCGGCATCAGTTTTTATATTTTTAAGATGATCTCTTTTCAGGCGGATATGTTCCGCGGGGAGGTATGGAGCAAACCGAAATTTCTGGATGTAGCAGTCTATTTTACAATGTTTCCCCAAGTGGTTTCAGGTCCTATCATGCGGTACCACGAAGGAGAATTTGATCGTGAGAGAACCTACAGTCTTGAGAAGTTCGAGGATGGACTTAAGGCTTTTGTGGTCGGACTTGGCATGAAGGTGCTCTTGGCGGACCGGCTTGCGATTTTATGGAATGATTTGCAGATGATTGGTTTTCAAAGCATTTCGACTCCGCTGGCATGGCTGGGGGCATTTGCCTATTCTCTCAGGCTATACTTCGATTTTTGGGGATATTCGCTGATGGCGTCAGGACTTATGGTGATGCTCGGATTTGATTTTATTGAGAATTTTCATCATCCTTATGCGTCAAGGAGTATCTCGGAATTTTACAGAAGATGGCATATGACTTTGGGAAACTGGTTCAAGGATTATGTATATATCCCTCTTGGAGGGAGTCGGTGCAGACCTAAGAGACTGATTCTGAATCTTGCCGTGGTGTGGATTTTGACAGGCATCTGGCATGGGAATGGGGTGAATTATGTTATCTGGGGAGTTGTGCTTGGATTGTTGATTATTCTGGAAAAAGTGCTTTATGGAAAATTTCTGGGAAAGATACCCGTTTTGGGAAATATTTATGTTCTTGCGGTCATTCCGCTTACGTGGGTGGTATTTGCCATAACAGACTTAAAGCAGCTGGGTATTTACTTTGGACGGCTGTTTCCGTTCATAGGAGGAGCCGGTTTAGCAGTAAACCAGCAGGATATCATAAAATATCTGCAGGATTACAGTGTTTATTTTATTGCAGGTATTTTACTGTGCATTCCTGCAGTATCCCGTTTCTTTGAAAAACATAAGAAAAATCCAATCGTTGTACTGCTGTGCGTTATTCTGTTCTGGACATCGATTTATTTCCTTTCCAGTAGTGCGGGAAATCCATTTATGTATTTGAATTTTTAAGGCAGTGAAACAGATTGCGGAAAGGCATGGTTTTAAAAATGAAGTTTATTAAAAAGTGCCCGGTTTTCATATTGATGGTGAGCACGGGACTTATTTTTACGATAATCGGAATAACAGGCAGGATGAATATTTATGCAGGTCAGGAGTACACTCCTTTAACGACGCCGATCCTTTCGGTTATGTTTACCGGAATAAATGACGGTATCTATCCATGGCAGATTTTCACGGGAGGAGACACCCAGACGATGGCGAAGGGAAATGTGCAGGAGAGTGATCCAGAGGCAGGTATTTCGGAAGCAGGAAAGGAAGAATCGGAAGAAAAAGGAGCCCCAGATGAGGCAGATATATCTGCAAATGCGCTTGTAAAGGAATCACCGGAAGCAACTGTCAAGGCATCTATGCCGCCGGAAGAAGTTGAGACACTGAACGGAGAAGAAAATGAGGATGAGAGCAAGGCGGAACCGCTGGAGAGATTAGAACCGCTCCGGGAGAGCACGAAGGAAGAAGTGCAGAAGCATATTTCGGCAGACATATACGGAGACGCTGGCGTTCTCCGGGCAGCAGAATATGAATTTTCGACTGTAGACGAAAGCTATTTTGATGATGCACTGTTTATAGGAGATTCCCGGACGGTGGGACTGCGAAATTATACAGATTTGTCTGAGCATGCTGATTTCTATTGTGAAACTTCTCTCACGATTTATAAGGTTTTAGAGGAGAATTTTGATGGTCAGGGCACGGTTGAGGAAGCTTTGGAGGATCATGATTATGGCAAGATTTATCTTATGGTAGGCATCAATGAGCTTGGAAGGGGAACCACGGAAGACTTCATGGCGGAGTATACAAAGGTAGTGGACAGACTGCATGAATTGGAACCAGAGGCGAAGATTTTCGTACAGGGAGTCATGCGCGTTACCGGCGATAAGAACAGTTCAGATGCCATTTTCAACAACAGCAACATCAATGCAAGAAACAATGCCATTGCGACCTTAGCGGATAATCAGCAGTTCTTTTACATAGACGTCAATGAAGCTGTCTGTGATGAAGAAGGGAATCTGATTTCGGACTATACATTTGATCAAATTCATCTGCTCGGAGTATATTATGATTTGTGGAAACAGTTTCTGCTCGTCCACGGCGTGGATGATAAATAAAATATAAAACGAATAAAAATCTCCAGATGAGAAAAACTAACCAAAAGTAAATCGTCTGGAGGTTTTTTATGGAAACAACGGTTGGAGCAATTTTCGAGCAGGGGCAAAGAAGCATCAAAGTGCCGGTACCTGTTTATATAAGAGCAAGTGCATCAGTGGCAGGAACCAAGGAAGGGGAAGGACCCTTTGGAGACTGTTTTGATGTGGTGGGAAAAGATGATAAGTTTGGCTGTGAAACATGGGAGGAGGCGGAAAGTACCTTGCAGAAGGAGGCACTTACCCTTGCCATTGGAAAGTCCGGGCTCAAGAATGAGGAAATCAAATATCTGTTTGCAGGCGATCTTCTGGGACAATCCATCGCCAGCAGTTTTGGGCTGGGGGCCTTTCAGATTCCGCTGATTGGAATGTATGGAGCCTGTTCCACCTGCGGACTTACAATTTCAATGGCAACGGTAATGATTGCAGGAGGAATGGCAGAACATGCGGCATGTGTCACATCCAGCCATTTTGCCAGCGCGGAGAAGGAATTCCGCTTCCCTTTGGGATATGGAAATCAAAGACCCCTTTCCGCCACATGGACGGTTACGGGAAGCGGGGCATTTATCTTAAGCAGTGTGAAAAGCGAAAAGGACAGGGCGATGATTTCCGGACTGACCATAGGGAAAATCGTAGATTTTGGTTTGAAAGATTCCATGAATATGGGAGCCTGCATGGCGCCGGCTGCCTGTGATACTATTTATCATCATCTGATGGATTTTGGAAGAACTCCTTCCGATTATGATAAGATCATCACGGGAGATTTAGGAAGTGTAGGACAGAAAGCGCTCTGGGATATGATGCGGGAAAAAGGAATGGATATTTCCAAGGTGCACATGGACTGCGGAATGGAAATTTATGATCAAAGTCAGGATGCCCATGCGGGAGGCAGCGGGTGCGGATGCAGTGCAGTTACTTTGTCTGCTTTTATTTTAAAACAGCTTGAGGAAGGAAAGTGGAAGAGGGTGCTGTTTGTTCCTACTGGGGCGCTGCTTTCCAAGACAAGCTTTAATGAGGGGCAGAGCATACCGGGGATTGCACATGGGGTGGAATTGGTAAGTTGTAGGTAATGTGCAGGGGATTGGCGAAGCGCGCCCTTGGGGATAGCGTGGTGCGGTGAGAAAGGGGCGGTCGGCTTCCCCGCGGGCTGGTACATTTTATGGTTTCAAGTCTCGTCTTCAAATCGGATTTCACTAGCAGAATGGGCGGAGGTGTTTCATGGCGGACGGGTCGGAGCCAGTCGGCATCCTGCCTCGAGGCTCCTAGCCCCGCCGTCCTGGCGGGGCTCCCCTGGCATTGAACCATTCTGTAAGTGAAATTGCCGATTTTCCGCCAGAGCCCCTCTCTCTTACCACAACCCCATCCCATAAGACAACTCAGAACGCTAATTATGATGGAAGTTGAATCAAAACTGTGGTATATTGAAAGAGTAAAACTTTGGTTGGAATTTGGGGAAAGGGAAGAGGAATATTGAAGTGAAGAAGAGTGTGAAGAGAGCGCTCCTTGTCCTGCTTGCGGTAGTCGTTTTGTTTGGCGGTTATGCGGCTTATGTCTTCGGTACTTATTATCGGCTGCCAGACAAGTTGACGATAGAGGTGAAGAGAAACGGTGAGAATTCTTATTTTGATGAGGATTTTGCCGTCGTGCCGGGACGCGCTTATTTTATTATGACATATAATATTGGTTTTGGTGCGTACAGTAAGGATTACAGCTTTTTCATGGACGGCGGAAAGTCTTCCTGGGGAAAGGACCAGGAGAGCGTTATGGCAGGTGTATGCGGAATGGGAGAAATCATCAATGATGCGAATCCGGATTTTGTCCTTCTGCAGGAGGTAGATATCGATGGCACTCGTTCTTATCATGTGGATCAGTTGGAGCTTATGAATCAGTTTATGAAGGGGTATTATTATGACTTTGCGCAGGATTATGATTCACCTTTTTTGTTTTTCCCACCGTGGGAACCTCATGGAGCCAACAAGAGCGGGCTGGCTACTTATTCCAGGGCAGAGATAACGGATACTATGCGAAGAAGTCTTCCAGTCTCTGAGTCATTCAGTAAGCTTGTGGATTTGGATAGGTGTTATTCTATTTCACGTATTCCCACAGAAAATGGACGGTATCTGTGTATTTATAATGTACATACTTCAGCCTACGGGGGGAGTGACGAAATCAGGCAGGCGCAGCTTTCCATGCTGTATGAGGACATGGTGATTGATTATCAAAAAGGAAATTATGTGATCTGCGGCGGCGATTTTAACCACAATTTAAGGAAGGAAGGAGCGGAAGATGCACCTGAGTGGGCCTATCTCTTTCCGAGGGAGGGGCTTCCAGAAGGTTTTCGCATGGGGATTGACTGTGCGAAAGATGAGGAAGATATTGCCCATAATACTTGCCGGAGCGCCGAGACTCCTTATGATGAACAGACGACTTATACGGTTACTTTGGATGGATTTATTGTTTCAGACAATGTAGACGTCAATTATTATAATCACATGAACTGGGGATATGAACTTTCAGACCATGACCCGGTTCTGATGCAGTTCATATTGGAGTAAAGGGTAATTATTGAGTATTGAACAGTTACAATAAAGGAATATAAATGAATGTAAAAGGTCATACTAGCCTGTAGGTAAGAAAGTGGACAGGGAGGCCTAGGATGGCAAATACAGTGTTATATTTAAAAGCAGAACAAAATGCGGAGGTAATGGAAGCACATGTATGTGTGAAGGACATTGCCTCCGTTTATTGTGCGGACAAAAACGTCTGTGCAAAAGCAAAATCTCTGAAAATTCATCAATTTCATGAAAAAGAAAAAAAGCGTCAGGTCATAAGCGTACTGAAGGTAATCGAGTTGATTGAAAGTGAGTGTCCCGGCGTATCGGTGGAAAATCTGGGAGAAAATGCAACTTTAATCGAACTTGTCGATGTGAACAGACATAAAGGACCGGTCCAGTGGCTGAAGCTTGCCTTTGTGGCTGTGATTAGTTTTTTTGGACCAGGATTTACTGTTATGGCATTTCACAATGATATCAGCATCAATAAAATATTTGCCAGAATCTATGAACTGATCATGGGGTACCCTTCAGACGGCTATAGCATTCTGGAGGTGTCCTACTCTATTGGTCTGGCGGTGGGGATCATCCTGTTTTTTAACCATATTGGCGGCAGAAGGATCACAAAAGACCCTACCCCCATTGAGGTAGAGATGCGGGTTTATGAAACGGATGTAAATAAAGCGCTCATTGAAACGGCGGACAGGGAGGGAAAGACAATTGATGTTTCTTAAACAGTTTTTTATGGGAATCTGCGGGCTCAGCTTCGGACTGCTGGCTTCGGCAGGAGTGTTTACCGTATTTGTATCGGTAGGACTGATTCCCAGGTTTGCAGGAAAAATGCATGTGGCAAAAAAGGTATTTGTTCTGGAAGAGGCGGTGGTGTTCGGGACAATCGTGGGAGGCTTTTTCAGCGTATTTTCCGACTATGCACAGATTGGCAGCTTTGTTCTGTCCAGGCAGATCTTTGGTGCGGAAACGGTGCTGGTATGGAAGTGGCTGGGTAATGCCTTTTTCGTTGTATGGGGGCTTTTTTCCGGCATGTTCGTAGGATGTCTTGCCCTTGCCATTGCGGAGATGCTGAACTCCATTCCCATTTTTTCAAGGCGAATCGGATTTCGGCATGGACTTGGTGTAGCGATTGCCGCTGCAGCATTGGGAAAAGTGGCGGGAAGTCTTGTTTATTTTGCAGAGGGAATTTTTCTGTCAGGACGATAGAGGGATTGAAAAAATTTCCAAAGGCTATTACAATAGATACGGATGGAGGAATGCACATGCGAAGGATGGAATTTAAGATGGAGCGTCCCGGTCTTTTAGAAGAAGGGCAGGAAATCACGGTAACGGAAGGTGTGCTTCCCAGCAATTACTATTATACGATTGATCCCTCTCTTGCCATGTCAGGAAATTTTCCCTTCAGAGAGAGAATGCTTGCAAGAAAAGGAAAAGTGATAAGCATTATCGAAAATGATCGGGGATTTTATGTGACAGCGGAGTTTGAGGAAGATTAGAGGAGGAAGTTATGTTAACTAAAGTATCAACATCGAAAGCACCCGCAGCTATAGGCCCTTATTCACAAGGTATCATTGCAAACGGTTTTTTGTTTGCATCAGGGCAGATTCCCATCATACCTGAAACAGGGGATATCGCTCAAGGAGATATTACCGTACAGGCAAAGCAAGTGATGGAAAATGTAGGAGAAATTTTGAAGGAAGCCGGCACAAATTTTGAGAGCGTGGTGAAGACGACCTGCTTCCTTTCAGAAATGTCTGATTTTACCGCATTCAACAGTGTTTATGAGCAATATTTCACAGGCAGACCGGCAAGAAGCTGTGTTGCGGTGAAGGAACTTCCAAAGAATGTGCTCTGTGAAGTAGAAGTAATCGCAGTAGTAAAGTAGATGAACGGGAAAATGAAAAACATTATCTTGATAGGTATGCCCGGTTCGGGGAAGAGTACGGTAGGCGTAGTGCTTGCCAAGAAGCTGGGATATCAGTTTATCGACTCCGACCTGGTGATTCAGGAAAGGTGCCGGAAACTGCTTCACCAACTGATTGAGGAGAGAGGTGAAGCAGGTTTTGTCATGCTTGAAAATGAGGTAAATGCGTCTATTCTGGCAGATCGTGCTGTGATTGCAACAGGAGGAAGCGCCGTTTATGGAAAGGAAGCTATGGCTCATTTTCAGCAAATAGGAAAAATCGTGTATCTGGAGCTTGCTTTTGAGGAATTGGAAAAGCGGCTGGGAGATCTTCATGAGAGAGGAGTCGTCCTAAAGGAAGGGATGACTTTGAAGGAACTCTATGAAGAGAGGATACCTTTATACGAGAAATATGCGGATATCGTGATCTCTTGTACGGGCAGAGATATCCGTGATGTAATGGAAGAAATTGTAGAAAGAATATAAGGTACATTGATGCAGTATCGCAGATAAAGCCTGCGATATGCAAGGGGAGATAAATGAAAAAGAAATCTATACGAAGCAGTTTTTTACTACTTTTGGCAGCCGCCATCTGGGGGGTGGCTTTTGTGGCGCAAAGTGTGGGGATGGATTATATGGGGCCCTTATCCTTTAACGGAGCAAGATTTTTGATGGGCGGTGTGGTACTCCTGCCGCTGGTCATCATTCGGAGGAAAAAGGATAAGGACAGGCAGATTCCTAGGGCAGGGATGCGTGTTACCCTGAAAGGAGGCATCTGTTGCGGACTGGTGCTTGGCATGGCATCTTTGTGTCAGCAGATCGGTATCATGTATACAACGGTGGGAAAAGCAGGATTTATTACCACCCTTTATATCATTATAGTGCCTGTTATGGGGATTTTTCTAAGAAAAAAGGTATCTGGAAGAGTCTGGATCGGCGCAGCGCTTGCAGCGCTTGGGATGTACCTTTTGTGTATGAACGAGAGGCTGGCGCTTAGCAGGGGAGATGCCTATGTGTTTGTGTGTGCGATTCTTTTTGCTGTACATATCTTGGTAATCGACTATTTTTCGCCCAGAGCGGATGGAGTGGAACTTTCCTGTATTCAGTTTTTTACGGCAGGAATTTTAAGCGGCGTGCTGGCGTTTATGCTTGAAAAGCCGGAAATCGGCAGCTTTATAAATGGAATCATCCCTCTTGCTTATGCAGGAATCATGTCCTGCGGTGTGGCATATACCTTACAGATCATCGGTCAGAAGGATTTGGATCCTACGGTGGCATCCCTTATTTTATCAATGGAATCGGTTGTCTCTATGTTGGCAGGATGGATTATTTTAGGGCAGGCACTTAGCAGAAAAGAATTGCTGGGATGTGCGTTAGTATTTGGGGCGGTTATCTTGGTACAGCTGCCCGATAAAAAAAGAATGGAACAGGGAGTACAGGCAGAGTAGATTGCAGGATGGCAGTTTATGCAGCCCATTTCGGAATGGAGGAGAAGATGTATCAAAAATTAAAGGAGTATCGTGTAGAGGGACAGAGGGTTTATTTTCAATATGAAGGCAGCGCAGCGGGAAAGGAACCCTGCGTGGAGGTGATTTCAGATCATATTTTTAACGTGTTTATTGACTATACCGGTATGGGACATCGTTCCAGAGCCATTGAAGGAGAATTAGAGAAGCAATTGAATCAGGGAGAAAGTCCGGAAAATGGAAAACTGGAAAGTGTGTCATGGGAGGAATCTGGTGTCATTATCAGGACAAAGCATTTGACTGCAATAGTCGGTGATAATTTTGCGGTGGACTTCTATGATCGTGAGGGAAGCCCTTTAAGCCTTTCCTATAGAGGCAGCAGGAAAAGGAGCGGCGCGCCCAGCCAGGCGGCACTGCAGCTTCTGGCAAAGGAAGGGCATGATGCATCGGGAAGGGCAGCTTACGACTACAATATACAGGAAGTCAGGAGTCTTGACGGAAAGGACTGCATTTACGGTCTGGGTGATAAAACGGGTGTCTTGAATAAAAGGCACTATGAATACGAGATGTGGAATTCAGATATTCCGGATCCTCATGAGGATAATTTTAAGTCTTTGTATAAGAGCATTCCTTTTATGCTTATATTAAAGGAAAAGGGCGCTTACGGAATCTTCTTTGACAATCATAATAAAACCTACTTCAATCTGGGAAAAGAATCTGATGCGTACTATGTGTTCGGCGCAGATGCGGGAAATCTGGATTATTACTTTATCGGAGGAGAGGGGCTTAAGGAGGTAATATCCGGTTATACATGGCTGACCGGCAGAGCGCCCATACAGCAGCTCTGGACCTTAGGATTTCATCAATCCAGATGGGGATATGAATCAGAAGAGGAAATCCGCAGCATTGCAGAGGGCATGAAGAAGCATCAACTGCCCTGTGACTGTATTCATTTTGATATTGATTATATGGATCATTACAAAGTGTTTACATGGAATCAGGAAACTTATGAAGACGGTGCAAAGGTAATTTCTGACTTTAAAGAAATGGGAATCAAAGCAGTGACCATTATAGACCCCGGCGTAAAGGTGGAGAAAGATTATTACGTCTATGAAGAGGGCGTTAAAAACGGATACTTTGCAAAGACACCGGAAGGGGAGATTTACGTCAATGAAGTGTGGCCGGGGGATGCCGTATATCCTGATTTCGGTAATCCCAAAGTGCGCAGATGGTGGGGAGAGAAACAAAAATTCCTGATTGATATGGGCGTGTCAGGGGTATGGAATGATATGAACGAACCTGCAAGTTTTAGAGGACCACTGCCGGATGATGTGGTGTTTACGGATGAGGATGTGCAGGCACCTCATTCTCAAGTGCATAATATTTACGGCCACAACATGGCAAAGGCAACCTACGAGGGCTGGAAGGAATTGACCGGTAAGCGTCCTTTCGTGATTACCAGGGCATGTTACAGCGGTTCTCAGAAATATACCACCGGATGGACCGGTGACAACCACAGCATCTGGTCCCACATCCGTATGGCAATTCCCCAGATGTGCAATTTAGGTATGTCCGGCATGAATTTTATAGGGACAGATGTGGGCGGTTTCGGCAGCGATTGTACACCAGAGTTGTTTGCAAGATGGATTCAACTGGGCTGTTTTTCACCGCTCTTTAGGGATCACTGCGCACAGGGATGCAGAATGCAGGAACCATGGCAGTTTGGTGAGGAGGTATTAGAGATTAGCAGAAAGTATCTGAACCTGCGTTATGAACTTTTACCTTATTTATATGATTTGATGCGTGAATGTGAACTTACGGGCATTCCGATGATGCGTCCACTGGTTCTGGAATATGAAAGGGATGAAAATGTTAAAAATAGAAATGATGAGTTCATGCTGGGTGACCGGATGCTGATTGCCCCGGTGGTAGAGCAGGGCGCAAGGGAAAAAATGGTTTATCTCCCGGAAGGCACCTGGTATGACTATTGGACCGGAGAAAAGAAAGAAGGGAAGTCCTTCTTTGTCAGGACGGCGCCTCTTGACTTGTGCCCTATTTATGTGAAGGCGGGAGCCGTCATCCCCAAATATCCGGTAAGAATGCATGTTGGAGAGGATAAGGATGAACTTTTGATCTTAGAGGCATATCCCGGAGAAGGAAGCTATCGGCATTATCAGGATAATGGAGAGGATTTCCAGTACCGCCAGGGGGCTTTCAACGAATATGAAATTAAAAACAGAAACGGACAGATAGAAGTAGAAAAGTTACATGAAGGCTATCGTGAGTATGGACGAATAGAAATAAGGACAGGGGAAATGATATGGTCAAGGTAACTTATCTGTATCACAGCGGCTTCGCAGTGGAACTGGATGAATATGTGCTGATCTTTGATTACAGCACGCCAGAAGACTTTATACCTTATATACCCAAGGAGAAGCAACTGATCCTGTTCTTCAGTCATAAGCATCAAGACCATTTCCAGCTAAAAAGCCTAGAGTGGGCGGAAAATATATCAAAGAAAACTTGTTATTTTATGGGAAATGATATTAAGTTAAATGAAAAATATCTGGAACGAAAAGGCATTGCGCCTGATATTTTATCAAGGATGATACGGATGAGGGGCAGCGAGACTTACCAGAATGCCGAAAAAGATTTTAAGGTTGAAACACTTCGGTCTACAGATCAGGGAGTTGCCTTTTTGGTCGGAATCGGAGATATTTCTATCTACCACGCCGGAGATTTGAATCATTGGTATTGGGAAGAAGAGCCCAAAAGCTGGAATGAACAGATGGAGAAAGCATATCAAACAGAAATCGATAAAATTGCGGGAAGAGAATTTGATATTGCTTTTGTCGTGCTTGACCCAAGACTTGAGTCAGGATACCGTTATGGGATGGACTACTTTTTACAAAAAGTCCCAGCCAAAAACATCTTTCCCATGCACATGTGGGAAGACTATGATGTAATCAGAAGATACAAACAGACCGGAATCGGAAAACGCTTCGCCGAGCGAATCAGAGAAGTTTCGGAGCAAAACAGAGAATTACTCTTGCAGGTATGATGCGATTTCCGTAAGTCATGGGACGGGACATCATCTGCTTCATCGACAGCATACCTCCCAGAGCCAGAGCACATAAAAAGTCTGCACCGAACCTATGTACAGCGGTAAGAATGACTAAGCAGCCCATAAGGTCCGGTGCAGATTTTTTATGTGTCTGCAAATTTGAAGACAGTTGAAGACAGTCTATAAAGCCTGTATTATGAGGTTGATAGGTAAGTTGTATCACCCTTTGTTACCTCTTCAATACTCTTGCATCCGAGTATTTCGGACCGCGTATGAGGACAGAAAAAAAGAGTGATAATGAAGATATTTATCTTCATTATCACTCTGATTTTTATGATTTAATGATATGCTTTATCTGTATATCTCACAGCTATGCCGTTCGCCAAATGTTCTGCTGCATGTGAACTCCAAGATGCTTTCTCTTCAGAAGATAAACCATAAGTATAAATATCCATGACATAACCACAAGTACATACACGATAACCAATAGGTTCTGCTTCTTCTGTCTTATCTGTTTCGGCAGGAGCAGGAACCGTTGACAGTACTACTGTACCATTAATCTTGATTACGCTTACACCAAGTTCCGTTGATAAATAGGTTGCATCACCTTTTGTTACATTTAAAGTGAGACCTTTTACATCAACATCATCTGCAAATGTAATATTTTCATACCAAAGCTTATCTTCGCCCTGTTCCAGCTTTACAGTTTTAAATTCTACTACATTATCATTAGCATCTGTTACTGTAAAAGTAACTTTGCTGTCACCACAATGATATACCTGATAAGATGTATGATTTGCATTCATAACATTACGGAATGTCTGACCACCTGCTACCCTGACAATTACATCATTAGGATTCTTCGGAGCGGCTACAGTGTAGGAACTGCTGTCAGATGAACCACTGTTTGAAGAACCGCTATGAGAAGAACTGCCGGAATCACTGTTTGAAGGAGTGCTGGGTTCATAAGTAACTGATGAAGATTCATTGGAACTACTGCTACTTGAACTCGAACTGTGTCCATAATCTGCAGGTCTTTCACCATCATCAGAGTTGTTAGTCGGAGCATCAATATTAAGTCTCTGTGCATGAGTTGTAAGGGCTGTTGCAGGTGAAGTTACTATGATTGTCATTGCGAAAGCTGCTGCTAAAATTCTGTAGATAATTTCCAGCATTTCTTCTGTATTCAAAATTTGTATACATATTTATGATATACGCTTTCTATCCGTTGGGGTTATGATAACGCCACGCCAGACCAATTACTCCTTTTATTTAACTTATGACATAAGGTATGCCCATATTAAAAGATTATTGTATGGATCAGTTACAATTATTATGTCTTTTGAAGATATCATTCCTGAAACGCATCTGGTACGGATTGTAATACAGTCGTGGACATACTGAAACTGAAGCTACTCTACAACAGGATTTAAAGGGAGGCGGCGTATCACCTAAGGATGATGCTGAAGGTCATGCTCCATTCATACTCTCAAAAACATACTTTTTCCATCAGATAGCAAAAGCTCACTTTTCCATGATACGGCATCTACTAAAATCACACAGATTTGCCCTGATATAATAATAGCCCGTCTACCGTAGTCATTATATACTCCGAGTCGGCTTACGCGTAGTGATAGATTGCATACCACTCAACCTTTGTCAGGTCTAGGTTTTTAAATGAATAATGCGAGTTTGAATTCACCCATTTCGCTATGATTTGTAAAATAATGTTGACAGGTAAGTCTGGCTTCGTAGGTAGCAAGAAAATGTTGTTGATGACGGATTATCACCGACGGATCAAATAATATCTGATATAATTAGTATATACCAGAAAAGGATAGCCATGGTTAGCTACCAGAGGTACATCTGTTGTTCACCAAACACTTATTATTGATGAGAAGAGGAATATTTATGAAACATATGGTTACTTTTGCATTATCTATTGTAATTGCAGTTTGCATTATGGGTTCTATAACGGTGCACGCCGAGGAATGCGAACACAATTTTGACTGGGGATTTAAAAGCGGAAACGAAAGCGATATCTGCACAAAGTGTGGCGCGATACGCTCAGACATAGACGCACCGTATGAATTGCCTTTCATTACCCGCGAAGATACTGTAGTAGCTCGGAAAGAGCCTCGGCAAAACTCCGATGTAGTCAATACATACGAACTGGGAACAAGAATTAAGGTAGTCGCAAGGCTCCGGAATGAGCACGATAATATGTGGCTGAAACTTTCAGACGGTTCGTATATGTTCTCAGATCGTGCGGCGTTTGACTTCGATTCTATGGTGTCATTCGCGATGGACAGTGTCTACCAGCCTGTCAGCATAGTATGCTATCCTACCATTTCTTTCTGGAATGGGCTTGGTCTGAAGTGTTCTCCTTCTCAGGTGGAGATGTTGGGCTCCATGTTGATTCATTTTAAGCCGAATGGAACCTTTGATTTGAAACTATGTAATCGGCTTGGAGCTAATTCATACGATTACTACGTTTATGCGAATGGCGTGTTTTTGGATGAGAGATATACTGGCGAAGATCTTGGCAATATCCTTTACGGATATGCTTGCAGAAATGTCGGTATATCCTTGAACGACGTCATAAGATTCGGAGGACTTACGGAAAGTGCAAATCAATTTGACACAGCTGCCTGTCTCTTCCTGAATGATCTGCCCCGGTGTGATGATAAAAACGATATCGACATGATAAAATTGGGATGGAATTGCTTCAGCTACGGTTACAGCAGTGGTGGCGGTTTTTAAGATATTTTGAGACCATGGCTAATTGCTGGTGTGAGGAATACTTTCACTGCACTATCAATCTTTAGTAAAAGATAATCCTCTGGAACAAGACTCTCAAAACTCACCATTGCTAATGTATTTTTTCAAATTTTTCTTTTTCAGCAATAACTGTTACTTCTGATCTTATTATACCAAAAAAGTCAGCTTTCGCTGGCTTTTTTGACAGTCTGACATACGCATATATGCGTATTTTGAATCATCGTTTGTACAGACAGTCTCTGGACATTAACATAATTATCCTTACCGTCAACCTAAAGCGGAATATTTGCGGGTATTACTGAGTAGACATTCTCCCTCACCGCCACATTGCTGAGATTTTCCTATACAACATCCGCATCACATTTTCCTCAAATGCACAGCCCTACGTTCATTGCAGTCGCAGTTCCGATTTACAACTTCATTAATTAAAGCTTTTCCACTCTACATCTCCGTTGCTATACTCAATTTCTTCCTCTGCCAATATCAGCTCTCCTGTGCTGGCATCAAAATCAATATGTGCAAAATTTCCATTTGGCGAAATTCCAATCACTTCAAGAAATATTCTGTAGTCATTTGGCGAAGATACCAAGGAAGCATACGACAATTTAAAATTGTAACCTGATACCCAGTGAGATTCATTGTTAGGGTCTCCTCCCACTAAACCGTAATCTTTTGCCTTTTGTACGGCTTCATCTGCTGTCATATTAACATCATCCATGTCAATCAGCCTGTTATTACCATTTTGATCAAAGTGTTCCACATTTTCCACTTCTCCATCAACTATCATAATACTAACATAATTATTTTTTTCATTAGCGAAATTGACATACCACCATTCTCTCTTTCCGTCATCCCCAGACGTAACGCTTCTATCATAATCATTATCATAACTGTATACATTTGTCAGCTGAAGATCGTCATAATATTTAGTTGCCTCGTCCTTTCCTATAGAAATCACATCTTCCATAGAAATTTCAATCTTATCGTCTTCTTCACTGGGTGTCTCAACGATTGGTGTCTCAATACTTGGTGTATCAATACTTCCACTATCTATTGAGTTCTTCTGCGAACAAGAAGTCAAGGTTATGACAACAAAAGCAAAACATGCCATAGCCTTGACTATGTGCAGACTGTTCAATAGATTGCTTTTATTTGTGCAACTTTTATTGAACATATTCCTACATCCTCTCAGATCTCTTTAATAATAATAATAATAGCTCACGGTTTTTATTCCATAATTTATTGCAGCCTTATATGTAGGACTGTTTTTATCCACATATTGGCCAAAGTAAATGTCAATCCAAAAATCTGTACGATTACTGGGATTTCCCCTGTCCTCTACAACGAATGAAGAAAGACTTGTTCCATTTACGTCAACAGCGCTATCCATATAAATTGTTGTACCCAGCTTGACAATACTGTCAGATGTCGAACCTGTCTTGGTAGTAGACTTAATATACATAGCACACATTCCAACTTCAGGAGTTTTTCCACTGGCCGTTTGAGCACCCGCCTTAGCAACATAAGCCGTCGAGTCCTGATTATTTTTACTTACCTTCACATTGCCACTCACACTTGTAGCAGCGCGCCCACAAACAAGTTCAGTTGACTCTGAAGCCATAGTATTGGGTGTATTTGTAGCCAAACTGGAAAACGGCGAAACTACTTCCGCATCCATGCTTTCCTCAATTGCTGCTTTTAACTCATATGGGTTAACATCATTTTCTTCTGCCAATTGATCAATGTCAATTATGGTGCCACCAATTTCCATCTGCAGATTTTCCGCATCTTCTGCTGCAAAAGCAGTAAGTCCCATTGACATTACTAATGTAACTGCAGCAACCGTCTTAATGATCTGTTTTCCAAAACTCATTTTTCTTTTCATTTTCATTTTCCTACCTTTCAATTTTATCATTTTATTGTACATTTTGTGAAAACTTCCCTACTTCTTCATTGACCTCACCCCCTTCAAGATTAAAACTTAGTATGCTATAACTATAACAGTGATTTTTTTATTTTAACCAAAATCAACGCAATTTGACGAGTTCTGAACGTATATTATCATTTTACTCATTTCACGTCCTCTTCTCGTATCATTTGCGTTCTTAACAACATAACCTTCGAAAGCCCCTTGTCACTCATTCATCTGTAAATTAATGTTAAAATGGCAGATATGTTACACTTGATTTGCATAATATCTTAAAAACTACAACTTTCACAAGGACTATCCCTTTCCCACAACAAAAATTTCTTACTAATATTTGAGAAGTTGTTATCTTTAATAATCGATTGCTTCTGTTCCTTTGATTCTGGCATAAAAATACCTCCTTTTCGATAAGAATTGTATATTTTGATTCTTACCAAAAAAGAGGTATTTCCCTTAAGACAGAAACTATTTTACACTTCCGAGTCATTACAATTATTAGTTATTTTTTCCTTATATCATATAATACTCCATGTAACAATGATTCAAATCTTCCCACCGTGACTTGCTAATGGGCAACGTCTTCTTTCCATCAACTTCCACACCCTCTCTTGAAATTCTACCCACATACTTCAAATTAACAATATAAGAACGATGACATTTACAAAACTGTGGTTCCTTAAATTGCATCTCAAATTCTTTCAATTTTGCTTTAAACCGAATGGTTTCTTCATGCAAATGCAGGATGATATGATGGTTATCTACTTCTATATAGTAAATATCGTCCTTAAATATTCGCCAAGACTCATTGCCCCTTGTTACAATAACAGCTTCCTTTTTCCTATCTTCTATCATCTGGCTGGCCTTCGTCAATGCTTGAAAAACCTCATCTTCCTGCAACGGTTTTATCAAATACCGAAACGCCGACACCTCGTATCCCCTAGGAGCGTATTGTTTAAGTGCTGTTGTAAAAACAATAAAAATCAGTCTGTCTTCCTTCCGAATCATCTTCGCCAGCTGCAGTCCGTTTATTTTTGACATTTGAATATCCAAAAATGCAAGATCATAATGCGGTTCGTCTTTCATGCAGAAAAGGAACTGCTCTGCAGACTGATAACGCCCAATAGCAATCTGTTTCTCTTCTTCTTTTGCCCAACGGTTTACCATCTCTTTTAATATCTCTAAATGCTCCTCGTTATCCTCGCAAATCGCTATTCTCATAAGCCAACAGTTCTCCCTCTTCATTTTTTTCAAGTATACCACATTATCTATCACAAATAAACTTTTGGCGCGGATTGTCACATTTTAGACGTAAAAAATAAGCTCCTATTTGCGAGGCTTCTGGCATGATGGTGGGTACTTAGCCATGCCTTATTTATAACTTCATA
>CAYOED010000043.1:0-30764 GCA_964402925.1 uncultured Lachnospiraceae bacterium | reverse complement strand
AAAGAGAATCTCAGAAGCCGCATAAAATAAGGCTTCGAGATTCCGAGAGTCTATGTAATCTTTAAGGAGGAATCCCATACCCAGATACAGGAAGATAAGAAAAAGCCGATGGAAGAGGAGAGGAATGCAGAAGCCGGGGCAGACAAGAAGGAAAAGAAGCGGGAGCTGGATTTATCTAAACTGACCAGAGCGGAAAAGCAGGTGGCAGAACTTGCAGGAAGAGGTCTGACTAACAGGGAAATAGGGGAAGAACTCTATATATCGGAAGCTACCGTAAAAAAGCATATGTCCAATATATTTGAAAAGCTGGAAATTGAAAGCAGAAGAGAATTGAGATAGGAATGTTTTCCGATAAAAACATTGTCAAAAAAATATCAATGTGGTATGATTACACCGTATTGTATCTCACATGAGAATAATAACAGGAGGAAAGTACCATGAAAAATGAAAAAACTTATGAATTAGTGCTGACAGCACTGTTCACCGCCATTATTGTCATAATGGCATTCACACCGCTGGGATATATCCCATTAGTTGTTATCAATGCAACGGTCATTCATATCCCGGTAATCCTTGGAGCACTATTTTTAGGACCGAAAAAAGGTGCATTTTTAGGATTTGTATTTGGTCTTACAAGCTTTATCAATAACACGTTTAAGGCTGCCACTGCATCGGCTTTTGTGTTCTCGCCGGTACTGGCTGCCAATATGGTGGGGATATCAGGTGTCTTTAAGAGTATGTACATCTGCTTTGTGCCCAGAATTTTGGTTGGGATCATTCCCTACTTTGTGTTTATTCTGATTCGTAATGTCTTAAAGAGCGAACAGCAAATATGGCGTGTTGTAATCAATGCAGCGGCAGCTGTCATTCTTTTTATTTCCGTGAGAGCGTTTGTCAACAATTTAATAGAGGGCGCAGGCAGTCTTGTGGGTACTGTGGTGGGACTGATCTGCGGGATTGTGCTGTTTGTGGTTCTTACTGTGGCTGGGAGGGCAAAAAAAGCGTCAGGTATCGCATTTGCCTATGCCGGATTAGCAGGAGCTTTTACAAACACATTGTTTGTTATGAGCGGTATTTTTATCTTATACAAAGACGCTTATGCCAATGCCCTTGGCATTGCCGGTGACGCAGTCATCGATGTGATTATGGGTGTAATCAGCTTTAACGGGATCGTTGAAGCAGTGGTTGCGGCAATCCTGATAGCAGGCGTCGGTACGGCGCTGGTACATGTAAAACCAATTAAAGAGTTAAAATAAAAAGACGAATATAAAGGTAGCGGTAAAAATCAAAAGTGAAATCTGGATTGGAGAAAGAAAATGATTTTAGCAGTAGATATCGGAAATACCAATATTGTAATTGGATGCATGGAGCAGGAAAAAATTTATTTTGTGGAGAGAGTATCCACCAACATTTCTAAGACAGAATTGGAATATGTGGTGGAGTTTAAGACGCTGTTTGACCTGTATCACATCAAAGTAGAAGAAATCAAAGGCTGCATTATTGCTTCAGTCGTTCCGCCGCTGATCAATATCGTAAATGCCGCAATGGAGAAGCTTCTTCATACCACGCCCCTTATTGTTGGACCGGGGGTTAAAACGGGATTGAATATCCTGATGGATAATCCGGCGCAGGTTGGAGCGGATCTCATAGTCAATGCGGTAGCAGGGCTGAAGTATTATGGAGCCCCTATTATCATGATTGATATGGGTACTGCCACTACCATCAGTGTAGTGGATGAAAAGAAAAACTATATCGGGGGCATGATCCTGCCCGGTGTCAAGGTATCATTGGAATCCCTGGTGAACCGTACCTCCCAGCTGCCAAGAATCAGCCTGGAAGCACCGAAAAAGATAATCGGGAAAAATACCATAGACTGTATGAAGAGCGGTATTATCATGGGGCAGGCTGCCTGCATGGATGGTATGATCGAGCGCATATGGGAGGAACTGGGGTATCAGGCAGATGTGGTCGCTACCGGCGGACTTGCAGGCTGTATCGTACCTTATTGCAAGAAAAAGATTATTTATGATAATGAGCTGACTTTAAAAGGACTGAACGTGATTTACTGGAAAAATATGGAGCCTACAGCGTAGGGACAGGGAGGGAAAGGATGTTACAAGGAAAACACATTGTACTTGGTGTAACGGGCAGTATTGCTGCTTATAAGATTGCCACGCTTGCAAGTATGCTGAAAAAGCGCAAGGCGGATGTCACGGTAATCATGACCCCAAATGCCACGAACTTTATCAATCCGATTACCTTTGAAGAGTTGACAGGAAATAAATGTCTGGTAGACACATTTGACCGCAATTTTCAGCATAGTGTGGCACATGTGTCTTTAGCGAGGCAAACGGATGTGTTTATGGTTGCGCCGGCATCCGCTAATGTGATTGCCAAGGCAGCCCACGGAATAGCGGACGATATGCTGACAACCACCATGCTTGCCTGCGAATGCCCCAAGGTGATTGCGCCTGCCATGAACACGCGGATGTACTTAAATCCCATTGTGCAGGATAATATGAAGATTCTTCAAAACTATGGTATGGAAGTGATCTCGCCGGCTGTGGGATATTTAGCCTGCGGCGATACAGGGGAGGGCAAAATGCCTGAGCCTGAGTTTTTATTAGAATATATTATCAAGGCATTATCCCCCAAAGATATGAAAGGGACCAAGGTACTGGTGACAGCAGGACCTACCCAAGAAAAAATCGATCCGGTGCGTTATATCACCAATCACTCTACCGGAAAGATGGGATATGCCATAGCAAGAGCCGCAATGATGCGCGGGGCGCAGGTGACGCTTGTAACTGGGAAGACGGAACTAATCCCGCCTATGGGAGTGCATACTGTGGAAATTACATCTGCCGCAGATATGGCGCAGGCAGTAAAAGAGTGTGCGCAGGAGCAGGATATCATCATCAAGGCAGCAGCTGTTGCGGATTATCGCCCCATGCACACGGCAGATGAAAAGATGAAGAAGACGAATAACGATATGAGCATTTTGCTTGAGCGCACGGAAGATATCTTAGGATTTTTAGGAAGCCATAAAAGAGAAGGGCAGTTTTTGTGCGGATTTTCCATGGAAACAGAAAACATGATAGAAAATTCCCGCAAAAAACTGGAGAAAAAGAATCTGGATCTGATTGTGGCAAACAATCTGAAAGAACAGGGAGCAGGATTTGGCACGGACACCAATATTGTGACGCTGCTCGCAAGAAATGATACAATACAACTTCCCATCATGGGAAAAGACGAGGTGGCAGATCAGCTGCTTACCTATATTATGGAACACAGATAGCAGATGAAAAAGAAACTGATTCGATTCATGGAATCAGTTTCTTTTTACAGAATATCGTAAAGGCAGGATACATATATGGAGAGTTCAAAAAAATACGAATATATATTAGAACAGCCGGAAATCAGGGAATTTTGTTTTTATGCTTTTCTGGAGCAATTCAGATACAGTAAGAGGGCAGGGCTTAAAATAATTCTTCTTTTTGTTTTGTATCTGATTATCATGCCTCGCATAGCGGGCTGGTTTGCGTTTCTGATTGTGGCAGTGCTTCTGCTATCGATTGTCCGCACTTATACCAATATCGGAAAGAGTATATCGGGGCAGCAGTGGACGGTATGGCTGGAGGGTGGCATGTTAAAAGTGGACAGAGGAGGCAGCAGTGAAGTGTCCTGTAGTAATATAAAGCTGATTCGTACAACACGCCGGTTGCTTATGCTTGGATATCTGAAGACGGAACAGCGTCCAGCATGGATTATCGTTCCTCTTCGGGTGTTTGCAGAGGTACAGGAAAGAGAGAGTTTTTTGGACAGAATTCGTCATCCACAAGAGATAGAAGGCAACGATACAGAGGAAGAAGTGGAAGGAATATGCTTAACTTATACGCTTGATGAGATGCGATGGGTAGATTTTAGGAAGGGCGCGGTGAGTATCATAACCAGTGGAACGTTTGGAAGGAAGAAACGGGTGTGTACTGTCTTGCTTTTTGGTCTTTGGATGGTGATATTCATGCTTGTTTGTCTTTATCTGGCGGAGGGATATTTTAGTTGGGTGTCAGCTGGTTATGGTTTGGGCATTGCAGTATTGGTTACCGTCCGTTTTTTTTTCCGTGATCCGGAGAAGTCGTTCAGAAAGCAGATTAAGAAGCCTGCTATCAGAGACAGGGAGTGCGGTGTGTGGCAGATTATGCTGTCAGAGTCGGGCGTATGTGTAAGGACACCTGAGGGTATGCGGAATAATCATGCATGGGAGAAGTTTGAGTGGCTTGTGGAAACAGGGGACGGATTTTACATTTTTTATAAGGACAAGAAGAATTATGAGGTCATTGCAAAGGAGAGTTTCCGGGACTGGAATCAGGTTTCCGGCATGCATAAGCTCTGTGCGCGAAAAGGTGTAAAGCTGATTCAGGGGCGGAAGATGCATTATTTACCTGATTGGGGCTTTGTTTTGCTCGTTGTATTTTATGTCATATTATGTGTTGGGATTATATTCATGAGTGTTTTTGGAGCAGTATGATGGAAAACCGTGGTCAGAGGCATAGGGCAGCACAAGAGCAGCGTGAGATGCACTATCAGGAAGACGTATATTGCTCTAGTAGCTGAGCAAACTTCTCATGATGAAGAGCAATCCATTGCTCATAGTTACTGTTGTTAGCAGTTATCATTTTTCCAAGTTCTACGAGAAATGCAGGAAGGTCTTTGACCAATATGGATTTCCTCGTTATGGAATTGCATTGTTTTTTTTAATTCTTTTAAATCGGGAAGAAATTGAGTTAAATAGTCCTTTGCCATGGTATGAAATCTTCCTTGTGATATAAGATATTGTGCGCATTTTTTGTATAATACTTGCTAGGATTAGTTGTTTTACGAAAACGGTAGAATAATGTTGACAAAAGAGGGGGATAATTTTCTTAAGAATAATGCAAAAGGAGCTGAAAATAATCAATGATTGAATCAGATACAATAAAATTGCTTCGAGAATGTGATGCCGGTATAAAAATGGGCGTTGCATCCATTGATGATGTTCTGGATTATGTACACGACGAAACACTTGGCAAATGCCTTGCGGGTTGTAAAGACGAACACAATAGGCTGAAAGAGGAAATACAGGTTCTTTTAGACAAATATCATGATGATGGAAAAGAACCCAATCCGATGGCGAAAAGCATGTCATGGGTGAAAACAAATATGAAACTGGTCATGGATGAATCGGATGAAACAATTGCCGATTTAATGACAGATGGTTGTAATATGGGTGTAAAGTCTCTTAACAAATATTTGAACCAGTATAAAGCTGCTGACGAAAAAACTAAGGATATTACGAAACGATTGATAAATGTTGAAGAAAAACTTGTTGCCGATATTCGTCTCTTTTTATAAGTATAAAATAAAACAGCCATTGAAATTCGAATTCCTATAAGGATATACAGAATCGTCCACACAACCGGAAACAGCCAGCTTGGCGGAGCCAGACCTGGTTTAGTGATTGAATTAAAAGTTTCCATACTATTTTGTGTCAGAAGCGCAGACAGACTGCCGACAGCAAGAGGTATGGCAAGACAGGTAATCAGATTTTTCCATTGTATTTTCAAAAAATATCACCCTCTACTACCAATATGATTTGATTTTTTTTATTCCATTTACGTCAATTCTTTTATTTCCTGCATAAACTTTTCAGAAGCTTTAGAGAATACTTGATATTTTTTCCAGATGATATTCATGCCGTCCTCTCTTTTGGGCGAGAGAGGGCGGAAGCATAAATTACTGTTGCCGGAAGTATTAATGATTTTATCAAGTCCGATTGCGTACCCTAAGCCTTCTTCAACCATAAGGGAAGCATTGAAAAGTAAATTGTAGGTGGCAACGATTTCTAATTCGGACATTTCTCTTTTTATCCATGTAGGCAATGTTCCGTTGCTATCATCCTGCTTCGACACAATCAGAGGATTGTCCCACAAATCTTCTGGGGAAATAGTTTCTTTTACAGCCAGCGGTGAATCCTTCCGCATTAATACGCCCCAAGTATCTTTATGGGGCAATGGTATCGAATTGTATTTTGAATGGTCTACAGAGCCGAACACAATTCCAAAATCGATCAGCCCTTTGTCTAATTGCTCCAGTACAAATTCAGAATTTCCGCTGACAATATGGTAATGAATGCCGGGATATGATTTATAAAGCGCTTTTGCTGCTTTTGCAATAAAGCGGACGGCGTCGGTCTCACCTGCGCCAATATGAACATCACCGACAATAACCTGATCGGAAAGGGAAATCTCTCGTTTTGCTTTCTGCACCAAATTTAGGATTTCTTCTGCCCGCTTTCTCAAAATCATTCCTTCTTCTGTGAGTGTGACTTTTCTGGATCCTTTTGTTCCCCGGATCAAAAGCTGTTTTCCTAATTCTTCTTCCATAGCTTTAATCTGAGTAGAAAGAGTGGGCTGAGACAGATGAAGGGATTCCGCGGCCCGTACAATGCTCTGTTCTCTTGCCACGGCAAGAAAATATTGAAGTACACGCAATTCCATGTTCCTGATTCCTTCCGGTTCATATTTTTAGTACATATAGTATAGCATGCAGATCGATAGGTTTCAATTATTCAAATGGATTTAAAATAAGTATTTGTTATTGCAATTGGCAGAAAGTATAATACAAATATAAAACATGGAAAAACACACAGATTAGCGATGGTGAGTGAAGATGGATGGTAAGGGAATCAAACTTGAGGAACTGACACAGTATGGCACAAAGGAAGCGGTAGTTCAAAATCTGGAAGATGCGGGGTGTACCTTAGACACTATCGAGTGCTGCATTGCCTGCATGGAACAAGGGAAAAAAAATGAACTGCTGAAACGGCTGGAAGAACACAGAACAAGTCTTTTAAACAAAGTGCATGAAGAAGAAAAACATATAGACTGCCTGGATTATCTGGTTTATCAGATCAGTCGTTGCTAAATCAAATTTGAATAAATATGGATATGGAGGAAGAACTATGCAAGTAATTGAAAATCAGACTTTTGATATGGAACGCGCTCTTTACGGAAGCAATGGGGTATTGGCAAGGAACTGTTCGTTTGACGGACCGGCAGATGGTGAAAGCGCATTTAAGGAAGGGCAGAATATTGAAACAGAGCATTGTTTTTTCAATCTGCGTTATCCTTTTTGGCATGACCACGGACTAAAAATTGCAGATTCGGAAATGACCGAATTCTGCAGGGCAGCATTATGGTATTCTGACCATGTAGAGATTACAGATAGTAAGTTGCACGGAATCAAGGCACTGCGGGAGTGCAGTGATGTCCTCATAAGGAACTGTGACATTATTTCGCCGGAATTTGGCTGGTCGGTGAGGGGAATCGGTATGGAAAATACTACAGCAGTCAGTGAGTATTTCATGATGCGTTCGGAGAATCTGACATTCAAAGATGTGACCTTCAAAGGCAAATATTCGTTCCAGTATATTAAGAATGCCACATTTGAAAACTGCATATTTGATACGAAGGATGCTTTTTGGCACGGAGAAAACATAACGGTAAAGAACAGTGTGGTAAAGGGGGAATATCTGGCATGGTATTCAGATGGACTGACTCTGATAGACTGTAAGATCATTGGGACACAGCCGCTGTGTTATTGTAAAAACCTGAAATTGATTCGCTGTGAAATGATTGATACGGATCTTGCTTTTGAAAAATCAGAAGTGGAGGCAGTCATTACGACAAAGATTGATAGTATTAAAAATCCTCTGTCTGGATGGATTCAGGTGCCGGAAGTGGGGGAACTGATTATGGATGATGAAGAGGCGAAAGGGGAGGTTTTAATCTGCGGGCAGAAAAAAGGTGATGGGTTCTGTAAAATGTGCAATTGCGCCTGATTGAATGTAGGAGATGCATAGAACCATTCGTCATGGTAGGAGGTCGTGTATGAAAAAGATGAGTTGTATGGTGCTGTTTTTTACGGTATTACTTACGGCAGCAGCCTGTAAGAACAGTCAAGAAGGAGTAGTATTAAGCAGTGAAGTACAGACTGAGATTCAGCCGACAGAAGCCGTCCAGGAAAATGAAGAACAGGAGATAACAGAGATGAAAGTTCAAATTGGGGATACCATTTTTACAGCCACACTGGCAGATAATTCTTCCGTAGATGCGCTGAAGGAACTAATGGCAGATGGTCCTCTCACCTTGAATATGAGTGATTATGCCAATATGGAAAAGGGTGCAGATCTGGGGGTTATGCTGCCGCAGAACAATGAGCAGATGAACGCACAGGCAGGTGATATTATTCTGTATCAGGGCAGGACGTTTGTAATCTACTATGACACAAATTCATGGAGTCTGACACCAATTGGAAAAATCGACAATGTGGATGCAGAAGAATTGAAAGAGGTATTGGGAACTGGCGATGTTACAGTGACATTGTATTTTTAATAACCAAAAACAGGAGGAGAGAGAATATGATTTACAGAAAATTTCAAGACATTCAATTATCTGGTTTAGGGCTTGGCATGATGCGTCTGCCGGTGTTGGATGGTAATGACGGAGCAGTGGATGAGACCGCAGCGGCAGAACTGATTGACTTTGCTTACAAGAGTGGAATTAACTATTTTGATACGGCATGGGGATACCATGATGGCAATTCAGAGCTGGTTGCAGGAAAGTATCTTTCCAGATATCCGCGGGAGAGTTATTATCTTGCCAGCAAATTTCCGGGTTACGACCTTTCCAATATGAGCAAGGTGGAAGAAATTTTTGAAAGACAGCTTGAAAAATGTCAGACACAGTATTTTGATTTTTATTTGTTTCACAATGTTTATGAAGGGAATATCGACGCATATCTTGATCCCCAATATGGGATTTTAGAGTATTTGCTGAAACAGAAGGCTGATGGCCGTATTCGGCACCTTGGCTTTTCCGCGCATGGCAGTGCAGAAGTAATCCAGCGCTTCTTGGATGCCTATGGTGAGCATATGGAGTTCTGCCAGCTTCAACTCAACTATATGGATTGGCATTTCCAGAATGCACAGGAGAAGGCTGCTATTATACAGAAAGCCGGCATTCCGGTCTGGGTTATGGAACCGTTGCGAGGCGGAAAGCTTGCGAAAGCCTCAGAAGAATTGACTGCGGCATTGCATTCCATGCGGCCAAAGGAAACGGTTCCTGGATGGGCATTCCGATTCCTGCAAAGCATTCCAGGTGTAACGATGGTATTATCCGGCATGTCCAATATGGAACAGTTAAAAGCAAATATTGCTACATATGAGACTGATGAGCCGTTAAGTACAGAAGAATTCAACACATTGGTGAGTCATGCAGATGAGGAAACCAGAAAGGGTGGACTTCCTTGTACAGCTTGTCATTATTGTACCAGCCATTGTCCGCAGGAACTTCCGATTCCAGAACTGATTGAGTTGTACAATGAACATAAGATTACAGGCGGAGGCTTTATCGCTCCCATGGCGGTGGGCAGTATGCCAGAGGAAAAACGTCCTGCTAACTGCATTGGATGTAGAAGATGTGAACAAGTCTGTCCGCAGCGGATAAAGATATCAGAGATGATGAAGGATTTTACTGCTTTGATCGGTATGTAACAGAAAATATAGGATATACCGATGTGGTAATACCGGTAGAGTACGTGGATGATTTATACACTATGAGGATTTGTATTATGCAGACGGATTCCTATATTTTACAGTAGTATAGTCTATGATATGATACCTCTTAAGTAGATAGGGCAAATAACCAAAGCCTACTTAAGAGGTGTTTTTATGTCCAAACCAAAGTTCTATTTTTACACCAACTGCCAGATTTTTCGAGGGCTGGCAGTTATATTTTACAGAAAAAGAAGCTGTGCGCTAACTCACTTAGTGCGACATCTCCCTTTTCTATTCACCTCCATTTCTTTCCATTATTTTCTTTTCATTTTGAAGACCGAAAATGAAGATATTTTACAAGACATGGTTCATAATAAGAGGTAGAATGTCTGTGACAAGGAGGGAACCTACATGAAAAAAGAGGCGAGAACAGTGGTATACGATTACGAGTTAAGGCTTGAAGCATACCGCTTTGAGGGAACCCGACAGCCCTTTCCGAACCACTTTCATGAATATTATGTCATAGGCTTTGTAGAAGAAGGCACACGCGAACTTTCCTGCAGGAATAGGGAGTATACGATAAAGAAAGGCAGTATTATACTTTTTAATCCGGGTGATAACCATGCCTGTGTACAGAGTGATGATGGGACATTTGATTACCGGGGATTCAATATTTCAAAGGAGAGCATGCTTGAACTGGCAGAGGAAGTGACTGAAAAACGGGAACTTCCGGGGTTTTCAAAGAATGTCATATATGATGAGGAAGCTGCCGGTTATCTGCGCTTGCTGCATGAGATGGTCATGAAAGGAACTGGCGATTTTGGAAAAGAGGAAACTCTGTTGTTCTTGATTTCGCTGCTTATACAGAACTATGGACAGCCCTTTGAACGCTGTATTCCTGAGTGCAGGAAGGAGATTGAGAAGGCTTGCGAATATATAGAACAGCACTTTTCAGAGAGAATTTATCTGGAGCAGATATGCCGCCATGCGGGGCTTGGCAAGTCCACATTGCTTCGTGCCTTTACGAAGTCAAAGGGTGTCACGCCATATCGTTACCTCGAGGCAATCCGTATCAATGAAGCAAAAAAGCTGTTGTCAGAGGGAATGCCGCCTGTGGAAGCAGCTATACGGACGGGATTTTCAGACCAGAGCCATTTTACAAATTATTTCAATCAGTTCATAGGGCTTGCACCGGGCATCTACCGCGAAATATTTGCTGAAAGGGATGGTGGACAGCATGGAGAGTAAAAGAACAACTGGGCATCTGGCAGCGCTGTTTACGATTATTATATGGGGGACGACATTCATATCTACCAAAGTCCTGCTTGTAGATTTCAGACCCGTGGAGATTCTGTTTTTCCGTTTTGTTATGGGATTTGCGGCGCTGTTTATTGTCTGTCCCCATCGGCTGAAAGCTGCGAGCCGTAAGCAGGAGGCGACTTTCGTATTGGCGGGGCTGTGCGGGATATGTTTGTACTACTTGTTAGAGAATATCGCCCTTACATATACAATGGCGTCCAATGTGGGAGTCATAATATCAGTTGCACCGTTTTTTACGGCAATACTATCGCGCGTATTTCTGAAGTCAGAAGGAAAACTGCGGGCAAATTTTTTTATCGGCTTTGTGGTGGCAATGGCGGGTGTTGTACTGATTAGCTTTAACGGTTCTAAACTGGAACTGAACCCGATGGGCGATATACTTGCAGTCCTTGCGGCATTTATATGGGCGTGCTATTCCATACTGACGAGGAGGATCAGCAGCTTTGGATATCCGGTCATTCTTACCACGCGTAGGACATTTTTTTACGGTATCCTTTTCATGATTTCGGCGTTAGCTCTTTTTGATTTTGAAATAGGGTTGGAACGGTTTGCAGATATAACGCATTTGCTTAATATCCTGTATCTGGGATTGGGGGCATCCGCAATCTGTTTTGTTACATGGAATCTTGCAGTAAAGTTACTTGGGGCAGTCAAGACCAGCATTTATATCTATATGGTTCCTGTCATTACGGTTGTGACATCTGTACTGGTATTGAAGGAGCCGGTAACATGGGAATCGGCAGTGGGGACAGTTCTGGCGGTGGCAGGGCTTTTCCTCTCTGAACACAATGGGAAGGGGAGCGGGAAGAATGAGTGAACATCTTTATATGAATGAAAAATGTGTCATGATAATTGATGAGAATCTGCCGCTTGGCATAATAGCAAACACAGCGGCTATCATGGGTATCACGCTTGGAAAGCAGAGACATGAAGTCGTGGGGGCAGACGTGTATGACAAGACGGGCAACGGACATTTGGGAATTATAGAATTCCCAGTACCTATTTTAAAAGGTAATGCGCAGGTGATAAAGTCTATCCGAGAAAAGCTGTATGAACCGGAGTTTTCGGATCTGACGGTGGTTGACTTCTCTGATTTGGCGCAGGGGTGCAAGACTTATGATGAATTTATTGAAAAGATGAAGAATGTTTCAGAAGCGGAATTGAATTATTTAGGAATTGCTATCTGCGGTGCAAAAAAGAAGGTCAACAAGTTAACTGGAAGCATGGCACTGCTGAGATAGAAAATGATTTTATGAATTCGGAAAAGCGAAAAATGTTCCATACACAAATTTTGCATGATATTTTAGGAGCCATTTAAAGAACAAGCCGTGATTACGGAATATTACTTGCCAAAAGACTGTCCTGCCTTTTGCATAGGATATGTGAATTGCATATTGAAGGGAGAACATATCTGCAAAGATGTTGTCTACATACAAAAAATAGAGAAAACCTTATTGGAATGTGACCCTGTGTAATATTTCAGCTTTTGATTGAAATATCTGTAAAATTGAAATGTCGAACATTGCACAAAGCACAGCCGAGATAACATGATAGTGATGATTTTAAAAAGGCAAAAAAATTAAAGTTTCGAAAGTAGTTGTGGTATGTAGACGGTGGTGATTCTGCAGAGTTTATAGTCATTCAGTGCAATAAATGTTCATTTGGTGCAGCTTGAGATTGGAAAGTGTGTATATTTGCCGATAAATTTTATGTGAAGGACATTTGTCCAGACTCATGATAGAGTGTAAAAGGAAGGAGAGGAAATATGTCAATTAGCATTTCGGATTATCCGGTTTATTTGCAGGGTGACCTTAAACTTGATAGAAAGTGTTTGAAATCACAGGGGGGTCAACAAGTAGATGCGAAAGTGTTCTATAAGGAAACATTAGAAATTTCCCAATTAGCGAAAAGCCGGGAAACCATAATGGAAAGGATGAAACATACGATTGTACATTCAGCTACATCATTTGGTGATATGAGGGCTGGAATATTAAAAGAAGTCAGGGAAGAAAACGGACAGTATGGCTATTTTGATGTTGTGAATGCCTGCGGACTGAGTTATGCGAGGCTTTATTCCGAAATTGAGGAACGTTACGAAAAAGGGAATGAGCAGTACTATAAGACAGCAGATGGTACACCCTTGACAAAGGAAGAAGAAATGGAATGGCTTGATATGCAATATGAACAGGAGGTCGAGTGGCAGAAGTCCTGTGCCAGAATAGCAGCCCAGAGACAGGTTTTTTTGGGACATATTCCCAAAGTACCAACAAAAGAAATTGAAGAATTGGAAGACAGCTTTTATCAGGCGAAGGATGCCTATATGAAGCTGTATCGGGAAAGTAAGCAGGCGGGGAAGACGCTTGTTTTGCAAAATTATATGTTTGGTAATAGCCAGATGTATGAAATGCTCAACAGATTAGGGAATTATAAGTTACAAATTTGAACCTAATTTCTGGTTAAAATCTGTCGATAAATTAGGTAGCGGAACATGATAGAATCCGGACTGTAACATGAAAGAAAATACCTAAGGATAGAAGGAAATACTATGGACAGATTTGCAGTAATTGATACGGAGACTAACTGGAATGATGAGGTGATGTCAATAGGCGCAGTGGTCGCTGATTCAGAGACTAAGAAAAAAGTAGATTCGATCTATTACATCATCGACCCGGAATATAGAGCGGGAGGAATGTATTCCAGTGAATTACGCCTTGATGAAGAAACTGTCCGGATCACCAACAGAAAGCAGGCACTTAAAGAGATGAGAGAGTGGATGAATGCTTGTGGTGTGAAGAAACTTTTTGCATATAATGCATCTTTTGATAAGAATCATTTGCCAGAATATTCGGAGTATGAATGGTATGATATCATGCGGCTGGCAGCATACCGCCAATACAATTCGGCGATACCGGCTTCAGCTGAATGTTTTAGGACAGGAAGATTGAAGCGCGGATATAGTGTTGAAGACGTACTGAAAATGCTCAAAAAAGACAGACGGTACAGTGAAACACATAATGCTGTTTTAGATGCGCATGATGAACTGGAAATTATGCAGTTGCTGGGACATGAACTAAGAGAATATGATATTGCACTCATTTAGGACAAAAAGACTTCAACATTACTATTGTGGGTAGTTCGCTTAAAGGGAAATTAATCTTTTCTGAAAGAACAAGTGAGAGAGAAGATAATGAAGAGAGAAATAAAGCAGGTAGCATACTCGTTTGGGCATGGAGACGAATCATTGCCGCATTTAAAGGATTTGCTGAGCGATATATGCCCAAGGATTTAGGCTCAGCGCAGATGAATTTTTATAAAGAAGATGATGATGAATAAATGTAGCGGCTTTTGGTGATGAATCGGAAGCCGTTATTTTTCTGAACATTCAAGATTCCTTGAAAGTAATTTTCTGATGTACTATAATAGGCATAGATTAATTTGTCTGCATGAGATTAAATATTAGCAGACAATTTAATCATTACTTTTGGGAGATAGGAATCATGGAAAAGAGAACAACACGTTTTCTGAATGTAAGTCTTGTTCTGGTATCGATTTTCTGCATATTCATATTTATTATCCAGGCAATTTGTGTAAATCTTATGGGAGAAGATGCCATCCGGCAGCTGGGCGTTTTTTATATGTCAGGAATCAGCGAGCAGGTATCATCCCATTTTGGAACTACCATTGAGCTTCGTCTGTCACAGGTAGAATCGCTTGTAGATTCCGTTCCGCCCGGACGCGTTACAGGAGAAAGCGCCATGCGGATAGCGCTGAACTATAATGCACGCTCCGCAGGCTTTGAATATCTTGCCCTTTATACAGAGGACGGAAACTTTCATATGCTCTACGGTTCCCAGGTGACGGCAGATGTTCCGGAGGATTTGCACCGTTCTGTTCAAGGGGGAAAATATAATGTTTGTGCAGGAAAGGACGCAGCAGGAACTCCGGTTGTTTTAATGGGTGTACCGGCTGTGTATCCCATGAGTGACGGAAATACGAGCATTGCGCTGGTTGCGGGACTGCCCACCAAGTATCTTGGTGATACATTGGACAATAATATTCGAAGCAATAGCATGGAATATTCGATTATTCGTAAGGATGGCAGCTATGTTTTGAATAACAATGCCATAGAAGAAGAAAATTATTTTGAGCGGATTGAAAGAATTTATGAAACTTACAATGGAAAAGAACCTGCCCAGTATGCAGAAGAACTTCGTGATGCGATAGAAGCCGGCAGGGATTATACCAGAGAAGTTTTGATTTCGGGTGAATCATGGAACGTCTATTGCACCAGTCTTCCAAATTCAGAGTGGTACTTGATTCTGAAAATTTCTCATAATACACTGAATGAAACAGTAAATCTTCTTCAGAAAAAATGGGCTTATGTTTCCATTGGCGGCGGCAGCCTGATTATCTGTGCACTGCTTTTTGTCTTTTTTGGATACTACCGTCTGACAAAAATGCAGATGCATGCATTGGAGGAAGCCAGGAAAACCGCGGAACAGGCAATGCTGTCAGCAGAGCGCTCTAACCGGGCTAAAAATGAGTTTCTCTCCAATATGAGTCATGATATCCGAACACCAATGAACGGCATTATGGGAATGACATCGATTGCCATCGGCAGTATAGATAATCCGCCCCGGGTACGTTCCTGTTTGAGAAAGATACATGTATCCAGCCGGCATCTGCTGGGATTGATCAACGATATGCTGGATATGTCCAAAATTGAGGGCGGGAAGCTTATACTAAATATGGAACCGCTTTGTATTCGCGATATTATGCAGAATATTGAGACAATCATCCAGCCGCAGATCCAGGAGAAAAAACAGCATTTTAATATTTATATACATGATATCTATCATGAGAATGTGTGTTCGGACAGAGTCCGCTTAAGCCAGATTCTTTTGAACGTTATCGGAAATGCGGTTAAGTTCACCCCGGAAAACGGCACCATTGAGGTTGACCTATATGAAGAGGCTTCTCCGAAAGGAAACGAATATATCCGTTCCCATTTACATGTCAAGGATAACGGCATAGGGATGTCCGGAGAATTTCAGGATAAAATATTTGATGCGTTTGCCAGAGAAGACAACGCTCGTGTGGATAAAACAGCCGGAGCAGGAATGGGACTGACCATTACCAAGCATATTGTAGATGCAATGGGCGGTACAATCAACGTAGAAAGTGAGCGGGGAAAAGGAAGTCATTTCCACATTGCTCTGGATATGGAAAAAACAGTGTACCAGGAGAAGGAACTGCATTTGCCGAAGAAGAATGTTCTGGTTATTGATGATGATGAAACAGCAGGAAATCTTGCCATCTCATCCTTGGAATCCATTGGGCTTAAGGCGGAGATGGCAACAAATATCCAACAGGCCTTCAGGATGATAGAGGAGCGCTGCGATAAAAATGAGTACTATCACATGGTCCTGATGGATTGGAATATACAGGGGCAGGATTGGATAAAAGTCGCCGAAGAGCTGTCCGGACGTTTCAGTCAGGAGCTGCCCATCATAATCCTAACTGACGGCGAATGGGATGAATTGGAGATAAAAGATGAAAAAAACAATATCGGTGGTTTTATTTCAAAGCCTCTGTTCCGCTCTAGTCTTTATTATGGACTGCGCCGGTTTACAGAAGTGGATGAACCTCAGCAGGAACAGAAAGAAGAGTCTGATGTTGAATTAAGGGGCAGACGGATACTCATAGCAGAAGATAATGAATTGAACTGGGAAATTGCAAGTGAAATACTTCGCGAATTTGGACTGGAAGTGGAGTGGGCGGAAAATGGGCAGATCTGTGTAGAACTATTTGACCGGTCTTCCCCGGGATGGTATGATGCCATATTAATGGATCTTCGAATGCCTGTTATGACAGGTCTTGAAGCGGCAGAGGCAATACGAAAGCTGAAACGGGAAGATGCACAGACCATCCCGATTATTGCGGTCAGTGCAGATGCATTTAAGGACGATATTCAAAGATGTCTTGACAGTGGTATGAATGCCCACACGGCAAAACCCTTAGAACTACAGAAAATTGTCTCCCTGCTAGGACAATATCTTCATTAGAATCGTAATTAATGGAAAGGGAAATTTTGTTATGAAAAAAGTATATGCTTTGATAAGCGTTCTGTTATCTGCTGTTCTTTTATCTTCTTGCGGCGGTAAAACTTCAAATATCGAACCGGAGGACGTCAGCGGCAGCAAGGAAGATACGGAACTGATTTTATGGGTTTTTCCAGTAGGCAACTGGGGAAATCCTACGGCGGTAGGCAGCATGTTGACCGATTTTCATAAGGAATATCCCAACATCCATGTTTCTGTGGAATATCTAACTTACGATAGCGGGGATGAAAAAATCAATCAGGCAATTTCAGACGGATGTATGCCGGATTTGATTCTGGAAGGACCGGAGCGCCTTGTGGCAAACTGGGGTGAAAAAGGATGCATGGTTGATCTGTCTGAACTGTGGGAATCTGATACGGCAGGTGAAATATATAATAATATAAGAAAAGCCTGCCAGCACAGAAACGGAGATTATTATGTATTTCCAATTTGTATGTCTGCACACTGCATGGCCATTAATTATGATATGTTTAAGGAGGCTGGGGCTCTCCGGTACATAGATGAAGAAACCCACACCTGGACGACAGAGGATTTTACCCAGGCGGTTCAGGCATTGAATGATTACGGAACTGCCCAGGGGCAGGATAGAAGTGCGGGCATTCTATACTGTAAAAATCAAAGCGGCGACCAGGGAACACGCGCCTTGGTGAATAACCTGTATGGCGGCACTTTTACTGATGCTACACACACATTTTATACAGTTGACAGCGAAGAAAACAGGAAAGCCCTGCAGCTTCTTTATGATTTAGAGGGTATTACCTTTGAACCTTCTCTTTCTGCTACGGATGCAATCGATCTGTTCTGCAAAAAAGAAACTGCCATGTGTTTCTGCTGGAATGTGTCCATGGAAGTTCAGCAGACCATCAACCACCCGGATTTGGATTTTGAAGTTTTTCCGATGGCTTTTCCGACCAGCGAAGATACACCGAAGCTTCAGGGAGGTATCTGGGGGTTGGGGATTTTTGACAATGGCAGTCAGGAGCGGATCGAGGCAGCGAAAACCTTTATCCGCTATATGACAGAAAATGATGTTCCATACACCAGGGCAGTAAGAGCTTCTTCCTACTGGCCGGTGCGGGATATGGATAATATATATGAAAATGATATGCTGATGACGGAATACAGCATTTTTACGCCATACATGGGTGACTATTATCAGATTACCCCCGAATGGGAAAAGGCACGTACTGCATGGTGGCAGCTGCTGACGAAGATTGGAGATGGGACCGACATTTTAGAAGCGGTGAAAGATTTTCCTTCTCCGGAATGACCATTGGTGGAAAAGATGAATAAATCAGAATCATCCGCGGAAAAATAAGCATTATTTTTTCATGGAGGCAGGCATATGTACAGTTCCTTTTATGGTTGGTATTTGAAATGTCAGTCTGATACACAGACTTTAGCGGTAATACCTGCCGTTCATAACGTAGGGAGGAAACGCACCTGTTCTATTCAGATTATTACGGATAATGACGCTTGGACAGCAACATTTACTACAGATGTATTTCAACGGACGAAAAGGAATATTCTCATCGGAGAGAACCAATTCGGTGAAGAAGGTATTCATTTGGCAATACACACGCCACAGCTGACTGTTAAGGGCAAATTGGATTTTGGACCACTTTGCCCTTTAAAATATGATATTATGGGACCGTTTGCATTAGTGCCATTTATGGAATGCCGCCACAGTGTGTGGAGTATGCGGCATTCGGTTCAGGGAAATGTGTATATCAATGGACAAAAATATTCTTTTTACAATGCTTGGGGATACTGGGAAGGAGACCAAGGCCGATCATTTCCTAAAGAGTATGTCTGGACGCAATGCTGTTTTTCCGGCGGGTCTTTAATGCTGTCAGTGGCGGATATCCCCATGGCAGGCATTCATTTTACTGGTGTTATAGGCGCTGTATTATGGCAGGGGAAAGAGTACAGAATAGCTACTTATCTGGGAGCCAGGGGTGTTCAAATTCAAAACAATATGGTACGGGTTATACAGGGCAATCTGGAATTGGACGCTCAGCTGCTGGAAGCATCTGAACGTCCTCTTAAGGCACCGGCAAAGGGGGATATGGTAAGGACAATTCACGAAAGCGCATCTTGTCGTGCTTTCTATCGATTTTGCAAAAAGGGCTGTACTCTTTTTGCATTTGAAACAGACAGGGCTTCTTTTGAATTTGAATACAAAAAGTAAAAGGCGCTATCCGGTTGTTGGAAGCGCCTTTTATTCAATTAACCGCCAAAATATTGCATCATTTGTTCTACAGAGACAGGATTTGTACCCAAAAGCCTCAAAATCACACCGGCAATCTGGAGACAGAATCAATGAGAAAGTATATCAATGTTATCCTTAAGTGCCTTAGCCGCCATCAAACAAGCCTAGGCGAGACTGTCAAGATAACCATAATGGTGTAGTTGATTTGATGATTTCGGTTGGGTTTGTTACTTATAAATTAATTTTATTTTAGTCAAAAATAATTCATTTTTATCATTTTTCTAAAAAAGATAAAATTGATTTGACAATGATAAAATTGGAGAATATACTTAATCTGTACAGATATAAAAAACGGAAAACTAAAAACGCAACTTATAATGCAGAACCATTGCGGAAAAGTGATGGTATTTGCTGTTTTAGCCATAATTGCGTGTATTGGATGGCTTTTAAGAAATATTGCCAAAAAGCAATTAAGAAAACCTTTAATTTCAGGAATGGCTATTACGGGGCATGGATAAAGAATAACAATTGGAAAAGTAATATGTAACAAGTGCCTGATATGCAATGGTGAAATGAAGTACTATAACAAGCCTTATAAATGGAGAAATTGAATGAGATTGTTTGACTATCGCGAGAAATGGAAAAAACTTCTTACACCAGAGATTGTATCTTACTTATCACGGATCCATGAGTTTAAAGGTGAGCAGACATTGTTTATCGAAGCAAAAGCAGACGCCCTAACACAGCTTGTGGAGATTGCAAAGATACAAAGTACAGAAGCTTCTAATAAGATTGAAGGTATCTATACATCAGACGATCGATTGAGAGCTTTGGTAAAGGATACAACAAGACCGAAAACTAGGAATGAGCAAGAGATTGCTGGGTATAGAGATGTGCTGAATACTATTCATGAGAGTCATGACTATATACCTCCAAAACCAGCAATTCTTTTACAGTTGCATCGGGATTTGTATAAGTTTGAAGGATTTGATGTAGGTGGAAAATATAAGACAGCAGACAATATTATTGAGGAAGAAGATGTTGCAGGAAATAAGTTTGTTAGATTTATGCCTGTATCAGCATGGGAGACCTCTGAGGCAATGGAAGAATTATGCAAATCATTTGATGAAGCTCTTGCTACGGAACAGATTGATCCTCTTATTTTAATTCCGATGTTTGTTCTTGATTTCTTGTGTGTGCATCCATTCAACGATGGAAATGGACGTATGAGCCGATTGCTCACATTGCTATTGCTTTATAGAGCAGGATATATCGTTGGCAAGTATATCAGTATTGAGAGATTGATAGAAAAAACGAAAGATTCTTATTATGAATGCTTACAACTCAGTTCTGTTAATTGGCATGAGAATCAAAACGATTACGAGCCGTTTGTGAAATATATGCTTGGAGTTGTGGTTGCTGCATACAGAGAATTTTCTTCAAGAGTTAGTATGCTTGCAGTAAATGGCTTATCAAAGTCAGAACGCATACGAGAAATTATTAGAAATACAGTAGGTACAATTACAAAGACTGAAATTATGGAGAAATGCCCTGATATCAGTCAGGTTACAGTGCAGAGAGCACTTGCCGATTTGGTTGAATCTGGTAAGGTATCAAAGATTGGTGGTGGACGATACACCAAATACACATGGAATAACTAATAAGTGATTGGAGAATAAACAGATGATTACCGGCGAATTGAAAAACAAAATTGATGGATTGTGGGATATCTTTGCAGCAGGAGGACTCGTTAATCCGCTTGAAGTGATTGAGCAAATTACCTACTTGATGTTTATTCATGATTTGGATGACTCAGATAATACAAGAGCGAAAGAAAGTGCGATGCTTGGACTTCCGTATCAAAGTATCTTTGCAGAAGAGGTAAAGATCGGAGAAAGAACAATTGATGGAACACAGCTTAAATGGTCCGTGTTTCATGATTTTCCAGCAGATAGAATGTACTCTGTAATGCAAGAATGGGTATTCCCATTTATTAAGACATTACACAGTGATAAGAATAGCGCATATTCAAAATATATGGATGATGCAATATTTAAGCTTCCAACACCATTGGTATTATCAAAAGTAGTGGATTCTCTGGATGAAATTTATAGGATGATGAATGAAATTCAGACTGCTGATGTAAGAGGTGACGTGTATGAGTATCTGCTTTCAAAAATCGCGCAGTCTGGATTAAACGGACAGTTTAGAACGCCTAGACATATTATTCGTATGATGGTTGAGATGATGGATCCTTCCAGTGATGAGGTGATCTGTGATCCGGCTTGTGGTACATCTGGATTTTTGGTTGCATCAGGTGAATATCTGAAAGAAAAGAAGAAGGAAGAGATCTTCTTTGATAAGCAGAAGAAAGAACACTACATGAACCATATGTTTCATGGATATGATATGGATCGTACAATGCTCCGTATTGGTGCAATGAACATGATGACACATGGAATTGATAATCCATTTATTGAATATAGAGATAGTTTGTCAGATCAAAATGCGGATAAAGGTAAGTACTCTCTTGTTCTTGCGAATCCGCCTTTTAAGGGGAGCCTTGATGCTGAATCTGTATCAGGTGATTTACTTAAGGTATGTAAGACAAAGAAGACAGAGCTTTTATTCTTGACATTATTCTTGCGCATTCTTAGGATTGGCGGACGCTGTGCATGTATCGTTCCGGATGGCGTATTGTTTGGCTCATCTACAGCACATAAATCTATTAGAAAAGAAATCGTAGAGAATCATAGATTAGAAGCAGTAATTTCAATGCCTTCCGGTGTGTTTAAACCATATGCAGGAGTTTCTACTGCGATTCTGGTTTTCACAAAAACAGAGCACGGTGGAACAGACAAGGTATGGTTCTATGATATGACGGCAGATGGATTTAGCTTAGATGATAAGCGCTCTCCGATTGCAGATAACGATATACCGGACATTATTGAAAGATTTAAAAATCTTGATAAAGAGGCAGATAGAAAACGTACAGATAAGTCGTTTATGGTATCTAAAAAGGATATCGTGGACAATGATTATGACCTTAGCATAAACAAATATAAAGAAGTTGAGTATGTTGCAGTAGAATATCCGCCTACATCTGAAATTATGGCTAGTATTCGTGAAACTGAAATGAAGATAGCAAGTGAAATAGATGAACTGGAGCGATTACTCGGTTTGTAGAAAGAAAATACAGATTCGGATTTGTGGGGATGAATTAACATGAATAGATTAATAGATTTATGTGATATTCAATATGGATATGCGTTTGATTCGTCAAATTTTACAGAAGATGAATCATATCTTCCATTAGTGAGAATAAGAGATGTTAAACGTGGATTTTCAGAAACATATTATTCTGGGGAATATCCAGAAGAATATGTAATACACACAGGTGCTCTTTTGATAGGAATGGATGGGGAATTTAATATTGCTCGCTGGAAAAGCAGGAGTGCTCTATTAAATCAACGAGTTTGTAGAATTATTGCTAAAGAAAACACCGATGAGGAGTATTTAAGATTTGCGCTAGTAAAAGCATTAAAAGAGATAGAACAAAAAACAGCATTTGTTACAGTTAAACACCTATCCGCTAAAGAACTAAACAAGATGACACTTACTGTACCGCCGTATGAAGAACAGAAGAGAATTTCTGAAATACTTGTAAGGATAGAAAATTTAATTACAAATTATAAAGAGGAATTGAATCAATTTGATATTTTAATCAAATCCCGATTTGTCGAGATGTTTGGAACTTTAGACAATCCGGCTCAAGCTTATAGTAGGGATTCTTTAAAGAATCTTTGTACAAAAATTACTGATGGTAAACATGGTGGTTGTGCAATAGAGAAAGGCACAGGAAGATATTTCATTGGAGCAAGAGAAATTTATGGTGACAAGATTCATTATGACACAGCTCCTGAAATAAATATTGTTGAATTTGAAAAGGATTATAAACGATGTAATATCGAAAATGGCGATTTCCTTATTGTAAATACAGGAGCAACAATAGGAAAGTCAGCAATTGCAACAGATGCAAGAACTGAATATACGCTTTTACAGAAGAGTGTTGCGCTTTTGAAGGTGAAACAGGATTTACTAAATCCAGTATTTCTACAATGGTGTTATAAAATAAATACTAAAATGTATATGGTTGAAAGTGCATCTGCGCAGCCGAATTTGCTGTTGTCAAGGATAAATGCGACAGAGATTTATGTTCCTGATATTAGAGTGCAAGAACAATTTGCTACATTTGTCCACCAAATCGACAAATTGAAAGTTGAAATACAGAGAAATTTAGAAAAAACACAACTTTTGTTTGATAGTCTTATGCAACAGTATTTTGGATAGATGTATATTAAGCATGTGCAAGGAGAATAGTTTAAAATAAGCTACAAAATGTATCTGATGGAAAATCAGAGGAGAAGGTTTAAGACAATAGATATATTGAAAAGCAGCGTATTAACAATTGTAAATGACTATCCAATTAATGCAATATATTGAGTTTCCCATTTGACATACTGTTTTGATATACTGTTATTAAAAAGGAGTATAGCAGGATGGATAATCAGATTTATAACATCATCAATGATATGTCGGAGATTCTTAATGTAGCCCAGATGAAAAAGTTACAGGAAGTACTTATCGAAAGGCTGGTTACACAGCAAGCAAAGACAGAAGAGAGCGACAATAATGTATATTTGGATATGTTTTTGACAGCAAAGAGAATAGAAGGCTGTTCAGAAAGGACATTGGAGTATTATAGAAGCACCATAAAAACAATGTTGGGCATGGTGAAAATTCCGGTGCGACAAATGACTACGGAAATGTTACGGGATTATTTGTCACAATATCAGGGAATAAATAATTGCGGCAAAGTTACGATAGATAATATCCGTAGAAATTTGTCAAGTTTCTTTTCGTGGCTGGAAGAAGAGGATCATATTTTAAAAAGCCCCATACGAAGAATACATAAGATTAAGACAAAAAAGGTTGTAAAAGAAATAATTTCTGATGAAAATATGGAGGTATTGCGTGACGGATGCTGTGAGGTACGGGATCTGGCAATGATTGACATGCTTGCATCTACAGGTATAAGAGTTGGAGAATTGGTAAATTTAGACATTGCGGATTTGAATTTTGAAGAAAGAGAATGCATTGTCTATGGAAAAGGCGATAAAGAACGCAAGGTGTATTTTGATGCAAGAACCAAGCTACATATTCAGAAATATATTGAAACGAGAAATGACAGTAATCCCGCATTGTTCGTTTCTCTCAATGCGCCTTATCAAAGATTACAGATTAGCGGAGTTGAGATAAGGTTAAGAGAATTGGGAAGAGAATTGCAGATATGTAATATTCATCCCCATAAGTTTCGGCGAACAATGGCAACGAGAGCTATTGATAAAGGAATGCCTATCGAACAAGTACAGAAATTACTTGGACATCAGCAGATAGATACCACAATGCAGTATGCGATGGTTAATCAAAGCAATGTAAAATCGTCCCATAGAAAGTATATAGCCTGATACACAGATTCGGATTTGTGAGGATGATGGGATGGAATATATTAAACTAATAGATATATGTAAACCGAAACAATGGAAAACCATACCAACTAGTGAATTGATTGATGAAGGTTATCCAGTATATGGTGCAAATGGTATCATAGGATATTATAAAGAATATAACCATGAAAATCCAGTAATTACAATTACTTGTAGAGGTGCAACTTGTGGAGCAATAAACATTACTGTACCGAAAGCGTATGTAACAGGTAATGCCATGTGTTTGGATAATGTGCAGGATGATATTAATATAAAATATTTGTATTATTCGTTACTCCATTATGATTTTAATAGCGTAGTCAGTGGTTCTGCTCAACCGCAGATTACAAGACAGGGACTTGAGAAAGTTATGCTGTTAGTTGAAACGAGGGATAGGCAAGAAAGAATTGTTACAATCTTGGATAATTTAAAAGCAATTATTGGACTCTATCAACAGCAGCTTATCGAGATGGATACCTTAATCAAATCCAGATTTGTCGAGATATTTGGAGATCCTGTTCGAAACGAGAGAAAGTGGAAAACAAATATACTTTCTAATGTAACAAATAAAATAGGTTCTGGTGCGACACCGAAAGGTGGAAAAGAAAGTTATCAAAAGCTGGGAATTTCACTGATTCGTAGCATGAATGTTTATGATGGTAGGTTTGAATATAAAGATCTGGCTCATATTACAGAGAAACAGGCGACTCAGCTTAATAATGTTATAGTACAGGAAAACGATGTGCTTATTAACATTACAGGGGCATCAGTGGCACGCTCTTGTATAGTGCCAAATGGGATTTTGCCTGCCAGAGTAAATCAGCATGTATCAATAATAAGGTGTCAACAGGATATCATCAATTACGTATTTATTAATAACATGTTTCAGAATGATTCCTTTAAATCATTACTTCTGGATATAGGAGAATCTGGTGGTGCAACAAGGCAAGCAATAACAAAACAGCAACTTGAAGAATTGGAGGTTATCCTTCCACCCTTAGAATTACAAAAACAATTTGCCGCCTTTGTTCACCAAATCGACAAATTGAAAGCTGATGTACAAAAAATGGAATCAGCTATGTAAGTTTTATTTAAAATATTATTGTGGGATATATAACAAGCCATAAAGAAAATGATAGATTTCAAAAGCCTGTAAAGAGAGGTAATTTGGATGATAACAAATTTCGATTATCTAAAAAACGAATTAAAATTCGCCGCATTTGCAGATGTTGCCATTTCTGCCGAAAAGATTATCCTTTTGGATCCGGAAGCCAGCATTATTAATAGCCGCCGGGCGATGGAATTTGCAGTTAAATGGATGTATTCAGTTGATGCAGAGCTTGAAATGCCGTATCAGGATAATTTGCAGAGTCTGATGAACGCAGAAGAATACAGACAAATTATAGGTCCGGATCTTTGGAAAAGAATGGATTATATTCGCAGATGCGGTAATAATGCGGCGCATAGTAATAAGAGGCTTGGAAGAGACGAAGCAATGCTTTGCCTAGAAAATCTGTTTATTTATCTTGATTACATTGCATATTGTTACTCGGACCAGTACGAGGAAAGAACTTTTGATAAAGGTACTATTACGGCAAGAGTTGAGAAAGCCAAAGAGTCAAAAGAAGCTGCCAATGCTATAAAAGAAGAATTGACAAGAGAACAGGAAAAGTCTGCGCAGAAGGAGATTGATTTACAAAAGCTGATTGCTGAAAATGCTTCTTTGAAAGAGGAATTATCTGTTCGCAGACAGGAACAACAGCATACGTATGTACCCAAACCGCTTGATCTTTCGGAGTATAAAACCAGAAAATTATACATTGATTCAATGCTTATGGATGCTGGCTGGACGGAAGGAAAGGACTGGATGAATGAGGTTGAACTTCCGGGGATGCCTAATAAATCCGAAGTGGGTTATGCGGATTATGTTCTTTATGACGATACACATCGTCCGCTTGCATTAATAGAGGCAAAGCGTACATGCGTGGATGTTTCGAAAGGCAGACATCAGGCTAAATTATATGCTGACTTGTTGGAGCAGAAATATAAAAGAAGACCGGTTATTTTTCTGACTAACGGGTTTGAAACACATATTATTGATGGTCAGTATCCGGAGAGGAAATGCGCAGTCATATATTCAAAGAGGGACTTGGAGAAGTGGTTTAATTTATTAACTATGAGGACAAGCCTTAAGCATGTTACGGTGAATAAAGATATTGCAGGTCGTTATTATCAGGAATCAGCAATTAAGGCTGTTTGTAATAGCTTTGATGAAAAAAATCGGAGAAAAGCCTTGCTTGTTATGGCAACCGGTTCGGGAAAGACAAGAACGGTGCTTGCTTTGTGTGATATTCTTTTGAAAGCAGGCTGGGTAAAGAATATTCTATTTTTAGCAGACAGAAATTCGCTTGTTACACAGGCGAAGAGAAGCTTTGTGAATATGCTCCCAAATCTTTCTTGTACAAACCTTGTGGAAGAAAAAGATAATTACAATGCACATTGTGTTTTTTCTACTTATCAGACTATGATTCACTGTATTGACACAGTAAATGATGACGAAGGAAAACTCTTTACGTGTGGACATTTTGACCTTGTAATTTGCGATGAGGCGCATAGATTTATTTACAATAAGTACAGAAATATCTTTACATATTTTGATGCCCCGCTTGTAGGACTTACGGCGACGCCAAAAGATGAAATTGATAAGAATACTTATGAAATATTTGAATTAGACAATGGAGTGCCCACTTATGGATATGACTTGGCTCAGGCTGTAAAAGATGGGTATCTGGTAGATTATGTTTCTGTAGAATCGAGGCTTAAATTCATAGAGCAGGGAATTGTATATGATGAATTGTCAGAAGAGGACAAGGTAGCGTACGAGGAAACCTTTGAAGATGAGCACGGTAATTTGCCGGATGCTATAGGTTCATCTGCACTTAATACCTGGATATTTAATGAGGACACCATTAAGCATGTTCTGAATATTTTGATGACAGATGGAATTAAGATAGACTACGGCCAGAAACTAGGAAAGACAATTATTTTTGCTAAGAATCATGACCATGCCGAAAAAATATTAGAGGTGTTCAATAAGGAATATCCCCATTTACCCAATTATGCAAAAGTTATTGATAATTACATGACCTATGCACAGAGCGCAATCGATGAATTTTCAGATTCAAGAAAGATGCCGCAGATTGCCATTTCAGTTGATATGCTTGATACGGGTATAGATGTACCGGAAGTGTTAAATCTTGTATTTTTCAAGAAGGTTATGAGTAAAGCTAAATTTTGGCAGATGATTGGAAGAGGTACGCGACTTTGTCCAGGATTACTTGATGGTGAAGATAAGCAGAAGTTTTACATTTTTGATTTTTGTGGAAATTTTGAATTCTTCCGTATGAACAAAGGAAAAGCAACCGCTAATATGATTGCTCTTCAAGGTGCAATTTTTAATCTTAAATTTGAGATTACATATAAGTTACAAGACCTTGAATATCAGATTGAGCGACTGATTGCATACAGAAACGCGTTAGTTAAGCAAATGAGTGAAAAGGTACAGGAGCTGCCAAGGGATAATTTTGCTGTGCGTCAGCACTTGAAATATGTTGATTTATATTCAATAGAATCTAATTATCAGACACTTACGTACGAGGATACGCTAATTGTGCGTGAAGAAGTTGCGCCTCTTATTCTTCCTGATGGAGATGAAGCAAGTGCAGTGCGTTTTGATGCCCTTATGTATGGCATTGAACTGGCATACTTAATAGGAAAGAAATATACAAAAGCAAGAAGCGACTTATATAAAAAGGTGGCAGGAATAGCAAGTGTTGCAAATATTCCAGAGATTCAGGCGCAGTCTGATCTTATTAATATGATTCTTAATACAGATTATGTGGATAATGCTGGCATTAATGAATTTGAAGAAATCAGAGAAAAATTGCGTGATTTGATGAAGTATATTCCTAAAGGAACTATCAAATATGTAACAAATTTCACCGATGAATTGCTTTCGACAGAGTGGAAGGAATCTGAACTTGAAAATGACGAGTTGAAAAAATATAAGGCAAAGGCGGAGTATTACATCAGGCAGCATCAGGACAATATTGCAATTGCCAAACTTAAGACTAACCAGCCATTGACAAGCACTGATATTGCATCATTGGAAGAAATGCTTTGGAAAGAAGTAGGGACTAAGCAAGATTATGAACATGAATTTGGAACCAAGCCGCTTGGTGAATTTGTACGTGAGATTGTTGGTCTCGATATGAACGCTGCAAAGGAAGCATTTTCAGAGTACTTAACAAATGTAAGTTTTGATAGCAGACAGATTTACTTTGTAAATCAGATAGTAGAATACATTGTCCATAACGGAATGATGAAGGATCTTTCTGTGCTTCAGGAGTCACCATTTACGGATCAGGGAAGTATTGTTGAGATATTCACTGATTTGACGGTGTGGATGGGAATTAGGAAGGTTATAGATACAATTAATGCCAATGCGGCAGCGTAATTAATGGTTTGATAGAAATTTCAATAAAATTTTCAGTAACAATGGAGGACATAGTAATGGAAGCACACGAGAAATCATTTACTTTTATGAACGGGCCAATTAGAATTGAAATTCCATTCTTTCAGAGAGGATATGTATGGAATCAGGACAATTGGAGGGATTTAATAGAGGATTTATTGGATAAAAAAAGCAGCCATTTTTTGGGCTCTATTATTCTTAAAGCAATCAAGACTGAAAGTGGCGAAATACCTCGCTGGTCTTTAATTGATGGACAGCAGAGACTTACCACATTAAGCATTCTTCTTCGTGCTTGCTATGACAAACTTCCATTAAGTACATATGATGATGAAATACAAGGTGACTTAAAGAGACAGATGCAAGATATGCTTTTTTATAAAGAAAAGAGCATAAGTGCAACAAGAAAAGCTAAAATTCAACATTCACTTGTTGATTCGGGTGCTTTTCGCAAAGTTATTAATGGTGAATTGATAGGTAAATTGGATGATATTATATTACTGGAGGAGGCTACAAAAGAGAAAAAAGCTTCTGATGGAATCCTTCAGTGTTACAAATTTTTCTCTACATATCTGGATAACGATAAAGATAAAACGGAAAGATTATGGGAACTGCTGCAGAATCAAAACACCAAGCTCCTTGTAAAAATTGATTTGGACGCAGGTGAAAATGAACAAGCAATTTTTGATACAGTTAATAGTGCTGGGGTAAGACTTACTTGTGCTGATACCATTAAGAATAGTATATTTCAATATGCTATTGATAAAGCTGAGGAAATAAAGATAACTCATGAAGTGGCTGATGTTAGATTAGGGGATCAATCTTTTTGTATTGAGTCAAAGGAAAATGTTATAGCATTTTATAAAAATACATGGGAAAATACTTTTGGTTGTGATGGAGATGCAATTGGATATTGGGCAACCTTGAGATCACTTGGACGAATTACCAGAGATAATCTTGAAATATTGCTTCATAGTATTGCGTTAATAAAAGGTATCTATAATCCTGAAGAACATAAAATGTCGGATTTGCCGGATGTTTATAAGGAATACACAAAGAATCTTTCGGCAAAGGATTTAATGGAGTTTATTATAGAGATTTGTAAATATGGAGAGATATATAGAAAGTTATTTTGCACATTTGATGCAACTACATTATATTCTTATAAAAAGCCTATTCAGCGCTTATTCCATATCTTGAATGTGTGTGATATTTCAACATTCCACGCTTATATTCTTAAGCTATTGAGTAAATATGATGATTTAGATGAAGATAATCTGCCTGCGGATATTGTGGATGAATTACACAATCTTGAGATAATTGCTATCAGACATGTGGTCTGTGGTTCGTCAACTAAGAATTTTAATAAGAACTGTGCTGATCTGTTAGCGGATAAAACAACAACTGCAGATTTAATTAAAGACAAGCAGGACGAAAT
>CAYOED010000042.1:0-31283 GCA_964402925.1 uncultured Lachnospiraceae bacterium | reverse complement strand
CAGCATTGTCAGGAAAAAGGAATCTATGTGGTGCTGGATGAAAGTTTTATTGATTTTTGTGATGAGAGTTTTTCCATGCTTGCAGAAATAGAAGCTTTGGACTGCCTGATACTAATCAGGACATTCACAAAGATTTTTTCAATTCCCGGAGTCCGGCTGGGATATCTGATATGCAGCAATCCGGAAATACGGAATAAAATAGCCACGCAGCTTCCGGAATGGAATCTGTCAGGCTTTGCACAGGAAGCAGGATGTGCCTGTGCAGGGCAGCGGGAGTTCATCAGGGAAACGGGAAACTATATAAAAGCAGAGAGGCAGTTTTTGGAGGAAGGGCTGAAGAAAAAGGGATTTCGGGTGTTTCCGTCATGTGCAAATTTTATCATGTTTTATAGTGATGAAGCTTTATATGAAAAACTGCTGGAAAAAGGAATCTTGATCAGGGATTGTAGAAATTTCAGGGGATTGGGTAAGGGATTTTATCGGATAGCTGTTAGGACAAGAAAAGAAAATGAAATTTTGCTGGAGACAATCGGGGATATACGTGGGTGATATTGATGGAAAATACAGAACAACATAAAATTGAATATTTATTACCGGAAGAGATTGAAAAGCGGAGCTTTGAGATTATCGGTGAGGAACTTGTGCAAAGGGGCATTCAGATTCCGGCAGAGCAGGAATTAATTACAAAACGGGTAATACATACCAGTGCAGATTTTGATTATGCCGAAACACTCTGTTTCTCGAATGGAGCGGTTACAATCATTAAAGATTTAATCAGAAAAGGCGCTGATATTGTAACAGATACCAATATGGCGCTTTCCGGGATCAATAAGCGGGCACTTTCAAAATTTGGCGGTACGGTACACTGCTTTATGGCGGATGAAGAGGTTGCATTACTGGCGAAGCAAAGGAATATGACGCGGGCGGCTGTCAGTATGGAAAAAGCATTAGCCATTGAAAAGCCGGTGATCTTTGCAATTGGCAATGCGCCCACTGCGCTGATCAAACTGTATGAATTGTTTAGGGAAACGGGGTATAGGCCTGCTTTTATCATTGGTGTTCCTGTGGGATTTGTCAATGTTGAGGCGGCGAAAGAACTGATACTGGAAACGGATATTCCACACATTATAAACCGGGGAAGAAAAGGCGGGAGCAACATTGCTGCGGCAATCTGTAATGCAGTTATTTACCAACTTTAAGAAAGGGAATCCAGAATGCGATATGGTTTTACTACCGGGAGCTGTGCGGCGGCAGCAGCTAAAGCCGCAGCCTATATGCTTCTGACGGGGCAAAGAAAGACAGAAATTGTGATAGAAACACCAAAAGGAATTCCATATCAAGCAAAGATCATGGATATTTGCTGCGGGGAAAACCAGGTTAGCTGCGCTGTGGAAAAGGATGGAGGGGATGACCCGGACGTTACAACAGGTACATGGATCTATGCAAAGGTTTCCCGTCCGGAAAATGTATCTTGTAAGGAAGAAAACCGGGGACAGGAAATTATCATTGATGGCGGAACCGGTGTGGGAAGGGTGACAAGACCGGGGCTTGACCAGCCTGTGGGCAGTGCAGCTATCAACCATGTCCCAAGGGAAATGATAAAAAAGGAAGTGTTGGAGGTTTGCAGGTGTGTGGACTATCAGGGAAGCCTGCTGGTTGAAATTTCTGTGCCTCAGGGCGAAGAACTGTGCCAGCGCACCTTTAATCCAAGACTTGGAATTGTGGGAGGAATCTCTATATTGGGGACAAGCGGCATTGTGGAGCCTATGAGCAGTCAGGCTTTGCTGGACACGATTAAGATCGAACTGCGTCAGAGGAGGAAATTAGGGTTTGATTATGTTGCGGTATCGCCGGGAAACTACGGTCTGGATTTTATGAGGGAGGCTTATGGGTATGATCTGGACAGGAGCGTGAAGTGCAGCAATTTCATAGGGGAAACCATTGATATGGCAGTGGAGCTTGGATTTAGCAAAATGCTCCTGACCGGTCATATTGGAAAACTAATCAAGGTTGCCGGTGGGATTATGAATACACATTCTAAAGAAGCGGATTGCAGAATGGAGCTTCTGGCAGCATTTTCCATAAGGGAGCAGTTGGAACCATCAAAAGTCAGGGAAATACTGGATTGTGTGACAACGCAGGAAGCAATCCCAATTATAGAGGAAAGCGGAAAATTGCGTCAGATCATGGACAGGATTGCAGAGCGTATCTGTTATTACATGGAAACGCGTTCAGGAGGAAAGCTGAAAACAGATTGTATTTTATATGCTAATGGGTTTGGAGAACTGGCAAAAAGTAAGGGGGCAGAAGAATGGTTTACTTTGTTGGGGCAGGAACAGGGGCGGTAGATTTGATCACGGTAAGAGGTATGCGCTTGCTTAAGCAGGCAGATGTAATTATTTATGCCGGGTCTTTGGTAAATCCAGAATTACTTGCGTATGCAAAAAAGGATTGCGAGGTACATAACAGTGCGAAACTGACACTGGAGGAAGTGATCCGGCTCATGGATAAAGCGGAGAAGGAGGGGAAGCTGACTGTTCGCCTTCATACAGGGGACCCAAGTATTTATGGAGCGGTCAGGGAGCAGATGGATGAGCTGGACAGGCTTGGAATTTCCTATGAGAGCTGTCCGGGGGTAAGTGCCTGCTTTGGGGCAGCGTCATCCTTAAATCTGGAATATACCCTGCCGGGAATTTCACAGTCTCTGATCATCACAAGAATGGAAGGCAGGACGGGAGTACCGGAAAAAGAAAGCATTGAAAGCATGGCAGCGCATCAGGCTTCTATGGCAATCTATCTGAGTGCGGGAATGATTCAGGAACTATGCAGGCGGCTGGTTTTGGGAGGATATAAAAAGACTACGCCGGCAGCCCTTGTCTACAAAGCAACGTGGGACGAGGAAGAGGCATATATCGGTACAATTGATACTCTGTATGATATATCTGTGGAGCATGGCATTACAAAAACAGCGTTAATTTTGGTGGGAGATGCGATTGCCCACCAGAATTATCAAAAATCGCGACTGTATGCTGCCGACTTTTCAACAGGATTCCGCGAAAGAAGCAGTGATATTCTTGAAAAGTCGCTTTGAAAGGGGCAGTCATGAGATTAAGCATCATCAGTTTTACGGAGAACGGAAAGAGGTTTTCGGAACGTATTACGGAGCAGTTGCAAAAAGAGATAGAGACATTCTTATTTACGAAATGTGAAGCGTGCAAAGAAAGTAGTGAGGGCTCCCCTGTTTTATTTGTAGAAAAATCGGTAGGAGACTGGGCAAAAGAACAAATGCAGGAGAAAAATGCACTGCTGTTTATCGGTGCCTGTGGAATTGCAGTCAGGGCAATCGCACCATCCCTTACGGATAAGCTGCATGATGTTCCAGTGCTGGTAATGGACGAGAGGGGGAGATATGTGATACCGCTTCTGTCTGGTCACGTGGGCGGCGCAAATGAACTGGCGGATTATCTTGCCGGAAAAACAGGAGCAGAGTCGGTAATCACGACAGCAACAGACATCAATAAAAAGTTTGCAGTGGATCTGTTTGCCAAAAGAAACGCTCTCTTTATAGAGAATAAGGATGGAATTGTTAAAGTATCGTCAAAAGTGCTGGCAGGGGAAGCAATATCCATTTCCATAGAGCCAGGGCACGGAGATAGGAAAAGCTGTTTGCCCTCAGACCTCCGCCTTGCAGCATATCCACCAGAAGGATTTGTTGATGTTTTGATTACCTCAAAAGAAGATCAATATGATACATCCCTTGTGCTAAGACCCAGAGAGTATGTCATAGGGCTGGGCTGCAAAAAGGGAAAGGCTGCAGAGGAAATTAACACTTTTGTCACAAAGAAAATGGATGAATTGGGTATCACCACAGCCCAGATTTATGCAGCTGCTTCCATTTCATTAAAAAGTGAAGAACAGGGAATCGTCAGCTGGTGCGATAAGGAGGGGATTCCTTTTTTGACTTATACCGCAGAAGAATTACAAGAGGTAAAAGGAAACTTTACAGGTTCTTCTTTTGTCAGGGAAAAGACAGGGGTCGATAATGTGTGTGAAAGAGCAGCGTTGAAAGCCTGTGGGGATAAAGGGAAACTGCTTACTCCAAAGTATGCGGAAAATGGGATGACGATTGCAGTAGCAAAAAGAGAGTGGAAGGTGTGTTTTGATGAAAAATAGAATCTATATCGTAGGAATGGGACCGGGCAGGGAAGAGATGATGACAGGGGAGGCAATCTATGCGCTTGATCAGGCAGATGTCATTGTGGGATATACTACCTATTTAAAGCTCCTTGGGCAGCGTTTTCATGGTAAGGAGCTGTTATCTACCCCTATGCGTCAGGAAGAGGAGCGGTGCAGATTATGCTTTGAGGAAGCAAAAAAAGGGAAAAAGGTGGCGCTTGTTTGCAGCGGTGACGCAGGAATTTATGGACTGGCATCATTGATGTATGAGGTTGGAAGAGAATATCCGGAAACAGAACTTTTTGTTATTGCAGGGATTACAGCGGCAAGCAGCGGGGCAGCAGTCCTGGGGGCACCGCTTAATCATGATTTTTGTGTGGTCAGCCTGAGCGATTTGCTGACACCATGGGAGAAGATAGAAAAAAGGCTTGAAGCTGCCGCAGCAGGTGATTTTGTCATTGTGCTTTATAACCCATCCAGCCATAAAAGAAAAGATTATCTGATGCGTGCCTGTAATATCCTGCTTCGCAGCATAGAGGAGGAACGTATCTGTGGTTATGTTGAGAATATTGGAAGAGAAGGGACGATGGCAGCAATCTGTACTTTAAAGCAGCTAAAGGAGAGGGAAGTAAATATGTTTACCACGGTATTTATTGGAAGTTCCGGCTCGGAGAACATAAATGGGAAATTTGTCACAAGAAGAGGTTATAAAATTGAAAAAAATACTGATATTTGCGGGAACAACTGAAGGAAGAAGATTATCGGAATGCCTTGTGGAGGCAGGGATAAGTCATACGCTCTGTGTGGCGACAGAATATGGGGAGATTGTTTTGAAGCATAATCCTCTGGTAACAGTGCGCCAGGGGAGAATGGCACAGGAAGAAATCAGAGAATTGCTCTTCAAAGAGAACTTTGAGGTAGTAATTGATGCTACACATCCTTATGCGGAGATTGTTACCCGGAATATCAAAGGGGCTGTAAAAGAGCTTAAGGACATGGGAAGATCGATATCTTATCTGCGGCTGAAAAGAGAGGAAGGAAAAATGCCGGAGAGTGGCAGCCTTACCTTTTTTGAGACGGTCAGGGACTGCGCAAAGGCGCTGAAAGGTACAGAAGGAAATATTCTTCTTACTACAGGAAGTAAGGAACTATCAGCTTTCTGTGTGCTTGAGGAAATAAAAGACAGGCTTTATGTCAGGGTACTTCCCAGCATGGAGAGCCTTTCTGCGTGCATGGAGCAGGGAATATGCGGAAAACAGATTATTGCTATGCAAGGACCATTTTCAGCATTGATGAATGAGGCAATGATCCATCAATACCATATTTCTTATCTGGTCACAAAAGAAAGCGGAGTGTCCGGCGGATACGGGGAAAAGCTGGAAGCAGCCAGGAGGGCAGGAATACAGGTATTTGTGATAGGACGTCCAGAAGGAGAAGAAGGGTATTCTTTCTTTGAGGTTGGAAGAGAACTGGAAAAAATCTGCGGACAAAGGATTCCTTTCAGGGGGCAGATGCGGATTATTCTTGCCGGTATAGGCATGGGCAGTGAAAGCGGAGTGACAGGAGAAGTACGTGAGGCAATAAAGGAAGCTGATATTCTGTTAGGTGCGGAAAGAATGCTGTCACGTTATCAGCCAAAGATTGAAAAACACTCTTTTTATCAGGCTGAGCAGATTATTCCATATTTAGAGGAATTACAGGAGAAAACAGTTCTTTCAGAAGATAGAAATATTGTGATTCTTATGTCCGGTGACAGTGGATTTTACAGTGGATGCAGGCGGTTGTATGAGGCTCTGAATGGGGAAATCAGGGACGGAAGGTTAATGGCTTCCCTGCATGTTATGCCGGGCATTTCTTCGGTGTCTTATCTGGCTTCCTGTATTGGGGAAAGCTATCAGGATGCGTCTGTTTACAGTATGCACGGAAAGGAGCTGTGCAATCTGGCTCGGAAGATCAAAAACAGCCCGAAAACTTTTTTGCTGACTTCCGGAGTGAAAGATGTGAACCGGCTGGGAGAACTGCTTATGGAAGCAGATCTGACAGAGTGTGAGGTCATAACCGGATATCAGTTGTCTTATGAAGCGCAGCGGATTGAAAAGCACGCACCGTCTGAATGTAGCAAGATGAGGGAGGAAGGGCTGTATACTTGCCTTGTGAAAAATCCCTGTGCAGAAAAAAGGAGGCTTACACATGGCATTAAGGATGAAGAGTTCATCAGAGATAATGTTCCCATGACGAAAGAGGAGGTAAGGGAAGTTGCTATCTGTAAACTGCGGCTTTGGGAAAATGCAGTGGTTTATGATATTGGCAGCGGTACCGGTTCGGTAGCGGTGGAGATCGCGGGGCTTTCGGATGAGATACAGGTATATGCTATGGAGAAAAAGCGGGAAGCGGTTTCTCTGATTGAAAAAAACAAAGTGAAACACGGGATGCAGAATATAACGGTAATCGAAGGGGCAGCACCGGAAAGTCTTATGGGACTTCCAGCGGCGACACATGCATTTATAGGAGGAAGCGGAGGCAGAATGAAAGAAATACTGCAATCATTATATCGGCTTAATCCGTGGATGCGTATTGTGATAAGTGCTGTTAGTCTGGAAACAATCTGTGAAATCAGGGAAGTGGTGTCAGCCTTTCAGGTAAAGGGAGAAGAAATTGTGCAGCTACAAGTAAACAGGGCAAGAGAGGCAGGAAATTATCATTTAATGCAGGCGGAAAATCCTATCTGGCTCTGTTCCTTTGACTTTGACGGAGGTGTGTAATGCAATTAAGGAGGGTCATGATTGCCGCACCGAAGAGCGGAAGCGGAAAAACGATGATTACCTGTGCGTTGCTTAAGGCCTTAAAGAACAGGGGAGAAAAAGTGCTTTCTTACAAATGTGGACCAGATTACATTGATCCTATGTTCCATGAAAAAGCACTGGGTGTTCCTGCCGGAAATCTGGATACTTTTTTTACAGAGGAAGGAGAAACCAGAAAGATTTTAGCAGGCAGCGCAAAAGAAGAAAATATTGCAGTCATGGAAGGCGTTATGGGATTATTTGACGGATTGGGAGGAAGCCGGGAAGAAGGTTCTTCTTATCATCTGGCAAAAGTGACGAAAACACCGATTGTACTCGTGGCAGATGTGAAAGGAATGGGAGCTCGTTCTATGATTGCTTTGTTTGCTGGTTTTTTACTTTATGATAAGGAGCGGCTGATCAAAGGGGTACTATTGAACAGGATATCAGAAGGGTATTATAAGACGGTGAAACCGCTTATAGAAAAAGAATTACAGATTCCTGTTTTAGGCTTTGTTCCGGAAGCAAAGGATTTATGCATTGAGAGCCGGTATTTGGGACTGGTCATGCCGCAGGAACTTAACGGGATAAAGGAAAAACTGCAAAAGATGGCTGAAAGTCTGGAAAATACAGTCTCTGTTTCGACAATCATGGAAATAGCGGAAAGTGCGGAAAACTTAGACGTTGACAAAGAGCATACGAAAGAGCTTTATCTTTCGGGAAAAATGATCCCTTCAAAAGATAAGCCAATAATTGCAGTGGCAAAAGATGAGGCTTTTTGTTTTTATTACAGAGAAAATTTTTTGTTGCTTGAAAAAAGCGGAGCAGAAATAAAATATTTTTCCCCTATGTGGGATCAGGAATTGCCGTCAGGCTGCCATGGAATTTTACTTGGAGGTGGTTATCCGGAACTGTATGCAGAAAAACTGAGTTTAAATCATAGTATGCGGGGGGCAATCCGGCAGGCAGTGGAAAACAAAATGCCCATAGTGGCAGAGTGTGGTGGTTTTATGTATCTACATTCTTCCATGACAGGTAAGGATGGAATAAGCTATGCCATGGCAGGGGTAATACCGGGAAAATGTGTTTACACGGACAGACTGGTACGCTTTGGCTATATTGAAATACAGGAAGAGGAAGGCTTTTTTCTGCCAAAGGGGAAAAGAATCAAAGGCCACGAGTTTCATTATTTTGACAGTACAGACAATGGAAATGGGGCAGTGGCGTTAAAACCGGTAACGGGCAGGAGTTATCCATGTATTATGGCAGGAGAAAATTACTGGATGGGTTTTCCGCATTTGTATTATCCATCCAATCCGGAATTTGCCCGGTCATTTGTTGAAAAAGCATTACATTATAAAAGTACAATGGGGAAACAGGATATACATAATCAGATTAAAGCTCCGCTTTGATACAATGAAAGAAGTCGCATACAGACAACACGGATTGGAAGATAAATAAGTCATAGTTTGATGAAGAGGCGTTTATTGGAAGATACCAATAGACGCCTTTGTTGTATATAGAGGTAAAAATCGTTCGACAAAATCAGAGAAACCGTTGCGGAAATGCAAAAAATAATGTTAACAAAGGGCGGATTGTGTAAGCGAAAAAGGGCGGAAAAAGTTGAAAGGACTGATTGTACCACGTTTCCGAAAAAACGGACACTACCAGTCACCTTTTCAAAATATAAATGTAAATCTATAATAAACACACCAGCTAGGAGGTACAGGATGATAAGTATGGGAAGTGAAAGTACAGGTTTGGGGATTGCGGTCAGGAGCCTGCGGGAAACAAAAGGTATGAGCAGGAGGGAGCTGGCACGTGCAGCAGGCATAAGCGAATCCTATCTAAAAAAGATTGAGAACGGGCATAGGAATCCGGGGCTTGAGACGTACAAGAAAATTACGGAGGTATTGGATGCGGATATTGCCATAAGAAATTCCGATGGAACGGTAAAAGGGGAATGTGCCGCAAGGGCGCATAAGGTTTTTCTGGAAAGTACGGAACCGGAGGCGGTGTTCTTGGTGCAGGTCTTGGAATTTATAGCACAGAGCATGAAAGCGGTAAAGTAAGAGAAAGGACAGACCGTTGCGGGTCTGCCCGGAATGACCTTTTATTGAGATGGTTCCGGGCAGGCCTGTAACCAAGGAGGAAAAGTAAATTACGATGAAGATAAATGCCCCATGGCAGACCATGAACCTTGACAACAAATATTCTGGCAGTTTTTATCTACCGGAATGGAATATCAGTATGTAAGGATACAAAACATCCGGGACATCTATAAAGATGATGAGGGGAGAGCTTCGCAGGGAAATATTTGCCTGTTTAAGAGCTGGTAGCAGGGCTTTTAGGCAGGTGGAACGAGGAATCGTAACAGAAGAAGGAAAAATATGAGCGGCATCCCCGGCATGGGGCAGAGTTGGCAGTCTGCTTTGAAGATCCGGGTGATAATGATACCTCTGCCGGAGAAACTGGCAGCCGGGGCGGCATCCGGGGCGTGCCGCAGCATGGAAGGGAGCTGTGGGGCATCAGGCAGCCTTGCTGGGCGGTCTTTGCATATTCCGTCCCACACCGGGGGAGAGAAAATTATAAATCCATGGCAGGGTATTATGCCCGGTTGTGGCGTGTGGGGATTACTTTTTTGTGGAAGAGAAGGGAAACACCGGAGAATGAGTGCATATCAGGCAGGATAAGGTACATTGGGGAATAGGACATACTTTGTGTCAAATATAATGTAACATTGGAGGGCTTCATATGCATTTATCAAAGGAAAAGTTACAGAAGATGGAGCAGATGGACATAAGGGATGCGGTGCCGGAAGATTTGGTGGATATCAGCGGGATCGAGATTGATATGAAGAAACCCGTCCCCGCCAGAGTGGAGGAGTATGTGCGGAAAGTAGGAAACCCCTTCCTTGTGAGAGTGGGGGAATATGTGGTGAAGATCGGCTATTCGGATCAGACAGGGACACTGAACGACAGGATGAAGCAGTATATCAGGAAGGTTGCTGAGATAAAATATTAGCAAAAGCCTTTACAGACAGTGGAAGTTGTGATAATTTATAAGCAGGACAAAAATTAACGGAATCCTGACTTTGTTATAAGATAGTAACAGTTCGGCCAGGTCTGCGCATTTACTGCGCTGACCGTGCCAAAGAGCAGTGATTGAGAGTATCCGGTCCATCGCGGAGCGATTTAGGATGGCCGGATACATAACAGTGAAGCGTGCTGAACTGTTATACAGACCTCGTAGGACAGGTTTTGCTAACTTAAAAAGATTAATAAAGTTAGGAGATGTATGATGATGAGAGAACATATTTATTTTGTTGCAATCTATCTTCGCCTGTCAAGAGATGATGAGGATATTGATGGAAGCACGAAAGCAGAGAGCAACAGCATAAGCTCCCAGCGGGAACTGATCCGTTCCTATGTCAGGGAACATGACGACATGGAGTTATTTGACATCTATGTGGACGATGGGTATTCTGGTGCAAATTTTGACAGGCCGGAATTTAAACGGATGATGACTGACATTGAAGCGGGACATGTGAATTGTGTGATTGTAAAGGACTTGTCCAGATTAGGACGAGATTATATAGAAGCCGGGCGGTTGATTCAAAAGACCTTCCCGGCTTTTCATGTGCGTTTTATTGCGTTGACTGACAATTTTGACAGCCAGACTGCGGATAACAATACGAAATCCCTTGTCCTGCCGGTAAAAAATTTTATTAATGATTCTTATTGCCGGGACATCTCCCAAAAGGTAAAAAGCCACCAGAAGGCAAAAAGAGAACAGGGGAAATTTTTGGGACCATTTGCAGTGTACGGATATCGGAAATCAGAAGAAGATAAGAACAAGCTGTGCCCGGATGCGTATGCTGCGGAGATTGTCAAGAACATATTTGCGTGGAAATGTGAAGGGATGAGCGCACAGGCCATTGCACAGAGGCTGAATGGGCTTGGGGTTCTTTCCCCGATGGAGTATAAAAAATCCCTTGGCGAAAACTATACTACCGGTTTTCGTGCCAATATTACCGCTAAGTGGTCAACAGTTGCAGTGACAAGAATACTTACGAATGAAGTGTATACGGGGGTAATGGTACAGGGGAAAAGTGAGAAGGTCAATTATAAGGTAAAGAAAACAGTGGCAAAACCAAAGGAAGAATGGGTTCGGGTGGAAGGAACGCATGAAGCTATTATTTCCCGTGAGGATTTTGAAATCGTTCAGGATCTTCTTAAGGTTGATACAAGACCAAAGGCAGGAGAGAAATATTCCCACTTCTTTTCAGGTCTTCTGTTTTGTGGGGACTGTGGGGCATCTATGTACCGAAGGGTAAATCATTATAAAGATGTATCAAAGGTTTACTTTATCTGCTCTACAAGGAATAACGGGCATGGCTGTACTAGACATGGCATATTAGAGGAAGAATTGAAAACAATCGTATTCCAGATATTGCAGACCCATATATCTGTTTTTCTGGATGTGTGCAGTCAATTAGAGCACATTCAGAGGATGGAGGTAAATTTTGAAGAGGTTGCCCGATTTGATAAAGAAATTGAAAGACTGCATAAGGAACAGGAAAAATATCTGGAGTTGCGGGCCGGGCTTCATGAAGATTTGAAGACGGGTTTGATTACAGAAGCAGATTTTAAGAATTTTCGTAGTATTTACGAGAAAAAATATGAGGAAGCAAAGCAGGCTCTACAGAAACAGGAAGAGATGTTGAAGCGGTTATTCCGCAATGGTGTTGCGTCAGGCGTAAAGCTGGATAGGTTCAAGGAAGCTATGAAGCTGACAGAGCTTGACCGAGACACACTGTTATGTTTTATCAGACGGATAGAAGTATTTGAGGAGAAAAAGGTCTATGTGGAATTCCGTGGGCAGGAGGAATTTCATAAGATGCTGGTTTTGCAGGAATATGTGGCATCGAAAGCAGAGAGCGGAGAGGGGGCGATGGCATAAATGGCAGGAGTAGTAATGAAAGCGCAGAGTGCATCGCTGCCCGTAAAACAGGTGCAGTGCATAAAATGCCCACAGGGTATTTGGAAGAGTGGTATTTATGCCAGATTATCCGTTGACAAGCACGATAAAAAGAATGAATCCATAGATACGCAGATTGAAATAGCAAAAGAATATATCAGGCAATCTGATGATATTGTGCTTGTCGATTGCTATACAGATTTGGGAAAAAGCGGAACGAATTTTGAGAGAGAAGGATTTGACAGGCTTATGACAGATATCCGTCGGCATAAGATCAACTGTGTGATTGTAAAGGATTTTTCAAGATTTGGGCGGAACTATATAGAGACCGGAAATTATATGGAGAAGATATTCCCGTTCTTTAATGTGAGGTTTATTTCTATTTCAGACGATTATGACAGTCATCGTACGCAGGGTGACAATGATGTTCTTACAGTTAATCTGAAAAATATTGTAAACGAATTGTATGCGAGGGATTGTGCGGAAAAAGTCAGGGAAATAAAAAAGGCAAAATTAAAACAGGGATGTTACATCGGCGGGATTCCCTCATATGGTTACTATGCGAAGTGGGTTGACGGAACTAAGGTACTTTTCCCGGAAGAAGGAACAAGTGATATTGTCAGGGAAATATATAAGCTATATGACGCAGGGAGCAGTATGACGGAAATTATTTCACATCTGTATGGTAAGCGTGTTCACCGGCCAAAGGACTACCGAAGAACAGGTCATGTGTATTGTGAAGCGGAAGAGGTGCTGAGACAATGGTCCGATCAGACGATAAGGACGATACTTACAAACCATGTATACATAGGTTCATTAGTGCAGATCAGGGCAGGAGAAAAGAGATACAGGGGCAGTGTAAAACGTGAAATTGAACCAGATGAGGTTATCATGATGGAGCATACGCATGAGCCGATTGTCGGGGAAGACATTTTTTACCGTATTTCTTCTAAGATAGAGGAAAAAAGAAAAAAGGAGATTGAAAAGAAAGGGAAGCCTTCAGATGTGCCGCCAGAAGATATCTACAAGGATTTAATCTATTGTGGAGAATGTGGGAGCAGGCTGAAAAGAACCTGCACATCAAACGCAAAATCTTATGGGGTGTCAGTAAGGACATATTCTTATGGATGCCCTTATATTCAGAGAATTGACAGCTTGAAATGCGACAATCATTTTATCTCACAGAATGCCATTAACAAGATTGTCATGGAGACGTTGCGGAAAGAGTTTAACCTGTCAGGGATCAAAGTTAAAACGCTGGTGGATTTTAATCAAATACAGGAGAAGGAAAGGGAAAAGTATTTTAAGAAGCGAAAAAAGGAGATTGAAGCAAATATTCAGGAAACGGACGTTGAAATGAGTTCTCTTTATATACAGTACCGATCAGGCAGGGTTGACAAGGAAGCATTTCTTAACTTAAAGGCAGAGAAAGAGATGGAAAAAAGTAATCTGACAGAAGAACTGTCCAGGCAGGAAGCAGATTTGTATCGTCTGAAACGGGAAGGGGAGGAAATGGAGCGGTTTATACGTTGCCTGTGGAAAGGAAAAGAAAGTGCTGTGCTGGACGGACAGGTAGTGCAGTGTCTGGTTAAAAGGATAACCGTCTATAAGGATAAGCGTGTGGAGATTATATTCAATTTCAGCAAAGAACAGTTTGAGCAATATAAGAAGGAGGCGCGCAGAAAATGAAGTATAAAATTGTAATTGCACTTTATATGAGGTTGTCGCAGGACGACGGTGATTTTGATGCCGAGAGCAACAGTATTATAAATCAAAGGCTTCTGCTTCATTCCTATGTTGCAGAACATTTTGAGGACTACGAATTGCTGGAATTTCAGGACGATGGATATTCAGGGGTTAATCTGGACAGACCGGGAGTGTCGCAACTTTTGGGTAAAGTAAAGAGAGGGGAGATAGATTGTATTATTGTAAAAGATTTGTCCAGATTTTCCAGAGATTATATAGAAACAGGCTCTTATCTGGAACAGATATTTCCTTTTGCCGGGGTAAGGTTCATTGCTGTTAATGACGGATATGACAGTGAGCATTATAGAGGAGATGTGGCAGGAATGAGCACAGCCTTTAAAAATCTTATGAATGACCTTTATTGTAAAGATATATCTGTGAAAGTGAAATCAGCTTTGCAGGTAAAAAAGGAAAAAGGGATTTATGCAAATGGAAGCTGTACGTTTGGTTACTGTAAAGATCCAAAAGACAGACATAGGCTGTTAGTTGTTGAGGAGGAAGCTGCTATTGTAAGAAGAATTTTTCAGATGACTTTAGATGGTGTGTCATCACATAAAATTGCGCAGCAGTTCAATACGGAAGGTATAAAGACCCCGATAGAATACAAGATGGAAAGGGGGATTGCTACTATGAAGCCAAAGGGACCGCAGTTTGTGTGGGACGGGTCTACAATCTGCCAGATGCTCAGGAATGCAACCTATGCCGGTGATATTGTGTACGATAAATATGAAACGCCACAAGTCAGTGGAAAATCCCGGCTGAAGCCCCGGAGCCAGTGGAAGATATACAGGAATCACCATGAAGCAATCATTGACAGGGAGACTTTTGAGTATGTCCAAAAAAGCAGAGGAGTTAAAAGTGCTGCTAAGTATGAAAGGCATCCGCTGATTGGCAAGCTGGAGTGTGGATACTGCCATAAGTCCTTAAAGATTGCCCGTACAAAAAATCCCTATTTCTTTTGCGGAGGCAGATATGTGACGCAGTGTGAAAGATGTATAGCCCAGATCAATGTACAGTTTATGGAGCAGTATTTGCTATTCAGGCTACAGGAGGAGGCGGAGAGGCAGGCGGACATGCAACATGTTATTGCGGAAGCAAAACGCAGGGCAGAGCAGGAGCTTTCCGAAGAACAGAAACTAAGGAAACAGCTAACGAAAGAACTGGAAGAGTTACAGGAAGCGGAGAGCGGAATATATGAAAGGTATGTGTTTCAAGCAATAGGCAGAGAAGAATATGTAAAAGAAAAAAAGAATTTGCAGGAGCAGATCGAGTGTTGTAAGGATAGGAAGGAAATATCAGATAAGCGTATAAAAATGCTAAAGATCAGGATTGGTGATGGGGAATGTGGTGTGTATGAATATATGCAGGATCATAGTTTTACGGAACTTACGAAAGAGATTGTGGATAGGTTTATAAAAAGGATCGTGATCTATGATGAAAAAAGCATAGAGGTAGAATGGAACTTCCCACAAAACCTGTCTGGCGTATTATTTCAATACCAACTTGCTACAGTGTAACATTAAATGAACCAGAACATGACAATTACATAACACGTACTGCTTCAAACTGGGGGATTTTTTGAAGAAATGATTTGTCTTGTGTCGAAAAGGTCAAAAAATATTCGTGCAGGGTATTGACAATTGAGGGGATTGTTAGGGGGAGTGATCGATTTTTGTATGGAGAAAAGGTGAAGGCGTACTTAAGGAGAGGGGCGAAGCCGATTAGGGGGGAGAATGTTTATCCGAATGAAAAGGTGGGATATGGGGCGCTTTGTGTCGAAAACAGTCTGCCTATTTGATTCCTCGATAGCCAAGGGATTAGCCTGTCTTTTTTGGGAAAGGATAAGGTAATTATATAGATTTTGAGTTAAATGATACTTTACATTTAAAACTAGAGAGTTATAATTATATTTGAATAGTATACAATAAAAAAAATATTTTATAGAGAAATACACATAAAAAGGAAAGAGCTAATGAGCACAGCATTAAAAAAGGCATTAGATGATTATTATAAAACGATAAAAGAAGAGAGAGCTAATTATCAGGCATGCTATAAGAGCTTTTTGGAGTATTGCAATCAAGAATTAAAGCTTTATTCACTGGCTGACTTAGCTGAAAATCTTACAAAGATAGATATTGAGCAGGCATGTAAATATTATTTTGAAACAAGCAAGAGGGCAACATCTATTGAAGCGATTCAGAGGTTTTTGACAGCGATAGATCAGTTTTCCAGCTATGCTAAGAAACGAGAGATAGAATGGAGATATTTGAAGGAGGGCTGTAGAAATAAGCAGATTGTGCATGATGTATGCTTAAGCTTAAATAATGAATTAAGTCAAAAAATATATTTACCATTTGACGAAGAGAAAGAAGTTAAAATTGCAAAAGAGCAGATAGAACTTCTAAATAAAAATAACTTTTATCAATTTGGACAATCGGTTATGTATCGGCTTCTTATTACATATGGATTTAAAGAAAAAATCATTATTAATATAAGAACTGAAGATTTTAATGAGAAAGAGGGGCAGTTATTAGTAGGTTGTGATGAGGAGCAAAGGATATATGTAAAACTGGAAGCGGATATATGGGATGATTTAGTAAAATATTGTGGAATGCATAAATATCCTAATAGGATATATTTATTTACTAAAAGCAATGGCGAACAACTGACGCCTGATAGTATATTTTATACTTTAAAGGAAAAAATGAAAAAGTTGAATATTCATAATTTTACACCTACAACTGTTGCACTGCAAGGAGTTGCAAATTTGATTGAAAAAGGGCTGACATTACAGGAAATAAAAATCCTCACGGGATTTGAAACACAAAAGATAGAAGATGTTTCAAAATATTTATTAACAGATGAAGAAATCGAAAAAGTAATTAATGAAAAATTACAAAAGAAAATTTGAAATGAGGTGATGGGTTGGAATTAATAAATTTTAATAACTTTCAACAGAATCAAAGAATGTATGGCGGCACGGCTGGGAGAAAAATGGGAATCACTTATGAAGGGAAAGACTTTCTTTTAAAGTTTCCGGGGAACTAAAAAGAACAGCAGATGAAAAATATCAATCTGAGTTATTCGAATAGTCCTGTTTGCGAATATATTGACTCAAAGATATACGAGATAGTCGGCCTGCCAGTTCACAATACAATTTTAGGAACCAGAAATAACAAAATTGTAGTAGCTTGTGAGGATTTTTTAGAGAAGGAAGACAAACTCTATGAATTTGACAAAATAAAAGTTACATTTGAACCACATTTTTTAGATTCAAATGGTAATGAAACAAATGGTGTTGGTGTAGATTTGTGTGAGATTATGATGACGATACAAGAGCATCCATTTTTGCAAGATATTCCGAGGGTAAAAGCCTATTATCTTGCAGGAAAAATCAGTAAAGAAGATTTGAATAGTATTTTTAAAAAATATGGTATTGCATAATAGGAGAAAAATTTGTAGATATTGGAGTACATATTATGAAAAAGAAGCTTTGCTTTCTATTGACAGAAATGATTATATTAATGTTCTTAGCCTGTTCGTGTTCTTTCGAACAGAAAATGGAAAAGATAACCGAGGGCATAGCTGATGATTCATTAGAAACCATTTCACCGGAACAACCTGATGCCGAAGCAGACAATATCGAAATGGATGGCGCCGAAACAGATGATGCCGCAGATTCGATTACCACTCCTGATCTGAATCACAACGGTATAGCCGAAGAAATACGCTTAAAAGACGCTGACAGCGAGCAGGGACAGTGGCTGGAGATCTGGGAAAACGATGAACGGATTGGATTTGAATACTGTTATTGTACAGATTCGGAACAAACTGCCATATTCCTATGCACCTTAGATGGAGCGGACTATCTTCTGCGTTATTACACAATGATGTATCAGGGCATCTATGCATACGGTTATGAGCTATTCAACCTGACTCATAACAAGGAGAATTTAATACAGAGAAACTGGGTTGATTTCGATATAAACTTTGGTTCTCCCCACCACAATGGCTTTGATTCGGAGATCATCGCTGCTTTTATGGATGAGGTTAATAACCTGCTCTCTCATAGTGTCCAAATACTCAATACTAACAGCAATCTGCCAGATACCCTCGATGGAGAAGGGCAGCTTTATGACAGTCTTTGGTGGCTGGATGGCTGGGGGCCGGAGTTTATCAGAGATGAAGACAAATCTTTGCTTGAAAATTTAAAGGACTTCCAAACCGCCATGACGGCTGTTCAAGTGCCTGTAGTTCCGGAAGAGGCAGATTCTCTGCCTTTCACCGAGCCTCTGGAGATGGAATTTTACAGCGGTGCGGGAGCATGGAGTACCTGTCTTACATTGAACCCGGACGGCAGTTTTGTGGGGGACTTCTGCGATGCTGATATGAATATATTATATGTATGCCAATTTCACGGACAGTTTGGGAAAGTGGAAAAGCTTACTGACTCTTCCTGGCTTCTGACGCTGAGTGAACTGGAAATTGATACCGGTCACAATGTGGGGGAATCATGGACTGAGACAGACGACAATTGTCAATATATTTCCAGTCAGCCATATGGTTTCGATGACAATGATTACAATGCCCTTGAACCCGGTGCGAAATTTATCCTTTATAGTCCGGATGCCACTGGCCACGAGCCGGGAACCGAGCTGTACGGCGTGTTAGAGTTCCGGTCCTGGATGCACAAACATCATGAATTCAACAGCGCTGATGATATTTTGGGTTGTTGGGGGCTGCTAAATATGGAGTCGGGAAGAGGTTTCTTTAATAACTAGGAAAATGATATGATATCACCTGATAAAATGCGGTATGTGATAAAACGCCAGGCAGAAACATTTCGCAGCATCTTGAACCTTTGTGCTTATCAAGTTATAATCAAATGTAATGTCTACGTACGCTCCATCATAGCATCCATAAAAATACATAAACGAACCGAGGTAAGAACATGGACAACACCTGCCAAACAACTCTTATGAATAAGCGCGAGACAGACTGGTTTCGCGGAATTGCCGTATTGCTGGTAGTATTATCACATTATGGAGAGTGGATAAATATATTAGGACCATTAGAAGGGAATGCGGAGACTTTTAGACTTGCCATTACAAAATTGGGGGTATACGGTGTAGATATTTTTTTCCTCTTTTCAGGGTATGCCATGGTAAAATCTCTTGGGATTAAAGCCCATGAGAGCAGAAACATGAGTTGGCAATTCATATGGAAAAGGATAAAAAATGTGTTTATTCCGTATTTAATCGTAGTAGGCATCATTGAGCTGATTTCCGGCGGTCTGACTTCAATTCATGACTTTTGGATTTTTATAATTGGTTATAATTACTGGTATATGTGCGTATTATTTATATTCTATATAGGATTTATAGTTATCTATGCGATAATACGGAGGAAGGGCATCCGGGTAATAGCTTTTTCCATTTTCACATACGCTTTGTCTTATACGCTTTATCAACATGACATGTTCCCATTTTGGTATGTATCTAATATTGCATTTGCCATAGGTGTAATCGTAGGAGAATATGAAAAGGAAGCTAAAAAGATTGTAGATAAGGTGTGGATACCTATGATTGTCCTCTTGACAACAGGGATGGCATTCATTACAAGATGGGGACTTACAGGCGGTGTAGATTTGGGCGGCGACCCTGAGGACTATCAGCTATGGTTTAAAATTGGCGCAACCGTGGTTTGGACATTGCTTATTCTGATTCTTGCGTCAAAATGCCGGATAAGGGAAAAAATTTTTGTGTTTCTTGGAAGAAATTCCCTCTATATTTATCTTACACATGTATTTATTTTTATGAGATGTATCAATTACCTGAATTGTAATCTTACCATGCGATTCATTATCAGCCCGATATGTATCATTGCGGTATCATTTTTATGCAATTTAGTCATATCCGGTATGTGGAAACTGATATCTATGCTTAGTCGAAAGCTGGGTAAGGGTACGAACAACTACTAAAAGGAGTATATACAAGATGAAAAAACGATCTATAATCCTCACGTTAATATTTGCTCTTTCATTGTATGGATGCGGTAAGCAGGAAACGGAAGTTAATGAAGTATCTACAGACGCAGTTGTAGAATCCGATTCTTCCGATATCATGGATGGGCAGGCAAGCGAACAGACACCATCAGACGAACAGACACCATCAGACGAACAGACACAAGATGATAATGTAGAAGTTGAAAATGCGGTTTCAGACGACACTAATGAGGCAGAAACAGCCAATGAAAATAAGGATACGAATACGGAAAGTGATGCAACTGACAGTGAAATAACCGACAGTAAAACAGTAGTCAATGAAGAGACAGAAGAAGAATCCATTTTGGAATATACAGTAACTACATATGATGAATCAAAGGTTATGTATGCATCTGGTCCCGTAAATGTAAGAAAAGGTCCTTCGACTGATTTTGAAAGAGTCGGAATGCTGGCATACGGACAGGAAATCACTGTTACCGGACAGGCTGACACTAATTGGTATGAAATCATGTATGGTGAAGAAAAGGCATATGTCAGCAATAAATATCTGCAGAATGATAAACCAACCGATGAATCTCAGGCTGCTGCCGCTGATCCTCAGACAGAATCAGATGTGCAATCTCAGGCTGCTGCCGCCGCTAATCCTCAGACAGAATCAGATGCGCAATCTCAGACACAGCAGGCAACACCTAAAATACAGCCTGTTACCGAAGTAAAAAATGTATCCGGTGTGATTCTTGTGGGAGATTCCCGATTTGTACAGATGCAGGAAAACGTAGGCGCTAACTCCTGTACATGGATTGCAGAGAACTCCAAAGGATATGCATGGTTCGAGGAAAAAGCGATTCCGCGAATAGACGGCTGTGTGGGCAACGGCTCCAAAATATTGATTAATCTTGGTGTAAATGATCCGGGAAATCATCAAAAATATCTAGCGCTTGTGAATGCAAAAGCCGCAGAATGGACAGCTTTGGGAGCAACCGTTTATTATGCTTCCGTAAATCCGGTTTGGGAAAATCCCTATGTTACAGAGGAACAGGTAAAATATTTTAATTCTCAGATGCAGAACGGATTAAGCGTTGATGTGCACTGGATAGACAGCCACAGCTATATTACTTCTATCGGATACAAGCTGGTAGACGGACTTCATTATAATTCGGAAACCTATCAGAATTTATATGCTTATTTTATGAGTTGTATGTAATCGAGCAGGGGAGATTCATTCTCCCCTCTCATAATTCTATTCGAAGAAGTTAAAAGCTAACAAGCTCCTGTAAATGGTAGTACAGCTGCGGATTTGTAGTCCGTACATTCACGCTTAAATCGCCGTTTCCCAATATTATACCAAATCCATAGGCAGCTTGCAGCAAACAGACTGCCACCATAAACAGCATTAATGTTTTTAGTGCGCCGTGCGCGGCGTCATGTTCTGTCCATGCCAAGAGGAGCAGTGCGGCGGCAAACCAGATTCCCCATATCATATCCACAGTATACCTTTGTAAGATACCGGCTCCGGTCACATCCACAATACCCAGGATAACCGAAATGCTCATGGAAGCAAATGATAGAACGTAAAGCCTTTTTTCTTTTAGCAGTTCCCGTCCCCGGTTAACAGATAGTAGAATCCATAAGAAAGCATTACATGTAAGGATACCGCCATAAGTATATTCCGAATTCAATTTTCCCATATAGGAATCGGATGCAATCTGAATCCCTTGTAAAAAGGGAAAGTCGCTTTCAATGACCGGGGGACGCAGAAAGTAATGCCATAGCCCCAACAGCGCTTGATGCAGATTGAAACTGCGCTTCGTCATATCATTACTGGTCAGGCTGTAGGTTGCTCCGAAATCAAAAGGAGAACCAAAACGCGCAGCGTTATAATACATAATCCCTGCCGCTACAAACAGATAAGGAAGACAGATATTGGCAGCGTCCTTGATGGTTTCCGCCATACCCTGCTGTGCTGTCTTTGAAAGTCCGTTTGGCTGCAGACCGCCCAGACGGCATTTGGGGTAAAAATCGCCAATGAAAAGCGGAATTGCCAAAAAAGAAAACAAAAGCATCTGAGGACGGCATCCGGCAACCAACGCCATACACAAAGAGCCCAGAAAAAGGCATGTCCGCTTGTTTGCTGTTTTGACGGTATATTTTCCTTTTATCCATAGCCATAGACCTGCAGCAGTAAACATATTTGCAGCCATAATCGGTGTGTCGTACAAATCAGGTCTTGCAATCACAAACAGATAATTTCCGCTGCATACGGTCAGGATACAAATCATCAAATACAGAAAATATGGGGTGCGCATAAACCACCTTCTGATTATTTCCCGGTATAGGGCAAAGACCGCCAAGATGAAGCCGCAGTAAAAGAGAAAAACCGCCGCATAATTGGGAAGATGATGACCTGTCAGCAGATATATCGGCAGATAGAGCAGCAGCTCCGGAACTACGCCGAAATAAACATAATATTTCCCGTCATAATAAGCGTAGTCCGCAAGGTAGTCGATGCCGTTTGCCTGAAGATAGATCGTATCATAAGGATTTTCGGCATTGATGAGACCTTCCGAGGGCTCTGTGTCCAGATAAAGATGCCCCTGCGCCATGACTTCTACCAGTTCCTGATATTGCTTGTGGTGAGGCCATGGGGAGGTAATGCATATTGGATTGACATGCGCAAGAGCCCATGCCATTCCAATTAACAGCAAAATTGTAACAGCGGTGATCAAGTACTGTTTTTTTGCATTTTCACAGATGATACTCTGCCAACTCTCCGCATGTCTTGCATAATCAAATAAAAGGAAAAATCCTAAGAGAAGAAGGAATCTTCCTAGACTGAATAAAAAAGGAATACGGGCATTGGCACAGACTCCGTTTATTGTGACGAAGCTTCCGGCAGGAACGGAGAATTGCACGTCTATCGTTCCGGTCTTCCCGGCGGGGTAGAGGTTTGTATAAAAGCTTCTTTTGATTCCCGGCATCAGTATCTTTTCCGGCAGGGTATAAGGATAAAAATTCCCTTCGTCGGTCAGCGTTACCGTATAAGAAACGGGATCCGGCACAGAGAAGTCCAGCGCAAAAAAAAGATTATGTATCTTAGCATCTGCCTTCGCAATGTGCAAAGTCAGGGTGCCGTCCGGGACAGTGTATTGCCCAGTATATCCGTCTAAGCCCTCCTGCGTCGGAGCGCCTCCTTCAACGGTTACATCCTCGAAGAGAATTCGATTTTGGTAAAACAGGCTTTTCCAAGATGAAAAATTACATATAATCAGTTCTATAATAAGTGCTCCGGCGACAAGCCGGAGTAAAGAGAACAATTTTCTTTTGTCCATTTTTAAGCTACTCCACCTCATTTGTCATTATTCATACAAATTATACAAAAAAAACAGAAATTATGCTATAATACCTTTGCAAATAATTGTCTGAAATATCATTTCCAGGAAAGGTTTTCATTATATACCATGAATTTATACAAGATAAAGATTCCTATCAATCAAGCGCTTATGTTGATGATTATTTTCTTCTGCCTTTTTACGACATTATTCCAAGGAACCTTTTTATCCTCTGCGATTCCCGAAAACGCTATCCTTATCGGGAGCATCTTAATTTTCCTTGGCGTTTGGCTTTCTATTTGGTATTTCTATCGAAAAGAAAAGCTGACGGAAGAAAAAGTCGTGTTTGCAATTATCTTCTCCGGGATGCTTTTTCACTGTTATTACGTGCTTTTGTCTGGTCTTTATGAAAGGCAGCATGACGAAGGCGTTTACACCGGAATTGCCACGAATCAGATCAATCCCGGACACATCGGTTATATTGAATATATCTATAAATTTCGTAAGCTGCCCGATATGAACCCCTATGAACTTTTTTCTTATTATCATCCGCCGCTGCATTATGCAATATCCGGATTATGGCTGATTTTATTGACATCATTAGGTATGGCAGAGAACTTGGCTTTCGAAAATTTACAGGCGCTTCCGTTGTTTTATTCGGGGCTGCTCATGCTCCTTACGTATTGGATTTTGAAAAAGACAGGCGCCAAAGGAAAGGCAATTTATGCAGGACTGCTTCTTGTGTCGATGCATCCGGCGCTTACCATCATGTCCGGCAGTATTAACAATGACATGCTCTCAACGTTACTGCTTGCATGCTGCATCTTTTCTACACTGTGTTTTATTCAGGAAAGAAGTCTCAAAAACTTATTGTGGATGGCGTTGTCCATAGGCTTCGGTATGCTGTGTAAAATCAATACCGCGGTCATCGCATTTCCTATCGGTCTTGTTTTGTTGATGGATTTCATAGAAAAGATTCGCTCCAAGGATAAAACGGCCATCTTTCGATGTATCAGAAATGATATTTTGTTTGGGCTGACTGCAGGTGCGGTGGGACTATCTTGGATTGTTCGGAATCTGATACGTTTTCACGTGAAGCCCGGAATTTCCTCCGCAACGGAGACTTCGGTGATGTATACAGGGAATTACGGCATATGGGCGAGGGTGGGAATTCCTTCCTTTGCAGATTGGCATTTTGATTTTCCTTTTCATCCTTTAAGCGGGGATGTAATTCATAATACTTGGGTGATTATGTTTCAAACTTCTTTATTTGCAGAGATATATCCTGTGGAAATAAACGGAATATCCCTTATGTTATGCCAGACTGCTTATGTGATAGCGATTTTTGCGGCTGTCTGTTCCGCTGTTCTATTTTGTATAACGCAATTTCAAAAGTGGAAGAGCGGCGGGCAAAAAAACGTATGCGAGGCAGTTCTTTTTCTTACCGGCTATTGGACTTTTTTGACAAGTTTTGTTGTTTTTGCTTTAAAATATCCTTATACATGCAGCAGTGATTTTCGCTACATTGTGATCTGCCTTGTATATACAGCGGTGGGATTAGCTGACAGCGGAAGGATTGTTCCGGAAAAAACAAGAACGGCAGCAGCATTTTGCGTTATTCGGATTCTGGTATGTGTTACGATTATTTTGACCACTATAATATATATGACATGGCAACAATGGGGCAGCAGGATGTGAAAGAAATATGGTCGGTTAATCTTTTTTCAGTCTGGTACGCCCCATATTCGTTGTACTAGTCTTCGGTTGATTCTCTGTAGATCAGGCTCGTTTCGGTATGGATGGTGCGAAAATTTAAGGAGGGCTCTTTGATTCTGGACAAGAGCAGGTGCACAGCCGAAAATCCCATGATCTGACTGTGAATATGCACGGTAGTCAGAGAAGGAGACATCACTTTGGATTCAGGAGAATCGTCAAAGCCACACAAATAAACATCTTTTGGAACAGATATGCCCAGCTTTTTAAATACCGTCAGGGTATCCATAGCAATAAAATCATTGGCACAGATAAAGACATCCGGCAGTTTCTCAAATTAAAGAAAAGTAATTAGAATGTGGGAGTGTTTCGACAATATGAAATACTCCCATATCACATTTTTGTTCAGAGGAATCTGAGAAAATCGTTTTTTTTGTTAGGTATCTTGACATATTTTTTTTACTGCATTATAATCAAGGTACCTAATGAATGGAGGAATGATTTATGTCAGAAGAAAATATTTGCCCCGGTTGTGGGCGGCACTGTAATCTGAGCGAGCCGCACTGCGAACGAGGGGAAGAATACCGCCTCACCGGGAAAATGCCGGAGCAGCGGCACGGGAACAATCACCGCCAGGAGATGCGCATAGCACATTACCAGGCTACAGACGTAAATGATAAGCTGATTATTAATCTGCGGGACTTAGGACATATAATGCGTTTCTTATATGAAGGAAAAGCAAGCCAGAAGCGTATTCTGATCATGCTGAATGAGCTGGGAGTAATTACGCAGAGAGACCTGACGGAACATCTGGGAGTACAGCCGGGGTCGGTCAGTGAGATTCTTTCTAAACTGGAAAGCGCAGGGCTGATTATTCGTTCGCAAAACGAAACGGATCGCAGAACAACAGATGTAAGCCTGACGGATACAGGCAGAGAACTTGCGGCGGAGGCTTTGGCACAACGTCAAAGGCGGCATGAGGAAATGTTTTCCTGCATTTCGGAAGAGGAGAAACAGGAGTTGTTGCTGTTGCTGGAAAAAATATATGTCGATTGGAGGACACGCTATTGTGAAGATGGAAACCGCGGCGGTCACAGACAGCATGAAGGCAAAGTACATCATGGCGGGCATGGACACCACGAGGAGCACGGACACCATGGTGGTAAAGGGCATCATGAAGGTTCTCGCAAGTATGGAGGAAATTGAACATGTGGAAATATATCAGACAGTATCTGTTTTTTGCCATCGTTGCGGGCTTATTTATGATTTGTGAGGTACTTATGGATCTGATTCAACCGGGCATTATGAGTCAGATTGTGGATGACGGGGTTCTCGGTATAAACAACGGAGGCACCCCGAATCTGTACCTAATCTGGATATTGGGACTGCAAATGATCGGTCTTGTTCTGTTCGGAGGACTTTGTGGTTCTCTTAATAATGTATTTGTACATATATCCAGCCAGAATATTGGTAACGAGATGCGGAAAGACTGCTTCCGCAAGATTATGACATTCTCCTTTCCGCAGCTTGACCGATTTGGCACAGGTTCTCTGGTAACGAGGGTAACGAATGATATTACGCAGGTACAGAACTTTGTTTCGACATTTGTGCGGGGGCTGATTCGAACCTCAATGCTCACTTTTGGAAGTATGTATTTTATGTTCCGGTTAAATCTGCAGTTTGGATTAATCGTATTGTGTGCTTTTCCGTTCCTTGTGAGTGTTATCGCCTTTTGCCTGCTGAAAGCAGGGCCTTTATTCGCCAGATTGCAGACGCAGCTTGATGCTATCAATGCCATTATGCAGGAGGATGTATCCGGCATTCGTATCATTAAGGCATGTGTTCGAGAAATATATGAAAAAATGCGCTTTGGAAAAGCCAATGATGAACTGATTAAAACACAGTTGAAGACACTTGTGATCTTTGCTTTCATGAATCCTCTTTCCAACGCACTGATGTATATGGTAGTTGCTGTCATTTTACTGGCAGGATCTTATGAAGTAGGAAACGGCAGCGCCACACCCGGAACCGTCATGGCGGCGATTACTTACACCACCCAGCTCCTTAATGGTATTTTAGGGCTTGTCATGCTGTTCCAGAATATTTCCAGAGGATTCATCTCATGGAAACGTGTAAAAGAGGTACTGGACAGTGAGCCGGATATTAAAGATGGAGCGTTTGACGGAAGAACGGATATACAGGGCGAAATTGAATTCCGTGACGTTTCTTTTGCATATCCCGGGAGCAGTCAGAATGTGCTTTCACATATTAATCTGAAAATACGCAAAGGAGAGACAGTGGCAATCATGGGAGCCACCGGATGCGGTAAAACCTCTCTGGTCAGCCTGATTCCGCGCTTTTACGATGTGAGTACCGGTACGGTTTTGGTGGACGGAGTTGATGTCAGGGAATACCGGCAGGAGGCGCTTCGGGATAAAATTTCAGTAGCCATGCAGAAAAGTGAGCTGTTCAGTATGACGATTGGAGAAAACATTGCATGGGGGATGCCGGGAACAGATGCTATGTCGTTAAAGGATGCAGCTTCCATCGCACAGGCTGACGATTTTATTTCTTCTGCATCGGACGGATATCAAACTGTTGTTGCGGAGCGTGGCACGAGCTTGTCCGGCGGACAAAAGCAGCGGATTTCCATTGCGAGAGCTGTTCTGAAACCCGCTGAAATCTTTATTTTTGATGATTCCACAAGTGCCCTTGATCTGAAAACCGAAGCGAATTTATATCAGGCGCTGAAAGCGTCACATCCTGACAGTACGAAGATCATTATTGCACAAAGGATTGCTTCCGTGCGCACTGCTGACCGGATTGTTGTTTTGGAAAATGGCGGCATCTCGGCCTGCGGCACACATGAGGAATTACTGGAATCCTGTCAGATTTATCAGGATATTTATCATTCCCAGATTGGAGAGGAGGTCGAAAGCGCATGAGTAAAGAGCTGGATCAAAAAATGGTCAGCCGCAATATTCCCGGTATGATGAACCGAAATGAACGCTTTGCGGAAGCGGAACATGCCGAGAATGTCGGAGCCACTCTCAGACGTATCATCACCTATTTTTTGCACGAGAAAAAGCTGGTCATTTTTATGCTGGCGATTGTTGTATTCGGTACATTATGCGGTATTTATGCGCCGAGCCTGCAAAGCAGAGCTGTGGACATCATTGCAGGAGAAAGAGTGGGTGTTCTTTCCCATACACTGTTGTTTATGCTTTCTGTTTATCTGCTTTACAGCGCCTGCAGTCTGTTACAGGGACTATTCAGCGCGCGGCTCAGCCAAAACGTAGTGAAAAGAATGCGGGAGGAATTGTTTGGAAAAATTATGGAGCTGCCTGTTCGTTATCTCGATACCCACTCTCACGGTGATGTGATGAGCCGCATGACAAATGATATTGAGAATATTTCCACCACGGTTTCGCAATCCTTGCCGTCTCTGTTTTCGGGGGTTCTTACGATTATGGGAACTGTGGCGATTATGCTGTGGTATTGCTGGCAGCTTGCGCTTCTCAGTCTTGCTTCTGTTCTGCTGACATTGCTGGCAACTAAGATTCTTTCAGGAAGGGTGCGCAAGTTTTCACGAAGACGGCAGATGCTGTTAGGGCAGTTGAACGGAACGGTGGAGGAAATGATTTCAGGATATCGTACTGTTGTGGCATATAATCATCAGAATATCACAACGGATGATTTCTGTAGTACAGCAGATTCTCTCACAAAGGCCGGAATTAAAACGGATGTTTTCAGCGGCGTTATGGGACCGGTCATGAATTGTATCGGCAATATTGGCTTTGTGATCATTGCAGCTTTTGGCGGTTACTTTTCCGTGAAAGGATTGATTTCCGTAGGTGTGATTTCTGCGTTTATTGTCTATGCAAAACAGTTCAGCCGCCCTATTAATGAAATTGCGCAGATTTACGGACAGCTTCAGACAGCAATCGCCGGTGCGGAGAGGGTTTTTGCCGTGCTTAATGAAGAGGATGAAGATAAGAGCGGTGAGGAACTCGCAAAAGAGGAAAAGGCAGCTATCACATTCAGAAATGTACGTTTTTCCTATGATGGGGAAAATCCTGTGATTAAGAATTTTACACTGACTGTTCCCACTGGTAAAAAGGTGGCATTGGTAGGTGCAACCGGCAGCGGAAAGACTACCATTGTTAATCTTCTTATGCGTTTTTATGAGACAGACAGCGGAGAAATCTGTATCAATAAGCAGAATATACAGGATGTTGCAAGGGGGAGCCTGCGGCAGAATGTGGCTATTGTTTTGCAGGACACGGTACTGTTTTCCAATACTGTCCAAAACAATTTAAAATATGGAAATGATGCAGCTACGCAGGAACAGTTGGAAACGGCGGTAGAAATGAGCCAATGCCGGGAAATGATCGAACTTTTGCCCCAGGGATACGATACGGTGCTGACCGGTTCCGGCGCTAATATCAGTCAGGGACAGCGACAGCTTCTTGCTATCGCCCGCGCGTTTGTTGCCGATCCCAGAATTCTGATTCTGGATGAAGCGACATCAAATGTGGATACCCGCACTGAAAAAGCAATACAGGATGCTATGCAGCGTATTATGCAGGGACGTACCAGCATTGTGATTGCGCATCGTTTGTCAACAATCCGCGATTCCGACCTTATTGTTGTTATGGATCATGGCGAAATCGTAGAGAGTGGTAATCATGAGGCACTTCTTGATAAAAAAGGCAAATATTATGAACTGTACATGACCCAGTATGCAGGGTTTGCGACATGATAAAGAAAGGAGAACAGCTATGAAAGCAGCAATTTATTTGGGACAGGAAAATGTGGAGGTCAGAGAACTTCCCGATCCTGTCTGATCGAGCCTTTTACTGTTGGCTGCCGTGCGGCTAGACGCCAAGCATCACAATATTTACTTGCAAATTCTATCAATCCATGCAAATAACTCATCTAAATCATAATCGCCACTGTGAGGCAATCCCCATGGCAAAAAGAAATCCACATCATAACCTTTATTTTCCAATAGCGTAGCTAAAATAACAGGTATTGCCAGTGAAGTATCCCTGTCAAATAAACCATGGCGGATGCGCCAGTGCTTTGCAGTGTCAGCTTCCCCAATATATTTTGTAGGATTCAATAACTTGATAATCTGTGCATCAGCTAATTCACCCTTGACTTCACTGTTTTCCTGCGCAAAAGCGGTAAAGTGCTTTGCATTGATTTCCTCTGTACCAAATTCTTCATTTTCCGGACTGCTCAAATCTAATGCGTCAAAAGATGGAACAGGCTTCATTCGGGTAATGGTCTTTACAAAGCCGTCCCAATCTAATGCAACAGCCTTGCCATCTTTGACTGTCAGGCAGGATTGCTTCTCTACCTCACTTCCTTTCACGGCAAGCATACCCAGACGGTTGGCAGTATCATGAGTATCCAGCTCTTTTTGAGCCGATTTCAGGATATGGCCGCGAATATGCTCTTGAAAGCTGCCCTCACCATTTTTGTCTAATGTCAGGGGATTTCCTGCACTGTCAGTCAATAGCAGACTATTCAGATAAACCGGAAAAAGCTTTTTCAGTCTTTTGGACAACTCTATCTGCTTTTCCGTCAGCTTTCCAGTCAACGTTGTTTTACGGACTTTGCTATCCGCCGTCTCAAACATCCTGTTATTAAATTCATTACATCCTGAAAATAACCATTCATAAGCCGCATCCGCATTTTCAAGATTATGGATTGGGCAATAGCAGCTGGCCGCAAAAATGTCATCCCTCTCATCAGCAGCGCCTATTGCAGCCAGGTAAGGAACATAATCAGGACTGTTTCCGCTTGCCCCGGCCATGGCGGACAAAGCACCGCCTGCACTGGTACCATTCGTAATAATCCGCTCCACGTCACCGGGAACAATACCCTTATTATGGCGCAAATAACGCACAGCTGCTTTCATATCCACGATTAAAGCCGGTGCCTTGCCGACAAACTTACCGGTATTTTCCTTATCCGCAACTGCCGTACCTCCCGCAAAAAATTCCTCACTCTTCCTGCCGGAAGCACGTCCCCGGATTCCCGGGCAGGCAACAACATAACCATGCTCCAGTGCTCTGAAAGCAGTATTGACATCCCCCTTAAAATCCCTGCCCGGAACGTCCGCGTGACCAGGCATATAGCCGCCCACCGTATTAGGAGCAAAAATCGGCGCTGTTTGAAGGGTATAGCCATTCAGCTCACCTTCCCGATAATACACTTCAGGTACAAACAGATTCAGTTTCTGGATTGGGTCAACAGGATTGGCACAATAGTCAATTCCTTCAAAGGCACGATAAGTTATGCTTCTGCCATCCAGTTCACATGTCTTCACTTTATATTTGCTTGGATCAAAACGTAAATTGTCACTCATTGTAATCACTCCTTTGTTGTTCATTTTCCATCGCTGTAAGCTACTTCATGCACTCATCTACCCACGCGATGAAATTTGTGGTGCTGTTTCCTGTGCGTTCTGCTTTGACGTGCTGCTGACTCCATACGGTTGCAAAATCAACGGATTCCACTCCATCATAATTCTGAAGTGCAAGA
>CAYOED010000041.1:0-31432 GCA_964402925.1 uncultured Lachnospiraceae bacterium | reverse complement strand
AGGTAAATATACCAAAAGGAGTCCCTATAAAAACGTCAGCGCTTGGCGAGGTTCCTCACGAGCCTAGCGTCTGCTACGTTTTTATGGAGCGGGAGCGCGGCGACGTTGGTATATTTACCTATCCGGTGCGGACTATTCCCAACCACTAAAAAAAGATGGATACTAAAGTGCATCCATCTTTCATCCCGCTTGAACAATATTTTTAATAAGATATGAATAATTTAAATAAAGAAGCTTCCTGTAACGTCGCCGTTGATTACGTAATATGTAGTGTTCTCTTCCGGCTTCACATACAGTTCGATACTCTTGATATCTTCTTCCTTACCGTTTAAGTCATATTTCCATACATCCTTACAGCTTCTTACCAAATCCTCAGGGGTATAAGATTTGCCGCTGAACTGGAAGTTGACTGTTTGTTGAATTTCAGCTTTCTTTGCTGCCGGCTTTCTGCCAACTGCTTTCTTCTCTGTTTCTTTCTTTGCTGCAGCTGTCTTTTTAACAGTTGCTTTTCTGCCTGCTGTTTTCTTTGCAGGTGCCTTTGCTTCTTCCTTAGAAACAGGCTTAACTTCTGTTTTAACCTCTGCTGCCTTTACTTCTTCTTTAACAGGTACTGCCTTAGCAGTTGTCTTTGCCTTCTTTACTTCTGCCATGATTACAAACTCCTTTCACGTCGAGAAAAATCTTCCCTAACATGCAATCCAATAAATAAGTGTCAAATGTGCCTCCCCGAAAACATGCTGTTTTCTGGGAAACAGTGTAACCCATATTTTACTTCTTGTCAACTAATTAACAACTTTTTCATTAATTTATCCTATAACACCAAAATACAGCAACACAATTGTTCCTAATATGATGCGGTACCACCCAAATACTTTAAAGTCGTGTTTTTTAATATATCCCATCAAGAGGCGAATCACAATAATCGATACAATAAATGCAGTGATCATACCTGCCAGCAAAATCATAAGCTCGTTACCAGAAAAAGAAAATCCAAATTTTACAATTTTAAGAAGGCTTGCGCCAAGCATAACCGGAATTGCAAGAAAAAAGGTGAATTCTGCAGCTACCGTTCTGGAAACCCCTATCAAAAGGGCGCCCAGTATAGTTGCGCCTGAACGGGAGGTCCCTGGGAAAATGGCTGCTATCAACTGGAACATACCAATCATGAGGGCTGTCTGGAAGGTAATCTCTGATAAAGAATTTATCTTTGCATTTGTCCCTTTATTTCTATTTTCAATCAAAATAAAGCCTATTCCAAACACAATCAGCGCAACTGCTACACAGACTCCATTGTAAAAAAGACGTTCAAAAAATTCATCAAAGAAAATTCCCACAACAGCCGCAGGCAGACAGGCAGCAATAATCTTAAACCACAACATCCAGATATCTTTTTTACAGTAGGACAAAAATCCCGACCGTTTCACCGGATGGGGATTACTGCTTTTTCCAAATGGCCATATCTGATTCCAGAATAAAATTACAACAGCTAAAATAGCGCCAAGCTGGATTACCACCAGAAACATTTCCCAGAAATCCTTTGAAACATCCAGCTTCACAAATTCATCCAGCAAAATCATATGTCCTGTACTGCTGATTGGCAGCCATTCCGTAATTCCTTCCACAATACCAAATAGCACAGCTTTTAGAAATTCAATCATCAATCTATCCTCCAAACATACTAATAATTCTCTTTCACAAATCTTCTAAGCGCTAAAAGAGAACGTTCTACTTTTTCCGTATCGATACAATAAGCCATTCTAAAATATCCCGGCACTCCAAAACTGTCCGACGGCACCAATACCAGATCATATTCTAATGCCTTCTGGCAGAAAACCGTGGCATCTTCCTCTAACGCTTTCGGGAAAATGTAAAAGGTCCCTCCGGGTTTTACACAGTCAAATCCCAGCGATGTAAGTTCCCCGTACAGGAGATTCATATTTGTCTCATAAACAGACATATCCGAAGTCTGATCGAGCACCTCCGCTACCGCCAGCTGAATAATGGAGGGCGGACAATTGTGTCCGATTCCCCTTGAAATCTGACTGCATATGGCACTAATCAGTTCCGCATCCCGGCACCGTGGATTTGCTGCCACATATCCGATTCTCTCCCCCGGAAGAGACAGCGACTTCGAATAGGAATAACAGGACAAAGTGTTATCGTAAAATTTGGAGACGTAAGGAGCCTCGACCTTGTCAAACACAATTTCCCGATATGGTTCGTCAGAAATCAGAAAGATATCATGCCCATATTCCTTCTGCTTTTTATTCAGCAAATCAGAGAGTTCCTTAAGTGTGTCCGAAGAATATACCGCCCCAGAAGGGTTATTGGGCGTATTGATCAAAAGCGCGGCAACCTTTTCAGTCAGCATTTCCTCAAGCTTCTCAAAATTGATTTGAAAATTTTCTGTATTTGCGGGAACGACCTTAAGCTGTGCTCCAGTCATATTGACATATAAATTATATTCAGGAAAGTAGGGCGCAAATATCAGAACTTCATCTCCCGGAGAAGTAACGCATCGCACTGCATGTGCCACTGCGCCTGCCGCACCTGTTGTTGGAAAAATATGATTTCCTGTATAATCCATTCCAAATCTTCGGTTCAGCGAGTCAGCAATTTTATCCTTGACAGATGCAATGCCGAGACTTGGACTGTACCCATGCAGTTCCATAGAATTTTTCGTTTTAAGCAGCTCAATCATAACTTCTGTGAATTTTTCCGGAACAGGCACAGAAGGATTCCCAAGGCTGTAATCAAACACATTTTCATACCCGATCTCCCTGCCTCTTTCTGCCGCAAATTCAGACAACTGCCTGATCACAGATTTCCCCTCCAGCATTTTCTTATATTGTTCATTAATCATACTTTTACCCATTCCTCTCCCGCTTGAGTCTTTCCCCTCACGCTACATATAAAGAAAATCTCTTTCTCTTTCAATTTCCTCAGGTACAGGTTTGCCTGTGCTGCGAATCTTCTGGCATATATTTTCTATGCGGTGGCGCTTCTGTCCCATACGGATTTCATATCTCTCCGAAATCTCCCGATACATCGGGTTTGCTTTCAATTTTTCCCTTATATCGGCTTTAAAGGTACAATAGCTGTACATTATTCCCCTTGCAATTTTATTCATTCTGGGGGAGCCATTGCTCTCAAAAAGAATCCAGATTGCATAATCCATTATGAACATTTCCTTAAAACTGTTCTTGGCACGTGCCATATCGGTCTTGATCTTTTCCTTGGCATCCGTGGAAAGTTCCTGATTCTTACGGTAAAACTGTATATAATCGAAATACTCGCTGGTAAGGGACCGCTCTGAAACATCATTCCACCTTGCTCCCTGCACACGTTTGCACATTTCCCAACGGAATTCCCCTGTCAGTCTTACCAAAATCAGCGCCAGATCTTCTAACTGGAAAATCGAACTCATCATTCTTGCCGGTGTGGTACGCCTTTTTCCTTCAATTTCCTGCCACATAACACCCCTCACACCCACATTGGGCGTAAGGATGAAATCCGGAAGGATCTCAACATTGATAAACTCCTTCTGCACACCCTGTTCCGGCGCTGAAAACATTGTTTCTCTGTAATATGCGCCAAAATCCTTGCTGCGTATGCCGTTAAGGGCATCATGAATGGTATCCGCCGAAACCAGTATGGTGTCTAACGGCTTCATCACATTATGTTCGGAAAAGACAGGACAAAATGTAGTGATTCTGCCATACGTGATTTTGTTGACCACTGGGAACATGTTTTCAAGTTCATAGATTACCTTCGCAGTCCTATCCGTCAGAAGATTTTTCTCCTCTTCCTTCGTTATCGCGCCCGTCTTTCTCTGCTCCACAAGATATGCCGCATAATCTAAGTCAAACTCATTACGGCTAGGTTCTTTCCTTTCCTCATAAACAGCCATCAGCCATTCATAAATAGAATAAACTCCCCGCTCCGGCGAAGTCGGAAGATTGTTTGCAATACTGCAAAGATAGGCAGCATTCTTTTCTCCTGCCAGCTCCTCATCCACATAGCCGAAATTAAACAACATTTTGACAACCGTAGGAATTTCCTGATCCTGCAGACTGTTTTTAAAGGCTGCCGCATAAATCTGATAAAATTCTTTCGTAATCTTGTGCCGTAAAGTACGCACATCTTCCTCTGTACCATTCTTATTGGCAATCTGTTTATACTTCTGAATATGCTTGGTAAAAGACGTCCCTATATGACTGTCGCATTTTGCATATGCCAGAATTTTCTGAAGGGAACCTGTAAGATCCTCCAAAGGCTGAACCTGTGCCTGCCCGTCGCCTTCAGTTCCTGCTGACATCTGCCTGACAGTCTCCACTTTCTTTTCAAAGGTGTTCTTTCTTGATTTATAAAATGATGCTTCCGCAAGGCCCTGATTTTCCATGAGTTTCGTCACATCAATCATTCTTTTGCGCACAACTTCCGCAGTTTCCGCTTCTATTCCGTCCTTTCCTGCTACTTTTCCATAAAGAACGGTAAGCAGTTCCAAATAATCCATGCCGCTTTCATTCATAAAAAAACTGCACACATTTTTCTTATATGCCTGCATCTGATTGCAAAGCTCCACTGCAGCACACATATCTTCACTGGCTCTCAAAAGAAATCCATGGGCGAAATCAATACTGTCCTTATCAAACTCCCATACACTCAGCACTTTTTTTAAGGTCAAATAATACCCTATCATCCAGAAAGGAATGTCTTCCGAAAGAGAAATCCTTGAAAGTTCCCCAAACCCTGCCAGTTCCCCCGGCGACAGGCTGTATTTTGCACATATAGCAGTATAATTTTTATAACTGTTAGTCAGGTAGTCATATAGGTTATTACACTCTGTCCAAAGACGTTTATACTGTCTGAACACCTCATAAATCTGCCTGAAATGTGAAATGATAAAATATTTCAACGCTTCGGCATTTCCCGATACAGTCTCAGGCAGTTTTGCACCCTCCAAGGGATACGCAATTACAGAAACTGCATCCTCAGCCTTGTATTCCATAATCGATTCACCGCATTTAAATTCACACAGTCCAATCACATCTCCGCTGTTTAAAAGGTATTTTCCTCCCGGATAAGCAACACTGACCGTACCCTTTGTGACCATATACAAAACATCCATCTTCTGTCCGCTTGCAACAATTGTTTGTCCCTGAGGGACTTCCCTTATCTCCATACTCGTCTCCTAATTTATTTTTAATCTTCCGCCCAGGACATCGCGCACTTTACTGCTCTCTTCCATCCCTTCAGAAGTTTTTTCCTCTCATCTTGGCTCATTTCATGGGTAAATTTCCTGCCTAACTGCCAATTTCCACCTATTTCATCCCGCTCTTTAAAGTAGCCGCAGGCAAGTCCTGCAAGATATGCCGCACCCAGCGCTGTGGTTTCAATGCACTCCGGACGGTGAACTTCCACGCCCAAAATATCCGCCTGAAACTGCATCAGAAAATTATTGGCGCTGGCACCGCCATCTACCTTAAGTCCGGTTATGGAAACCCCGGCATCTTCTTCCATGGCTTTGAGGACGTCATAAGTCTGATAAGCAATAGACTCCAACGTAGCTCTGATAAAATGTTCCTTCTTACAGCCTCTTGTGATCCCCACCACTGTTCCTCTGGCATACGGATCCCAATAAGGCGCCCCCATTCCAGCAAAAGCCGGCACCACATAGACACCTGCTGTATCCTTTGCTTTATCGGTGTACTCTTCCGTCTGTACGGCGCTTTTTATCATCCGCATTTCGTCCCTTAACCACTGTACTGCTGCTCCGGCTACAAACACGCTGCCTTCCAGCGCATATTCAACCTGCTGCCCGCAGCTTGCTGCAATGGTGGTGATCAGACCATTCTGGGAAGTGATTGCCTCCGTCCCTGTATTCATCAAAAGGAAGCAGCCCGTCCCGTAAGTATTTTTCACCTGGCCTTTGGAAAAACAGCATTGTCCGAAAAGAGCAGCCTGTTGATCCCCGGCAATTCCAGCAATCGGTATACTGCCGCCTAAGACTGTACTTTCTGTATATCCATAAATGCAGCTGGAAGGCTTTACCTCCGGCAGCATGCATGAAGGAATATTTAAAAGCTGAAGGAGTTCTTCATCCCAGCATAATCTGTGAATATCATAAATCATAGTACGGGATGCATTGGTAAAATCCGTGACGTGAATCTTCCCTTGTGTCAGATTATAGACCAGCCAGCTGTCTACCGTTCCAAATAGAAGTTCTCCCTTCTGCGCTCTCTTTCTTGCCCCCGGCACGTGATCTAAGATCCATGCAATCTTGGTGGCGCTGAAATAGGCATCCGGCACCAATCCTGTTCTTTCCCGTATCAGATCCCCATATCCTGCCGCAACCAGTTCATCCACCTTTTCCGCGGTTCTCCGGCATTGCCATACAATGGCATTGTAAACCGGTTCTCCGGTCTGCTTATCCCATACGATGGTCGTTTCCCTCTGGTTCGTAATCCCAATACCCGCAATATCCGAAGGGGAGGATCCCACCTTGGCCATAGCTTCTGTTGCCACTGCCAGCTGTGAAGACCAGATTTCCATAGGATCATGTTCTACCCACCCGGGTTTAGGATAAATCTGTCCAAATTCCTTCTGCGCCATGCTCAGGATTTCTCCCTTTTTGTTAAAAAGGATACATCTGGAACTGGTAGTTCCCTGATCAAGCGCCATGATATACCTGCTCATACCCACCCATACCTTTCTTCTATTCTATTTCTGCTGCATATTTCCGGTAGCAATTACCGGAACAGAAGTTCCTGCCACATTTTCAATCAGAATATCTCCCACCTCGACCGGCGCATCTACGACTGCTGCCTTGATCTCTTCCATGCATGCATCTATTTTTTCTTTTGGAATCTCAGCTGCGGTTTTCACCGGAATCACAAAACCGCATCCGCCTCTTACGCGGATCATGGAAGTGACCGTCCGCACCGGAGCCGTCATCTCATTTCGCGCGTATGCTTCACCCTTTTTACAGGTATTCCCTGTAATAACAAGGTTTCCATCCTCATTCCTTGCAGCAGTGATAAGACACCCAACCGGACATCCAATACATATCAGCTGACTTCCGGCATCACGTTCCTCCGGCAGGGTACACTTTGTCTTTTCGGGAATCTTAGGACGCACTGCTTCCCCCCAGTCCTCTTCCCCGTGCAGGATATAATCAGCAGCAAATGAGCCCGCTTCCTGTGCTTCTTTAGATACATTGTCAACCAGATCATGAACATGCAGCACATTTCCGCATGCAAAGATACCCCGCACCGTGGTTTCCAGCCGTGCATTCACCATCGGTCCCTGGGTCACATCATCCATTTTTGCCCCTGCCTGCCGGCTCAGTTCATTTTCCGGAATCAATCCGCAGGACAAAAGGAGCGTATCACATTTTACAAATTCTTCCGTCCCCGGAATGGGATTTAATCTTTCATCGACTTTACTTACAGTGACACCTTCCACCCTATCCCGCCCATGAATTTCCGTGACAGTATGGCTGAGTTTTAAGGGTATTCCGAAATCATCCAGACACTGCACAATATTTCGTTTAAGCCCTCCTGAGTAGGGCATAATTTCTGCAACCAGCTTGACTTTGGCACCCTGCAGGGTCATACGCCTTGCCATAATAAGACCGATATCACCTGATCCAAGCACCACTACTTCCCTGCCCGGCATTCTTCCTTCTATATTCACGTACCTCTGCGCTGTTCCCGCCGAGTAAATGCCTGCAGGTCTGAATCCCGGTATGTTCATAGCTCCTCTGGGACGCTCCCTGCATCCCATGGCAAGCACCACCGCTTTTGCCTGTATCTGAATGATGCCCTGCTCTTTGTTCATTGCCGTTACCATGCAGGGTGTTCCCCCCTGTACATCCACCGCTATTGTATTTAGCAGACTGGGAATTTTCTTTTCCGACACTTGATCTATATAGCGGACGGCATACTCCGGCCCCGTCAATTCTTCTTTAAATGTATGCAGCCCGAATCCGTTATGAATACACTGATTTAATATTCCTCCTAATTCTTTATCTCTCTCCAGAATTAGAATATCTGTGACACCTTTTTCGTAAGCAGCAACAGCTGCCGCCATTCCCGCAGGTCCGCCGCCCACAATAACCAAATCTACTGTTTTCATAGGCATCCTCCCTCCCCCGGCGGCAGGATATACCATGAGTCTTCTCCTGATTTTCGTATCTGACTTTCTTCTATCCGCAATTCCCTGGCAAGAATCTCCACCACCTTCGGATTACAGAATCCCGACTGGCATCGTCCCATTCCTGCCCTGGTGCGCCTTTTTATGCCGTCTGTAGTTCTTGCTCCCAGCGGTCTTCGTATGGCGTCTAAAATTTCACCTTCGGTGACCATCTCGCAACGGCATATCACATTCCCATATGCCGGGTTTTCTTTTATGAGCCTGTGGCGTTCTTCATCAGATGAAAGCGCCATATTGGGTATACCCTTTCTGGTACTGATAAAATTCTCCTTTTGGGAGGGATGAAGTATATTGATTACCATGTCCCTCACATATTCTCCTATTGCCGGTGCACTGGAAAGTCCCGGCGACTCTATTCCCGCCACATCAATAAATCCCGGTGCATCCTCCGCCTGACCGATGACAAAATCCCCCGTTCCGTCTTGGGGAAACTGTGTGATGTGAGCGCGCAGCCCTGCAAAAGAAGTAATTACTTGTTTTTCGGGAATCTGACTGACACTGAGGGCAGCCTGTTCTATCACACGCTCCAGCCCTTTGCGGGATGTATCCGTCCCCTCTTTGTCCGGAATATCCTGCGCCGTAGGACCCATCAGCAGGTTCCCATGCACCGTAGGCGTCACCAGAATTCCCTTGCCGAGGGCGGTGGGAAGCTGGAAGAGCGTATGGCTTACCATATTCCCTACATCTTTATCATAAAGAAGATACTCCCCTCTTCTGGGGGTGATCTTCATCTTATTTTCGCTGACCATATTGTGGATCTCATCTGCATAAACACCCGCAACATTAATGACCACTCTCGTTTCATAGTCTTGTTTTTCTGTGTGCACAAAATAACCATAAGACTGTTTCTGTATATTCAGGACCTTCGTCCCAAATACAAACTCCGCCCCGTTTACCGCAGCATTTTCCGCCAGTGCGATATTAAGTCCGAAGGGGCAGACAATGGCGCCGGCAGGCGCATAAAGTGCCGCCATAGCGCCATCCCCTACACCGGGCTCCACTTCCAGCAGTTCCTGCCGGGTTAAAATGGAAAGCCCGTCTACACCGTTTGCTTCTCCTCTTTTCTTCAATTCAAGAAGCTTATCTTTGTCTTTCTCGTCAAAGCAAAGTACAATGGAACCATTTCGTTTATAAGGAAAATCCAGCTCTTTTGAAAGTGCTTCCATTTTACGGCTGCCTTCCACATTTAAACGGGCTTTTAAGGTGCCCGGCTTAGCATCATATCCGGCATGGACAATGCCGCTGTTTGCCTTGGAAGTCCCTTCACATACATCAAGCATTTTCTCAAGAACCGCTATCTTCAATTCAAAGCGGGATAATTCCCTTGCTATAGCACATCCGCTTACGCCAGCGCCAATAATGATCACATCATACATAGCCATTCCTTTCACATTTACCAGATTCTGGCTTTTAAATTACCTGTCAGCGGTAAAGTATACAAAGAACACATCCCCTTCGGAATCATCATCAAACAACTCCAGATAAGAGATAGAAAAGTCTTTCTTATCTTCAGGCACTTCAAATACCAGAAGACCGCTTCTTTCCTCATTGACAGAAAGCTCATATTCATCGGGAAACTGATCATCACTCATTTCATTCCCGTAATATGTGATCGGGACATCCCAATCTTCCTCTGCATCACTGTTCCACTGAACCTGGAAATCCGTATCAAACATAACGATGGATTCATAGAAAGTGTTCTTCACAGTCACATCTGCTACCAGCAGGCTTTTGCCTTCCTCAGGCTGATAACCCTCATATTCTTCGCACACATATGCGCTGTTGACAGTATAATCAAAGAAATATGTTTCCATGGTATCGCCCATGCGTCCTTCGAAATAACCGTCGTCGCTGCTCTGCTCTTCCTCGCTTTCGCGGCTCAGTACACTTTCCTTGATTTCTCGGCTGCCCTCGTTGTCCTCTCTCTCCTCGCTGTCCCTGCTTTCCTCAATTTCCCTGCTCTCCTCGTTTTCCCTGTTCAGGATGCCTCTTGCATTGCCGCATCCTACAAGAGAAATTGCTAAGACAACTCCTGCCAATGCGTAAGAAAACCTCTTCATTTCTTTCTTCCTCCCTTTTTGTTTTTTATTTTAAGGCAGTGAAATTACTGCCCAAAATAACACTAAATTACAGTCTACCAGGTCAGAACTTCATGCCCATCTTCTGTAACTGCCACAGTAATTTCCCACTGTGCCGACGGCTTTCCGTCTTCCGTATAAACCGTCCATCCATCCTTATCGTCAATATAGATTTCGCTTGTTCCCATATTGACCATAGGCTCTATCGTAAATACCATCCCAGGCACCATCAACATCTCTGTCCCCGCTTTAGTCACATAACTTACAAATGGTTCCTCATGAAATTCCAGACCGACTCCGTGCCCTCCTATATCAACCACCACACTGTAGCCATTTGCCTTAGCATGATCATTGATCACCTGTGCCATATCTCCAAGGAAATTCCACGGTTTTACCATGGCAAGCCCTTTTTCCACGCATTCTTTGGTAACCTGCACCAGTTTTTTCTTTTCTTCGCTTACTTTTCCGACGCAGTACATCCTGGAAGAGTCTGAAAAATATCCTTTATAAATTGTAGATACATCCACATTTATAATATCCCCTTCTTTTAGGAAAACATCCTTAGATGGGATGCCATGACACACCACCTCGTTAATAGAAGTGCAGACGCTTTTGGGAAATCCTTCATAATTCAGGGGAGCGGGAATCCCGCCCATCTGAATCGTCATATCATGCACAAGATCGTCAATCTGCTGGGTGCTGATGCCCGGAGCTATCATCTGATCAACTGCATCCAATACTGCAATATTGAGAACGCTGCTCTCTTTAATTCCCTCAATCTGTTCTTTTGTCTTTAATATCTCTCTTCTTGGTACGATATGCCCCTGCAGCTCATAATGATGAATTTTCTCATCCAGCGCCATATGACATGTTTTATATTTCTTTCCGCTGCCGCACCAGCAGGGGTCATTTCTACTTATCTTTTCCATTTTTCCTGATTATTTTCTTCTTTTATTCCTTTTCTTTAAAAGCATCCATGAAGTGAGCAATGTTCTCACGGATGCTTTGTTTTTCAAATACAGCGGAACCGGCAACGCAAATATCTGCCCCGGCTCCTATAACCTCTCTGATATTTTTCTTGCCAACACCGCCATCCACTTCGATTTTTACAGGATAATGGTGTTCGTCAATATAATCTCTGAGTTGTCTTATTCTTCCAAAGGATTCCGGTATAAAAGGCTGTCCTCCAAATCCCGGCTCAACGCTCATCACAAGAACTGTCTCCACTTTATCCAGGTAAGGATATACCTTTTCAATGGGGGTCCCGGGTTTAATGGAAATACCCACTTGTACACCAGTTGCATGAATTTCTTCTATAATCTTTTCGGCATCCCCAACCGCTTCCAGGTGGAACGTTATGCCATCGGCGCCGCATTCCACGAACTCTTTGATATATCTTTCCGGATTCACGATCATCAGATGTACGTCAAAAAACTGCCTGCTGGTACCCCTGATAGACGCAATAAGAGGCATCCCAAAAGATATACTGGGAACAAAAATACCGTCCATGACATCTATATGAAGATACTGTGCACCCGATTCCTCTGTTTCCCTGATCTGCTGTCCTAATATGTTAAAATCTGCCGCCAGAAGAGACGGCGCTAAAATATACATCATCTATTCTCCATCATCTTATTTTAAATACTCTTTTATCTGCTCGTAAATTCCCTTGCCGTCCAATTTATATTTTTCAACCAGTGCTTCTGCAGAACCCGATTCGCCGAACACATCCTGTATACCGATTTTCTTAACGGGTACCGGATAAGAACTGCAAAGTGCATCACACACCGCACTGCCCAGACCGCCGATGACAGAGTGCTCTTCGGCAGTTACCACCTTACCTGTTTTCCTGGCAGATGCAATTATAAGCTCCTCATCCAGAGGTTTAATGGTACAAATGTTGATAACCTCTGCACTGATTCCCTCTTTCTCCAGCATTTCCGCTGCCTCAAGTGCACTTCCTACACAAATACCGGTGGCAACAATCGTAAGGTCTGTTCCTTCCCGCAGGATGGTCCCCTTTCCGATTTCAAAATGATAATCCTCCCTGTCATTGATAATGGGACTGACCGCACGTCCAAACCTCAGATAAACGGGTCCCTCATGCTCTGCTGCCGCTATAACGGCTGCCTTTGCTTCTATAGCATCCGCCGGACACATAACCACCATGCCGGGAATGGTTCTCATCAGGGCAATATCTTCATTACATTGATGGGATGCTCCGTCCTCTCCTACAGTAATGCCCGCATGAGTCGCACCAATCTTAACATTTAAATGGGGATATCCTACAGAATTTCTCACCTGCTCATACGCTCTTCCTGCCACGAACATAGCAAAGCTGCTTACAAAAGGAATCTTTCCCACTGTGGCAAGCCCTGCCGCCACACCTACCATATTACTTTCCGCAATACCGCAGTCTATATGTCTGTCAGGATATGCTTTCTTGAACACCCCTGTTTTGGTAGCTGCTGCAAGATCGGCATCTAATACTACCACATCAGGATTCTCCGCCCCCAGTTCCAGAAGCGCATCTCCGTAGCCTTCTCTGGTCGCAACCTTTTTTACTGCATTCTCTGCCATTATACTTCCTCCTTCAAAAGTTCCTCGCTGATTTTGTTAAGGTCTGCCATTGCAATTGCGTATTGTTCGTCATCAGGCGCCTTGCCGTGCCATCCCACATTGCCTTCCATAAAAGAAACCCCCTTACCCTTTACACTATGTGCAATAATTGCAGTGGGCATTCCTTTCGTCTGCCTTGCTTCCTTAAATGCGGCGCGAAGAGCATCAAAATCATGTGCATCAACATTGATGGCATGGAAGTTAAACGCTTCAAATTTCTTATCAATCGGATAAGGAGAGCAAACTTCATCAACCGGTCCGTCAATCTGCAATCCATTGTTGTCCACGATCACTACTAGGTTGTCCAGTTTGTGGAAGCCTGCAAACATGGATGCCTCCCACACTTGTCCCTCCTGCACTTCTCCATCGCCAAGGAGTGTATATACACGATAATCCTTATCATCCATCTTTCCTGCCAATGCCATGCCTACTGCCGCGGAAATTCCTTGTCCAAGAGAACCGCTGGACATATCAACTCCGGGAACATGCTCCATGCAGGGATGTCCCTGGAGATATGAGCCAAGTTTACGTAAAGTCAGCAAATCCTCGACCGGAAAAAAACCTCTGTTTGCCAATGCCGCATACAGTCCCGGTGCGGTATGTCCTTTCGATAATACAAAACGATCTCTGTTTTCCATTTTAGGATTTTCAGGATCAATGTTCATCTCCTCAAAATAAAGATATGTATAAATATCCGCTGCCGACAAAGAGCCTCCCGGATGTCCTGCTTTTGCGCTGTGAACTGAGCTCACGATGCCTTTACGCACTTCGTTCGCTATTTTTTTAAGCTCCAGATTATTCATGTTGACTTCCTCCATTCCTACATGAAATGCTTTTGTATACTTTGTTTTATATAAAATCTGCATTCATGGACGATTCATATTCTATCATATTTTAAAGCTATCGTCTATACGCTGTTCAAGCAAAATACTGTTATAATCCAGTCTTTAATATGATTATCCGGATGTGTATTTTTTAACTGCATCCGTCATATACTCAAACAAACCGTCATGTGAGGTCACCACATTGCCACATTTTGGAAAAATCAGCCGGAAACACGGCATTTTACTTTTTCTCCTTTTCATTTTGTCTATTACCCTGCCTCTGACTATATATCTGCGTACAGATGACAGCCGAAAATTTAAGGATCTGACGGAAGAATTGTTCTATTCGGAACTTTCCGGCAACACTTTAAGCCTCCATTACACCTTAGCCTTCCCCGAGACCTACGGATTTAATGAACCTGCCTGTCTTCCTGCCTATGAAGCCGCGCCGGATAACGGAGAAGAAGATATCCGTTCCATGCTGGAGCGGCTTTCCCAAATCTCACCGGAACACTTGAACGATGAGGATGCCTATACTTATGATCTCCTGACACGTTATTTAAATCTTCGTCTTGTAGGCACTGCTTATCCTTATTACAGCGATCCCTTGTCCCCTTCCTCCGGCATGCAGTCCGGTCTCCCCATCCTTCTTGCCGATTATACCTTTCGTTCAGCAAAGGATGTTGAGGATTATCTGCATATCCTTGATCAGACCGACACCTATTTTGACGGATTGACACAATATGAAAAAGAAAAATCCGAAAACAGACTCTTTATGTCCGACGCATCTGCCGGAAAAATCATAGAACAATGCTGTTCCATCATGGACAAAGATGCCCTCTCCTCCGGCACTCATTTTCTCCACACCACCTTTGAAGAACGGCTTGATGCCATGCGGCAGGAGGATCTCATTACAGAAGAACAAAAAAGCCAGTGGATGGCAGAAAACGACCGCCTCCTCACCACCGTCATGGCTCCCGCCTATGAAAACATGGCGGACGCTTTTACCATTCTCCAAGGCAGCGGTTCAAACGATATGGGCTTATGCTATTTCCCCGAGGGACGCGCTTATTATGAATATCTGCTTGCCTCGACTACCGGTTCCTCCCGCAGCATAGCCGAAATCAAGACCCTGCTTTTCAATGATTTTCAACAAAACATGACCGCTATGAGCGACCTGTTTTACCATTATCCCGAATTAGCAGCCATTACCTCTGCCGAAACTGCTCCTTTCCCCTTTACTTCCCCGGAGGAAATGCTGGATGACCTAAAGGAACGCATGACCGATGATTTTCCTGCCTTTCCCGTTTCCGAAGGAATCGACTTTAATACCTCCTACACCATTAAACGTGTTTCTCCCTCCATGGAAGATTATTGCAGCCCTGCCTATTATCTGACTCCGCCGATAGACGACATGAGCAACAATATCATTTATATCAACCACAAGAACTCTCCTGATGCCCTTACACTATACACCACTCTGGCACACGAGGGCTATCCAGGACATCTTTACCAGACAGTTTACAGTCAACTCTATATGAACCAGGAAGAAACCTCCTGCATCCGTTACCTTCTGCATTATGGCGGCTACGTGGAAGGCTGGGCTCTTTATGTGGAAAACCTGTCCTACGATTATGCCCAGAGTCTGGTACGGGATAAAAGCCCCATAACCGCCGCTTGGTATGAAGCCTGCCGCCTGAACAGAAATATTCAATTGTGCCTGTATTCCTTGCTGGATATCGCCATACACTATGAAGGCGCCACTCCCGCCAAAGTACATGCAATCCTGCGCAAACTGGGAATCACGGACGAAGAAACTGTCGCCGCCATTTATGAGTATATCGTGGAAGAGCCTGTAACCTACTTAAAATATTATTTGGGCTTTATGGAATTCACCCTCCTTAGGGATGCCGCCCAAAATGTGTGGGGGGAGGATTTCAGCCTCCAGCGCTTCCATCGCTTTGTCCTAGAAACAGGTCCTTCCGATTTCCAGGGTCTGCAAAGCAGACTGAACCCGTAGATGCTCCTGCTTCATCCTATATGACTCCGCCGCGGATATGCCCTGATTCTACCGTTCCTCATCCATCATACTTTCCATGTAACCGCCGTCCCAGAGCAGAATCTTAAGCTTCTTTGCCGCATCCACTGCAGGCGAGGTGAAATACTGATTGGTCATCACGGCTCCAACCATCCGGTCATAGTAATCTCTGCCTGCATATGCTTCCTGAACAGCCTTGACTCCTACCGGGGTTGTGTAACGTTTACATTGAATAGCATATGTTATTCCATCTTTTTCCGCCAGAATATCCACACCGTAATCGCCGCTTCCCTTTGTCACTTCCACATCCACGAACCCTTTCTGCTTAAGCAGATCCGCACAGAAATATTCAAACTCATGTCCTTCCATATCCTCAAAAATATCAGACGTTCTACGTCTCCTTACAAAAAGCCGCCAGAAAATCACTGACAGCAAAATCACTATAACAATCACTATCAATAATATTTCAACCACACTCTCAAAATTCATACAGTCACCTCATTTGTGATCTAATACTTTCAATCTCTGTAAAGCATTATAATGAATAAAGTGTAGCACAAAAAAGACTATGCTGCCAACTCTCTTTTCCCCAAGCCACATTGACAGCATAATCTTTAATAATCAGAATTCTATAGATTCAATATACGTAATACTATCCTTTATTCTCCTGTAAATATAATCGGACTCTATTTTGGATAACATCCGTAACCGAATCCAAATCCTTTTGTCCTGCAAAATAAGCTTCTGTCTCTTCATCGATAATACCTAAAATCTCTGTATTATACTCGAATTTATTTTCTGCACTATCTATCAGCTTTCTCACAGCATTTATGTCATTCTGATCTGCTGCATAGACCTGCAATTCAATATCTTCATCCGCATAATAGCCTTTCGGGACTTCATAAGAATTTCCATCTTCTCCAACTGAAAAAATACCTTCTCCTGCTTCTTGCATAACCGTTTCAAATTGCGCCTTCATTGAAGGAAATCCTTGTCCGTCATATCCATTCAATAAGTAATATTTTACAAATTCCCATGCCTCCTCCTTATTCTCGCCCTGTGCATTTATGGCTAATTCGCCTCCTCTGAAGCTAATAGCTGTCCCCGAACCATTATTTGTCGGATATCCAATAAAAGCAAAATCGTTCTTGTACAGCTTTGACTGTATTTGATAATCCGCAACGCTTGTTATTATTCCTACTGACATTACGATTCTGCCTTCGTCAATTCCGCGGGACTGGCTCCCCTCCTCATAGCTGCCTTTATATTTCTCTGCAAAAGCTACAATTTCTTTGAAATATTCTCCGTCAAAGCTACAAGCACCTTCTTCCCATTCTACAAATTCATCCATTCCAAAAGTACAGAGAGTGGTTAAAACAGATTCGTCAGCAGAAAACCCATAAATAGCTTCCAATGACTTTCCACTTTCCTCTAATATCTGTATGAGCTCTCCCAAATTTACTCCATAACGGTCTTTTATAACCATGTTGCTTCCCCACATAGAATAAAGCTGGAATGCAGGAGCTATGCTGTAGAGATGTCCACTCATTTCATATGCATCCGCAACGGAATCCATAATATCACTCTCCTTACATTCTTCATCCTTCTGCATAAATCCATATAAATCTTCCAAAACACCTTTATCGGAAAAAATTGCATAATCTATCTCCGACACGTCAATAATGTCCGGAGCTTTTCCCCTTATAATATCTAATTTTAGCTGTTCCATTTCTTCTTCAAATTCATTTTCCTCTGTATAATAAGCCACAATCTCAATTCTTATGTTTCCATTACTGCGGTTAAAATCTGCAACTTTTTTTTCCAAATTCTGAGTGACTTGCATGACACCCAAAGTCAGTACTGTTTTTTCATTCAATCCTTTTTGAAGAATAACATGCTCTGAATTTTCATCATGACCATAATTATCAACAATCTCAATTTTTCCATCATCCAGTCCCATATATAAGATGCCATACGGATCTATGCCATAAGAAGACAGGTTAAGTATCTTTTCACAATCCTGTTTCTTCTCATTATATTCATACAGACCGTTTCCCTGACAAAACAAAAATCCATTTTCCGTTACAGCAATATTTCCTACTATTTCACTAGTCGGTATGTCGCCATCCATGCGCACCATGCCCGACAATTTCTTTTCTTTCCTATCTATTCTTTGTGTATAAATACCTTCATTATCACTCACTATGACAAGTGGTTCTCCTGCTTCATTTAAGCTGAAATTTAGCAGTTCAGTACCCCGCACATCGACCACCTGTTCATAAAACAAGGTATTCAGCTGCGAATCCATTATGTAAATCCTATCTACCATACCATATACATCTTCTTCCGCATCATCAAAAAATTCATTCAGAAGAATCCCCATTTCATACCATAAAAAAATGTTTCCTTCTGAATCTACTTTAATCCCCTGCAAATCTATATTAATTGCTTCCTCCGTATTTTCAAGCAAAAACCCACCTATTTCCTGCAGATTCCCAAATGTATCTATCTTCCATAATACATTTATGCCTTCTTTATCCCCAACCATATATACATTGCCTTCTCCATCGGCATCTATGTTCTTTATATATGATACATCAGAAAAAGTCATTGACCTCTCAACAATTCCACTTACCTTATTCTGGTATGTAACCACAATCCCATCATTTCCTTCATAACACCCATAAATCATGTCTTCCGTCACAGCAACAAGTCCATATTGTTTTCCCAAGTCTGTATGGATATCCTGCCATGTAACTTCCTCTTTATTGGAAGCTGCCGTCATATTATTTTCATCTTTTCCACAACCACCAAGAAAAACTGCTGATATCCATGTTAATATTATCGCTCTAAAAATAGGGGATTTCATTTTTATTATCGTGCCTCTTTTTACTTTTTTATCCAAAAAATCAGTTCTAGACTATTGCTTCTTCCATCCCCCATAATATCATTATTATCAATGATAATCAAAATTCTTTTGTTCCACTTATACCATCATTCCTGCCAGTATCACACTCGCCACGATTCCAGCGAGGGTAGACAGAAGCGCTCCCTTTAGGGTATATCTTGTCTTTGTGACTTTAGCTGCAATGAAGTACACGCTCATCGTATAGAAGATTGTCTCGGTGCAGCTCATCATAATAGAAGTAATTAGTCCCACCAGGGAATCCGTTCCATAATTTTTAAAGATATCCAGTACCAGTCCGGTAGCTGCTGATGAGGAGAACATTTTAATGAATGCAAGGGGAACCAGTTCCGCCGGGAATCCTACTTTATCACTTATGGGTCTCACAAGATTTCCCAGAAATCTTAGAAATCCTGATGCCCTAAGCACTCCTACCGCCGTCATAAGGGCTACTAGCGTTGGCATGATTCCCACTACTGTCTTAAGACCATCCTTTGCTCCTTTGACAAAATCTTCATACACATTTGTCTTACTGCATACCCCATAGGCAATAATATAAAAAATAACAATTGGTATTATAATATTAGAAATATTAGACAAAACAGACGCCATTTATTTTATCCCAATTTTTCTGCATTTTGTACAATATATGGCTTTCATGCTCAATATATGTAATAGTTTGAAAGACATTCGGATTAGGGGTTCCCTCCCAGAAGTGCGCCCCTAATTCGAATGTCTCTCCGCCAAACTGGTCTTATTAAAAAATCTTAAATTGGCAGTTTTGATAATGCCATTTTCTCGTATAATAGGCAATATGAAGGAGCTCTTTCAAATCAAAATCATAAATAAAGAAACGGAGTGATTCATTATGAATATGCTAAAAGATACAAAGTCCCTTGCTGTTACCGCTCTGATGGCTGCTTTTACTTGTATTGCCACCATGAGCATCCGAATCCCTACCCCTACCCTTGGCTACATCCATCCGGGTGACTGTCTGGTTCTGCTCTGCGGTGTGATTCTGGGACCTGTTGCCGGTTTTCTGGCTGCCGGAATCGGATCCATGTTTGCTGATTTATTATCCGGGTATGTCATTTATGCAATTCCCACTTTGATCATTAAGGGGGTTACAGCGCTTATTGCTTCCCTGTTATTTCGGAGACTGAAACAGGTGTGGAATACAAAGCAGACTTTCCTTTTTATTGCCGCCGGGATTCCTGCCGAAATCAACATGATATTCGGTTACTTTCTCAACAAGATCATACAAACCATGTTTCTTGCAGGAAGCTATAGTTACGAAACTTTTGCCGTTGGATTTACAAGTGCCTTGAGTGGTATCTTTACAAACTGCGTTCAGGGTGCTGCCGGAGTTGTTCTGGGCATACTTTTACTTCCGGTCTTATCTCAGATACCGGATGTGCGCACCTGGCTGGCGCCCAAAGCTGAAAAAAACATATAAAGCACGGCTGTGGTTCCGTACTGTTTTTAACCGGAATCACAGCCTGCTCTCCCCTCCAATACAAACTTAAGTTTAACAAACTTGCCTTTGCCACAGCCTTATCCGCTCCACAAATGCACGCGCTTCCTCTATCTGCATAATATTGACCGGATATGTTTTATCAAACTTTGTGTTTTTTTCTTCTACCGTAACCTCAAATATAACATCCTTGTTTTGATCATAAAATTTCAAATGCTGGAGTGCATCACCCGGCTTGCCTGTGTCAATTTTGCTTAGATACTCCTTTGGTATGACACTTACTTTAGAATATCCTATTTCCTTATTTCCAAAAATCAACGGCACCACATACATCCTGCTTTCCGTAAGTGCAATAGCATAATGCCAGCTTTCAACGATCCTTCCGTACTTCTGTCTTCTATACGCATAAATAGATATGTATTCATCGTAATCTTCCTGTTCCTGCATAATTTTTTGAAGAATCTCTTTCACCCTTTGCTTCTCCGGACTATTGATACCCTTTTTTTCATCAATGTGTGATTTTATCCATATGATGATTGCTATGACTGCGACTACAACAACAAGTGACAATATCGGATGATTATCTAGCACTTTATCTATCATTTCCATGATTTCTACTATTATTTCTACCATTTGTCCATTTCTCCTGTGTTTTTACTACTGATTTAAGTAACACCTGATAAATACATCTTTAGCATCCTTCATGTAGGTAACATCTATCTTTTTAGATGGACCAAACATGCATTCCAAAAAGGATTGCGATTGCATTACTTTTGAATTGCAAATCCTTAATCTCGTTCCCATAATGTATGTTTTTTCTCTGCTCCACTGAATTTCTGAAGGATGATCAAATGTGATTTGCTTATTCTTCAGCACAATTTTATTTTCATAATAGACCAATACATCTTTTACGTGAACGAGAGGAAATAGTGCAAATCCCAACGTTAATAACAGCAAAATCGCTGCCGCTGTGTAATCTATGCCTGAGTCTGAACTTGAAGCTATTGCAAGCAATACCATGACGAACCATATCATTCTGATTGCTATGCTCGCCAAAATTTTCTTTATTTCAATCTTAATTTCAGCTAATTTTCTTTCCACTTTATACTCATTCCCTTCCTCATAAATCTTTCCCATGCCAAAGTAAATCTAATATCTCTCTTTTTCTCTCGGCATTTTAATTTTCAATTATATATAAATAGCCATCATTTCCTAAGGCAAGAATATTCCCGTCCATAAGCAATACTGCTTTTTTGTATGTCTGATCTAAGTTCTCGATTTCCCTAGTGTTGCCGAAAGCACTGTCGTTGTAATAGTAAGAACCGTCGTCAGTTCTGATGAGTATATTTTCATTCTGACCGGAAAAACCTTGAATATCTGTAATCGTGACATTATCCATGTTGACAATTTTATTTACTGTGATATCATCACCCAAACCAACTGACACACAATAAATATTATGATCTTCATCCACCGCATAACAACCATCCGCAGAGTTTTCAAGATTATAGATATCGGTCACTTTGCCGCCTATCTCGTCAGTGAGGTCTACATAATTGATAGATGCACCTTCCCCCTGCCCGGCAAAGTTGATGCTGACGCCTCCGTTCTTTATGTAAAACAATTCCTGATTCTCTGTCAGAACAAATTGATAAATACCTTTGCTTACCGCAACATTTTCTATTTCGTTCTCCCCCTCTACAAAAACCACATCGGAATACGTTGTATATTCCCCGCTCGAAAAATCCTTGTAATCTGCACCCACATGATTGTCCGTATCTACATAGACGCAATAACCCGCATCAGCTGTTATGAAAATTATATTCTGCGCATTCGGCAGATCTACCTTTTGTATATTATTAAAAGTATAGACATATTCTGGAAGAGCATAGGAACCCGATTCAGAGAAATTCTCTTCCAATTCAGCATATTCTCCAATCGTGTTGAAATAGACAAACTGATTTTTCCCATTTGCAATATGCTCATTGGCATAAGCCAAATCACCAATATGACTGTTGTCTGTTATCATGTAATATTTTATTTTAGAATCCTCTAAATAAAAATCTATATATGGATCCAGCAGAAAGAGTTTACCCTCTGTTGTATTAGCAACCAGCATTAAAGTACCAGCTGGACTGATCGATTCAATTTTTCCGTTCAGTTCAGCGCTTTCATCCCCTTCAAAATCTACTTTAAAAGCTGATTCGCTCCAGACATATGCGTCTCCACTATCTTCTGAATCTTCACCGTCCTCCGAATCCACTATACTATCTTCGATACTTATGTAGTCCTCGTAATCCTCCTGTGAACTATCACTTTCTTTTTTTCCGCATCCATACAATGTAAAAGCATGAGCCAATACTAAAACCGCAAACACCGCATTTACATACTTTTTAGATTTTTTCATATCCTCTCTCCTCTTATCTTCTTTTGCATTATTTCTTTTTATGCAATAACATAATTATTATAAATAATCATACATCATTATAAATAATGCAAAGTTGACTACAAGGCTCATTGCGTGAACGGTAGATTTACAGCATAAACGGCAAATTAATCCATTGACGTCACAGCCACCGCTCGAATGTAAGCCGAGGTTCCCGTTTTGTAAACGGCTTTCACATTTTGTAAGCAACCTTCAAATTTTGTATCTGAAATTCCACTTTTGTAATGACTTTCCCTTTTTCTCTCCCCTTTTTGTGGTATAATGGCTTCATGACAGGATAAAAATGCGCATAAAAACCGGACGTCAATTTTGTCTTACAAATTTTGTACCACAAAATTCACGCCTTATACGCTCCTTATTTTCAGCCGGCGGTCTGCGCTTATTTTTCTGTTACTTTCTCAGAAGTCCTGGCGTAAGATTGATGTCAGCGGCGTCAACCTTGTGGCATCCTAACTTCTGCGCCAGTTCTTCCCCGTAATAGAAGCAGAATGCTTCATACGGACTTTTTCCGTTCAGTTTCTTTCTTCTGTAGGAATTGATGTGATCCATCATCAGGTCTATATCTTCCTGCGCCAGCTCATCAAAGCTTTTTCCTTTCGGTACAATCCTCCGGATGAATTCATGTCCTACTTCGATCTCCGCTTTCTGGTACGGTGCACTCGGATTGCAGTAGTATATCCTTGTCCTCTGGAACCCCTTTCCATCCGGTCCGTTCTCAATACATTTTGGATTGGAGAATTCACTTCCATTGTCCGTTAGTATCACTGGGAACAGCTTCCGGAAATCCTGCCCTCCCAGACGGTGGTATAAATCATCATAGATATCTATTACCGACTTTGATGTATTTGCTTCCCGTATAAATCCCAGCATCAGCGATACGTTCACAAAGTAGATGGTCAGCAGCACTTTCCCGCCTTTGCTTCCAATCACCGAATCCATCTGCACCACCGCCGTGTCCGGATGTTTTTCCATATACACCTCATAATCGTGGTAATTCCTTCCCACACGGCATCCCCTGTCTACTTTAAGCTCAGGCTTTTTATACCTTGGACGGTACTTTACCTTCCTTGGCAGGTCAATGTTGCGGATGTCAAACAGACACCCGTCCACGTAGTTGTACAGCGTCTTTTCACTGCACATCAGTTCATCCTTATGGTTTAAATATATCTGGTGGAGGCTCTGTCCCTGTTTTACTAACGGCACCAATATCTCATTGAGCCTTGCAATCTCTCCTTCCGTGGACAGGATGCCGCTCCTGGATTCCGATATCTTTGCCGACGCCTGTCTCTGGGCTTCCAATGCCTCATAGACCGTCTTGGTAAGCGTGCACTTTTTCACTTCCCTACAGCCATTGCAGGCATAGGGCGGCTTGAACCGGTGTGTGCATACTTCCTCCTCAAACTGCTCACAGTAACGGTTACAGATCAATTCACACTGCTTACAGACCGTAACCAGGGGATGCTTACAGTCATTTGTCCCGCACACCTTCTTTCTTTTACAGGTCTTTCTGTATTTGCATGTATTGTGCGGATAGCTTCCATAACCGGTATCCCGCTCTATGGAATAATTTCAGATCTCTTTCGTGATGGTAGTTCTGTCCCTTCCCAATTTTTCACCTATCTGGGTAAACGTCATATGCTCCTTCAGGCCATTCTCAATCTCCAGCCGGTCCTCGTAGTTTAAAAACTTTGCCATAATCTCTCCTTTTCCCGCCGGCTGTCCCGCTTTCAAATAAAAACAGGAAGAACATTTCTGCTCCTCCTGCATTTGTATCGTCACTTTCACTGTATTGATTTATTCTGTTTGTATTCATCTTTCCCTCTCAGACGGGAATCTCAGATTACATTTGAGGCGTCACAGCCACCGGGGTCACATAAGCTTCTTTCGTAAGGGCATTCCTTTTTTCATAGTCAAAAAGTACAAACATTGGTTTGTTGCTCTTCTCCCATAAAACAGCATCTCCGTCCTTCCAGACAGGATAAAAGAACACATCCATATGCGTCATTTTCATAGTCTGCCTAGCATGATACTCACGGTAATCATTTAATAACAATGGTTCTTCTTCTTCCCGTTGATAAAATTTCCATATTTCATCTCGATAGGGAGATGAATCAGCACAGAAAGAGGGACGGCTCTTGGCATTTTCCCTTAAATAATAGTCATAAGTCAGCAATTCTTGATAAAGCTGATTCTTTTCCGCCGCTTTTTCCAGTGCAAATTCCAAAAGTATATGATAACGGATGCTTCGCGCCGGTGAATTGACAAAATATCCTTTTTCTTCATAAAATCCTGCCAGTTCTTCAAACATCTCAAACGGTCCCGGGAATTCTCTTTCCAGAGCAGGAAGCGTATGAGTAAACTGATTGGAATTATAATATAACTCCACCATCTCTTCTATCTGCTTAAGACGCAGTACTTCCTTGTAAGAAAGCCATTTTGTATAGAGCACTTCATAAGGAGCCTTTTCCTGATAGACAATGCCGTAATCCTCTGCCCTCTCCCGTATCAATGTCCCCTTGAGCACTTTTAAAAAGCCAAGCTGGAGCTGATGAGGCTTCATCCCATATACCTCATTGAATGATTTTCGGAAACTGTCATATCCCTCAAAGGGAAGTCCCGCTATCAGATCCAGGTGGATATGAATATTCCTGTTTTCGTGAATGTCTGCCACAACCTTTGCGATACGGGCAATGTCCGTACTTCGGTTGATTTCCTTAAGAGTATCCGGATTGGTGGTCTGCACACCGATCTCAAACTGGACAAGACCCGGTCTCATTTCTTTTAAAAGCGCCAGTTCCTCCTCGTTCATGATATCCGCCGCGATTTCAAAGTGAAAATTAGTGATGCCGTTGTCGTGCTCTTTGATATATCTCCATACTTCCATTGCATGGTTTCGGTTACAATTAAAGGTTCTGTCTATCAATTTGACCTGAGGAATTTTTTTATCCAGAAAAAACTGCAATTCCTTTTTCACCAATTCTAAATCCCGCAGACGCACTTTCTTTTCAATGGAAGAAAGACAGTAACTACATCTGAAAGGACACCCCCGGCTTGTTTCATAATAAATAATTCTATTCTGAAAGGACTGCAAATCATCATAAAGAAAGGGAATGGCATTAAGGTCTGTGACCTCCCTTGCCGGGCTTTCTCCTTCTCTTAAGACCAGTCCCGGAATTTCCTTAAAGCTATCTTTCCCTTCCACATAAAAAGAAAGCAGTTCTTTAAAAGTTTCCTCTCCTTCTCCTGCCATGATACCCTTGACCATAGGAAAATCTTCGAGGATTTTTCTGCTTTCAAAGGAAACCTCCGGTCCTCCAAGCCACAAGTCTGTATCTGGCAGAACTTTGGACAATTCCCTTAGCAATTCCTGAATTAAAGGATAATTCCAGATATAGCAGGAGAACCCAATCACATCCGGGTGTCTTTTATACAAATCTCCCAAAATTTCTTCCATCCTTTGATTAATGGTATACTCTGCCACTGCTATATACCGCTGCAACTCTTCCCCCGCATATGCTCTAAGACTGTAAACGGCTGGATTAGAATGAATATATTTAGCGTTGACCGCTGTCAGCAAAAACCGCATCATGTTCCTCCTACATTTCTTAATCTACATCATTAAGTCTGCTCATTATATCACATCCTGCCCTTCTTCCGCACTATCCTTTTACTGTTTCAATATTCTGATTCTCCCTCACACACCTTTATTTTGCATACAAAGTAAATATTCCCAATAAACACATTGAGCACATTGTTATAACCAATAATTCGCAATTGCAACCATTAGTATTGACAAGAGAGCGGAAGAATGGGTAATCTATTTACAGATTAAGTCAAAAAATACATGACCGAAAAAGGGGGATAAAAATGCCAAGTATAGGTACAAATCCAAATCGCACCGAGACGGACGCGGAAGCAGTCAGTTCCGCAATCAGCGGACTACCGGATGTCAAAGAAGATTTAGCAGGCATAAATCTGAAAATAACGGATGTCAGCGATCCGCTGACAGCAACATGGATCGGCACTGCCCGTGACGCCTATCTGTTAAGCGTCTGTCACATGCAGCAGCAGTTGGATAAAATACAGACACAAATCGGCGTCCTGCATGGGACCGTTTTAAAGGCATGCAATGACCGGATAACGCTTGACAAGCATGTGGCAGCAGCAGCTTCATCTGCCAGATACATAAGATAACGAATGGAGAAAAGAAAATGGCATGTAGATGCAGTGAGATAAGAAGATGCAGCTCTGATATGACACAGATTATGGTCGCAATATGCAGAGCAAAGAACACCCTGCCCCATGTACAGTCCCTGGAAAATCAGCTACAGGCATTGGCAGACAATTCCCCCAGCGCATACACCACCGAAAGCAGCGGAGAAATCAGTGCCGCAATAAACAAGCTGGATGATGATATCCCACCGGCCTTGGAGTCATTGATAGCCGCACTTGAGGCAAAATACGATGAAATGGGAGACTTAAAGAACCGTCTTCAAAGTGAGGATGACCATCATCATGAGGCAGAACGAATGGCATCAGCTTCGGATGAATAGGAAAATTCTCTTACATGAAAACAAATAAAAGGGGAATAAGAGATGGCAATTTATCAGCTTGACCTGGATCTGCTCGAAGCAGCAAGGGACGGATTTCAGGAATCCGCAGAAAAACTTAATATGGACATAGAAACATTATACGGCACGGTAGCAAAGACCAGCGAGGATATCTACAGCGGAGTGGATGCCGATGCTTTCCGCAACGGGCTTACCGATTATACCAAGACACGATTCACGGAGTTGTGGGAGCAGACAGAAAGATTCGGAAAATCCCTCACCGATGGTCTGGAGAATGGCAAAAGGTGTAAAAAAATCTGCAATGATTTTACCCTGACACTGGACGGAACCAGCAACGGAAAGGCATGGGAAGACATGAGGGGGATGCTGTACTGCGACCAAGATACCATCATGTGGCTGCAGCAAATCTGCCGTCTGGCAATGTCAGAAGCGAACTCTATCCGGGAAAGTGCCTCGGCAATAGACGATATCCTTTCCGGACTGCAGATGACACATTTTGACTCCACACAGTACACAGATGTGATACGAGAAGGCTGCAAAAAAGTGGACCGGCTGCAACAACATTCATCAGATCTCACCACTTACGCATCCGCTGTGGAAGCTTCAGATGAAAGCCTCCGGTTGGGTGTCGACGACTTTACCTTCATGACACCGGAAGAGGCCCGCCTCCTGCCAGCAGATCCCCAAACAAAGGCAATAACTGCAATCATGAATAAACCCGTCAGCGAACTTACAAAAGAGGATAAAGACATCATAGATAAGAACCTGCGGATCCTTACTCAGAACAATGAAATTATTGAGCTGGAGACCCTCGCCAGACAAATGGGAAACCGCCCAGACGGTGTCTGGACGGCAGGAGACATATATGTAGCAGCAAGAATCATAGATTATAGCGAAACCAAATGCGATACGATGGTCGCCTCGGCGGTCTATAACAGGATGAAAAAGGTGACGCAGATTGAAGCCAAAGTTGATACACTTTTTGATCCCCTTTATACCATCTACACATACGAAGTATCCTTAGATAACGATATAACGGGACGCGTGCTAAAAGAACTGGATCCGGTAACGGACGGTCTGGCATACTATTCCCTACAGCGCAGGCGCAACTACACAGAAAGCATTGAAAAGACTGCGTACGGACTCTCGCCTAAAGAACCAGAAATTGATTTTGATATCTCTTTCAAAGAAGCAGACGGCAAACTAATATCAGTATTCAAAACAGGGAGAAAAACTGTCGAGCTGTCCTCAGTGAATATGAACAAAGTTGTAGGACCGGAAGGAAAATCCTGCTTAAGAGATTTGGGATTCAGCGAGCCAGAAATGACTGCTCTGATGTCCTGCATCTACACCGATGATGATATTACCTTTATTGGAGACCTTGCGAAAGCGAATACCGAAACGGATTACAGAGAAGTTTTCCAAAATAATCCTGATAATCTAAGCCTGTATACCAAACTGGGACTCTACAATTACTCTCTTGCCCTGCTGGACAAGAGCATGACCTATAATGATGAGTTAGAGATTACTATACAGGACTTCGGACGATTGGAGGAATTTATCAATGGAATGCTGTACAAAAAGTCTGACTTTGCAATAGCTCAAGATCATGATGCAGGAAGAACTGATAAACCATACTATCCAGATCGAAGGGATCAATATCTTGATGCCATGATAACGACGGGGCAAATCCATGCAGGGATTCTGGGGACCCAGCTGGAATCTCATTATAATGACGTAGAATATGTTTGGGCTAACCTTCCCCATTTCGCAGAGAGCACGCAACTCCTTTCCTTGTATGCTACACTGGCGACACGGATGGATGAATGTAACGGATATGGCTCAGACTGTTATGCCCATATAAGTAATTTGGGCATATACGATGATCCTTCTTGTAAGGAACCGAACGCCGATATGAATCAATTTATGTTTTCTTACCACGAGTCAGTGATGTATGACATTGTGCCACTTGGAGATGAGAAAAACACTCAGGTAGAATCGTCTATAATAAATCTACCAGAAACAAATATAGAAATCAAAAAACTAACTGGAAGAGAGATATCTGACAGATTTATACAAGAAGAACGCGCCAAAAGAGCAAAGGAAGCAGCATTCGTTATCCCCAAAGCAGTACTCAATAAATGCATGTCAATGATAGCTGATAGCCATCCCATAGCAGAAAAAGTGGTCTCTACTGTAGACGATGCAATCGACATGGCCGAATATATGGGCTCTTATCAAGATCTGTACGAGATAGATGATGACATAAGCCAGATGCTTTGGGGCTCCCAGATTGTATATGAGGTAAGCCATGACCATTCTCATGAAGACCCGGTGGGTGTCATAAGCGGACCTTATGATGCAAATGCCTTATTGAAAAGAACAAATCTAGAAAAAAAAGGACTGATATCATTTTTAGGGGTTGATGAAATAACACTGAAGGATGAAGCCATAAAAATTTTGGATGAAGCTAATAGTAAAACAGGACTGTTAAATTACAAGGTAAGAAAAGAATTGTATAATCAATACTTTATACTGACAGGCGAAGCAGGCATTGATGAAGACAAAAAAACAAATCAAGTTCAAACGCTTGCAGACTTGACATCTGCTGATGCAATGAAAGTAATTAATAATCTTGAAAATGATAACACGCGTGCTATGGGGGGATTGAATTATATCAACTACAACATCATAGATAATTTTTACCGTAAAGAAAGGAACAAAAAATAGAATGAATAACCAAATAAAATTAGGAGTTGTATTGGGTAGCATAATTCTTTTACTAGCATTAGGTGTCTATCTTTTTTTTCAACCAATACATATGCCCACATGGATGACGTACCCATATGATGTGACTTTTCTGGGCGGACAGGCAGGCATAAACTCTTATTTATCATATGAAAAGGAAATCAACATTCCTAACAAAATACTGGGTATCAAGGTCAGCTATATAGAGAAAAATGCTTTTAGCAATTTAGGAACTGATGCTGTTATTTCAAAAATACCAGAATCTCTTGATTATGCAATGAAATTATATCATCATGAAAGTCAAAGTTACTACAATCTGAGTAACAATGAGGCACGTATGACTGAATATGCAGGAAGTCAAAAAAGAGTACATGTCCCTGTCGAAGTATGGGAATATACGGTAACAGATATACAGGCTAACTGTTTTCTGTATTCGGATGTCGAAGAAGTAACAATTCCAGAATCAATAACATACATTGGCGGCGGGGCATTTAGAGAGTGCAAAAACCTAGAGCAAATTGTACTGCCTTCACACCTAGAGGAACTTGGGAACCATGCATTCATGCATAGTGGAATTCAAAAAATTATTTTACCACAAACGGTAAAAGAGATTGGAGAAGAGGCATTTGCTTATAGCTCATTAAAAGAAATAATCGGACTAGAAAACGTTGAATATATAGGTGATCGCGCGTTCCGCGGTACGCCTTGGGAGGACAGTATAGAAGAAGAGTTTGTATGTATAGATGATATACTTTATCTCTACAAAGGGACGGAAACAGAGGTAGTGATCCCTTCCACAATCAAAGAAATCAGGGGCGGCTTCTATAAGGAAGATGAATATCCTTATCCCATAAACGTAACAAAAGTATTCGTACCAGAATCTGTAACTGTCATATCACCAGAAAGTTTTGCCGGGCAGAAAGGAATCGAGGTATACATCCCCGAAAGTGTTATCTCCCTTGGGGACGACTATGGTAATCCGTCAGATCCATACAAAGAATGTATCTTCGAAAACATAAAAGACGGGACTATTGTAACAACAGAAGGCTCCACCGCAGAAGCTTATGCAATATCGCAGAGAATTCCTTACAGGATCATCACCGAAGAAGAAATGCAGCAGGAAATGGAAGCTGCAAAGCACAGACTCAATAGCAACTCATAACCATAAACCATTCAAGGTGTGGAAAGAACCGGATATTGCGTTTGTATTTATATTTGTCTATTATGATTATTGAATCCTATTATTGTAATTGAATCATCGGACAGACTAATTACATCTACGATAAATTTCTGTAAACGCTGAAAGGGAAAACAGGATGAATAAGAAAAAAGCAGCTGCTCTAGGAATTATAATATTTTTACTAGCATCAAGTATTTATCTTTTTTTCCAGCCACTCCATATGCCAACATGGATGACCTACCCATATGACGTTACTATTTGGAAGGGTGGCGCAATCATAAATTCTTTAGGTTACAATCGATGATGGGGTAAACGAAAAAGCAGTTTTGACA
>CAYOED010000040.1:0-31481 GCA_964402925.1 uncultured Lachnospiraceae bacterium | reverse complement strand
AAGAGAATCTCAGAAGCCGCATAAAATAAGGCTTCGAGATTCCGAGAGTCTATATCGGTAAAATGGAGGAAAAAATGACGGAAAAAAATCTTGATTTTGATACGGTAATAGACAGAAAAAATACAAATTCTTTAAAATTTGATTTTGCAGAAAAAAGGGGGATGCCGAAGGATATACTGCCGCTTTGGGTGGCAGATATGGATTTTAAGATTTCTTCTTATGTGCAGGATGCAATCCGGCAGCAGGCGGAACATGGGATATTCGGCTATAGCGAAGCATTGGAGGGATATTTTGAAACGGTACAGTCATGGATCAAAAAACATTATGACTGGGAGGTGGCTGATGAATGGCTGGTGAAAACACCAGGGGTGGTATTTGCACTGGCAATGGCAATCAAGGCGTTCACAAATGTTGGAGATGCGGTTTTGATTCAGCAGCCGGTATATTATCCATTTAGTGAAGTGATATTGGACAATAAAAGGACTGTTCTGAATAATACACTGGTAAGAGACGACGAAGGCAGATATCATATGGATTTTCAGGATTTTGAGGAAAAGATCAAAAAAGGAAATGTAAAGTTATTTTTCCTTTGCAATCCGCATAATCCGGTTGGAAGGGTGTGGATAAAAGAAGAACTTATAAAAATCGGAGATATCTGCCATAAAAATCATGTCATAGTTGTCAGTGATGAAATACATGCGGATTTTATCTGGGAGGGAAAGCACCAGACCTTTGCGAAGTTAAAGCCGGAGTATCGAGATAATTCGATTATTTGTACTTCGCCAAGTAAAACTTTCAATATTGCAGGGCTGCAGATTTCCAATATCTTTATACCAAATGCCAGATTGAGGCATCAGATCAAGAAGCAGATCAGTGCCTCAGGATATAGTCAGATTAATTCGGTGGGGCTTGCAGCCTGTGAAGCGGCATATCGATACGGAGAAGAATGGTATCAGGGAATCTACAAATATATTAAGGAGAATATTGATTATACAGAAGAATTTGTGGAGAAGCATCTGCCGGATATTAAAATGGTGAAGCCTGAGGGAACTTATCTGGTCTGGCTTGATTTTAGACAGTTAGGATTGTCTGCCAGAGAACTGGAGAAGCTGATTATTCAGGAGGCTGGTTTATGGCTGGATGACGGGGCGATTTTTGGAGAGTCAGGGAAAGGGTTTCAGAGGATAAATGTTGCCTGTCCAAGAAAGACATTGGAAGAGGCACTGCAATATCTTGAAGCGGCGGTTAATAGCCTTTAAAAAATATAACATAAAAAATATAAATTTTGTTTGACAATACGTGTGAAGTGGAATATAATATAAAAACATATTATTCCTACTAGATAAGTAGGAAATATAAAATGACAATCAAATGGTACTGCAATAAAAATTGAGGAGGAAATGTTATGAGTAAAATCAAAGAAAGCGCATTGGAATTAATCGGAGGAACACCTATTTTAAAATTGAATCGATATGCTGACAAAGCGGGTGTTACAAAGGCTGCGATTCTTGCAAAGCTGGAATATTTAAATCCGGCAGGTTCTGTGAAGGATCGTATCGCCCTTGCCATGGTAGAGGACGCTGAAAAGAAGGGAGTATTGAAACCGGGAGCTACCATTATTGAGCCCACATCCGGCAATACCGGCATTGGTCTTGCGGCAGTGGCAGCAGCAAAGGGATATAGAGCAATCCTGACATTGCCTGACACCATGAGCGTAGAGCGCAGGAACCTGCTGGCAGCTTATGGCGCAGAGCTGGTGCTTACGGAAGGGTCCAAAGGAATGAAGGGAGCTATCGCAAAGGCGCAGGAACTTCAGGAATCCATTCCGGGAGCAGTTATTCTGGGACAGTTTGTAAATCCCGCTAATCCGGAGGCACATAGAAGTACCACCGGTCCTGAAATCTGGGAACAGACCGATGGAAAAGTAGATATTTTTGTGGCAGGTGTGGGAACCGGCGGAACTGTTACAGGTGTAGGTGAGTATTTGAAATCGAAAAATCCTAACATAAAGGTAGTGGCGGTGGAACCTGCAACAAGCCCTGTATTGTCAAAGGGAACACCGGGAGCGCATAAGATTCAGGGAATCGGCGCGGGCTTTGTGCCGGATGTACTTAATACAAAGATTTATGATGAAGTCATTACCATTGAAAATGAGGATGCCTTTGCAGAAGGAAAGGCTTTTGCGGTGAGCGAGGGGATTTTAGTGGGGATATCCTCAGGTGCAGCGTTAAAAGCAGCATCCATTCTGGCAAAGAGACCGGAGAATGAGGGAAAGACGATTGTAGCGCTTCTTCCTGACTCAGGAGATAGATATCTGTCTACACCATTGTTCGGCAATAATTAATAATCGAGTATATATTTATGATTCACGTCAGCCATTGCGGCATTTTATCAATAGGATTGATGTGAATTGTATTTGAAAATATTGACATTTTTATACAGTAACAGTATAATGAACCGACTATGAAAATTAATGCCGGATGTACTTTTATCCGGCTGCGTAATGGAGGATTATTATGAAAGGATTTATCAGAAAGCTGCTTAGCTATTCACTTGCAGCGGCACTTGCCCTTATGGTGGTAGGATGCGGCTCTAATGGTCAGGATAGCGGAGCAGAAGGAAACAGTTCTGTTGCAGATGCAGAAAGAGAGGAGTCTGTGGGGAATGTTGCAGAAGGAGAGGAATCTGCGGGGAATGCTGTATCAGGAGAAAAAATTGTAAATGTGGGAGTTACAGATTCCCTTGGAGGAGTCAATCCCTTTGTAATCGACCAGACAGAGATTAACAAGTACGCGGTTGGGTTAATGTTCTTGCCGCTGGTAGAACTTGATCCTGAACTGAATTTTCAGGGAATGCTGGCGGATTCCGTCACTACAGATGATAACATCAACTTTGTAGTGCATATTGATGACGCTGCCACATGGTCTGACGGGACACCGATTACAGCAGCTGACGTAGAGTATACGGTACGCCGTCTGGCAAGTCCGATAGTCAATAATACGACTCTGATGCTCTATGCATTTGAAGGTGTGGGAGATGACGGATTTGTGGAACAGGGAGCCGAAAGCGTGGCTGGATTGCAGATTATTGATGATAAGACGATCCAGTTTACATCCAAGTATCCGATGGCGCTTACGACCTTCGAAAATACCTATGCCAGATATCTGCACGTTATGCCCAAGCATGTGATTGAGCAGTTCAGTGAAGAGGAACTTTTGACGGCAGACTGGTTCAATCATCCGGATGTGATCAGCGGTCCTTTCTTTTTAACGGATTTTGATAATGATCATTATATTTCCTATGAGGCGAATGCAGATTATTGGAGAGGTGCGCCGAAGATCGATAAGCTGAACATCAGAATCGTGGATGCCAGCCAGATTTATGCAGGTCTTCAGTCGGGAGAGATTGATATAACGCATCACACCATGACGGCAATACCCCAGGAGGACTTTGAAAGTATTGAGGCTCTTGAGAATGTAGAGACAGTATATGGAGCGCCGATCACCAATCAGTCAGCGTTTATCCAGACGGTGAATATTCCGGATGCGAGAGTGCGTCAGGCGCTGGTATATGCCATCGACCGACAGCAGCTTGTGGATCAGTTGTTAAAAGGTCACGGAGAAGTGGTAGATGGTTTTGTATCATCGGCAAGTCCTTTCTTTAGTGAAGAGGTGACACCTATTTCTTATGATCCGGATAAGGCAAAACAACTGCTTGAAGAAGCAGGATGGGACGGAACACAGACTCTTCGTTTTTATGTGAATTCCGGCGACAGTACTTTCGTGAATGGTGCACAGGTGCTGGTAGCCCAGTGGGCGGCTGTTGGCATTAAGGTGGAAGTGCAGACAGTGGATCTGGCAACCCTTATGACAATTGCAGGCTCTACAGATTACGATATCCTTGCAGTACAGTATACATATGCTCCGGTTGACCCTTATCCGGATGTAGACTGGCTGCTTGGCGGAGAGGGAAGCTGGACAGGTTATCATAGTGATGAAATCAGCGAAGCACTGGCAGGAACACAGCAGACCAGTGATGTGGAAGAAATAAAGGATCTGTACGCTGTTGTGGATAAAAAGATGCAGGAGGATGTTCCTATGTTTTCAGCATATATCATTAGCGCACAGGGCGCAGTGAGCAACCGGCTTACCGGTGCAGCACCCAGTGCATATGGATTCTTCAATGACGTGCAGAACTGGGACGTGGTAGAATAAAATCGTGAGGAGCAGCTATGTCACATTTACTGGAAGTACAGGGACTTACCACCGCCTTTAAAGGCGACTATGGTGAAAATATCAGCGTGGACCACATTCATTTTCATGTGGATGAGGGGGAAGTTGTGTGCATTGTAGGTGAGTCCGGGTGTGGAAAAAGTGTAACTTCATTGTCAATTATGGGATTATTAGGAAGGGGCGGAGCCGTCACAGACGGCTCTGTCCTCTTTGATGGTAAGAATCTTCTTTCCATGACGGAGAAGGAGCTTGATCAGGTGCGCGGAGATCAGATTACCATGATTTTTCAGGATCCGCTTACTTCTTTAAATCCTGTTTTTACAGTGGGGAATCAGATGACGGAAAGTATCAGGACGCATATGCATTTACCGAAAGCAGAGGCTGCCAAACGGGCAGAATCCCTGCTTAGAAAGGTGGGAATGCCGGATGCCCGTGGAGTCATGAAAAAGTACCCCCATACGCTTTCGGGGGGAATGCGTCAGAGGGTGATGATTGCCATGGCACTGTCCTGTAATCCCAGACTTTTGATTGCAGATGAACCGACCACGGCACTGGATGTTACCATCCAGGCACAGATTATGGAATTGCTTGGGAAACTGCAAAAAGAGACGGGTATGTCAATGATTCTGATTACCCATGATATTGGGCTGGTTGCAAACATGGCGGACCGGGTTCTGGTCATGTATGCAGGTCAGATTATCGAAGAGGCGCCGGCAAAAGAATTGTTTGAAAATCCCCGGCATCCTTATACCCGTGCTCTGCTGGATACGGTTCCTACCATACGGGATGATGCGGACAGACAGCTTGTGTCGATTCCCGGTATCGTGCCGGAAAATTATGATGACATAAAAGGATGCCGGTTTGCGGACCGCTGTAAGTATCGAAAACCGGAGTGTGACAAGCCGCAGCAGGATTATGAGTTTGGTTCTGGACATAAAGCTAAGTGTATTGTAATGAAGGAAGGGGGAATATTGTCATGATTACAGAGAAAGACACCCCTTTGATTCAGGTTGAAAATTTAAAAAAATATTACCCCATAAAAGGGGGAATTATTAATCATACCACCGGATATGTGAAAGCGGTGGATGGCATGAGCTTTTCCATTATGGAAGGAGAAACGCTGGGGCTGGTAGGAGAATCCGGCTGCGGAAAGTCCACCATAGGAAGGCAGCTGGTAGGGCTTGAGACACCTACAGAAGGTCAGATCTTTTATAAGGGAAACGATTTGTCCCAATTGAATAAAAAGGACATGCAGAAAATCCGCACGCAGCTGCAGATGGTTTTTCAGGATCCCTATTCTTCCTTAAATCCCCGGAAGCATATATTTGAGATTCTTTCCCAGCCCATGCTGTATCATAAAATATCCACAAAAGAAACGATAGAAAAGGATATTTTAAAGATTTTGGATATGGTGGGGCTCCCAAGGAATGTTCTGGGCAGATATCCCCATGAATTTTCGGGAGGGCAGCGGCAGAGAATCGGAATAGCCAAAGCCCTTTCCCTTAATCCAAGGTTTATTGTCTGTGATGAGCCTGTAAGTGCACTAGATGTCTCCATACAGGCGCAGATACTGAATCTCCTTAAAAGTCTTCAGAAGGAACTAGACCTCACCCTTCTTTTTGTGGGACATGGTCTGGGAGCAGTAAATTATGTCAGCGACAGAATTGCGGTCATGTATCTTGGAAAAATCGTGGAGATGGGAGAAGCGAAGGAAATTTTCAATTCACCTGTTCATCCCTATACAAAGGCGCTTCTAGATGCGGTTCCGGTGCCTGATCCCAGGGAAAAGGAAAAGCAACACAGCCTTCTGCAGGGAGAAATCGGAGATAGTACGAATCCTCCGAAAGGATGCCGCTTTCATCCAAGATGTCCTTATGCGACGGAGATTTGCGGACAGCGGGAGCCTAAGATGCAGGAGACGGAGTCTGGGTCCGGTCATAGTGTGGCATGTCCCATTGTGATGAACAGTAAGGAGGTACAGGAAATTGACTAAATACATTATCAAGAGAATATTGATTGCCATTCCTGTGCTGATAGGTATAACCATCATTGACTATGCCATTATGTGCATGGCGGGAAGTCCGTTAGAAATGCTTCAGGGACCCAGGGTATCGGAGGCAGCCGTGGAAGCCAAGAAAATAGCGCTGGGTCTGGACAAGCCTTTCTATATCCAGTACTTTGTGTGGCTCGGACAATTGCTTCACGGAAATTTAGGATATTCCATCAAATCCTATCAGTCAGTGAGCGGGATGATAGGAAGTCACTTAGGACCAACCCTTCTTCTGATGGGAGTGTCGCTGATAGTAAGTCTTTTGATATCAGTTCCTGCAGGAATATACAGTGCAATCCATCAGTATGAAAAGGGAGACTATGCGGTAGTCACATTTTCCTTTTTGGGAAGCAGTATTCCCGGATTTTTTCTTTCCCTGCTGCTGATTTATATTTTTACTGTGAAGCTGGGATGGCTTCCTTCCAGCGGAATGACGACTCTTGGAACCCAGGGCGGTTTCGGGGACGTGCTGAAACATATGATTATGCCGGTAATCGTGCTTGCCGCTTCCATGGCGGGAAGCAATATCCGCTATATCAGAAGCGCAATGCTGGAAATTTTGCAGCAGGACTATCTGCGAACAGCCCGTGCAAAGGGAATCGGTCGGTTTAAAGTGATCAACAAACATGCGCTGCGCAATGCAATGGTACCGATCGTGACGGTAATCGGCATGGAAATCCCTGTATTGTTCGGAGGCGCAGTAATCATAGAACAGGTATTTTCATGGCCGGGACTTGGGCTTATGACCATGAGTGCGATTACCAGCAGAGATTATCCTGTAATCATGGGAGTATGCCTGCTGTCAGCGGTAGTCGTCCTGATTGCTAATCTGGTTACAGATATTTTATATGCACTTGCAGATCCTACGATTCAGCTTGATTAGGAGGAGTCATGGATAAAAGAAACAAAATGAAAATTAAATTCAACAGAAAAAAAGCTTATGCAGTCCATGAGTTTTCGGAGTCTGAAAGTAAGGACATTACTAATGAAAGTTATTTCCAGACGATATGCAGACGCTTTGGACGCCACCACCTAGCGGCAGTCAGTATGGTCATAGTGATTATTCTGGGCGGTGCAGCATTATTGGCGCCCCTCATAGCTCCTTATCAGCCGGATGAGATTGTAGGAACGTTCAGCGGCGCTCCCTGCAAAGAATTCTGGCTTGGAACAGACCAGATTGGAAGAGACGTTTTCAGCAGACTTTTGTATGCCATGCGGATTTCACTGCTGGTAGGCATTATGGCAACCCTGATTTCTACAGTGGTGGGGGTAGTGCTCGGACTAATTGCAGGATATTTCGGGGGCGTAGCGGATATGGTGATTATGCGCTTCACGGATATGGTCATGTCCTTTCCGTATATTCTTCTGGTGCTGGTAGCAGCTGCAATCTTCAAACCGGGACTTTGGAATATCATTCTCATTTTAGGATTCGTTGATTGGCCGGGAATTGCCAGACTGGTGAGAGGAAATGTACTGAACCTCCGAGAAACGAATTTTATTAAAGGCAATATTGTGGCGGGAATGCCTCTTAGACACATTTTATTTTCAGAAATACTCCCTAATACAGTGGCGCCTATTTTAGTGTATGCAACCTCCGTCCTTGCCCTTTCCATGCTAGACGAGGCAGCGTTAAGTTTTCTTGGCTTGGGAGTCCAACCACCTACGGCAAGCCTAGGAAATATGCTTAACGGAGCACAGTCCCTTACCGTACTTACAAAGCAACCCTGGCTCTGGATACCGGCAGGTGCATTAATTGTAGTACTTGTGATGGCGATTAACTTTATTGGGGATGCACTTAGAGATGCACTTGACCCCAACAGTACGAAATGATTTTGGAAGACGGGTGCATCCCGTTATCTAAATGACACCGCAGGCGCGAATGTAATACAAAACAGGAGGATAATTATGCAGATAGAAGAAAGGTTGATTCATTATTTTGAATGGTTTCATAGACATCCGGAATTGGCTTATGAGGAGTATGAGACGACGGCTAAAATTAGGGAAATTCTTGAGGGTGAAGGGGTTGAGATTTTGCCGTATGAGTTGGAAACGGGGCTTGTGGCTGTTGTGAGAGGGGAGAAGGTAGGAGAGGTGCAGGCGCTTCGGTGTGATATTGATGCCCTTCCGATTCGTGAAGAAACGGGTCTGCCTTATGCTTCTGAATGTGAAGGGAAGATGCACGCATGCGGGCATGATTTTCATATTGTGGCGGGAATTGGGTGTGCGCTTTTGCTGGAGAAACGGAAAAGGGAACTAGCGGGAACGGTGAAGATTATTTTTCAGCCGGCGGAGGAGTCATCGCTTGGGGCGCTAAAGATCCTGGAAGCAGGGGTGATGGAAGATGTGGAGCGGATATGGGGATTACATGCAGACCCTACGAATGAAGCAGGGGTGCTTGGGATTCGGGAAGGTTATGTGACGGCGGCAGTAGACCGGTTTGTGATTAGGATAAAGGGAATAGGGTGTCATGGGGCGCATCCGGATGACGGGATAGATCCGGTGCCGGTGGCAGCGGCCATTGTGCAGGCGCTTCAAACGGTTGTCAGCAGGAATATAAATGCTTTTCATCCGGCACTGATCAGTGTTACAAGGTTGGAAGCGGGGAACACGTGGAATGTGATTCCGGAAACTGCTGTTATGGAAGGCACGGTCCGCACTATGGATAGGGAAGATCGGATTCTATTTGAAAAGAGAATGGAGGAAATTGTAGAAAATACAGCCCGTGCTTATGGAGCGGAAGCGAAGATGGAATGGATAGCGGGACCGCCTGCAACTTATAATGACGGCGAGATGGTCAAAAGGAGCATACAGGCGGCTGAAAAATGCGGTTTTCTGGTGGTGCCGGAGGAAAGTTCCATGGGCGGAGATGATTTTTCCTTTTATGAAGAGAAAAAACCCGGCTGTTACATCAAGGTAGGCACCGGAAAAGGGCAGTTGATTCATCAGCCGGGATTTATGGTAGATAAAAAAGTGATTCTGTCTACGGCAGAGTATTTGGCAGAGCTTCTTTTTTGCCAGACGTAGGATGTACTTGTTACTTTCCGCTCATCTGGTCAAGCAGTTCGATTTTAATATCATAGAGTTTCTGGGATAAATCTACGTACACCTTATGGGGATTTGCGAAGCGTTTGGTTTCATCCCAGAGCGTATCAAGTTCTTTTTGACAGTAGCTTCTGATATCCATGACCTTTGGAGATTCATAGCAGCATGTTCCGTTTTTAAAGATGGGAACCATGATTTCGCGGAGCGTAAAGGTTCCGGCGGGCAGTTTTGTCTTTTTCCAGGGTTCCAGGGGATCGAACAAAAGCAGAGGTTGATCTTCCCTGAATGTTTCATCTACCAGACAGATTAAATCGGCTTTGATCTTACCGCTTTCTTTTTCGTAAACGCGGTAAATGGTCTTGTTGCCGGGATTGGTTATCTTTTCAGAATTCTCCGATAATTTGATTTTGGGAACAAATTCGCCGTCATCATTCATGATTGCCGCCAGTTTGTATACACCGCCGAAAGCAGGATTGTCCTTTGCGGTAATCAGATTGGTTCCAACACCCCAGGAGGTAATGGCTGCTCCCTGTGCTTTCAGGGTTTCAATCAGATATTCATCCAAATCGTTGGAAGCGGAAATGACAGCATCAGGGAATCCGGCTGCGTCAAGCATTTTCCGTGCTTTTTTGGACAGATAAGCAAGGTCGCCGCTGTCTAGGCGGATGCCGTAATAGGTAAGAGGAATGCCTGCGGCGCGCATTTCGGAAAATACGCGGATCGCGTTGGGAATGCCGGATTTTAAGGTGTCGTAAGTATCCACCAACAGGATGCAGGCGGAAGGATACAGATCGGCATAGGTTTTAAATGCCGTATATTCATCAGGAAAACTCATGATCCAGCTGTGCGCATGTGTGCCTTTGACCGGAATGTCGAAAAGCTGGCCGCATAGCACGTTGGAGGTACCGATACATCCCCCTATGACGGCAGCTCTTGCACCGTAGATACCGGCATCGGGACCCTGGGCACGGCGCAGACCGAATTCCATGATGCCGTCTCCCTTTGCCGCATAGCAGACTCTGGCAGCCTTGGTTGCAATCAGACTCTGGTGGTTTATGATATTTAGAATGGCTGTCTCCACAAGCTGGGCTTCCATGATAGGTGCAATTACCTTGACCAGCGGTTCCCTGGGGAAGACCACAGTTCCCTCAGGAATTGCGTAAATGTCACCGGAAAATTGAAAATCCGCAAGATAATTTAAAAAGTCATGGTCGAAAATACCGAGACTTGCCAGATAGTCAATATCTTGAGCGGAAAAATGAAGTTCTTTTATGTACTGGATCAGTTGCTCTAAGCCGGCAGCAACCGCATAGCCGCCGCCGCAGGGATTGTTTCTGTAAAAAGCATCAAAGATGACCGTTTCATTGCGGTCCTTGTGTTTGAAGTAGCCCTGCATCATGGTAAGTTCATAAAGATCGGTAAGCAGTGTTAAATTTTGTCTGTCCATAGTGTTCTCCTTTAAAAGTAATCTGAAAAATAAGGTTTTTCAACGGGTATCAGTCGCTCCAGCCAGGTCAGCATATAGTACTCGGTCTGGATTTTTTCGTGTTCATAAAGATAGGAGGGACGTTTATATCCCATCATCATGGCAGTCAGGGTATTCACATCGAGTTCTACCACATTGATGGACTGATTGTTTTCCACCTGTTCACAGACGGTTTCGCCGTCATGCCAGGAAACCATGTAATCGCCTTCGTTCCAGGGCGCCATCTTATCATGCACCTTAAAATGAATCTTAAAATCTTCGGGCTGTACCTGATAAGGATAATACTCCAAAAAATCCTGCACATTTATGATCCTTGCCATAATATAAGGGGAAATTGTTTCTGTAATTTCACTGTCCTCAAAAAGATAGGCCATTGGCTCACCTGAGTAATTATCTCCCTGCACCTGCGTGATCATGGAGAAATGGGCGCTGATATAATTCCAAAGACCGTAGTTTGCCTCGATATTCAGATAGACCATTTCCTTGATATGGAAAATTTCATTGGCAATATAGTAAACCACATATCCTAAGGGCTTATGATCCTTGTTGTAGTAGACTGCGGCGATCATGTCATCATTGTCCCAGCGCCAGTATTCCTCCCAGGACAAAGCATCCCGGATCAGACAGCCGTGGCGTTGCAAGGCAAAATAGGAATGTACATTGTGATAATCTTCGGAATCCAGGCTGACGCGCTCTACCATCCCCGTGACCGGACGGGCTTTGGGAAGCTGGGTATCCTTTACGGTAAATGATAATTTATCAGAGACGATTTCCCATCCCATTTTACGATAGAAAGGGATGGAGTAGGGATAAAGAAAGGAAATGGGCATTTCCTGCTCATGTATATAATTGAGGGCGTGCTTCATAAGGGAATGAATCAGCCCTCTTCCGGTGTATTCGGGATAAGTAGCAACACCGGTGATACCTCCCATGTCCATGATTTCGTCGTGGATGTTGACCTTCATAGAGTAAACAACGATCATGGATGCGAGACGCTCTTTGTAAAACCATCCTAACACATAGGCTTCTTCCAGGATAGGCCGTTTGGCGTATTTGATTTCTTCCTGCTCCCAGCCAGTCTGAAATAGATCGTAAGAGGTTACTTGGAATGCATACTGAAGCAGGGCATTAAATTGCTCCAGGTCGCTTTTATCCAGCTCACGCATTCGAAAATCGCCGTTGATTTCAAGGTAAGTAGGTTCTTCTTTTTTGTCTTCCATAAATTATACCTTTCTAAGATCAGAAAATGATTATGGTCTGTTCTTTTACTGTTTTATTTTACAACAGGAAAAAGGCTGCGTCCATGGGTTTTGAGTATGATTTTTTGGTACTTGACAACCGGAGGGGCTTTTAATAAGTTAGAGATAAGAAAATTTTTACGTAGGTCTGTTGTGCTGCGGGAGGCATAACACAGTATGACGGACGGGGCATAGGTATACAGGGGGTATACGAATGAAGAGAATGTGGAAAGTGGCAGTGCTGTTACTTTTATGCAGCGTGGCAGGTGGGTGTGCCCATCCCACAGAGGAAGTGACTGACGGGAAGGAGGTTACGGCGGTTGCCGCGCAGCCTCAGGAGGAAGATTCTGCAGCTATAGAGGAAGAAAAGATACAGTTACTTAATGAGGATGTAGAAGATGAAAAGGCACAGGTGCATCAGGAAGAGATTGTAGAAAAAGATGAGATTAAATTAATTCCGGCGCAGAAGGCAGAGCCGGTAAGCTACGAAGAAGAAGGCAGAAGGCTTACAGCAGAGGAATTGCGGAAATTTGATGAGTGGATTGGCAGAGTCGATAATTATGGATTTTTACTGTCTGTGTATGACACACCTGCTGATGCTGATTTGGATGAGATTTTTTACTGCGGTGCAGGAATTGGGCAGGAGCAGGCGGCAGAGGAAGAGATAGAAGCTTATCTGCAGGCATGTGGATGGGACGAAATCTATACAGACTTTGAAAAGCTGACGACCCAGCAGATCGATACTTTTTTACAAAAAAAGACAGGTCTGTCATATGAGCAGATGAACGCCCATCTTAGGTGGACCTATCTTCCTGCATATGATGCTTATTATGCTGAGCATGGAGATACCAATTACAGGAAGTTTTCCTGCGTGGAAGGACATACTGTGGATGAGCAGATATTTACACTCAGGTGCAGACCCTGTGATTTTGACGATTCGGAAGCGGATGGATATCATATCATGGATTATGAACTGACGCTAGAAAAAAGCGATGGAGAATACCGGTTCCTGTCAAACCGCATGATGTGGGAAATAGGACTAATCGAGGAGCAGTCCTTTGCAGTTAGCTTAGAGCCTTTTGGGGACGTGGTCTTTGCTTCTTATGTACCGGATACGGAAATGAGTCCCTTTGCAGATGCGTCCTTTTTCCTGCTGCGGAATGGGGAGGAGTTTCGCATGCTTAGAGGAACATTTGAGGGAAACATCAGGGATAATGAGATTTTTAATGGAGTGGAGGCAGTTGCATTTGCCGATTATAACCGGGACGGGAATACGGATATTATCATTATCACAGATTACTCTTTAGTATCAGGTACGGAACCTGGAGCAATCCGTCCGGAAATCCGGCTTTACGAGGGTAAAAACGAGTACCTCTATTATGATGCGGAACTGTCGGAAGCGGTGAATGCCGGTACGGAAGAAAAGACCATAAGGTCGGTCATTAATTTTCTATCAGAAAGCAGATGAAGCAATGCAGATCTTCTGCTGCTTCATTTTTACTGCATGACGGACGAGGATGGTTTCGGAATGACGATTGGGCAGATGATGAGTAGATTTTACGAGCTTACACGGACATATCATTTAAAAGCAAAGATAAATATTACGTTTAAGATAAGTCGGGAACTGCTGAAAGAAGAAAATACTTATATCATAATCATGGCAAAGGATTTTGTTCTGCTTGATGATCATAGGAAAAAAATTATGTGAATGAATGGCATTATATGAACCTGCGGGATGTGGATGAAGAGGGGAATCTTATGGTATCGAGCTGGGGGAATAATGATTTCTTGAGAAAGGCTGATATTTTAGGAAAACGGTATTTTGTCCGTGTTTGTTATACATAATATTGACCATAATACCCTCAAAATAAGGGTAAAAAGTAATTTACATACCCTTATTTTGAGGGTATAATAAATTAAAGTGATTGGCAAAATAGTAAGGGGTGGTTTCATATGGCTGCATTTGCGATATCGGATACAGTGGAGGGAAGGGATATTAAAGCAATTCGTCAAACGCTTGGAATGACGCAGGCAGAGTTTTCAGAGTTGGCTCGTGTGTCTAAAAAAACCATTGAACGATGGGAAACAGGAGAAAAGGAGATTACCGGTCCTATCGTAACGTTGGTAAAGATACTGAACGAATATCCTCAGATAAAGGAAGAACTGGTTATTCCTAATAAGGAATATCCGCTGCGACTCTGGTATATGTCCGGCAACAGGATATGCACTATTATAGATGTAGATGAGAGGCGTAAAATGGTGAAGATTTACAATTACACCCGTGATTATCTTTCGAGGGCATTTGGAAGAGAAGAGCATCCTACATTTGAGGCATATGAGGCATTTCTGGAATCCAGATGTTTTCCTAGGAGCAGAGACAAAATGAAGTTGATTTTACGAGAACTGGATTTACCCTTTTATGACCCGTTTCTGATTATCGAAAAGACCAAAGGAAAAATGGCGGAGGATGACTTCTGGATCCGGATTGAAAGGTGACTGAATAAATAGATGTTTTCAGGCATAAGCAATTATTGTTGTTTTACCGATTTTTAATAAATATTTTATTGACGAAACAAGCGCACCTTGTTACAATAAATTAAAGCATAGAAATTCTAACGGAAATTCGTTCTATTATCTTATTTTCTAATAAGTATTCCATGCAGGAATACATCATCTGTACTAGAATCCTTGCTTAATTATCAATTGAAACCAAATAGGGCAGGGGCAGATGAAAACCTTTTGTGGAGGATTTTATGCTCCTGCACCTCTGACAAAAGGAGGATGAATGAAGAGAACCGAAGAGAAGAAAGACACGGTGGAGAAGGAGTTCATAGCATTTCCGGACATCGCGGCAGATGTAATTAATGTACTCCTGTATCAAGGAAAAGAAGTAGTAAAGGCAGAGAATCTGCTTGCAGGACCCACAGAGACCATCTATCAGGGATGGAAGAAGCAGCGCAGCCAGTATGAGGACTTATGCAAGTATGAACTGGCAGACGGACATGTAAATATCATGTATCTGATTGCCAGCCAGAGCAGAACGGATGGGAAGATGCTTCTTCGCAAGGCAGGTTATACAGGAGGTGTTTACAGGGAACAGTATGAAAAGAAGACGCAAGGGATCTTTCCTGTTATCGAGTTTGTACTGTATTGGGGCATTCCCAGATGGAGAAGCAGCTGCAATACCCAGCGGCTGTTCCGGGGACGGAAACTCGTTGATGAAGCATGGAAATACATAGATGAATTGCAGCTTCATGTGTTCGAGATGCGGCATCTGACGAAAGAGACACGGGCACTTTTTCATAGTGATATGCGTATTGTAGTTGATTATCTTGCAGAGGGAAATCAATACCGCTCTGAGAAAAAAATAGTCCATAAGGCAGCATTAATCAGAATGATAAAAGTGCTTTCGGGAGAAATGGACACAGAGAATATTGAGGCGTGGATGGAAGAACAGGGAATCAGAGAGGAGGATGAGATTACTGTGTGTGAATTATTCGACCAGTATGTGAGACAGGGAAGAGCAGAAGGAAGAACCGAAGGGGAAAATCGCTTTGCGAAGCTGGTGCAGATGCTGCTTGAGGGAGGTAGAAACGAGGATATAAAAAGAGTAGTTTCTGACCAGAACTACAGGGAGCAATTATATGCGGAAACTGGTCTGGCTTAGACTTTGACCGATTTTTATTGCAATGAGAAGAAGAAACTATAAATATTGTAAAATTGTAAAAGTTAAGGCAGACAGGGCTTGACAAAACACATACCTGTGGTGTAATTTTTACTTATCATATTTATACCAGAAAAGCAATGACGAAGACAGTAGCTGCTTTCCAAACATCACAGCGAGCCGGAGTAGGTGAGAGCCGGTATTAGTAGGAAAACAGGGAATATCACTTCCAAGCTGCGGGCTGAAAATGTGAAATCTGACATGTGAAATATCCACGTGTGAAGGTTTGCATATGAGTAAGCTTATGCCGGGTTCCACCGTTAAAGGAAAACATATTAAGCCGTAGGATAATCGGTGCGTATGGTAATTAGGTGGTATAACGCGGTAACAATAGCCTCGTCCTATTTACGGACGGGGCTTATTTATGCGCAGAGGTGCGTATGGAAATTAGCTGCTTCGCAGCACGCACCTCGCGCGCAAGTAGGGAAGAAGAATCTTCCCTGATTCAATTTTCATAAGAAAGGAAGGAAATTATGTATCAGAAAGTATCTACAGACTTGAATTTCGTGGATCGTGAAAAAGAAATCGAAAAATTCTGGCGTGAAAATGACATTTTCAAAAAGAGTATGGAAAGCAGAGAGGGATGTCCTACCTACACATTTTATGACGGACCGCCTACTGCCAATGGAAAACCTCATATTGGTCATGTGCTGACCCGTGTCATTAAGGATATGATTCCCAGATACCGCACCATGAAAGGCTGTATGGTACCTAGAAAGGCGGGATGGGATACCCATGGACTTCCGGTGGAACTGGAAGTGGAGACGCTGCTTGGATTAGACGGGAAGGAACAGATTGAAGAATATGGTCTGGCTCCTTTTATTGGTAAGTGTAAGGAAAGCGTATGGAAATACAAAGGTATGTGGGAGGATTTCTCTGCCACAGTTGGTTTCTGGGCGGATATGGATGATCCTTACGTAACATACCATGATGATTTCATTGAATCTGAGTGGTGGGCGCTTAAGCAGATTTGGGATAAAGGGCTATTGTACAAAGGATTTAAAATTGTGCCCTACTGTCCTAGATGCGGTACCCCGCTCTCATCCCATGAGGTTGCCCAAGGGTATAAGGCTGTTAAGGAACGTTCTGCGGTAGTGCGTTTTAAAGTGGTGGGCGAGGATGCTTATTTCCTGGCATGGACCACGACGCCTTGGACATTGCCTTCCAACGTGGCACTGTGCGTGAATCCGGACGAGACTTATGTGAAAGTAAAAGCGGCAGACGGCTATATCTACTATATGGCACAGGCACTGCTTGACAATGTATTAGGAAAACTTGCATCTGAGGGAGAAAAGGCATACGAGGTTCTGGAATCTTATACAGGAAAAGATCTGGAATACAAGGAATATGAGCCTTTATTTGCATGTGCAGGCGAATCAGCAGCAAAGCAGAATAAAAAGGGTCATTATGTGACTTGCGATAATTATGTTACCATGACAGACGGTACTGGTATCGTGCATATTGCGCCTGCTTTTGGTGAAGATGATGCTCAGGTAGGGCGTAAATATGATCTGCCTTTTGTACAGTTTGTAGATGGCAAGGGTAATATGACAGAGGAAACCCCTTATGCAGGTAAGTTTGTAAAGGATGCGGACAAGGATATCTTAATTGACCTCGACAAAGAAGGAAAGCTTTTTGATGCACCTAAGTTTGAGCATGATTATCCGTTCTGCTGGAGATGTGACACTCCTTTGATTTATTATGCGAGGGAATCATGGTTCATTAAGATGACGGCAGTCCGTGACGATCTGGTGCGCAATAATAAGACTGTAAACTGGATTCCTGAATCGATTGGAGAAGGGCGTTTCGGAAACTGGCTTGAGAATATTCAGGACTGGGGCGTTTCCCGTAACCGTTACTGGGGTACTCCGCTCAATATCTGGGAATGCGAAGACTGCGGACATCAGGAGTCAATCGGTTCCAGGGAGGAATTGGAAAAGTTAAGCGGCAATCCGGCGGCAAAGACGGTAGAACTGCACAGACCTTATATTGATGAGATTACCTGCACCTGTCCTAAGTGCGGAAAGATTATGAAGAGAGTGCCGGAGGTCATTGACTGCTGGTTCGACTCAGGCGCGATGCCTTTTGCACAGCATCATTATCCTTTTGAGAATAAAGAATTGTTTGAGGCACAGTTCCCCGCACAGTTCATTTCAGAAGCAGTGGATCAGACCCGCGGATGGTTCTATTCCCTGATGGCGGAATCCACCCTGCTGTTCAACAAGGCGCCTTATGAAAATGTCATTGTCATGGGACATGTACAGGATGAGAATGGACAGAAGATGAGCAAGTCAAAAGGTAATGCGGTGGATCCTTTCGATGCACTGTCCACTTACGGAGCAGATGCAATCCGCTGGTATTTTTACATTAACTCTGCACCATGGCTCCCCAACAGATTTCATGGGAAAGCGGTTATGGAAGGACAACGGAAATTCCTCGGAACCTTATGGAACACTTATGCCTTCTTTATCCTTTATGCAAATATAGATGATTTTGATGCAACAAAATATACTTTAGAATATGACAAACTTCCTGTTATGGATAAATGGCTGTTATCCAAGTTAAATACGGCAATTAAGAAAGTGGACGACAATCTGGATCACTATAGGATTCCGGAAGCAGCCAGGGTGTTGGATAATTTCGTAGATGAAATGAGTAACTGGTATGTGCGCCGCTGCCGTGAACGTTTCTGGGCAAAGGGCATGGAGCAGGATAAGATCAACGCTTACATGACACTTTATACGGCACTTGTTGAAATCTGTAAGTGCGCTGCACCGATGATTCCGTTTATGACAGAAGAAATATATTTAAATCTTGTAAAGACCAACGATAAGGAAGCTCCTGAAAGCATTCATTTATGTGATTTCCCGGTGGCAGACGATTCCATGATCGACAAAGAACTGGAAGAGAACATGGAAGAGGCATTGGATATCGTGGTGATGGGACGTGCGGCACGTAATGCGGCAAATATTAAGAACCGTCAGCCCATCGGAACCATGTATGTGAAAGCGCCTCATACACTGGATGCATACTTTAAGGATATCATTGAAGATGAGTTGAATGTTAAAGAAGTCGTGTTCAAGGAAGATGTCAGCGATCTTACAAGCTACAGCTTTAAACCGCAGTTAAAGACGGTAGGACCGAAATACGGTAAACAGCTTGGCGGTATCAGAGAATATCTTTCTGCAGTGGACGGAACGCAGGCAATGAAGCAGCTGAAATCGGAGGGAGCGCTTCGCTTTGAAGTTGATGGTGTGGAAATCTCCCTTGCAGAGGAAGACTTACTCATTGATGTAGCCCAGAAGGCGGGCTTTGTGACGGAAGCTGACAATAATGTAACGGTGGTTTTGGATACCAATCTTTCGCCGGAGTTGATTGAGGAAGGTTTTGTATACGAAGTCATTAGTAAGATTCAGACCATGCGTAAAGATGCCGGCTTCGAAGTGATGGATCATATCAAAGTGGCAATCAACGGCAATAGTAAGGTGGCGGAAATTGTCAATGCAAATAAGACAGCCATCTCCGAAAAAGTACTTGCAGAGGAAATTTTGACGGATACAGAGCTTGCAGTCAGCAAAGAATGGAATGTAAATGGAGAAAAGGTTACGATTGGCGTGGAAATCTTGTGATTTCCCGCTAAGCGTAGTATAATATCTCTAAGTATGTACACAAGTGTGTGCACTAAAGCTTGTCGAAATGGAGGAGAAAATCATGATTAGAAAAGCAGTCGCGCCTGTAAAGCGTACTTTTGATAAGGAATTATTCAAAAGAAGCGTGATTGACAATGTGAAAGCTTTATATAGAAAAACGTTGGAGGAAGCCACACAACAGCAGATTTTCCAGGCAGTTGCCTATGCGGTTAAGGATATGGTGGTTGATGACTGGTTGGAGACACATAAGGAATATGATAAACAGGACCCTAAAATGGTCTATTATCTGTCCATGGAATTTCTTATGGGGCGTGCCCTCGGCAACAATATCATTAATCTGCAGGCATATAAGCCAGTGAAGGAAGCGCTGGATGAACTGGGGCTTGATCTTAATGTGATTGAGGATCAGGAACCGGATGCAGCATTGGGAAATGGCGGTTTAGGTCGCCTTGCGGCCTGCTTCTTGGATTCTCTTGCAACACTGGGATATCCGGCATATGGATGCGGTATCAGATATCGTTATGGTATGTTTAAGCAGGAGATCAGGGATGGTTATCAGGTAGAGGTGCCGGATAACTGGCTGGTAGATGGAAATCCGTTTGAACTTAGAAGACCGGAATATGCAAAAGAGGTGAAGTTCGGCGGCTATGTAAATGTACGTGTGGATGAGAATGGAAGAAGTAATTTTGTGCAGGAAGGCTATCGGAGCGTCAAGGCAATTCCTTATGATCTTCCCATTATCGGATATGGTAATGGTATCGTAAATACGCTCCGCATCTGGGATGCCGAGGCGGTAGAGTGCTTCCAGCTGGATTCTTTTGACAAAGGTGATTACCAGAAAGCGGTAGAGCAGGAGAACCTGGCAAGGAATATTGTAGAGGTGCTTTATCCTAATGACAACCATTATGCCGGTAAGGAACTGCGTTTAAAGCAGCAGTATTTCTTTATTTCTGCATCGGTGCAGGAAGCTGTTGCCAAGTATATGAGAAAGCATGATGATGTGAGGAAGTTCCACGAGAAGGTTACCTTCCAGTTAAATGATACACATCCCACCGTGGCAGTGGCAGAGCTTATGAGAATTCTCATAGATGAATATTACCTTACCTGGGATGAGGCATGGATAGTCACGACTAAGACCTGTGCGTATACCAATCATACCATTATGGCGGAAGCGTTGGAAAAATGGCCCATTGAACTGTTTTCCAGACTGCTTCCCAGAATTTATCAGATTATTGAAGAGATTAACCGTAGATTCATCATTAAGATACAGGAAATGTATCCGGGCGATCAGGAAAAGATACGTAAGATGGCAATCATATATGATGGTCAGGTTAAGATGGCGCATCTTGCAATCGCTGCAGGTTATTCTGTCAACGGTGTGGCAAGACTCCATACAGAAATCTTAAAGAAACAGGAACTCAGGGATTTCTACGAGATGATGCCTGAGAAATTCAATAATAAGACCAACGGTATCACACAGAGACGTTTCCTGCTTCATGGGAATCCGCTTCTTGCTGAATGGGTAACGGCACATGTGGGCAATGACTGGATTACGGATCTTCCTAAAATTAATAAATTGAAAGTTTACGCAGATGATGAAAAGGCGCAGCAGGAATTTATGAATATCAAATACCAGAATAAGGTGCGTCTGGCTGAATACATTCTGGAGCATAACGGAATCGAAGTTGATCCCCGTTCCATTTTTGATGTGCAGGTGAAGAGATTACATGAATATAAGCGTCAGCTGCTTAATATTCTTCACGTTATGCATTTATACAATCAGCTTAAGGATAATCCTGATATGGATTTCTATCCCAGAACATTCATCTTTGGTGCAAAAGCGGCAGCAGGATATTACAATGCGAAGATGACCATTAAGCTGATTACTTCGGTGGCAGATGTAATCAACAATGATCCTGCCATCAAAGGTAAGATTAAGGTGGTATTCATTGAAAATTACAGGGTGTCAAATGCAGAGCTGATCTTTGCAGCGGCAGATGTTTCAGAACAGATTTCAACGGCAAGTAAGGAAGCATCCGGCACAGGAAATATGAAATTCATGCTGAACGGCGCACTGACGATTGGAACAATGGATGGTGCAAACGTAGAGATCGTAGAGGAAGTAGGAGAAGAGAATGCATTTATCTTTGGTCTTTCCTCCGATGAGGTCATTCATTTTGAAAATTATGGCGGATATGATCCGACAGAAATCTTCAATAATGACCCTGATGTAAGAAGAGTGTTGATGCAGTTGATCAACGGAACTTTTGCATCAAACGATCCTGACAGATTCAGGACACTTTATAATTCGCTGTTAAATACCATGAGCACATCAAAGGCAGACACCTATTTCATTCTGAAGGATTTCAGGGCTTATGCGGATGCGCAGAAGAAGGTGGAAGCGGCTTATCGCGATGAGAAGCGTTGGGCAAGAAGTGCGATTATAAATGTGGCATGCAGCGGCAAATTTACATCAGACAGAACCATTCAGGAATATGTGGATGATATCTGGCATTTGGATAAGGTTGTGCTTCCGAAGAAGAACTAATTGAATGAATAGTAAACACAGATTGTGCGGCAGGCGACTGCCGCACATATTGTATATTTTGAAAAATGTCAAAGGAGAAAGATTATGTCGGACCAGTTTTCAAGAACAGAGCTGCTTTTTGGAAAGGAAGCAATGGAAAAGCTGTCAAATGCCAGGGTGGCAGTGTTTGGTATTGGCGGCGTAGGCGGTCATGCGCTGGAAGCATTGGTGAGAAGCGGTGTGGGGACGGTGGATATCATTGACAATGATACGGTTTGTCTGTCCAATCTGAACCGCCAGCTGATTGCCACCCACAAAACCATAGGACAATATAAGGTGGATGCAGCGCAGCAGCGTATGGAGGAAATCAATCCGGACGTGGTGATCCATAAGCACCGGACTTTTTTTCTGCCGGAGACGGCTGATCAGTTTGATTTTGCACAATATGATTATATTGTGGATGCTATTGATACGGTGACAGGGAAATTAGAACTTGCCCTCCGGGCGAAACAGGCAGGAGTGCCTATCATCAGTTCCATGGGAGCCGGGAACAAAGTGGATCCCACGGCTTTTGAGGTGGCTGATATTTATGAGACTTCTGTGTGTCCGTTGGCGAAGGTGATGCGGCGGGAATTGAAGAAAAGGGGAATTGACAAGCTGAAAGTAGTGTATTCCAGAGAACCGGCGCGGACGCCTATAGAAGCTGAGAATGTAGAAGATGCGGAAGAAGAAAATGGAAAAAATGGTGTACAGATATCCTGTGGGGAACCGGTAAGACGCAGGCAGATACCTGGAAGCAATGCTTTTGTCCCTTCGGTGGCAGGACTTATTATGGCGGGTGAAGTGATTAAGGGATTAATATGAAAGAGATATCATCAATAAGGGTAACCGTTCAACCTTGACTCTGGGCATAGGGAGCAACGGCAGGCAGCACGAAATGAGGGAGCAGAGGTTTGCATCTGATTTCAGGTCCAGTCTCCAAATCGGATTTCACTAACGGAATGGATAAAAGTATCATAAGACGGACGGGGCGGAGCCGGGCGGCATCCTGCCTTGTGGCTCCTAAAATCGCCATCCGTGGCGATTTTCCCCTAGTTATCTACCATTCCGTAAGTGAAATTACCGATTTTCCGCCATGGACCTGAAATCAGATGCAAACCTCTGCTCCCTCATTTCGTGCTGCCTGCCGCTGCTCCCTATACCCAGAGTCAAGGCTGAACGGTAACGTCTTAGCAGAAATTTACTCTTTTTTTATTGGAAAAAAAGAGTATTTATAATAAAATAGATATAAGAAAATATTACTATTTTGCAGGAGAGTGAACTTAAGTTATGGAAAATAATGATGTTCTAAAGGAAAAAGCAATAAAACGTCTGCAGGGGCTTTTAGATTTACAGAAAAAAGTAGAAATAAAGTTTGGAGAAAAGGACTATAATGTTTTTGTATTTGGGAGCTATCTTACAACGCAATATCAAGAAGGCAAAAGTGATATAGATATAGCGATTTACTCGAAGGATTTTGAGTTATATAAGAGATTATCCTGCTATTTAGAAGAATTTTTTAATACCAAAGGAATAACGAGTGATATTTTTTATATAGATACATCTATGGAAGCACCTGTTTATTGTGCGCCGCTAAATTCTAAAGTGCAGTTTACAGATTATTATCCTAGTGAACTGTATGATTTTAATCAAAGATGTCAGAATAAGTTGGATGAAATAAAGGAGAAAGTAGTTGGATGAAATTTACGGAGGATATTTTAAATACATTTAATCTAGATGAAAAAACAGAAAGAATACCTGTTAATATAATGAAAATTGAGGAGATATTGCAATTTCTGAAAAGCTGTGCAGAAAGGATTTCACTAAAAAGCGAGATCTATACCGGAACAAAAGATGCGGATATCCAAATGGATTGTATGGATATTGTTACGGTTAAGATGAATGATTTTGTTCAGGCATTCAAGGATATAATTATATTTTTAAGGAAGAATGAGCAAAGTTATAATGGAGGAACTTCTTTAAGATATTGTATAAGCAGTTATGATACATTTGGTTTTTTGCAGACAGAAACAGAAAAATTATTTCTTAAAGAATTATTATTAAGAAATGAAATTACCCATGATTATTTTAACAAAGAATTGCATCAGCAGAAATTAGTATGGATAATGTCAAACTGTGCTGAAGGGGCCTGCGATATATACCGTAATTTGTATGAATATTGTGAAAAAAATAATTTGCTGGAGAGACATGTTACTGGAAAATTTAAGTAGTAGTCCACTATAAGAGGATTTTTTTAAAAAATAATAAAGAGAAGGGAAGGGGTATTATGCTGAAAAACATCGTTTTTATGGAAAAACCGGAAGAAGAAGTTTTGAAAGAGCGGTTGAAAAGCGCAAGGGAAAAGCTTTTTAGCCAGCAGATGCAGATCAAGGAGCATAAGCTTCCTGTGCTGGTACTTGTTGAGGGGTGGGGAACAGCAGGGAAAGGCAGTGCCATAGGTCAGATGATTCAGAACATCGATCCCAGATTTTTTAAGGTGGCGACGATGGATCAGCCTACGGAGGAAGAAAGCAGGAAGCCGTTTCTTTGCAGATATTTTACCAAACTGCCGGAGGCAGGGAAATTTATGCTTCTGGATTCCGGCTGGATGGATGAAGTGACCAGAAAGTGTCTGCACGGAGAAATGGATAAAAAAACCTATGAACAGCGGATTGGGAGCATCAGGAGATTTGAAAGACAGTTGACGGATAATGGCTATCTGGTGATGAAGTTTTTCTTTCACATCAGTGAGAAGGAGCAGAGGAAGCGGATAGCGGCACTTAAGAAGGATATCGACACCAGCTGGCGTGTCAATGAGAACGATAAGTGGCAGAATAAGCATTATAAAAAATGCGAGGAAGTGTTCGGACAGTACATGGAGGACACCAATGCACCCTCTGCGCCATGGTATATCATTGATTCCAAATCAAAGAAGTGGGCGGAGCTGCAGGTATTGGAGACGCTGACACAGGGAATCGAGATTGCAATGCAGAATAGAAATCTGGCAGTGCCTCTTTTGCAGAATGTTTTTCCTCTGCAGAAAATGCAGAAGCTTTCTGAGATCCCCTTAGATGATAAATTTATGGAGGATGAGGAATACAAAGAAGAGCTTGAAAGACTGCAAAAGCACTTGGGAGAACTTCACAATCGTCTTTATAGGAAAAGAGTTCCTGTTATCATTGCCTATGAGGGGTGGGATGCAGCGGGAAAAGGCGGCAACATTAAGCGTATTACTGGCGCGCTGGATCCAAGAGGATATGAGGTACATCCCATTGCAAGTCCGGAGCCTCATGAAAAGGCAAGGCATTATCTGTGGCGTTTTTGGACCAGACTGCCTAAGACAGGTCATGTGGCTATCTTTGACAGAACTTGGTATGGGCGTGTGATGGTAGAGCGGCTGGAAGGATTCTGCAGTGAAAATGACTGGAAGAGAGCCTACAATGAGATCAATGAGTTTGAGAAGGAACTTCATGACTGGGGAGCAGTGATCATCAAATTCTGGGTGCAGATCGATAAGGATACCCAGCTTGCCCGCTTTACTGACAGGCAGAATACGCCCGGAAAACAGTGGAAGATTACGGATGAGGACTGGCGCAACAGGGAGAAGTGGGATGAGTATGAAGTAGCGGTAAATGAAATGATTCAAAAAACCAGCACCACCTATGCACCGTGGCATATTCTGGAATCGGTAGATAAGAAGTATGCAAGAATCAAAGCGCTTAAGATAGTAATTGAAGAATTGGAAAAGGTGCTTGGATAATAATAGTACGTTCCTAATAGGTCCAATTGATTGAACAAGGGTCAGTTCGCGAAGGCGTACTGACCCTTGTTTGTCCTGTCTTTCATTCGGATACTTTTTCGCTGATAAATGGTTCATACATCATCATAGCAGAATTTTGTACAATCAGCTGTTCATCCAGCATCTTGCCGTTTAAATCATATTTTTGCTGATATAATTCGTTGTGTCTGCTGTAACCGCCCCAGAATTCGCTTTTCATTTCGTGATTCCGCTCTACGATTTCATAGCGGTATTCCGGACTGGATGACACACGCCATTCGCCGTGGAGATATTCATCATCCATCCATATCATAAGCTGGTACGTATCGTTTGTGTTATTACGAATCATCAGATCTCCATGAGGATAAAAGCAGGTGGCGCCGCTGCCGAAAGGCTGTGTCCGATTGGAATCAGGAAATACGTCATAGCTGTGGCGGTGCCGTTCTGTTACGGTAAGCGGTGTATGTATGGTCATCCAGAAAATTAGGTTGGAAAGTTGGCACAGACCGCCGCCCGTTCCGGCATGGAAGGTGCCGGACTTTAGGATCATTCCGTCTAAATAGCCCTTTCGCTTGGTGGGTTTTCCAATCAGTTTCCAATAGCTGAACACCTCACCCGGATGGAGGACGATTCCATTCACTTTGGCGGAAGCAAGTTTCAGGTTCGTAACTTTGTTGTGCTGCATCCACATATCCACATCCTTCAGTTTGCGGAAAAGCGGGGTCTTATGTGTAAAGTAGATGAAAGGGAGAGACGATGAGAGCCTGGTTTTGGCAAACTGTCTGTTCATCGTGAGCCAAAGCATGTGTCGGAGAATATTGTAATATATAAGACCAAGCCTGCTCCTTAAGGCAGAACGTTTGATGGGTTTTTGCATAGTGTCATTTTTCATGGTGGAATCCTTCTTTCGACTCTATTTTAGCAATAAACAGGAAAAAGGACAAGGACTTGCCGCAAAAGGGTATTCAAAATAGTTGTACTTCCATCAGAATCCATTTATAATTAGATTAGTCGCATAAATAGACGAATCAATCGGGATATGTGGCAGCGAAACCATATCAGGAAGAGGATGTGATTCTATGATGAGAACAGTAGCAATCGGGCATCAGGATTTCGAGACGATACGAAAAAATAACTTTTTTTATATTGATAAAACATCCTTTATACGTGAATGGTGGGATGGAGGGGATAGTGTAACTTTGATTATGCGCCCGAGACGTTTTGGCAAGACGCTCACAATGAGTATGGTGGAGCAGTTTTTTTCTGTCGGATACGCAGGACGGGGAGATTTGTTTGAAGGACTTTCCATATGGCAGCATGAAAAATACAGAGAATTGCAGGGAACCTATCCGGTTATTTCGATTAGCTTTGCCAACGTAAAAGAATCCAGTTTGAGTATGACAAAACAGAGAATTGGTCAGATTTTGGCGGGATTATACAACAGGAATCGTTTTTTGCTGGACGGAGATTTACTCACGGAGGAAGAGAAGAGATATTTTTTAAGTATAGAAGCGGATATGAATGAGGTGACTGCCACGATGGCAATCCACAGGATGTCAGATTTTTTATGCCGATATTATGGCAGAAAGGTCATCATTCTTTTGGATGAGTATGACACACCCATGCAGGAGGCTTATGTACACGGGTATTGGGATGAATTGGTTTCTTACACAAGAAGTATGTTTAACGCTGCGTTTAAAACAAATCCGTATCTTGAACGTGCAATTATGACGGGAATCACAAGAATCAGTAAGGAATCGATTTTTTCTGATTTGAATAATTTAAAGGTAGTAACGGCCACATCAGAAGAGTATGAAACGGCATTTGGCTTTACCGAGAGCGAGGTTTTCAATGTATTGGATGAATATGGTTTGTCTGATAAGAAGCAGGAAGTAAAATTATGGTATGATGGCTTTACGTTTGGAAACCAAGCGGATATTTATAATCCGTGGTCTATCATCAATTATCTGGATACTGAAAAGTTCCAGCCTTACTGGGCAAATACCAGCGCCAATAGTTTAGTTGGTAAGCTTCTTAGGGAAGGAAGTCCGAATATTAAAGGGACATTTGAAGAACTTCTGCGTGGAGGAACACTGACGGCAGATATCGATGAGCAGATTGTCTACAGCCAGTTGGAGCAGGATGAACAGGCGCTCTGGAGCCTTTTGCTTGCATGCGGATATCTAAAGGTAGTCAGCCTTGATGTATTTGCAGACGAATATGCAGGATGGATATCCAGATATGTGTTGGAGATCACAAATTTTGAAGTGAAAGTCATGTTCCGCAACATGATACGCAATTGGTTTGGCAGAGCGGCGTCAGATTATAATGAATTTTCCAAAGCGTTGTTAAAGGGAGATGTGAGGGCTATGAATGAGTACATGAACCGAGTAGCGCTTGCAACTTTCAGTTATTTTGACAGTGGGGAACGACCATCAGAATCTGCAATGCCGGAACGTTTTTACCATGGTTTTGTATTAGGATTGATTGTAGATTTAGCAGGACGTTATGCAGTGACATCTAACCGGGAATCCGGTTTTGGGCGTTATGATGTAATGCTGGAACCGCTTGTTAAAGAAGAACATGCGATTATTCTGGAGTTTAAGGTTATGGATCCGGAAGAAGAAAGGAGTCTTGAGGATACAGCGCAGGCGGCGGTCACTCAGATAAAAGAGAGGGATTATGCAGCTCTATTGAAAGCGAAGGGAATCTCAGATGAGAAAATCAGAACATATGGATTTGCCTTCCGGGGAAAGCAGGTTCTGATTAAAGAGGGAAATACGGAATGAGTATAAATTGTAATTGACATGATGTGACTGCTGTGATAGTCTTGATGTACAGACTATTTCAGTAGTCATTTGTTGTTTAAGGGCAATTCTTATGAAAGATTTTGCACTGAAATGCTCCGGAATGGAGGAAAGGTATGGGGATAAAAATGAAATTATTTGATTCAGAACGAAAGGTAATGGAAGTACTCTGGCGGGAGGGAGAAATGCCGGCAGGGAAGATGGTAAAGATTTTAAAGGAAGAGACGGGATGGAATAGGAACACTACCTACACGGTCATTAAAAAATGTGTGGATAAGGGTGCAATCAAAAGAGGAGAGCCGGGATTTGTATGCAGTCCGCTGGTTTCCAAGCAGGAAGTGCAGGATTATGAAACGGAAGAATTGATCGATAAAATGTTTGACGGTTCAAAGGAAAAGTTTTTTGCTGCATTTTTAGATGGAAAGAAACTGTCAAAACAGGAAGTGGATCAGCTTAAAAAGTTGATTGATGACTTAAGTTGAGCAAAAGGACAGTAGTCAGGAGGAGATGAAATGAGTCTGATACAGATGAGCGCTGCGGCGGGTATTCTGATTGTGGGGATTGTTATGTTTAGATCCTTGTTCGTGCACCGTCTGCCCAAGAAAGTGATGATACTGCTCTGGGAAATTGCAATTTTGCGCCTTTTGATTCCATTTGGCATACCGCTTCCGCTTCCGGATTTTTTAACGGATGCGAGAAGTCTGATTATCACAGAGGAAGAGTATGCCATTAAAGTAGGAATCTTTGATGAACATTGGACTGAATTGGAAATTTCGGAATGTGAAACGGCCTATTCCGGGCAAGCGCAGGGGCTGGACTGGAATGTTTTTGCCCGGATGATTTATTTGTTTGGGACAGCAGTCATGCTGTCCGGATCGCTTTTTCTTTATATAAGAGACAGTCAGCTTTTTAAGGAAGGCCTTCCCATGTCTGATAGGGAGAAGGAAAAGTTGATTGCCTTGGCAGCAATGGGAGATAAGGATTTAAAGAGTCTAAGTGAAATAAGGTTTAAGACGTCCGACCGTACGGCAACGCCTGTGACCTATGGATGGATTCATCCGGCAATTGTCTTTCCGAAGGGACTTCATTTAAAGGAAGACGGAGAAGTGCGATTCTGCCTACAGCATGAACTGGTGCATATAAGGAATTATGATAATTTCAAAAAATTACTTGCCCATCTGGCACTGTGCATTCATTGGTTTAATCCTCTTGTGTGGGTGATGTATCTTTTATTTAACCGTGATATGGAGCTCTTATGTGATGAGACTGTAGTGCGCCGCAGCGGCGGTGAAAGACAGGATTATGCCCTGACTTTGTTATCGATGGCAGCATGCAGAAATATGGGATTTCGCACCGGGCTTGGCTTTGGAAAGAATGCGGTGAAGGAGAGAATTGTAGCGGTCATGACCTTTAAAAAGACAACTTTGATCGGCATTTTGGCAGCAATCCTTGCAGTAACTGCAGCACTGACTGTATTTATCACAGATTCTTCTGATAAATATGGTATGAGCACGGGAGTATTTGTTTTATCGGAAGATAATTTGGCACAGATTGATATGCCTGTTGAGGGAACGGCGATGACTGTAAATGTGGTGGAAGATGTGTCTCCGAATTTGGCGGAATATGAATATACAGCTGATGTTGTGCAGGTGACAAATGCGGTAGAAGGTCAAGCTTACACAGAATATGCAGTGACTGCGCTGGAGGAATCCGCGCAGGTACAGGAGAGCGGGGGAATGACGGATAGTGTGAGAAGGACCGTGGAAGAACTGGTTGATGAACTTGGCGCATATGGACTAAGTGCAGAGTTTACGGAAAATGATTACCAGCTTTATTATAATGGAGAACCGATTTACTTTTTTGCGGATAATAAGGCGAAAACAGGGTTTTCAGGGCGAGTGTTTTCTCAGCCTGCAGATGGTACCTACGGCGATACGGGTGTGATTACAAAGCGGAATGACAACGGAGAAATCATTGGTCTTATGCAGCTTTCAATGAGGGAATCTAAGATTTATTCGAATCTCTGGTGGTAAATTGCATTTATAATTCTATAAAAAAGTATTCTGTGAAAGCAGAGTACTTTTTTTATGACAATCGTTCTGTTTTTTCTGGTGTGTGATAAAGAAGCTTTTGACAAAAATGGGCGCAAAAAAACAGGAAACCTTTTCTTTTTTCTTGATTTCCTGTTTTGTGTTGCCGTTTTTGGCGGCGGTTATTTGGTTGTCATTCCCGGAAGCAAACTTGTAGCCCATGCCTAAAACGGTCTTTATGTAGGTGGGCTTTTTGCTGTCCGGCTCTATCTTTTTCCGCAGGCTGTAGATCACGTTGGTTACGCTTGACTGGCAGCTTTCGCTTTCCATGCTCCACACGGCTTCAAAGATTTGTTCCTTTGTGAATACCCTCCCCGGACTGGCGGCAAGGTAGCAGAGTGCGCCGTATTCAAGGCGGGTGAGGGAAACGTCCTCCCCGTCCCTAAGTACCCTACGTTGGTACAGCTTGATTTCAAGATTGGGAAAGGAAAGAACGGGGCTTGTAACCGGCTGCATAGGTTCAAGACCGATTTCATCTGACAATGCGGACAGTACCCTTTCTATTGCCTTTTCTTCATCATCATTGAAAGTTAATATTAGTATTTTAGCTATGGTATCAGCCCTCCTTTGCCGCTCACTTTGAATCGGTAGTAAAACTTTTTTGTTAACGGCTAGGATAAATAACGTCAGTTGATGTAAACGTATCATCCACTGAAACATGGATGTGTCCGTTGCTGTCTATGGCATACTCATTGCCATAAATAGAAAACGTGTCCCCCTCTTTATAGCCGATCTCTATCCAATTCATGTTATTCCACCGTGAAATGTTCTTACTCACATTTATTACGCTTCCGGATTCCTGCAAAATATAGGTATGT
>CAYOED010000039.1:0-32431 GCA_964402925.1 uncultured Lachnospiraceae bacterium | reverse complement strand
GCAGGCAATTTAGGATGGATTTTGCATTGTAACTGTGAAGGTACTGAACAGTTACAGATTTGGTTAGTCGTCTTTTAGTTTAAAACCGATTCCCCAGACTGCTTCAATGTAATCCCTTCCGCTTAAGTCCCGCAGCTTTTTCCGCAGATTGCTGATATGTACCCTTAAGGAACTTTCCATGCAATCGGGGGTATCTTCGCTTAGACGTTCAAGAAGCAGGGTTTTGGTCACAACCTGTGAGGGATTTTGCATGAGAAGCTTTAAAATGGCATATTCTGTCCGGGTCAGCCGGGCTGCCTGTCCGCATACGCTTACACTGTGAGAGATGGTATCAATGCGGATATCTTCATATTCCAGAATAGAACCGGAACCTTTCACGGAAACATTCCGAAGCTGCACGGTAATTCTTGCCAATAACTCATCTATATTAAAAGGCTTGGTCACATAATCTGCAGCACCGCCAAGCAACAGTTCTACCTTATCTTCAACCCCTGCTTTTGCACTGATGACAATGACAGGTATTCCGGTAATACGGGGCAATAGTTCCTTGCCGTTAAGACCGGGAAGCATCAAATCCAGCAGTATGAGATCGGGAGTTTGGGAAGAGAGGATAAGAAGAGCCTCTGTTCCCGAATAAGCCCTGGTTATCTGATAGCTCTCCTTGGTGAGGAGCTCTTCCAGCATGTTTCCTATATTGATATCGTCGTCCACAATTAAAATATTTTTCATCGTACTAATCCCTGATACATTGTTCCCCACTCAAACATAGAGTCAATAATTGGGCGCATTGTATTACCTAATTCACTTAAAGCATACTCCACACGTACAGGAACTTCGGGATAAACAGTACGTGTAATGATACCGTCATCTTCCATAGAACGAAGATTATCTGTTAAAACCCGCTGGCTGATGCCGGGAATATCCTTTTGCAGTTCATTAAACCGCCAAGGACGGTCTAATAGTCTTTGTACAATAAATATCTTCCATTTATTTCCAATCAGCATTAGTGTTGTGGCAACAGGGCAGGCTGGCAGCTCGTCTTTTGTCAGCATAAAGGACACCTCCTATAGCATATAACATTCTTTTTTGCACTAACTAAGAAAAAGCTCACTACATAATAAAATGGTGCGTACTTATGTTTTCGATTGTTGCAATTTATACTAAGTATAGACCAAGGAGGTCAGAAAATCAAGCAAACAAATAAAGGAGGTAACTATTATGAGTAATCTTGAAAATGTCGCTGCATTTGCTGGTACAAGTGCCATATCGTCCTGCGGGTCAGCTTGCGGGGCAGCAGATCCGAAACCGGAGGAAAAGCCTGCATCAGCCTGCGGCTCAGCTTGTGGAGCAGCAGACCTGAAACCAGAGGAAAAATCTGCATCAGCTTGTGGCACAGCTTGCGGAGCAGGCGATCCGAAATAGGAGTAGATTTCGATTCGTAAGATACATAGCGCATCAAAGTGGTCATGGGCACACAGTTTTCTTAGTGTGTCCATGAATATATCAAAAAGTAAAACTATAGGAGGAATACCCAAAATGAAACCATACTTTGCGTATCAATGGCATATAACAGATGAATGTGACCAAAGATGCAGACATTGTTATATTTTTTCAGAGGATAATCATATCTGCCAGAAACAGATGAAATATGAGGAAATGGAAACGGTAGTTTCAAGCTGTATGGATATGTGTGAAAGATTAGACCGCACACCATATTTTTACATTACAGGTGGTGATCCGATTTTACATAAAAATTTTTGGAAACTCTGTGAATTACTAAAAAAACATAATATTACTTTTGGTATTTTAGGCAATCCGTTCCACTTGACTGATGAGGTATGTGAAAGGCTTTATGAGTATGGTTGCAGAAAGTACCAGCTTTCATTGGACGGAATGAGAGAAACACATGACAAATTCAGAAAACCTGGCTCTTTTGATATTACGATAGAAAAGATTGCATGTATCAAGAAAGCAGGAATGTATTGTGCAGTCATGTCTACCGTATCATGTGCCAATAAAGATGAATTCCCCGATATGATTGATTTGGTAGTAGATAGAAACGTTGATGTCTTTGCGTTCGGAAGATACTGCCCTACAAGCGGGCAGAAAAGCGAAAGAAATCACAAAGATGATTTCTTTCAGGAATATCATATACCGCCTTTGGAATACAAAGTATTTTTGGAGAAATGTTGGGCGAAATACGAACAATATAAAGACAGAAACACTACGTTTCAATTGAAAGACCATTTATGGACATTATTTTTGTATGAAAAAGGGATTTTTAAAATACCGGAAAATGCTGATAAGAAAATGATATATGATGGCTGCCACTGTGCAATCAGCCATATGACGATTCTTCCGACGGGTGATGTATATGCCTGTCGGCGAATGGAGAGCAAAATCGGAAACGTATTCGATACTTCCATGTATGACCTTTTTATGAGCACAAATATGGAGCAGTATCGGGATTTCGATAAATTTGAAAAATGTAATAAGTGTGAACTTCGTGGGTTCTGCAGGGGATGTCCGGCTGTGACCTACGGCTATACCGGAAATATGTATGCGCCTGATCCGCAATGTTGGAAGGAGGGTTAATATGGATATTTTAGATATAATGAAGGAACGCAGGTCTATCCGTAAATATCAGGATAGGCAGATTGACAGGGAAGCTTTAGAAAAAATCATTGAGGCAGGATTATACGCACCAAATGCAGGAGGCGGGCAGAGGACAAGGATTGTTGCTGTTCATAACAAAGAATTGGCTGAGAAAATCGGCAGACTTAACCTTGCACGTTTTGACCGCAGCAGACTTGCAGGAGGGTATGTTTCCTCAGAACAGCCAAGTGTTATTGATAATCCTGATATAAAGAGTGGGTTTTATGGGGCGCCTACGGTATGCGTTATTTTTGGCGCAAGGAATTTTTTATACAGTATTCCCGATGCGTTCTGCTGTGCTGAAAATATGGTGCTTGAGGCTGCAAATTTAGGGATTGCATCATGTATCGTTGCAAGAGGGGAAGAAACCTTTGACAATGAAGTTGGAAGGGCATTATTGAAGGAATGGGATATTCCCGACACATACACAGCCTGCTGCTTTGTGATATTGGGATATTGTGATGGTGCTTATCCGCGGGTTAAGCCAAGAAAAGACAATCGTTTTTTGATTATAGATTAGATAAGACTTTCCGCAAAGATGTATCATGTCCGGCAAGCCATTTCAGATTATACAAGAACATTGTCTGCACTGTGGAAACTGTTATGAAAAATGTCCTGTGGGAGCAGTAAAAAGGCAGGGAATCGCAAATGTGATTTCTGTTCCCTAAGATAGAAATAATTTTGTGATATGGGTTGTAATATCCACAAGCTCAGCATATAATAAAAATGTGATTTCAAGACACATAAACACCAATAAAAGTGTGAGGAAGTGCTTCTATGAAACGATTGATTTTATCGAAACTGCTGGACTGGAAGAATTCACCCTATCGCAAGCCGCTGATCTTAAAGGGTGTGCGTCAGGTGGGAAAGACATGGATTCTCAAGGAATTCGGCAGACGCTATTATGAAAATACTGCCTATTTTAACTTTGACGAAAATGAGGAATATAAGCAGTTCTTTGAGACCACCAAAGACGTAGATCGCATCTTACAGAATCTAATGCTGGCCAGTGGCCAAAAGATCGTGCCGGAAAAGACCCTTATCATCTTTGACGAGGTGCAGGATTGCCCTAAGGTCATCAACGCTATGAAGTATTTCTGCGAGAATGCTCCACAGTATCACATTGCCTGCGCCGGTTCTTTGTTGGGAATTGCCCTTGCGAAACCATCTTCTTTTCCGGTGGGAAAGGTCAACTTCATGCAGATTGACCCCATGATTTTCACAGAATTTCTGCTTGCCAACGGCGATGAGAATCTCGCTAAGTATCTGGAAAGTGTGGATACCATTGAACCGATTCCCGATGCCTTCTTCAATCCTCTTTACGAGAAACTGAAAATGTACTATGTTACCGGAGGCATGCCTGAACCTGTCCTGATGTGGACGGAAGCGCGGGACGTTTCAGCTATGCAGGAAGCCCTATCCGGAATCATCGGTGCCTATGAACGTGACTTTGCCAAACATCCCAACATCAGCGAGTTTCCAAAAATCTCTATGATTTGGAAGTCTGTGCCGTCCCAGCTGGCAAGAGAAAACAAGAAGTTTATCTATAAAGTTGTTAAAGAAGGCGCAAGAGCCCGTGAATACGAGGATGCTTTGCAGTGGTTGGTGGATGCCAGATTGGTGCATAAAATCTACCGTAGTACTGCTCCCGGTCTGCCGGTGGCTGCATATGATGACCTATCTGCATTTAAGATTTATCTGGTGGATGTGGGACTGCTCCGCCGTCTGGCACAGTTGGCGCCTACGGCTTTCGGGGAAGGCAACCGTCTGTTCACCGAGTTCAAGGGCGCACTGACTGAAAACTTTGTGCTGCAGACCTTGATCACGCAGTTTGAAGTGATTCCTCGGTACTGGAGCCAGAATAACCCGCCATATGAGGTAGATTTCCTCATTCAGCGGGAGAATGATATTTTCCCTGTGGAGGTCAAATCTGAGACCAATACCACCAGCAAAAGTCTCAAGAAATTCAAGGAATTATTCCCAGATAGGGTCAAGCTTCGTGTGAGGTTCTCCTTGGATAACCTAAAGCTGGATGATGATGTGCTGAACATTCCGCTGTTCATGGCAGACCAGGCAGATCGGTTGATTGGGCTGGCGCTGGAACAGAGAAAGAGTTAATAATATACTCAACTAAGATGTTTAGTCAGCCGATGCTATGGCACGTTGGCTTGGTAGAGAATTATACGTCCAATATGTTTATTATTCCCAAAAAGGGCATTGCCGTAGTTGTCCTTGTTAATATGAATGATTATTTAGTATGTAATAATCTTATTGGAAATATTGTGAATCCACTCATAGGAGAGGAAAGACAGGAGTTACCTGATTTATACATTATTTTACATTTGGCAATTGATGCGATCTGCTTTTTACTGTGCTTTGTAAGTATATACTCCATAGCTGCAATTGTTCAATGGAATAAAAAAGAAAAGAAATCAAAAACTTATGTAATTGACAGTATATGTCATATTGGGCTTCCCATGATTTTGTTATGTCTTCCATTAATTGTAGGGACACCTTTCAGGGTTTTGTGGTTATTTGTAAAAGATTTGTACTTAGTATTATATGTAAATGCAGGAATTCTAATTGCCGTAGGAGTCTATAAGTTAATGTTTCTGTTGAAAGAAGCTTATAAGAAAAAGTAATGTGTGCATATTATGATAATAGATAGAATTATCGGATAGTATTCTTTACTGTTACAAGAAAATAAGGAATGTGAACTTAATAATTTGCGTGTTCTTCCAGAATGCCGACATAGACACATAGGTAAGCAATTAGTAGATGATGCTTATGAAAAAGCGAAATCATTAGATTGTATCAAAATGAATATAGGAATTGTAGAAGAAAATACAGTATTAAGGCATTGGTATGAAATGTTGGGATTTAAACACATTGGCACTAAAAAATTTGACTTTTTTCCTTTTACATGTGGATACATGGAGAAAGATTTATAGGTGGTCTCAGAGATTAATTTATCAGCTCTGACGCTGTGTAACCGTTCATTATAAATTCCTAGAAGTACCTGCCCCTGTATTTTCCCTTTGCAATCATTGGATTCTCATTTACATAATCTCTAAAATACAATTCATCATTATTTTCCCAATATCTCAAATGTAAGTGAAACACTTTTTCAGCAAAATAGCCAAATCTGAGCTATCACTAAAATAGTAAAAAAAGAGAATGAGTTATTGCAATTTCGTTATAAAAGTGGTATTCTTATAAAAAGCATATTTTCTAATACATATTCTGCGAAGGCAAGAAAGTCTTCGGTATCTATATCAAATCAACAGCAGGCATATGCCTGTCCTTTCAGAAAATTCATGCTTTACATTCATATTTTATAGCAGGAGTTTTCGCGGAAGGAGACCTCCTGGAACTAAATAAGGAGGTTTTGAATGGATGAACGTAAGAAAAGAAATGTTCTGCAGTGGCATCCTGCGGTTTACGCCGGATTTCAAGTTGAACTTGAAGAGGAAGCAGAACGATTGGAATTTGAGAATGAGCATCAGCTTGGTACGAAACCGCTGGAAATAGATATGCTTATTATCAAAAAGGATGCGGACCCTCCAATCAGGAAAAATATAGGACAAATCTTCCGCCGGTATAATTTGATAGAGTACAAGAGCCCCGGAGATTACCTCAGCATTGATGATTTTTATAAGGTATACGCATATGCCTGTCTTTACAAGTGTAATGCGGGCAAAGTAGAGCAGATTAAGGTGAATGAAATGACAATTACCTTTGTCTGTCACAGATATCCGCGCAAGATGATAAAATATTTAATGCAGTATCGTGGCTTTAGCATAAGCCGGAAGGAGGAAGGCATCTGGCTGATTGAGGGTGATGAATTTGTGATGCAGATGATAGTGACTTCCAAGCTGTCAAAGGAAAAGAATCCGTGGCTTTTTCATCTATGTAATCCAGTGAAGGATACCGAAACGGCGGCGCAACTAATCAGAAAATATGAAAAAAGGGAAAACGACCATTTGCATGCATCGGTGATGGATTTGATTGTGCGGGCAAATAATGCGATATTTAAGGAGGCGAAGGATATGTGCATGTGTAAGGCATTAAAGGAACTGATGGCTGATGAACTTGAAGCAGAGAAAGCAGAGGGAAGAGCCGAAGGGAGAGCCGAAGGAAAGGCAGAGGGAAAAGCAGAAAATGTGTTGGAACTTTTAAAGGATTGCGGTATGGTTCCTGAGGAACTTCAGCAAAGAATCTTATATGAACGTAATCTGGAAGTTCTTGTCCGCTGGCTTAAGTTGGCAGCTCGCGCAGGTTCTGTTGAAGAATTTCAAAATGCAATGTAATGCTTAGGCGCTGGAAGGTACGAGCAAATGAGTACAGCTTACATATGCCAAAACGTAACTTACCGTTTTCTATCTTGCCGGGATTTGATGAGACTGCTATGATACTTCCATCTGAAATGAAAGCGCAAAAACGCTTTGGAATGGAGGAGAAAATGGATATTATTAAAGTGGAGGATCTTACGAAGAAATATGGTGATTTTACAGCAGTCGATCATGTATCCTTTGCAGTTGAAAGGGGTACGATGCTGGCTTTCCTGGGAGTAAACGGCGCGGGGAAAACGACAGTCATCAACATGCTGGCAACCCTGCTTTCTCCTGATGGAGGCAGGGCGGAAGTGTGCGGAGAGATTTTGGGAAAAGGGGATCAGAAAATACGGAGAAAAATAGGAATCGTATATCAGCAGAACTGTCTTGACGATATTCTGACGGTCAGGGAAAATCTGATGTGCCGGGGGATTATCCATGGGGCATCTAAGGCGGAAGCAAAAGAACAGTGTAACCGGCTCGGCAGGATATTAAAGTTGGATGATATCATGAAAAAGAAATATAGAATGCTGTCCGGAGGGCAAAAGAGAAAATGTGAAATTGCGGCGGCACTTATGCATACGCCGGAAATTCTTTTTCTTGATGAACCGACTACAGGGCTTGATCCGGCAACCCGGGTGGATGTATGGAGTACCATAGAAGCACTGCAGAAGGTTGAAAAAATGACGGTGTTCCTCACGACGCATTATATGGAAGAGGCAGCAGGTGCAGAACAGATTATCATTATGGATCATGGCAATATCATTGCCCAAGGAACGCCCTTTGAATTAAAAGAAAAGTTTGCATCTGATAAACTGAAGCTGTACTGTAAAGAGGGAAAAGAAGATCAGGTTTTGGAAATTGGGGATTCTTTGTATTTTGGGGACAACGTACGTGGAGAGATGAAATTAATGGAAGATAGAGTCATTGAAGTGCAGATTCCCTCGACCATGTCGTCGGTTCCCATGATTCACCAAGTGAAGGATCTGATAGATGGATTTGAAGTGATTCAAGGAAGCATGGATGATATGTTCTTAAATGCAGTGGGAAAAGAATTGGTTTAAAGGGGGGATGAGACATGGAAAAGTTTTTGGTTATGACAGGACGTAATCTTAAGAATTATTTTCGGAGCAAAGGAGCAATCTTTTTTTCCCTGCTGTCTATGCTCATTGTCATATGTCTTATGGTATTTTTTTTAGGGGATATGCAAGTGGAATCAATTGTGGAAATACTGAATCAGTTTCCGGGCAGGGATGGGATAGCAGATGAAAAGAATGCGGAACTGCTGGTCCTTTCATGGACCTGTGCAGGTATCATTTCGATTAATGCTGTGACGGTAACATTGTCAGTTTATTCCACAATGATAAAGGACAGAGCCACCGGGAAACTGAATTCTATTTATACGGCGCCTATTGGCCGAATGGCTATTGCAGCAAGCTATGTGGCATCTGCGTGGACTGCCTCCGTATTGGTTTGCGGACTGACGCTTATCATAACGGAAATATATGGTGTGATAAAGGGATTGGAACCCTTCACCTTTGGGGTACATATGCAGCTGATAGGGATGATTATGGTCAATTCCTTTACCTATGCCACCGTCATGTATTTTCTGGCAGTGATTTCAAAAACGGAGAGCGCATGGAGCGGTCTTGGTACTGTGGTAGGAACGTTGGTTGGATTCCTTGGCGGAATCTATATACCTATTGGTTCCTTGTCAGAGTCGATTGGAAATGTCATGAAATGCACACCGGTTATTTACGGTACCGCTATGTTTCGAAGTGTGATGTCAAAGGGAATCATAGATACTACCTTTACAGATTTGCCTGATGAAGTGACTGCCGGGTATCGCGCTGTGATGGGTATCGATCTTGAGTTGTTTGGCAGAGAAGTGAGTGTAATGGAAGAGGGGATTTTGATTCTTATATTCGGTGCAGTATTTCTTGTCATTGGTGCGGGTATGCTGAAATATGGAAAAAAATCAGACAGATAGTGGGAGAGAAAGATGAAGATTACCATAGAAACGCCGCGTTCGGGAGAAGAGGACGAAATCATAGTCCGCTGCGCAGCTTTGGACGAGCATCTGATGAAATTGATCTATGCCTTGAAAATGCGGCAGGATAAGATAACAGGATATGTGGAGGATAAGATCGTTAAACTGGAGCCGAAGGAGATATTTTATTTTGAATCGGTTGATAACAAAGTGTTTGCATACACGGATAAGGGGGTATATGAAGTCCGCAGAAAATTGTATGAAATCGAAGAAGATTTCACGAATATGGATTTCCTGCGGATTTCAAAATCTTCCATTGTCAATGTTGCAAAGATTGCCTATTTAAGACCGATCTTTAACGGACGATTTGAGGCAAAGCTGAAAAATGATGAGAAAATCATTATTTCAAGGCAATATATTGTGGATTTGAAGAAGAAGTTGGGGATTTAAAGAGGAGGCATGACATGGAGATATTTCGCGATTTTATTAAATGGTTTCAATATATTACAATAGGAGTTCTGATTGTATGCGCTGTCAATTTTTCACTTTCAGGCACAGATACGATTCCGATGATGACGTTATGGCAGATTCTGCTGTCCGGATTCCTTACAACACTTATCACAATGTTGTTTTATTCAGGAAAAAGAGCGACGTATATAAAATGTGGTATTCATTTTGTTGTGTTGTGCGGTGTGATGATACCATGCGGATATTGGTTCGGATGGCTGTCCTTTAATGCGGCAGAAATCTGTATGATGATTCTGTCAGTAGCAGTAGTTTACCTGCTGGCATTTGTTGCTTATTATCTGATTGACTTAAAACAGGCGGAAAAAATAAATCAAAGGCTTAAAGAGAAGTATCCGAATTGACACCGTTCCCATGGTAATGATAAAATGATGCACAGCAGGAAAATTTTTGTGGAAGTCAGGAGGACTTTTTATGCCTAAGAGAACAGATATTCATAAAGTGCTGATCATTGGTTCAGGACCTATCATTATCGGACAGGCCTGTGAGTTTGACTATTCGGGAACGCAGGCGTGCAAGGCGCTTCGGAAGCTAGGGTATGAGATCGTGCTTGTAAATTCCAATCCGGCAACGATTATGACGGATCCGGAGACAGCGGATGTGACTTATATCGAACCGCTCAACGTGGAGCGTCTGGAGCAGATCATTGCAAAGGAACGGCCGGATGCGCTGCTGCCGAATCTGGGAGGACAGTCGGGTCTTAATTTGTGTGCGGAACTGAATAAAGCCGGAATTCTGGAGAAATACAATGTAAAAGTAATCGGCGTGCAGGTGGATGCCATTGAACGAGGAGAAGACCGCATTGAGTTTAAAAGGACCATGGACAAGCTTGGCATTGAAATGGCGCGCAGCGAGGTTGCCTATTCGGTGGAGGAAGCATTGTCTATTGCAGAGAAGCTTGGATACCCGGTAGTTCTCCGTCCCGCATATACCATGGGCGGTGCAGGCGGCGGCTTGGTTTATAATAAAGATGAATTAAAAACAGTATGTGCAAGAGGTCTGCAGGCAAGTCTGGTGGGACAGGTACTGGTGGAGGAATCCATTCTCGGATGGGAAGAATTGGAACTGGAAGTGGTACGTGACGCAGACAATAACATAATTACAGTATGTTTTATTGAAAACATTGATCCTTTAGGCGTACATACAGGAGATTCCTTCTGCTCGGCGCCTATGCTTACGATTTCTAAGGAGTGTCAGAAGAGGCTGCAGGAGCAGGCATACAAAATCGTGGAATCCGTACAGGTAATAGGCGGCACGAATGTGCAGTTTGCCCATGACCCTGTAACAGACCGTATCATTGTCATTGAAATCAATCCACGTACATCAAGGTCTTCCGCGCTGGCTTCCAAAGCAACCGGATTTCCCATTGCGCTGGTATCCGCCATGCTTGCAGCAGGACTTACCTTGAAAGACATTCCCTGCGGTAAATACGGTACATTAGACCGATATGTTCCCGACGGCGATTATGTGGTAATCAAATTCGCACGCTGGGCATTTGAAAAGTTCAAAGGCGTAGAGGATAAGCTGGGAACACAGATGCGTGCCGTAGGCGAGGTCATGAGCATTGGAAAGACATATAAAGAAGCGTTCCAGAAAGCAATCCGTTCGTTGGAAACAGGACGCTATGGACTTGGACATGCAAAGGATTTTGACACCTTATCCAAGGAAGAATTGTTAAGGAGACTGATTACACCTTCCAGCGAGCGTCATTTCCTGATGTATGAAGCTCTCCGTAAAGGTGCTTCGGTGGAAGAAATCCATGAGATCACTAAGGTAAAAGCTTATTTTATAGAGCAGATGAAAGAACTGGTGGAGGAAGAGGAAGAACTTCTGAAACAGAAAGGTTCTTTGCCGGAAGATGCCATGCTGATTACCGCCAAGAAGGATGGATTTTCTGATAAATATTTAAGCCAGTTATTGGAGATTCCTGAAGAGGAGATCCGTGACCGCCGTATTGCATTGGGATTAGAAGAAGCCTGGGAGGGTGTCCATGTCAGCGGGACTAAGGACAGCGCTTATTATTACTCTACCTATAATGCACCGGATAAGAGCGTTGTCAGCACCGATAAACCTAAAATCATGATTTTAGGCGGAGGACCCAACCGTATCGGACAGGGAATTGAATTTGATTATTGTTGTGTACATGCGGCAATGGCGCTTAAGAAATTGGGATTTGAAACGATTATCGTGAATTGTAATCCCGAGACTGTATCTACCGACTACGATACTTCCGATAAGCTGTATTTTGAGCCGCTTACATTGGAAGATGTCTTAAGTATCTATAAGAAAGAAAAGCCGCTGGGCGTGATAGCACAGTTTGGCGGTCAGACTCCTTTAAATCTGGCATCTGATCTGGAAAAAAATGGCGTGCGGATTTTAGGTACATCTCCTTCTGTCATTGATCTGGCGGAAGACAGGGATCAGTTCCGTGCCATGATGGAGAAGCTGGATATTCCCATGCCAGAGTCGGGCATGGCGACGACGGTGGATGAAGCCCTTTCTATAGCTGGCAGGATAGGATATCCGGTTATGGTACGTCCCTCTTATGTATTAGGCGGGCGGGGCATGGAAGTAGTATATGATGATGATAGTATGACGGAATACATGAATGCAGCAGTGGGGGTTACGCCGGATCGGCCGATTCTGATTGACCGTTTCTTAAATCATGCGCTGGAGTGCGAGGCGGATGCTATCAGCGACGGAGAGCATGCCTTTGTACCGGCTGTGATGGAGCATATTGAACTTGCAGGTATTCATTCAGGTGATTCTGCATGTATTATCCCCTCTGTGCATATTCCGGAGGAGAGCGTGAAAACCATCAAGGAATATACGAGAAAAATAGCGGAAGAGATGCACGTAAAGGGACTTATGAACATGCAGTATGCCATTGAAGATGGAAAAGTCTTTGTGCTTGAGGCAAATCCCAGGGCTTCCCGTACAGTGCCTCTGGTATCTAAGGTGTGCAATATCCGTATGGTACCGCTTGCGACAGAAATTATTACCGCTGAAATTACGAACCGGCCTTCTCCGATCAAGGATTTGAAGGAACAGGTAATTCCCAATTATGGAGTAAAAGAAGCAGCGTTTCCTTTTAATATGTTTCCGGAAGTGGATCCCATACTTGGGCCGGAGATGCGTTCCACAGGAGAGGTGCTTGGGCTGTCACGCTCATACGGCGAGGCTTTCTTTAAGGCACAGGAGGCAATTCAGTCAAAACTTCCTCTTGAAGGAACGGTACTGATTTCCGTCAACAAAAAAGATAAGGATGAAGTAGTGGAGGTTGCAAGAAGTCTTGCCGGAGATGGATTTAAGATTGTTGCCACCAGCGGAACCTGTGACCTTATCAACGCTGCGGGCATTCCGGCGGTAAAAGCGAAGAAACTCTTTGAAGGCCGTCCCAATGTAGGAGATATGATTACAAACGGAGATTTTGATTTGATCATCAATTCACCTGTAGGGAAGGACAGCATCTATGATGACAGTTATCTCAGAAAAGCGGCAATCAAAGCCAAAGCGCCTTATATTACAACCGTTGCAGCGGCAAAGGTGGCAGCGGAGGGAATTCATTATGTGAAGACCCATGAGAGCGGAGAACTTAAGTCTCTTCAGGAACTGCACAGTGAGATTCATGATCAATAAGGAGATAGATAGTTCACTATAATAAAAGAGGGATGCCAACGTTGACAGGGCATCCCTCTTTTTACTGCGCCTGCGGCGCACGTTTTACAACTATTTTTCTGTAGCAGTATTTTTGTCAATGACCTTGATGATTCCCTTTTTCCACATAAGCATCACCCTCGGGGGTGTTTGGTTCCGTGCTCTTTAAGCCAGCGCATTGCAGTATATGTGTAGATGGCGCTTCCAATTGATAAAGCGGCTTCATCAAATTTTACCTTGGGATGATGTTGGGGATAGCAGAAGCCCTGATTGGGATTTCCTGCTGCCAAGGCGAGCATGATAGAAGGAACTTCCAGACTGACATATGCAAAATCCTCAGAACCTGCCGTCTTTGACTGACCGGACATGGCACTGAACTGATCGGCGTTAAAAGCTTTGGAAGGTCCTAAAAGTTCCTGGACATATTTGGTCGTACATGCAGACAAGTCAGGGTCGTTTACAAGGGTTGGGCATCCGCTGCCAAAAGACACCTCTGCGCTGGCGCGGAAAGATGCGGCGATTCCTTGTGAGATTTCAGTCATTCGTGTTTTTAAAAAGCTTCTGATTTCCTCATCATAGGTACGAATCGTACCGCATAATTCTACGGTGTCCGGAATGACATTAGCGGCATCACCGCCGTGAATGGAGCCGATGGTCAGAACTGCTTCATCGGAGAGGGCAAGTTCCCTTGCGTGAATTTCCTGAAGGGCAGTGATGATATGGGCAGCAACGTTGATGGGGTCTATGCCGTTATTTGGCATGGAACCATGGCAGCCTTTTCCCTGTATCTTAATTGAAAAATAATCTGCAGCAGGTGCGCTGACGCCGCCGCCGCATACAATCACGGTACCGGTCGGCATTGGCAGACCTGCCATGACGTGAATCATCAGGGCGGCATCCACATCAGGATTCTTGAGCAGACCATTTTTGATCATGTCATGGGAACCTTCAAAGATTTCCTCCGCCGGCTGGAACATCAGTTTGACGGTTCCGCAAATTTCATCCTCGTGTGCTTTTAAAAGCCTTGCGGCACCCAGCATCATGGCTGTATGCATATCATGTCCGCAGGCGTGCATTTTTCCATTTTCAGAAGGAAATTCAACATCAGCTTCCTCACGAACAGGAAGTGCATCCATATCGCCGCGGATCATAAATACCTTTCCTTCCTGTTTCCCTCCTGCAAGAACAACAAGACCTGCCTTGCCGCATTCTTTTGGCTCGTATCCCATGGAAATGAGCTCTTTCTTTACATAAGCAAGGGTATTTTCAAGATCAAATCCAGTTTCGGGATGGGTGTGAAGATAACGCCTTGATAAAATCAGTTCCCGTTCCAGTTCGCTTGCTTCCTGTAGCAATCTTTCTGTTGTCATAAAAAACCTCCATCTTGCCAACAGCCCGCAAATTTGGGCGTCAGCACAAATTTGTCTGTGATAAAATCAGCTGGACAGCTGATTTTTCACAGTCCTATTTGTTATATTGTTTTTCTACAAGAGTAAAAAAATCTTCATTGGGCATGGGCCTAGAATAATAGAAGCCCTGCACTTGGTCGCAGCCCATACGTTGAAGCTGCTCTATCTGCTCTTTGGTTTCCACGCCTTCTGCAAGGATTCCCACGTTTAATTCATTTGCCATCAGGACGACCTGCTCCAGTATAATCCTTCCCTTGCTTGATACCATCATATTTTCCACAAATTTTTTGAAATGTCATATTTCTTTATAAGGTCGGAAAGCACTTGTATGCATTCGTTATCGCGCAGATGGATTCTGGATACATTTACAGATACAGGGCAGCAGGAGATTCCTGAATCTATGCATTTTCTAATAAAGCGGCAGACCTCTTCCCATATGTAATAATCCACTTTCTTAATAAAACTGTTTTCTTCTATGATGGGAATGAACTCATTTGGATAAATCATTCCGCGCTCGGGATGATGCCATCTGACCAATGCCTCAGCGCTCTCTTTGTGTGTCATACGCCACCCCGTTCCAGCAACCGGCAAAGCCGATTTTCGCTTTTTTATATTATTTTACCAGAAAAAATGATTTTACCATATAGTTTTTGGTGAGTTTATACATAGTAAATGTGGATTTTTAGTATTGGAGATGATTTCTTGCACAGGGTCACTCAAGTTCTTCATAAAGATAGGCATTTAAGATGTTTTGAGGAGCATCATAATAAAAGCTGCTGTTGTAATCGTCAATTTTATCACTGACAAAAGAGTTATATGCAGCAACTAGAGCATCTACAATTTCCATTTTCTTTTCACTGGCAATGCCAAGTATCAGGCGTTTGTATACTTTGCCTATATCCCAATGGCTTGGAATGGCATATTTTGCGCAGGAAAGGTTGTCGAAGCTTCCTTCGCTTAGTGCGGCTTGCCTGATAAAGTCATCACTGACGGTTTCAATGTTGTCGCTGTGATAGACATCGGCAAGGTCATAGATTTTTTCGATTATAGGTTTACCCAGAGCATTTACGACATCAGCTCTTTTATTTTTGGTTTTGCGGGCAATGTACTCGATTAAGCTGCAGGTAAAGAACAAATCATTTTCTTTGCTGTTTTCTCTTCCAATCATTTGAAAAGTTCCTCACTTTCTGCAAATGTAAGGCAATTTAAGGCGGCTGGGGTACAGAAATTAATCTGGTGGGTTGGATATTTAAATCTCGCCATTACCCAGAATTGCTCCCTTGTGATAATGCCGTCAATATAGTCGGCAATAAAATTATAAATTTGGTCATTTGCCATAGCACCTATAACAATATCGTAATCATGGGGGACGTCTCTGCGGCAGTTGATAATGAAATCAAGCCATTCTTCAGATAATTCTTTGAATTCTAATATTTTAAGGCTGGTGTTCATTCGGACAGTATAAGTGTTTATGATACTGGAACTGTACCGCTTTGCCCAGCGTTCGGCTTGTTCGCGGATGAGAGTGCAGTAGAAACCGGGACCGAAATCCTTCGTATTTCTGCCTTTTATAATCTTTGGATTTTCTATGGTGGTGTAACTGCCATGAAATACAGTCATTTTTCCCATAAGGCAGGTCTCCTTTATAAATAAACATGTGTTTGATTGAACTGCTTTACTGTATTTTATCATACCATTAAAGACATATCTCGTAAAGAAAATATAATGAGGCGGCTGGGGAATCTACTAATAACTTTTTTGTGATAGAAGAAGGAAAAGTAAAGAACTGACATATGTCCAAACTTCTCCGTCATAGACTGTAACAACAATTATGATGGGTGTTTGTTATGAAGAAGTACATAGAAAAAGTAAAGCAGCTGGTTAGAATCTTCCCTCCGAGGCAAGAGGGACAGAGCGGAGAAGAGTATGCGAAGCAGAGAGTTGTTCTGGGCATCAAATATGGGGTGTTTGCGCTGGCGGCGTTTGCTGTGCTGCGAGGAGTGCTTGTAGTGGCAGGAGAAAGTATAACTGTAAGTAATAGTGTAGACGGGCGGGAACTTCCCATTTATTGTGTGGAGACACAGGAAAAGAAGATTGCGCTTTCCTTTGATGCAGCGTGGGGAAACGAGGATACGGCTAAAATTCTGGAAATACTGAAAAAACATGATGTCCATGTAACCTTTTTTATGACAGGCGGATGGGTGGAAAGCTATCCGGATGATGTAAAGGCCATTCTCGCTGCGGGACACGACCTGGGCAATCACAGTGAAAATCATAAAAATATGAGTCAGCTGTCAGATGAAGAAAAGAAAGAGGAACTCATGAAGGTACACACGAAAGTGCAGGAACTGACCGGATATGATATGTTTTTATTCAGACCGCCTTATGGAGATTATGACAATGCGGTGGTAAATGTAGCAAAGGATTGCGGATATTATACCATTCAATGGGATGTGGATTCCCTAGACTGGAAGGACTATGGAGTGGACTCCATCATTAAGACTGTGACACAGCATAAGCATCTTGGAAACGGCAGCATTATTCTTTGCCACAATGGGGCAAAATTCACAGCGCAAGCGTTGGATACCCTGATTGCGACTTTGAAAAATGAAGGATACACATTTGTACCGATTTCGGAATTGATTTATAAGGATGGCTATCATATGAATCATGAAGGAAGACAAATTAAAAATTAGTGCAGAAAAATTGCCGCGCTGGTATTATGGGTACCGGGCGGCAATTGCCTTATTTTTTCTTTTCTTAGCTTCACTGCCTATTCGTATAAGAATTATAACAAATGGTATAAATTTGTTGTCAATGTATTCCATTGGGATATGTTTGAACTTTAGGTTGTAGTTGGCAGTACCGTGATTAGCATTATCCGATTTCCTGACTTTTCATGATCTGCCTGATGGCGTCAAAGATATAAGGCTTCAGTTCTTCGATGCCTGTCGGTTCATTGTATAAGATGGAACTGTAGCAGGTAGAACTGACGAATTCAACAATCATGAACAAAAGAATCTCCGGGTTTTTAAATGACTTGGGAGAATTCTCCAGAATGGTATAAATATTGTAAAAATCCACATCTGAGTCATCTTTGGAAGAAATTAATTCATTTTTAAAAATCCCCCAGCTTAAATTTTTGGAAATAAAATTTAGAAGAGACTTGTCGGCATTAAATTGTTCAATAATATTGTCCACCAGAAAAATGATCCGCTCATCTAGTTCGGTCAGATTTGTCTTGGCAAGTGCAGCATCAGCGGTAGAAAAAATACAGCTTGCTTTGTGAGCAATCAGTTTGTTTCGGATATCATATTTATCTTTAAAATAGAGATAAAAAGTTCCCTTTGCCACACCGGCGGTCTCCACGATATTGTTTATGGTGGTTTTGTTGATTCCCCGGGTGGTAAACAATTCAAAAGCGGTATTTAAAAGCGCCTCGCGCTTTCTTTTTTTGTTCAAATCAATTTTTCCCATGAAAACTCCTATATTACGATGTGCGATGTCTGATAAGTCATATTATAAGACAAACAGTCTGAAAAGCAAAGATTTTCGGACTTTATATTTTTTTTATAAAATTCATAATTCTTTCATCTTGGAAAATATTGACCAAAAGTCATTTTTGAGTATAATACTGAATATAAATAAAATGACTGTTGGTCATATTTAAAAGGGAGTGTGAGTATGGAAAAATTTGGAAGAAAGGTGGTTCAGCTTCGGATACCGATTTTAATCTTAAGTCTGGTACTTTTGATTCCGTCCTTTCTGGGGTATGTGAGCACCAGAGTCAATTATGATATCCTCTCCTATCTGCCGAAGGACATCGAGACTATGGTCGGGCAGGATATTCTGGTTGATGAATTTGGAACAGGAGCCTTTTCTATGTTTGTGGTGGAGGGAATGGCGCCGAAAGAAATTGCGGCATTAAAGCAGGAAATCGAGCAGGTAGAACATGTGGAGAAGGCCATCTGGTACGACTCGGTCATGGATATTTCCGTTCCCATGGAGATGATGCCGGATGCTGTGTATGATGCATTCAACAACGGGGACGCCACCATGATGGCAATTATCTTTGATGAGACCACATCCGCTGATGGAACCATGGAAGCAATTGAAAATATAAGAAAGGTGGCTGACAGGAATTGCTTTTTAAGCGGAATGTCGGCGGTGGTAACTGATACGAAAAACCTTTCGGAGAGGGAAGCTCCGATTTATGTATGTATTGCAGTCCTTCTTTCTTGTTTGGTATTGTCCCTGACAATGGATTCTTTTCTGATTCCTTTCCTTTTCCTTTTAAGCATAGGAATGGCGATTGTTTATAACTTGGGAAGCAATATTTTTATGGGGGAGATTTCTTATATCACCAAAGCGTTGAGTGCAGTCCTGCAGCTGGGAGTAACCATGGACTATTCCATTTTCCTGTGGCACAGCTATCAGGAGAACCGGCAGGAAATACCAGATAAAAAGGATGCGATGGCAAAAGCAATCAGTGAGACGATTACAGCTGTAGTGAGCAGTTCCATGACGACAGTGGCAGGGTTTATAGCCCTTTGCTTCATGAGTTTCACCTTGGGAATGGACTTGGGCGTGGTCATGGCGAAAGGAGTGGTCTTTGGCGTAATCACATGTGTCACGGTGCTGCCTTCTTTGATCCTTGTATTTGACAAAGCGCTGGTGAAATCAAAACATAGGGCATTGCTTCCTGATATGAAAGGAATAGGGGCTTTTGTGACAAAGCATTACAGAGTGTTCATCATCCTGTTCATAGTTACCTTGGTTCCTGCCATATTTGGGTATAAAAACACAAAGGTCTATTACAATTTGGATGAAACCCTGCCAAAGGATCTGCCCAGCATTATAGCGAATGAAAAACTGAATGAAAATTTTGATATGAATGCAACCCATATGCTTCTGCTGAGTGCAGATCTTCCTGCAAAAGATGTGAAGCATATGGCGGATGAGATGAAGACCGTTGACGGTGTAAACTGGGTGCTTGGTCTGAATTCTATCAAAGGGGATGCTATTCCGGATGAACTGATTCCGTCTTCCCTTAAAAGTTCCCTTGTGAGTGACAACTGGCAGCTGTTGCTCGTTGGTTCCCAGTACAAAGTAGCTTCTAAGGAGGTCAACAGCCAATGTGAGAAGCTGAGCGCCATATGTAAATCCTATGACGGCAAAGGGATGCTGGTGGGCGAAGCGCCTTGCACCAAGGACTTGATTGAAATTACAGACAAGGATTTCAATACGGTAAGCGTGGTATCCATTGGGGTCATTTTCATCATCATTTTATTGGTATTCAGGTCGGTTCCTTTGCCGGTGATTCTTGTTTCGGTGATTGAGACAGCAATCTTTGTAAATATGGGAATTCCTTATTATACAGGGACGCAGATTCCTTTTATTGCATCTGTGGTAATCGGTACGATTCAATTAGGCGCTACAGTGGACTATGCAATCTTAATGACTACAAGATACAGGAAGGAAAGGTATGACGGAGCAGAGAAGAGGGAAGCAGTCACGATTGCCTGTCAAAGCAGTGTGAAATCTATTATGGTCAGCGCATTGTCCTTTTTTGCAGCGACTTTTGGAGTGGGATTATATTCCAATATTGATATGATCAGTTCTCTTTGCACGTTGATGGCAAGGGGAGCACTGGTCAGCATGGTATCAGTCATTTTCATATTACCATCCATGTTTATGGTATTTGACAGAATTATTATAAGAAGCGGAGCAAAGGGTAAAAAAAGCAGTATCGGACAGGAGGCAGTTTCATTATGAAAAAAGTGAGAGAAGAGAGAATTGCAAAAAAGGCTGTGTGTCTTACTTTGAGTGCAGCGATGGTTCTGGGACTTGCGGGATGCGGAAAGGCGGAGGCAGAACAGACTTCGATTATAACAGAGGAAAATGAGGAAGAGGTATTAAGCGGTGTGCTGAATGCCCAGATCAGTTCTTCCCACAGCAGTGAAGCGGGGAAGGAAGAGACGGTTTATGTGCTTGCGGATGCAAACGGCAGCGTAACCCAGGTCATTGTCAGTGACTGGCTGAAAAATGGGAACGGCAGCGACAGCCTTATGGATTATTCGGACCTTTCAGATATCCAGAATATGAAGGGATATGAATCCTTTGAAACGGATGAAAACGGCAACATCATCTGGCAGGCGGAAGGGGCGGATATTTACTATAGCGGTACTACGGATAAAGAAGTTCCTGTGGAAGTAAAGATTTCTTATCAGTTGGATGGGCAGGAAATATCGCCGGAAGAACTTGCAGGAAAAAGCGGCAGGGTAACGATCCGCATGGACTATGAGAATAAGGAGACAAAAACAGTGGTAATCGGCAATAAGGAACAGGAGATAAAAGTTCCTTTTGCAATGATATCCGGCATCATATTGCCTCAGGACACTTTTTCCAATATTGAAGTGACCAACGCAAGGCTGCTTTCGGAAGGAAACAACAGCGTAGTGATAGGTGTAGCTTTTCCGGGACTTAAGGAAAGCATTGATATAGATGATTTAAAGGATAAGTTAAAGGACGATGAAGAAAGCGAAAGGCTGGAGGAATTGGAAATCCCGGATTACATTGAGATCGTGGCAGATGCAGAGGACTTTGAACTGGGAATGACCATGACCGTAGCCATGAGCGATATCCTGTCAGATATTGAGTTGACGGATTCTTTCGACCTGTCAGACTTAAATGATTCTATGGATGAACTTCAGGAAGCAACAAATGAACTGAAAGATGGAACCATGGAGTTAAAAGACGGAAGCGGACAATTAAAGGAAGGTACACAGGAACTGCTTGCCGGGACAGATGAATTGTGGGACGGCACGGTGGAATTAAAGGATGGTACACAGGAATTATATGATAAATCCGGAATCTTAGATGATGGAGCCGGACAGTTGGTAAACGGAGCCGGACAGCTGATAGATGGGGCGGGGCAGCTATACGACGGAGCCGGCAGCTATACGATGGAGCCGGAAAGCTGGACGACGGAGCAAAGCAGCTGAACGATGGAGCCTCGGCGCTATATGATGGAACAGCAGCGTTACAGAATGGTGTTTTGGGATTGATGATGGGAACACATACATTAAAAGATGGAGGACAAAGGCTGAGTGAGGGAACAGAAAGTCTTTTGAATGGCGCGAAAAGTATCAATGACGGTGCGCTCCTTGTAAAGGACGGGGTAGACCAGGTGGCAGCGCAGATGGAAGTGTTAAAAGCAGGTATCGGAACACCTGTCAGTTCTGCAGATGGGATTGATCCAAACAATCCGACTACCTTGCTGCAGGTTTCTTATCTTCTCAATGCATCGATAAAGAAAGCAAGTATGGAAGGAGATGGATTGGCGGAGGCATCCTATAATGCTATTTTATCAAGTCTCCAGCAACAGAGAGCGCAGATGCAGGAAAATCTGGACGCTGCAATAGGGAACCTTGCGCAGGCGCAGAGCAGATCTGCGGCGGCACAGGCAGAACTGGCGGCAGCCTGTCAGGCGGATACTATGGAATTTGAGGTGATAACAGGAACACATGAAGAAGAAAGCTATGTGGATGTATCGGTAGATGCACCTGTTTATACCACAACGAAGGTAGTGACAGAAGAATCAGAAGATGGGGAAGGCGGAGAGGTCATTGATGAGATGACGGATGTGGAAACCCAGACCGTCACGGGCACAGGAGTAGTGACAAGAGAAGTAGTGGAAAGTGATACCATATCGGTGCAGTCCATAGATACGGATAACTTACAGCAAAAAGCAGATGCTTATCAGAGTGCGTTGGAGGAAGTGGCAGCCTGTCAGGCGGAAGTAACAGCGTATTCCATACAGGTTGCAGCCCTTGATGAGCAAATTGCTGTTGTAGACGCCAATGCTATCGATCAGAATGCGCTTATCGCAAAGTGGGGACCCGCAATTACTTATGCAGCGATTCTGGACCAGAAATTGTCAGAAATATCAGGAACTCTGAATTCCCAGGAAAATTCGGCAAAGATGACGATGCTGGTACAAGGAGCAGGAAGTTTGGCAGAGGGAACACAGAGTGCGCTTCAAGGCGCAGCGGCGTTAGATAGCGGAGTAAATGAATTAAAAAGTGGGCTTGATACCTTGGACAGCGGAGCGGGGCAACTGGCAGCAGGGGCCGGTAATTTGAAAGAGGGAGCAGCCACGTTAAAGGGAGGAACCAGTGAATTAAAGAGCGGTACATCGACCTTAAAGAGCGGCGCTGGGGAATTGAAGGACGGAGCATCCGCTTTAAAGGACGGAACGGCAACTTTAAAGGATGGCACAGAAGAACTGAAAAGCGGTACGAAGCAACTGGTAGAGGGAACCGGAACCCTCAACGATGGCGCTGGAACTCTCAAGGATGGTGTAGGCACGTTGAAAGATGGTGTATTGACGCTGGATGAAGGGATGGGAACGTTGGATGAGGGCGCTCTTGCCCTGGTGAATGGCATGTTTGAGTTTGATGAGGAAGGAATCAGTAAGCTGACGGAACTTTTCGGGGATGATGTGCAGGATGTGATTGACAGATTAAAGGCAGTGGCTGATGCGGGCAAGGAGTACAATACCTTTACACAACTTCCGGAAAATGTAGATGGCAGTGTGAAGTTCATCATCAAGACGGAAGCAGTGGAAAAATGATAAATACAGATAATTCGATGTTAATGAGATAAAGCAATTTATGGGATCAGAGCGTTAGAAACTCTGATCCTTTTTGCAGTAATCAGACAAATTGGATTCAGAGTGGAAGTATTTGGTAAGAGGATTTGATGGATACCCAACGCATAATTCACATCGGACAATCGGAACAAAAGGTTTTGAACATATAAACTACAAAATGTATTTAAAAAACGTTCTTACAATTATAATATGGGTACCTTGTGAAGGATGTAGATAACAGCAGTGAATATAGGGGAAGCAGATATTCTATTGACTGCAGAAAGGAAGAATTTTTATGAGATATTTCAGGATATATGCGGATAAGCGGAACCTGCAGCCCCGCTTTCCGGGGTGGTACTCGCTGGTACGCCCCGGGATATGGCGGTATGGACAGATTTATGAAGCGCTGGAAGAGGGGAACTATTTGAAAGTTGAACTGGAAGAGGAGGAGTTCATGGATATCATAAGCAGTCCCTGCCTCATGGTATCCAAAGACGGAAGGAAACCATGTCGTGGCAAGTCTTGCATTTGTAGAAAGCGCATACAGGCGTGAAGTCAGGGGTATGGGAATTGAGGAATTTATGGTAAGATAAATGGATATTCTTTCATGGCTGTTTAAGAAGGAGGACTCACAGGAATCGCCGAAACCGCCGGAACAGCTGGTATTCGGGGCAGAACTAAAGTGTCCATGCGGATTTAAGCACAGCTTTCTGATGTTACAGACAGGCAGCATTGATATCGATAATCTGCCAAGTGCCTGTGTGAGGGACAGCAAGGCATTTGTGAATATCATGCCTTTTGGGACCTGCACTTTAGGGCTTGAGTGTGAGCAGATGATTGAGCTGGAAGACTCTGGGAGAACCACGAACCTCAGAATATGATGGTAGGTGAATATGACACGGGGGAGACAGCTAATCAGGTCAGCGCTGGGGCATCTGTTGGTCACGTGTGATGTCAGCAGATTGGAGCTGTTTGTGGAAGGACTGTCAACGAGAGGCGTTATAAACGGGATGGAGGATACGCCGGGATGGGATGCACGCCTTTTGAATGAAGAAATGCTGGAGATGGTGAGAAGGGAATGCCCAGAGACAGCAAAAAGGGCAGAGACGAAGTCCTATTATAAGTGGCAGGAGGAACATAAAAGAGCCCTGAGCGTGCTCGGACAGATGGCGATGGAGATAGCGTATGGGTGTATGTTTTATGAGTGCATAATAGCAGAAAAGCCGTATCTGGAGAGGATTGAGAGGCAGAGAGCATATAATGCAAATAAAGAGCCAGTGAATGTAAAGGGAGAAGCTGAAATCAATGCAATCATTTTTAATTTTTTTCTATATTTTAGATCAAGGTTATAATCAATGTAAAGAAGATGATTTAGGAGGATTTTTAGGAGCGATTTCTCCAGAATTATGGGAGGATGGACAGCCTGCAGATAAAGCTATATTTAATGACTGGCAGAAATTTAGCAACCCTAAAACGGTTGACGAGAGTAATATAATGGAAAGGGCATATACTTTTTTGGGGTATTATGAGCAAGAATTTGGTTTCAATTTTTCTGAAACCAAGCAATGGCTTTTGCAAACAACTAATGAGAGCATAGTAAAAAAAGCATATAATGAGACTCACTTAATGTATCAAAAATTTCGGTATGATAATTAGTACAAATATTTAAAACAGTAGCATAGTTAAAAACAAATAATTGAGAATAACAAATTTTAATAATTTGGAGTAGCAATTTTACAACATTTCTTTTGACGATTTACAAAGTTTTATTATAAAATTTATAATGCTAATTCCAATTATGCAGTAGGGGCACTGTTAATGGAGTGCAAATTGAGGTCATTAAAAGTGGTGATGTTGTTACGTCCGCTTATCCAACGGGAGGATTAAGGATAGGACTATTACCGGGGTTTAATAATATACAATAAAAGAGAACTGATATGTTTGAGAAATTGGATAGATATATTAATGAATTTGAAGCAGAAGATTTTCCAGTAGACTATTGGTATGATGAAGGGTTTCTAATTGTTGAGGATATGCTTCAAAGTTTTGAAAATGATGATTGGGAATATTTGTTTCAAAAATTGCCTAAAAAAACAATTGGTTGGAAAAGAAGGCTGGCATACTGTTTACATGATTCCAATGATTTGAAACAATTAGAAGTATTATTAATGTTAATTGATACTGATGATGATGAATTATTTGAAATATCAGTGGATTCTTTAAGAAGTTTTAAAGATAATTTAGCCATAATACAAAATGATAATCAAATAATACAAAAAATTGAAACATTAATGCTAAAAGTTGGAGTAGCAACAAAGAGAATGTTTCAAGAGTTTTTGAACACACAATGAATAAAAACATATTAGTTTTATCTCGATTCTCTCTGACAATCCATAAATTCTCATGTTACAGTGGTACTCACTAGAGAGATAAGGGAAAAGCGAAATTAATAGGCTTTTCACATTTGCTGATGAAAGGAAGGAAAAATATATGGAAAATAAGGACACATATTCTTATACAAAGATTCGTGAGAATATCTGGCAGATTGCGGAGGATAACGGTGTTTATTGCACTTTAATCAAAGGAAAAGATCTGGCAATATTAGTAGATACAGGTTATGGGAACAGAAATCTGCGAACCTTTGTGGAAAAAGAAATTGAGACGCCTTACATGGTGATTAATAGCCATGGACATCCCGACCATATTGGAGGAAATCATTGGTTTGACGATGTCTATGCTGTGAAGAAAGAATGGGATGTAATCAGTCATTTTGAGGGGCAGGAGGAAAAATCTTATCAATTAAAAGGAATAGAATATGAAAGAGAAATTTCTCTGGGCAATATGCATGTTCAGATTGTTTCCCTGCCGGGGCATACGAAAGGTTCCATAGGGGTGCTGGTGCAGGAAGAAAAGCTTTTGATAGCCGGCGATGCTTTAAATCAGGGACTGTGGCTGTTTAATTATGGTTCCCTTTCCATGCAGGAACTTTTAGAAACCTTGCAAAAAGTAGTACAGATGGATTTTGACACCTATTTGTGCGGGCACAGCAATCAGGAATATCCTAAAAAAGGCATATTTGCGCATATCCGCAATATAGAGCAGCTAAATCTGGATGAATGTACCAGATGTAATACGATAGGATTTGATACATATTGCAGCAGCTATAAGGATGACAGCGGAATTTCCGATATTACGTTTACAATCGATAAAATTAGTTGATAAAATGAATGAGGATGCAGATGAACACGAATGAAAAATGGCTGCAGTGGGCGATAGAACTGCAGAGCCTTGCACAGGCAGGCTTATTTTATACAAAAGATGAATTTGATGCTGAACGGTATGAGAGGGTAAGGGAGATTGCAGCAGAAATAATCAGCCTTAAATCAGATATTCCGGTTGAAAAGGTGAAAGATTTATTCTGCAATGAAATCGGTTATCAGACGCCGAAACTGGACACAAGGGCAGCCATCTTTAAGGAAGATAAAATTCTTCTCGTAAAGGAAAAGAACGGTACATGGTCTTTGCCCGGAGGCTGGGTAGACGTCAATGTATCTGTAAAGGAGAATACCATTAAGGAAGTAAAAGAAGAGGCAGGATTGGATGTAAGCGCTGATTTGGTTATTGCTGTCCAAGACAGAGAGAAGCATAACCTGCCCATATATGCTTACAAGGTCTGTAAAATATTTGTACTATGCTCCGTGATAGGCGGATCTTTTGAAGATAATATTGAAACGGTTGAAAGCAGATATTTTGCACTGGATGAGTTGCCGGCATTAGCCACGGAAAAGAATAATGCGGAGCAGATTAAAATGTGCTTTGACGCCTATCATTCTGAGCATTGGGATACATGGTTTGATTAAATTTTTATTTTCTTAAAGATGCCAAGCAGCGTAATCACTGCTGCAACAGCCAAAATCACTTCCGCTGTAAACTGTGCATATGCAAGCCCGTAAAGAGGAAACAGCCAGTTTAAAATGTAGAGGGCAGGAATTTCCAGTACAATCTTCCTAAGCAGTGCAAAGACGAACGCTTTTTTTCCCATACCGCATGCCTGAAAGATGCCCACGGCAAGAAAGTCCATGCAAAGGAAAGGAAGACCGATGCAAAGACCGTGAAGGAACCGGGTGCCATAAGCGATGATGGCGGTGTTTTCCATAAAGAGTGATGTCAGGAAGCCGGCGCCAAAGTAATAAAAAGCCGATATAATGATCATAAATGATAAAGAAATCTTTATCGTAAATGTTAGGGTATCCTTCATCCGTTTGATATTGCCGGAAGAATAGCTGTAGCTGATCAGCGGCATAATGCCCTGAGAGAGTCCGAGGGCAAAATAGAGGGGTACCATATTGATTTTCTGTGCAATCCCCATGGCGGCTACGGCGTCTGAACCGTAGGAGGATGTAAAGTTGTTGAGAACAGTCATGCCTGTCACATTCAAAAGATTCTGGATGGCAGCAGGTATGCCCACGCTGCATATACCCACAATAATATGTTGACTGAATTTTAACATACCAGGGCGTATACATACATAAGTATTTCCCCGTTTTACGAACAAGAGAACGAAGAAATAAATACATGCCACACAATTGGAGATAAAGGTGGCAAGACCAGCCCCCGCAGCCCCCATATTAAGTCCCCAGGGAAGGATGAAAATCGGGTCCAGAACGATATTGAGGAGGCACCCGCTCATGGAGCCGATGCTGGCATGAAGGGAAGAGCCTTCGGAACGTACCAGATACGCCATGACCACATTGAGGATGGCGGGCGCCGCACCAAAGGTAACGGTCCATTTCAGATATTGTGCTGTATCGGCAACCGTTTCCGGGCTTGCTCCCAGAACACTAAGCAGCGGTCCGCTAAACAGAGTGTAGAGAAGAGAGAACATGAGACCACAGAACACAGAGCAATAAAAGCCAAAGGCGGAACTGCGGTATACGGTATCATAGTCTTTCTTACCCAGCGCCCGGCTCATCATACTGGAAGTTCCCACGCCGAACAAATTGTTGACAGCGTTAAAGGCCAACAGTACCGGCGCTGCCAGCGTGACAGCTGCATTTTGAATGGGATCGTTTACCATTCCTACGAAATAAGTATCTGCAAGATTATAAATCACCATGACCAGAGAGCTGAGAATCGTTGGGACTGCCAATGTCATGACAGCCTTTGGAATGGGCATCTGTTCAAATAAAATGGTTTTCTTTGTATTTTCCATAGATAATCTTCTTTCTTTTTAACATTTTCAACATAAAGAACGCAAATATGATACAATGATAACACAAATAGTTGAAAACAGATATAGGATTTGTCCAAATAAGTCAAGGAATTTGCCTATGACATTGCCCCAAGCTTCAATTTCGGGGCTGATGCTAAAGTGGGAGCAAGGATAGCAGTGCCGGCACGAACTGTCAAGAAAGCAGGAAAGGTATAAGATAAGATGGAAAAGCAGATGCGGGGGGAAGAGCCCCACAAAAGAAGGGTACGGTACAAAGGAACCCATCCCAGAAAATACAGTGAGAAATATAAAGAACTGAATCCCGAAAAATATCAGGATACGATTGAAAAAGTGATTCAGAAGGGAAGTACCCCTGCAGGGATGCATATCTCCATCTGTGTAAAAGAAATCTTGGATTTTTTGCAGATCAGACCGGGAATGAGTGGATTGGATGCAACCCTCGGATATGGCGGACACAGCCTAGAGATGCTCAAGTGCCTTGAGGAGAAAGGGCATCTTTACGGACTGGATGTGGATCCGATAGAAATCGAAAAGACAAAGAAGCGGTTACAGGCGCTGGGGTATGGGGAAGATCTTCTGACGGTGATTCACCAGAATTTTGCGGATATTGACCAGGTGGCAGAAAAGCACGGACCTTTTCACTTCCTTTTGGCGGATTTGGGAGTCTCATCCATGCAGATTGATAATCCGGAGAGAGGATTTTCTTACAAAAATGAGGGACCCCTTGACCTTCGGCTTGACCCGCAGCGGGGAATCCCGGCATCGGAGCGGCTAAAAGAAGTCACCAGAGATGAACTTGTGGGGATGCTCATGGACAATGCAGATGAGCCCTATGCAGAGGAAATCGCAAAAGCAATTGCATCGCAGCTCCGCAGAGGAAAGAAAATTGAAACCACTACAAGGCTGGCTGAGGTTATTGCCGAGGCACTTGCCTTTCTGCCTGATGCTGAACGCAAGGAGACTGTGAAAAAATCCTGTGCCCGGGTATTTCAGGCACTTAGAATCGATGTAAACAGCGAGTATGAAGTGTTGGACGCATTTTTACAAAAACTTCCCGCGGCAATGGCACCTGGGGGAAGAATCGCAATTCTAACCTTCCACTCAGGGGAAGACAGGCTGGTGAAGAAATCCTTTAAGGAATGGAAAAAAGCCGGTGTTTACAGTGAAATCGCAGAAGAAGTGATCCGGCCTTCGGCGCAGGAATGCGCAAGAAACAGCAGAGCCCGCTCCACAAAGATGCGTTGGGCAGTCAAAGCATAACAAACGCTGCCACGCTTCGCGAGCCATCTTATTGTAACAAACGCTGTCATGCTTCGCAAGACAGCTTATTGTAACAAAATAACCCCAGAGTGCCAGTCTTGGCACTTTGGGGTTAATGAATCCGGCGGGATATTTCAAATGTTTACTTTCCCATCATCATATAGTCTACCAGAAGCTTTACGTCATCAGGGTCGGAAGCGATCAGTTCCATTTCGTTGATGAAAGCACTGTCATTAAAAAGTTTGGAAAGTGCAAGGTATTTTGTGAGCTCGGATTTCAAATTAAGACGGTCTCCCTGCTTGGAAATCAGTTCTACGGACCCCTTGCATTGTTTGATTGTGTCAAGGAATTTTTCGGCGTCATCAATGTTATAAATTTTCATCTTTTTTTCTCCTCGTTTTTCATCCATTTCATTTTCTTCGGCATTATTTTAGCAGTGATGCATTTGCCAGGCAATGTCAAAAATGCAGAATTTTGTGTTGATTTGAAGAGGAAAGTATGAAAAATATACAATTCAACCGATTCAAACCGTAAGCAGCGATTCCAGAATATTGCTATATGTGACCAGCATCACATTGCCCATTTCGTCCGCCTTATCAATGCAGCCTTTCGTAAATCCATTCTTAGCAAATAGATAGAGATGTACATTGTGGTAATGGAATAGCTGGCTTCGCTTTACCAGTTTTTCTAATACCCCCGCATCCACTTTCTCATTTGTCCATTTGCATTCGCCAAACAGAGCACAATATTTGTCCTGTTCACCCACAATATCAATTTCTGCCTGGCTGCGTGTGGATGGATCAGTTCCCCACCAGCGTCCAAGTTCCTTGAATTCGACAGGTGACTCTCCGCTCAGTAATAATTTCCATAGATGCTGCTTGCAAATTTCTTCAAATACCTTTCCCATATAATCCGACAGATATGGTTCAATTCGTCTATAGGCTAGATCGGCAGCGCCGCGAGCAATAATAGAATGATTCTCAGGAACAAACCGATACCAAAATCGGAACATATTATCATCAATAACGTAAATCGACTTTCGAGATGTCTTTTCACCATAAGGCGTTTCTTTTTGTATCAGCCCCAGTTCCATCAGATTTTTCAAGTAAGTAGCGCAAACGCTGGTATTTTCACCGACTTTTGTAGAGATTTCCACCATGCGGGAAGCGCCGGTTGCAATAGCTGTAATGATGGCATTGTAAAGTGCCGGTTCACGCACCTCCTGCTTCAACAAATTTTCCGGCTCCTCAAAGAGAGAAGATGTTAAATTCAGAAAAGTATTCTTAATGTTATCCTCAACGCTCAGCCTGTCATTCATTTGCAACAGATATTGCGGTGTTCCTCCTACGATACCGTAAATGAGTGCTTTATCCTCGGCGGAAAAGTTTTTGAAATATCGGCAGGTATCCGCAAAATCAAAAGGCAGAATCTTCATCTGTGCTGTCCGTCTGCCATAAAGAGGTGCTTTGTAAGCCAGCACGTGATCTTCGATATAGGACATGGAGGAACCACAAAGAATCAGCATCAGCTTGGAGGTGCTCTTGCATTTATCAATTAAAAGCTGAAGTGTGGAAGCAAGACTTTGGGAGGAGCGGGCAACATAGGGGTATTCATCGATTGCCAGAATCAGACGCTCCTTTTCCGCCAATTTGAAAACATATTCCAAAGCAGTCTGAAACGAAGTAAAAGTCGTTTCTGCCTGAATACCTGTTTCAAACTCCATAATATTTTTACTAAAGTTTTCCAGATTCTGCTTAGCGTTACTCTCTACCCCCATAAAGTAGATTGCCTTTTTATCATCTATAAATTGGGTGATAAGCGCAGTTTTTCCTACACGGCGGCGACCATAGATGACTGCAAATTCAAACTTATCTGATGTATACAAATTATTTAAGGAAGCAAGTTCGCGCTTTCTGCCAATAAACATACTTTTACCTCCATTCTATGTTAGCTATACCATACCATGTTGTGATAATTTAGTCAATTACGATTTACTAATTTACAATTAACTAAATTCTTTTGGTGATTTTATGATTGATATTTTATGGAGGTTTTTATATACGAAAAATATTTTGAACAATTTCCATTGACATTTAATAATCAGAAAAGTATAATTTGTTATACAAATCATACTTGAAAGGAGAAAGAGAATGACTGCACCAAAGGGTAAATATGCATGGACGGCTACTGTTGGAGAAAAAGGACAGATTGTTATTCCGAAACAAGCACGCGATATATTTGAAATAAAGCCAGGAGATACGCTGCTCCTTCTTGGCGATGAGGAGCGCGGTATTGCGATTCCTCCCAAAGGAGCATTTGCCGAATTGTTCGGCGTGGCGTTTCAAGAAAAGGATGGTGAGAGCGATTGAAGAAAATTGCATTCTTTTGTATTCCTGCACACGGTCACACAAATCCTATGCTCCCGGTTGCTGCTGAACTTGTCAGATGCGGGAATGTAGTTCGATTCTATTCGTTTGGCGAATTTGAGAAGAAAATCAAAGCCACCGGAGCAGAGTTTATATCCTGTGATTCTTTCCTGCCAAAACTGACGGAGCAGGAAGAAGCTGGTTTAAATAGTGTCTCTACTACAGAAATGACGGTACAGGATATTCGCATTACACTCAGCATGAATGATTTTCTGGATAGGGAGTTTAAATCCTTTCAGCCGGATGTGGTATATACTGACTCTGTCTGCTTTTGGGGAAAGTTGAACGC
>CAYOED010000038.1:0-32514 GCA_964402925.1 uncultured Lachnospiraceae bacterium | reverse complement strand
GAGACAGCAGAATATTTTAAGACAAGATTTCAGATACCCGATTCCATAGACCAGATTAAAGAGGACTGGAACCGGATGGCATGGGATCAATATACTTATCATGTTCCGCTTAAAGAAGGTGCCAGATCCTTCGTGGAATATTGCCAAAATGCCGGAATCAGATTGGGAATCGCCACAAGCAATTCAAGAGCGCTGGTGGAAAATGTCATAAAAGTGCATGGACTTTTCGGCAGCTTTGACTGCATTGTGACTGCCTGTGATGTGGAAAAAGGGAAACCGGCTCCGGATGTCTATCTTGAGGCGGCAAAAAAATGCAAAGTCAGACCGGAAAAATGCCTTGTGTTTGAAGACATTGTTCCCGGAATCATGGCGGGAAAAGCGGCAGGTATGAAGGTCTGTGCCGTTAGGGATGAATATTCCCTTGACCAGGATGAAGAAAAGAAGAGACTCTCTGATTTTTACATAACAGATTATTCGGATATCATGGAAGGGCTGTCAGTGCCGGGAGGTTCGCTTGTTTAATGGATTTTTACCTGTCTCCAGACAGGATATGACAGAAAGAGAGATAGAACAACTTGATTTCGTGTATGTCTGCGGGGATGCCTATGTGGATCATCCTTCTTTTGGACATGCCATCATCAGCCGCATCCTTGAAGCCCACGGCTACAGTGTAGGCATTATTTCCCAGCCGGACTGGAAAGATGAAAACAGTATCGCCATTTTAGGAAGACCTAGGCTTGCTTTCCTTATATCCGGAGGCAATATGGATTCCATGGTAAATCATTACTTTGTCTCAAAGAAAAAGCGTCCCACGGATGCATACACACCGGGCGGCGTTATGGGAAAAAGACCGGATTATGCAACGATTGTGTATGGAAATCTGATCCGGCGAAAATATAAGGATGTTCCGGTCATCATTGGAGGAATAGAAGCAAGTCTAAGACGCCTTGCACATTATGATTATTGGAGTAATTCCCTAAAGCGTTCCATCTTATTAGACAGTCAGGCGGACCTGATTTCCTATGGCATGGGTGAAAAATCCATTATAGAGATTGCAGATGCACTTGACAGTGGAATTGATATCAGGGATCTTAGCTTTATCCCGGGAACCGTTTATAAGACAAAGGATATTTCCGGTATAACCGGGGCGGAAAAGGAAAAGGATAATGCTGTTTTTCTTCCCTCCTATGATGAACTGAAAGAGTTCCCTTTCAAATATGCGGAAAGTTTCGGCATTCAATATAAAAATACGGATCCATTCACGGCAAGGGTTTTAGCAGAACCTTATCCGGGTGGTACCTATGTAGTACAAAACCCTCCTCAGAAGCCTTTATCTATGGAGGAGATGGACGATATTTATGGACTTCCCTATATGCGCACTTACCATCCGTCTTATGAAGAGATGGGCGGCGTTCCGGCAATATCAGAAATTAAATTTTCCCTAATCAGTAACAGAGGATGCTTTGGCGGATGCAGTTTCTGTGCGCTTACTTTTCATCAGGGGAGAATCGTTCAGGTGCGGAGCCATGAATCAATTCTCGAGGAAGCCGAAACGATGATACAAGATCCTGACTTTAAAGGGTATATTCACGACGTAGGAGGTCCTACCGCCAATTTCCGGCATCCTGCCTGCCAAAAGCAGTTAAAGGCAGGTGTCTGCACAAACAGGCAATGCCTGTATCCGTCGCCTTGTAAAAACCTGAACGCCGATCATCAAGATTATCTTTCCCTGCTAAAAAAATTGCGGGCGCTGCCGGGCGTGAAAAAAGTCTTCATACGGTCAGGAATCCGCTTTGATTACTTATTAGCGCAGGAGGATGATGCCTTTTTCAGGGAACTGGTAGAGCATCATGTGAGCGGTCAGCTGAAAGTAGCGCCGGAACATATTTCTGATGCCGTTTTAGACAAAATGGGAAAGCCGAAAAGAAGCGTATATGAAAGATTTGTAAAAAAATATTATAAACTGAATGAAGAACTTGGCAAAAAACAGTTTCTGGTGCCTTATCTGATGTCTTCCCATCCGGGTTCCACATTGAAGGAGGCTGTGGAGCTTGCCGAATATCTGAGGGATTTAGGTTATATGCCGGAACAGGTACAGGATTTTTATCCAACCCCCTCTACGTTGTCCACCGTCATGTATTATACAGGCATAGATCCCAGAAACGGTGAAAAGGTGTACGTATGCCGGAATCCCCATGAAAAGGCCATGCAGAGGGCGCTTATCCAGTATCGGAACCCTAAAAATTACGAACTGGTTCACGAAGCGCTCATAAAAGCCGGACGGGAGGATCTGATTGGCTTTGACAAAAAATGTCTGATCAGACCAAAAGGGAAAAAGGCTGATTTAGGTGGACAGAGTGATAAAAGAAAGCGGAAAACGGATGACCGAGTCGGTCGAAAGAAAAAGAAGACCATTCGCAATGTTCATAAGAAAAAGGGATGAATTGGAAGCATGAACTTGAGAGGAGACCTGAATTGAGAAAAGCGGTAAAAGGTAATTTTGGATATATTACAGCAAAAAGGCGGCAGGTAATCATAAGAACATTGATTTTTTTCGCCATTTCACTATCTATTTTTATAGCAGGATATGTAACGACCGGTACAAGAAAAAATCTGCTGACAGTGGTTGCTGTCCTTGGCTGTCTTCCCGCCTGCAAGAGCATGGTCAACATGATTATGTTGATCCGTGCCACCGGATGCAGCAAGGAGGCAAAGGAAGTGCTTGCGCCTTTAGAGGGCAGGTTGATTGGGATGTATGACATGTACTTTACTTCTTATCAGAAAAATTTTGCAATCAGCCATATGATCGTGGAAGGAAAAATCATCTTAGGTTATACAGAAAGTGAGCGGTGTGATGGGAAAGCCTGCGGGGAGCATCTGCAGACAATGCTGAAGCAGGGAGGGTTTAAGGATATGACCATTAAGATTTCTAATGATCTTAAAACCTATGCTGGGCAGCTTAAGAATTTAAATGAGATGAAGCAGGAGAATAATCCTTTGAAAGATGATGAAGTCAGAGTGCTTCTTTATGATATTTCGCTGTAATGTCCATAATCAGATTTAAGTCTATAGGAGAAAAGCTATGCAGCAGATTGTGATAGGTGAAAACGAAGCGGGACAGCGGATGGATAAATTCTTACGGAAATACATGCCCTTAGCGCCTGCTTCCTTTTTTTACAAAATGCTTCGGAAAAAGAATATAACACTGAATGGAAAAAAAGCAGAGGGAAAAGAGAAACTTGCAGATGGAGATGTGATTTCCTTTTATCTGGCAGATGAAACGATAAGCAGTTTTCGCGAAAATGGGACAGATGTAAAAGAGTATGAAGAGGCTTACCGTCGTTTGAAAGGGATTCAGGTTGTTTATGAAGATGAACATATTGTGATTATGAATAAACCGGCAGGGATTCTGTCCCAGAAGGCGGGGCAGGAGGACCTGTCTTTGAATGAATGGATGATAGGCTACCTTCTTGCGCATCGTCATTTAGATGCCGGTCAGTTATCTACCTACAGACCCTCCATCTGCAACAGGCTTGACCGCAATACAAGGGGATTGGTGATTGGAGCGAGGTCGCTTGCCGGAAGCCGGGAAATGAATCGTTTGATCAGCAGCCGGAAGATCAGAAAGTATTACCGCATGCTTGTAAAGGGTTCGGTGGAAAAGGAAGAGATTCTGGAAGGCTTTCTTGTAAAAGATGAGAAGAATAATACCGTACATCTTGTAAGCAGCGGGAGCGGTGAAAAGGGCGATTATATCAAGACCAGATATTATCCAATCAGGCGTTTTGCGGACAGGACACTGGTGGAAGCAGAACTGATTACCGGAAAATCCCATCAGATCCGCATTCATATGGCAAGCGTCTCTCATCCTCTTCTTGGAGATTACAAATACGGCGACAGAAAATGGAATGATAAATATAAAAAACAGCATGGGGTCAGCAGCCAACTTTTATATGCGTGCCGGCTGGAATTTCCCGAAATGGAACCCCCGTTTGAAAAGCTGAATAAGAAAATATTTGAGATTCCCTATCCAGTAGAATTTCAAGGATTGATATAAAATATAAACACAGGGAGATATACAGTATGGCAACATGGAGTTCCAGAGGGCTTCGGGGTTCCACACTCGAGGATCTGATCAACAGGACAAATGAAAAATACCTGGAAAATGGATTGGCACTGATTCAGAAAATCCCCACCCCGATTACTCCGATCAACATTGATAAAACCACCAGACACATTACGCTGGCTTATTTTGATCAGAAAAGTACAGTGGACTATATCGGCGCGGTACAGGGAATTCCGGTATGTTTTGATGCCAAGGAGTGTGCGGTGGATCGATTTGCCCTTCAAAATATTCATGAGCATCAGGTAACTTTTATGGAACAATTTGAAAAGCAGGGAGGTGTGGCATTTTTCCTGATCTATTTTTCGCACAGGGATGAATTTTATTATCTTCCCTTTGAAATTTTCAAATTCTTCTGGGAAAGGGCAGGAGACGGCGGGAGAAAAAGCTTTCTCTATGAAGAACTGAATCCGGAATATATCCTTCCTAAAAAGCATGGAGTATTTGTTCCTTACCTTGATATGCTCAGCAAAGATTTGGATGAGAGGGAAACGATGTGACAAAATCTGTGAGTTCAATTGGAAGCTATCATTCAGCCCAATTCTCAAGTTTCAATCCATTAACACGCATGAATTCTTTGGTATTATTCGTGACAACTGTGTATCCTAACGACTTCGCATGTCCTGCAATCATCATATCTAATGGTCCAATTGGTTTCCCTGCTTTTTCCAAATCTGCTCGTATTTTTCCATAACTTTCAGCCGCAGAAGAATCAAAATCCATAATGTCAATATTAGCTAAAAGTAATGCTAATGCCACTCTATTCTTTTCTGTTGATTGACTCTTCTCAACACCATGAACCAATTCTGCATATGTTACTGAAGAAATACATACTTCCGACGGATCATGTTCCTGTAATTTAAGAAATACCTGTTCTGGTTTGTGCTTTATAGCATATATACAAATATTTGTATCTAACATGTATCTCATAAATCTTCACGCTCCTGTCTCATTTCATCAGTTCTGCCTCCATCCATAAAATCCTCAGAAAACATATCTATAGCCTGCATAAATGAATTCCACTTATTTGCTTTTGGCATAAGCATAACTATATCACCAATTTTATTCACTGCAACTTCATCAGTATTAAACCGATATTCTTTTGGCAACCTAACTGCCTGACTTCTACCATTTTCAAAAACTTTTGCTGTCATCATAATATCAAACTCCTTTCTGATAATAGTATATACCGAGATATATATCTTAGTCAAGAAAATCAGAATTCAATCAGTTCACACAGCCCGTTCATAATGTGTTATACTTTATTATGTGATTTCGCAATTTTAATTTGACAAAAACAATGACTTCCTGTATACTACCAATAGTTTTACGTGCTAACATGATAACGAATTAGAACTTTAAAGCGATAAAGTAAAACTGAATAATTTGTGGTAAACAATGAGAATCGTAGAAATGAGGATGGAAATGAATAACAGACAACTGGTACATACGCCTGAAGGCGTCAGGGATATTTATGGAAAAGAATATGCAAAGAAGCTGGCAGTGGAAGATTTCATACATAAGCAGCTGAATCTGTACGGATATCAGGACATACAAACGCCCACATTTGAATTTTTTGACGTGTTCTCTAAAGAAATAGGAACGACCCCTTCCAAGGAACTGTATAAGTTTTTTGACAAAGAAGGAAATACGCTGGTTCTTAGACCCGACTTTACCCCTTCCATGGCAAGATGTGCGGCGAAATATTTTATGGATGAAGATATCCCCATCCGGTTCTGCTATGTAGGAAATACTTTTACAAATACCACCAGCCTTCAGGGAAAGCTTAAAGAAGTCACCCAGATGGGAGCTGAACTGATAAGTGACGGCAGCGTGGAAGCAGATGGCGAGATGATCGCCATGGTGGTGGAATCCCTTCTGGTGGCAGGACTTAATAATTTTCAGATCAGCATCGGTGAGGTGGAATACTTTAAGGGGATATGTGACCAGGCAGGATTAGATGAACAGACGGAATATGAACTCCGCGAATTTATATCGGGCAAGAATATTTTCGGCGCTCAGGAACTGTTAGAAGGGCGGGGCATTGCTGATTCTTACAGCAATATGCTCTTGAAAGTGACAGACTATTTCGGCACGGCGGAGGTTTTAAAGGAGGCAAAGGGGCTGGTCAGCAATACACGTTCCCTGATGGCGATCGATCGCCTTGAAAAACTTCATCATGTGCTCTGCGAATACGGTGTTGAAAAATATGTTTCTTTTGATCTTGGAATGCTCAGTAAATATAATTATTATACAGGCATTATTTTTAAGGCTTATACTTACGGTGTTGGAGAACCCATTGTCAAGGGCGGCAGATACGACCATCTCCTTGGCTATTTCGGAAAGGAAGCGCCGGCAGTAGGCTTTGTGGTAGTGATTGATGATCTTATGTCTGCCCTGGAGAGCCAGAAGGCAGGAATGGAAATAGTGGATGACCTGCAGTATCTTACTTATAATGCCTCCAATTATGAAAGCAGGCTTTCAGAGGCAAAGGATCTTAGAAGAAATGGGAAAAAGGTTGCTCTGATTCCCGAAAAATGATGAAAGGCATGGATATCGAAATGAACGAAGACAGATATTTAACTTTTGCCCTTGGAAAAGGGCGGCTTGCAGATAAGACGCTGGAGCTTCTTGAACAGATTGGCATTACCTGCGAGGAGATGAAAGATAAAAAATCCAGAAAACTGATTTTTGTGAACGAAGAAAAAAAACTCCGTTTTTTTCTGGCAAAAGGACCGGATGTGCCTACTTACGTGGAATATGGTGCAGCAGATATCGGTGTGGTTGGTAAGGACACCGTTCTGGAAGAGAATAGAAGGGCATATGAAGTGCTGGATCTTGGCTTTGGCAAATGCCGCATGTGCGTGTGCGGACCGGCATCAGCAAAGGAACTTCTTCTCCATCATGAGAGAATCCGCGTGGCAACCAAGTACCCTATTATTGCCAAGGATTATTTTTATAACAAAAAACATCAGACAGTGGATATCATCAAGCTCAACGGGTCGGTGGAGCTTGGTCCTATTGTAGGATTATCAGATGTGATTGTAGATATTGTGGAAACTGGTTCCACGCTTAAAGAAAATGGGCTTGAAGTGTTGGAAGAAATCTGTCCTTTGTCTGCAAGGATGATTGTCAATCAAGTAAGTATGCAGATGGAAACAGAGCGGATAAAGGCGCTGATTTCCCAGCTGAAAGAGCGTATCTGAAAGGGAAATGATAAATTAAAATGATTAAAAGGAGCAGATTCATGCGTATTATAGAATTAAACGATACAACCAGAAATAATCTGTTGGAAAATCTTCTTAAAAGAAGCCCCAACAGTTACGGACAGTATGAACAGACTGTCAATGAAATCATCGAACAGGTCCGCACAAAGGGAGATGAAGCGCTGTTTGGGTACACCTTAAAATTTGATAAATGTGAGATTACCGCGGACAACGTAAAGGTAACGGATGAAGAGATCAAGGAAGCCTACGAAAAGGTGGACCCCGAGTTGGTAAAGGTCATGAAGAAATCCGCCGCCAATATCATAAAATTCCATGATAAGCAGCTTCATAACAGCTGGTTTATCCCGGAGGATAACGGAACGATCCTGGGACAGAAAATTACCCCCATCGAGATTTCCGGTGTGTATGTGCCCGGCGGAAAAGCGGCTTATCCTTCCAGTGTCCTGATGAATGTGCTGCCTGCCAAGGTGGCAGGGGTTTCCAGAATCATCATGACAACGCCCCCCGGCGCTGACGGAAAAGTCAATCCGGGAACACTGGTGGCTGCGGACATTGCTGGTGTTAATGAAATCTATAAGGCTGGCGGAGCGCAGGCGATTGCCGCCATGGCATTTGGCACGCAAAGCATTCCCAGAGTAGATAAGATCACCGGACCGGGGAATATTTTCGTGGCGCTGGCGAAAAAGGCCTGTTTCGGCTACGTCAGCATTGACTCCATTGCAGGTCCCAGTGAGATTTTAGTGCTGGCGGATGAAACCGCAAACCCAAGATACATAGCGGCAGATCTGCTGTCCCAGGCAGAACATGATGAAATGGCAAGCGCGATTTTAATCACCACAAGCAGACAGCTGGCGGAGCAGGTTTCTAAAGAGGCAGAAGTCTTTACGCAGGAACTTTCCCGGAAGGAAATCATCGAAAAATCTCTTGAAAATTATGGTTATATCCTGATTGCGCAAAACATGGAGGAAGCCATAGCGGCAGCAAATGAGATTGCTTCTGAGCACCTTGAGATCTTAACTGCAAATCCTTTTGAAACGATGACAAAAATAAAGAATGCGGGCGCGATTTTCCTGGGTGAATATTCCTCAGAGCCTTTGGGAGATTACTTTGCAGGTCCCAACCATATATTACCCACCAACGGTACTGCAAGATTCTTTTCTCCTTTAAATGTAGATGATTTCCTGAAAAAGACCAGTATTATTTCTTATTCTCAGGATGCGCTTTCAAAAGTACATAAAGATATTGAACTGTTTGCCGAAAAAGAGGGCTTGACTGCCCATGCAAACTCTATTAAAGTAAGATTTGAATAGGGGAGATTTTTATGAAGCGAAATGCCATTGTAATGCGTAAGACAAAAGAAACGGATATTTCCATCACTTTGAATTTAGATGGGGATGGAAGCGGCAATATTGAAACCGGAATCGGCTTTTTTGACCATATGCTGGAAGGGTTTTCAAGACACGGCTTTTTTAATCTTGATGTGAAGGTAAACGGAGATCTGCATGTGGACGGACATCACTCGGTGGAAGATACAGGCATCGTGCTTGGGACTGCAATCAAAGAAGCCCTTGGGGATAAAGCGGGAATCAGGCGCTATGGTTCGGTCATTCTGCCTATGGACGACGCGCTTGCCCTGTGTGCAATCGATTTGTGCGGCAGACCCTATTTTGCCTTTGAATGTGAGTTTACAACTGAAAAAGTAGGAGATCTGGATACCGAACTTGTGAGAGAATTCTTCTATGCCGTTTCTTACAGTGCAGGGATGAATCTTCACATCAAAATGCTTTCAGGTATGAATAATCACCACATGATAGAAGCAATCTTCAAGGCTTTTGCAAAGGCGCTTGATGAGGCAACAAGAAAAGATGAAAGAATTAAGGATGTTCTTAGTACAAAAGGCAGTCTTTAAGGAAAGAAGTACAAAACGATGAACGATTATAAAAAATTTATACCATGTATTTATCTTTTAAATGAAAAGGCAGTTGCAGGCTTTAAGGATGACACAGTCATAAGCGGCAACCCGGCGGAATTGGCAAAATTTTACGGAGAAAATAATGCAGATGAACTGATCGTGTTTGATTTGTCCACAGACGATGCTTCCCATGAAGCAGCCCTTGATCTGTTAAAACTCATCTGCAAAGAAGCGCAGATTCCGGTTATTGGGGCAGGCAACGTAAAGCGGATGGAGGATATCAAAAAACTTCTTTATGCCGGCTGTGCGAAGGCGGCGCTCAATTACTCCAAGGAAAGCAATATTGAAATCACGAGGGAGGTTTCGCTTAAATTCGGCAAAGATAAAATTATTGCCTGTATTGCGGAGGCTTCTGAGATTGAAGCAAACGAATCCCTTCTTTCAGAATATGTGGAGCAGGTCATTTTAATCAGTCCGAAAGGCATTAAGCAGGCAATTGATGTATCGAAGCTTCCGGTTATTGTAACGCTGCCCGAAGTGTCTTTAGATAAAATCATTGAACTTTTATCCGTCAGTGTGATTTCGGGTGTCACAGGACCGGCAATCAACGCCAATGCAAAGGAATTAAATGATATCAAAGATTTATGTGCGGATAACGGCGTCGGCGTGCGGACGTTTGAACCTGCCATCAGCTGGGCGGAACTTAAGAAGAACTCTGACGGGCTTGTACCCGTAGTCGTACAGGATTACAAAACGCGTGAAGTGTTGATGGTGGCATATATGGATGAAGAGGCATATCTGCATACCTTAAAGAGCGGACGCATGACTTATTACAGCCGGAGCCGCAAGGAACAATGGATCAAAGGAGAAACCAGCGGACATTTTCAGTATGTAAAGGAAATGATTGCAGATTGTGATAAAGACACGATTCTTGCAAAGGTTTCCCAGGTGGGCGCTGCCTGCCACACCGGAAACTACAGTTGCTTCTTCAATGAAATCATGAAAAAGGAATATGATGAAACCAATCCTCTTATGGTTTTTGAATCTGTGCTTAGCGTCATCAAGGACAGAAAAGTCCATCCAAAGGAAGGATCCTATACAAACTATTTGTTTGATAAGGGAATTGATAAGATTTTAAAGAAACTGGGTGAGGAGGCAACGGAAATCGTCATCGCTTCCAAAAATCCTAACGCAAATGAAATAAAATATGAAATTGCTGATTTCCTTTATCATATGATGGTCCTTATGGTTGAAAAAGGTGTGACTTGGGAAGAAATCACGGAAGAACTGGATAAAAGATGACAGTAATTTATGTTTAAGCAATGCACCGCATATTTTAACTATGCGGTGCATATTTTTTATAAATCAATAGCCTGGACGATGATTTTATGAGTAAGATAAACACCGACAAAAAGCTGGAACTTGTGAAGGCAATACGTATGCAGAATCAATATAATAGACAATTATTCCGTTCAAGAGAGGGATTTTTGTATTCGGACGAACCTCTGGTAAGACGGGGAGAGATATATAGTCTGGAAGCGGAGGATAAGCCAGAGGTGCCAAGCAGCGGAAAAGTTTATGGAAGTTTCCGAATTAGGTTTCTGATTGCGATGGTTCTTCTGGTTGTATTTATTTTATGTGATGTCAGTCATTTGAGTTATGAAGGTGAAAACACGGATACGATCTTTGGACGGATCACTCAGAATATGGATATTGCAGAGCTGCTAGAGGGAATAAAATAGTGCTTGCAAACAGGAATAGAGAGCACGTATAATAACCTAAGCGATACAAACGAATTATCTAAGAATAAAAGGACTTTTGAGAATGAGAAAACTGGCATTAAGTGATGAGATACTTATGCAGGTGGAAAAGCCTGCCCGCTATATCGGCAATGAAGTCAATGCAGTCATGAAAAATAAGGATCAGATACAGATCCGGTTTGCTATGTGCTTTCCGGATGTATATGAAATCGGGATGTCCCATCTGGGAATGCAGATTATTTATGATATGCTGAACCGGTTTGAAGATGTCTGGTGTGAGAGAGTGTATTCCCCCTGGGTGGATTTGGATGCAGTGATGCGAAGGGAGCAGATTCCTTTGTTTGCGCTGGAATCCCAGGATGCTGTCAGGGAATTTGATTTCTTAGGCATAACGATTCAGTATGAGATGTGCTATACCAATATTCTTCAGATTCTGGATCTTTCCGGAATACCGCTTCTTTCTTCCCAAAGGGGGGAAGATGATCCGATTGTAATCGGAGGAGGTCCATGTACCTATAATCCGGAGCCGATCTGTGATTTTTTCGATCTGTTTTATATTGGGGAAGGGGAAACACAGTACAGGTGCCTTCTCGACCTATATAAAGAGTGTAAAGAAAAAGGGATTGAAAGAAAAGAATTTCTCAAAAAGGCGGCACTGATTCCGGGGATGTATGTTCCGTCTTTATATGACGTTACTTATCGTGAAGACGGAACCATAGGTAAGCGGATTCCGTTAGCGGACGGAATACCGGAAACCATTGAAAAGGAACTGGTCCGGGATGTGACAGATACCTATTACCCTGACAAGCCGGTGGTTCCTTTTATTAAAGTGACCCAGGACAGGGTAGTTCTGGAAATCCAAAGAGGATGCATCAGAGGCTGCCGTTTCTGTCAGGCAGGGCAGTTGTACCGTCCTGTGCGTGAACGGGATGTGGAAATGTTAAAGTACTATGCAATAGAAATGCTGAAAAATACAGGACATGAAGAAATCTCCTTAAGTTCCTTGAGCTCCAGTGATTATTCTAAGCTGCCGGAACTTCTGGATTTTCTGATTGAAAACTGCGAAAAAAGAAAAATCAATATTTCATTGCCTTCCCTTAGAATTGATGCTTTTTCGCTGGACGTGATGAATAAGGTTCAGGATGTGAAAAAGAGCAGTCTGACCTTTGCCCCGGAAGCAGGAAGTCAGAGAATGCGCAATGTGATCAATAAGGGGTTGACCGAAGAAGTCATCTTAAACGGCGCCCACCTTGCCTTTGAAGGAGGGTGGACCAGAGTGAAATTGTACTTTATGTTGGGACTTCCCATGGAAACAGAAGAGGATATCCGGGCAATTGCAGAGCTCTGCAATAAAATTGCCGCAGAATTTTATGACACAGTCCCTAAAGAAAAGAGGAATGGAAGGGTACAGATTGTTGCCAGCACGTCTTTCTTTATCCCGAAGCCCTTTACTCCTTTTCAATGGGCAAGCCAGTGCACGAAGGAAGATTTTTTGGACAAGGCCTATTTCACAAGAACTTCTATTGCAGGTCAGTTAAACCAGAAGAGTATCAAGTATAACTGGCATGAGGCGGATGTAAGCGTATTGGAAGGCATTTTTGCAAGAGGCGACAGGCGATTGAATCAGGTAATCTTTCATGCCTATCAGAACGGCTGTCTTTATGATGCATGGAGTGAATATTATAAAAATGATGTGTGGCTTTCGTCATTCGAGGAATGCGGAGTCGATCCGGATTTTTATACTACCAGAAAAAGAGCGGACGATGAGGTATTCCCCTGGGATTTCATTGACTGCGGCGTCAAAAAAGAATTTTTGCTTCAAGAATGGCATAGAGCCCAGGAGGAGGCGATTACGCCCAATTGCAGGATGAAGTGCAGCGGCTGCGGCGCTGCCCGCTTTAAGACGGGGGTGTGCTTAGAGAAAAGGGAGGTGGAAATGCCATGAAGGTAAGGATTAAATTCTCCAAGGAAGGTCCGGTAAAGTTTCTTGGACATCTGGATGTGATGCGGTATTTTCAGAAAGCAATCCGGAGAGCGGATATCGATATTGCTTACTCGGCAGGCTTTTCCCCCCATCAGCTGATGTCTTTTGCAGCTCCTTTGTCGGTAGGACATACCAGCTGCGGTGAATATTTTGATGTGGAATTAAATTCCCTGACCAGCATCGAAGATTTGACAGTTCGTCTGAATGAGGTGATGGTGGAGGGCTTTCGTGTGCTGGATGCAAAGGTTCTGGATGATAGGGAAGGAAATGCCATGGCAAGTGTTGCAGCAGCCGATTATCTGGTGTCCTTCAGTGATAAATTGGCTCTGCCGGATGACTGGAAAGACCGGCTTTCTTCCTTTTATCATCAGGAAAAGATTCCGGTGATCAAGAAAACCAAAAAAAGCGAAAAGGAAATAGATTTGAAGGAGGGTATCTATCAGCTTGAAATCAAAGACGAAGAAGTTTATATGCTGTTGGATGCCGGAAGCGGAAGCAATATAAAGCCCGGGTTCGTACTGGAAACTTTTTTTGAGAGTATAAAAACGATTCTGCCGGAGTTCCCTTTCAGAGTCCATCGGGTAGAAACCTATAAAAGAGAGGAAGACGGACAGCTGACTCCGCTAATTTCCTGATTGGAAAAAGCAGGACAGATTAAGGATCCCGTCATATGGAACAATGGGCAAATTGGTGATTACAAAAGAAAAAAGCTGCTTGCTTTTAAGCTTGTTTGAAGAGAAAAAACCTTATTTTATGAGAGCGGTGTCCCTCCTGCAGGAGGAGACCATACTGGGGAATATCTATCTTGCCAGAGTCGATCAGATTGTTCCGGGAATCAATGGCGCATTTCTTTCCATTGACAAAAAGCAGAAGGCATATCTGCCTTTGGCGCAAATGAAAAATTTTCTGATTGGGAACCGCGACTTGGAAGATGGCGAACAAATAAAACCGGGGGATGAAGTCGTCATACAGATCGAGGGGGAAGCATTAAAGAAAAAACAGGCAAGGGCATCGGCTGACCTTGTATTAACCGGACAATACTGTGTGTGCAGCTATTGGGGGAACGGGCTTTCTTACTCCAAAAAACTGAGCGAGGAAAAGACGAGTCAGATTCGGAACTATCTGCAAAATGCCGCGCTAGATGGGAGAAAAAAATATCAGTTTACAATCCGTACCAATGTGGAAAATCTGACGGATTACGAACCGCTTCTGGCAGAAATGCGTTCTTTTATTGAGATATTCGATACGCTGGCAGATACTTATAGGCATAGGACTTGCTATACCTGTTTTTATCATAAAGAGTCCGAGCTGATCAGCCAGATTAAAAATGTTTCACTGGTTTTATATGATGAAATCGTGACCGATGATGCAGATGTGTTTCAGCGGCTTGAAAATGTATTTACGGATAAAAAAATCAGATTTTATCAGGATAATCTGCTTGCGCTTTCCAAGTTGTACAGTATCAATACTCATTTACAGGAAGCTCTTGGAAAGAGGGTATGGCTGCCCTGCGGAGGATATCTGGTTATAGAGCCCACGGAGGCGATGGTGGTGATCGATGTAAATTCCGGCAAAACAGAAAGTAAAGGAAAAAAGAGCCGGGATTATTATCTTAAGGTGAATCTGGAGGCGGCAAAAGAGGTAGCAAGGCAGCTGCGCATCAGAAATTACTCGGGGATGATCATGGTTGATTTTATCAGTATGGAGACAAAGGAAGATAATCAGAAGCTTCTTGAAAGACTGGATGCTTATTTACAGGAGGATAAGGTTAAAACACGGCTTGTAGATATGACGGCGCTGGGGATCGTGGAGATTACCAGAAAGAAAGTGAGCAGACCGTTGGGGGATTTCTTTCTTGAGTGAGGGGGAGGTCATTTTGATAAGGGACGGCAGGAAGGATTGCTGAAAGCGGATTGCAGGATGCATATTGTTTTTTACAGATAAATATGATAATTTATTATAAAATGTAAAGATGAGGGAGCGAAAAATGGCAAGATTTATTAAAGATTTGGTATTAAACAAACCGGAAGAATTTGTGACATTTGTGATGAATGACTATCTTCAGAAAAATCAGTTTTCAATGTCTGACTGGAAAGGCGAACCTGCTTACAGGGCGGGAGATGCCATGCTGGAGGGATATAAGTATTTAAACTGGTCTTATGTAAATGGAACCTTACATTTGGAGACGTGGCTGAAAGGAACTTTCGGAAAGGAATTGGATCTGGATGGTTTTGTGGGGATTGCACAGAAAAAGCCCTACAAGAATAGTCTGGAACAGTTATTTACTGTACTGCAGCAGGATATCCCAGAAGGGCAAAGCCCTGAGAGAGCAGTTCAGACAACAATTCCCGTTAATACAGTAGATAATACCGGCGCTGCTACAGCAGGACTTGTGTTTGGTATTTTGAGCATATTGTTTGTATGGAGTCCTATTATCAGTATTGTCTTTGCGATGCTTGGCATTTCAAGAGCAAGAATGGGTTCAGGTTCCAGCAAGGCAGGCATGGCAAAAGCCGGAAAGATCTTATGTATCATCGGCGCAATTGTGGCAGTAATCTTATGGATTTTGAATATTGTACTAACGGTAGGCAGTTTAGTATAATTAAGTACATAAAAAGCTTCAGGCTGAAACAGATCCTGCTCGAAAAAATTCCTTGACAGAAATCAACAGGAATGTTATATTTTATGAGTATGCCGCATAACGAGGCAAAAGTGCGCCTAAAGCGCCGCCGCAGTTAGCGAGTAAAATCAGTATGACTGATTAGTATAGGAGGTGTGCCATATGTACGCAATCATTGCAACAGGTGGAAAACAGTACAAAGTTTCCGAAGGTGATGTAATCAAAGTTGAAAAACTTGATGTTGAGCCCGGAGCTACTGTGACATTTGACCAGGTTATCGCAGTAAGCGATAAAGAACTTAAGGTTGCCGGAGATGTAGCAAACGCAAGCGTAACTGCAACTGTTATGGAACAGGGCAGATACCGCAAGGTTATCGTTTACAAGTACAAGAGAAAAACCGGTTATCATAAGAAAAACGGTCACAGACAAGCATACACACAGGTTAAGATTGAAAAAATCAACGCTTAAAAAGTATGACTGACATTACGATTATAAAATCCAAAAACGGGGAATATAAGAGAGTCACCTGCACAGGACATGCAGGCTATGCAGATGCAGGAAGCGACATTGTCTGTGCTGCGATTTCCATGTTGGTAATCAACACCATCAATTCGCTGGATGAACTGACGGATGCGCAGATGGAAGTGGAAAGCAATGAGGACAAGGGGCTGATTGACTGCCGGTTTGCAGAAGACCTTGATGCAGATGCGGTGCTTCTTCTTGATTCTATGGTACTTGGATTAAAAAATGTCGTATCACAGTACGGCAAACAGTATCTGAAACTCAAATTTAAGGAGGTGTAAATCATGTTAAAGCTGAACCTTCAATTTTTCGCTCATAAAAAGGGTGTTGGTTCTACCAAGAACGGCAGAGATTCCGAATCCAAGAGATTAGGCGCGAAGAGAGCTGACGGCCAGTTCGTTAAAGCAGGAAACATTTTATACAGACAGCGCGGAACAAAGATTCATCCCGGTATCAATGTAGGACGCGGCGGTGATGATACATTGTTCGCATTAGTTGATGGTGTACTTAGATTCGAAAGAAAAGGAAGAGATAAAAAACAGGCTTCCGTGTATCCTGTAGAAAAATAGTACGAATTTGCCAGGCTTCAAACAAAAAATATGTTTGAAGCCTTTTTTAAACTGAAAGGGAAATGAGATGTTTGCAGACAGAGCAAGAATCTATGTAAAAAGCGGAAAAGGCGGAGATGGTCATGTCTCCTTCCGCCGTGAAAAGTATGTGCCCAACGGCGGACCGGACGGCGGAGACGGCGGAAACGGCGGAAGCGTTATTCTGGAGGTGGATGACGGCTTAAATACCCTTACCGATTACCGTCATGTGCGCAAATATCATGCGCAGGACGGTGAAAACGGAAATAAACGCAACTGCCGTGGAAAAAACGGAGCAGACCTTATTTTGAAGGTGCCCGAAGGAACCGTGATCAAAGAAGCGGAAAGCGAAAAGGTAATCACAGACATGTCCGGCGAAAACAGACGTTTTGTCCTTCTTGCCGGAGGGCGCGGCGGCAATGGAAATCAGCACTATGCAACCAGTACCATGCAGGCGCCAAAGTATGCCCAGCCCGGGCAGCCATCAAGGGAACTTGAGCTTCTTATGGAACTTAAGGTCATTGCGGATGTGGGGCTGGTAGGCTTTCCTAATGTAGGAAAATCCACCTTTCTGACGCAGGTGTCCAATGCCAGACCTAAAATTGCAAATTATCATTTTACTACCTTGAATCCCCATCTGGGAGTAGTGGATCTGCAGGATGCAAAGGGCTTTGTCATTGCGGATATTCCCGGTCTGATTGAAGGGGCATCTGACGGAGTCGGGCTGGGATTTGAATTCCTCCGCCATATAGAGAGGACCAAAGTCATCATTCATATTGTGGATGCTGCAGGAACGGAGGGACGAGATCCGATTGATGATATATATGCCATCAATAAGGAACTGGAAACTTATAATCCGGATATTGCGCTGCGTCCCCAGGTCATTGCCGCAAATAAAACAGATATGATCTATGCCGGGGAAGAAAATGAGGATCCCGTAAAGAGACTGAAGGAGGAATTTGAGCCGAAAGGAATCAAGGTATATCCAATTTCTGCTATCAGCGGAAAGGGAATCCGCGAGCTGCTATATCAGGTAAGAAATATGCTGGATCAGATTGATGATAAACCGATTATTTTTAAACAGGAGTTTTTCCCCGAATATATGCTTTCTGTTTCAGATGAACCTTACACGGTGGTCTATGACGAAAAAGCAGATGAATATGTAATAGAGGGACCAAGGATTGAAAAAATGCTGGGATACACCAATTTGGAATCCGAAAAAGGATTTACTTTTTTCCAGAATTTCCTGAAACTAAACGGTATTCTGGATGAGTTGGAAGAACTTGGCATACAGGAAGGGGATACGGTCAGAATGTATGGCTTATCCTTTGACTATTATAAGTAGGAGGCACTTATGACAAGCAAACAACGTGCATATTTAAAAGGGCTGGCAATGAATATAGAGCCTGTGTTCCAGATTGGAAAATACGGTCTGACACCTGAGGTGACAGAAGCCGTCAGAGAGACCTTCAACACCAGAGAACTGGTAAAGATAGGGGTATTAAAAAACTGTATGGAGGATCCGAAGCAAATGGCAGACATGCTTGCTGACCGTACAGGGGCCCAGGTGGTACAGGTAATCGGTAAAAAAATTGTTTTGTATAAGGAAAGCAAAGATCATAAGAAAATAGAACTTCCCTAATGGAATATGCTGCTTTTATGGGAAGTGCAGGATGGAGTAATGATATGGGAAAAAAAATCGGTATTATGGGGGGAACCTTTAACCCCGTTCATAATGGGCATCTCCTTTTAGCTGAACATGCAAGAGAGGTTTTGGAACTTGATGAGGTTCTTTTTATCCCCAGCGGAAATTCATATATGAAAGATGCTTCTTCCGTATTGGAGGGCAGCATGCGAGCGCATATGCTTGCCCTTGCACTGGAGGGAAATCCACATTTTCGTTTATCTTTTATGGAAATAGACAGAGAAGGTCCTACGTATACCTGTGATACACTTGCAGAATTGAAACAACAAAGTCCGGATGATGAATACTATTTCATTGTGGGCGCCGATAATCTGCTTATGCTGGAAAACTGGAAAAATCCGGACCTTATCTTACAGAATTGCATTATAGCTGCAGCTGTTAGGGGAACCGGAACGGAGAAAAAGCTGGAAAAGATTGCGAGTCATCTGATTTATGAATATCAGGCAGATATCAGAATCCTGCCTGCAAGGTATATGGATCTTTCTTCTTCCGAAATAAGAAAAAGAATCCGCGACGGAGTATCGGTACGGTATATGGTTCCGGATAAGGTACTCGAATATATACAAATGAATAAACTATATCAATTCGTTTAAATGGGAGAAGATACATGGAAACTGTTGATATGAGAAAAATCAGAAAAAAATTGGAAAAGACGCTGGATCATAAGCGTTTTGAACATACACTTGGTGTCGCTTATACGGCGTCCGCCCTCGCCATGCGCTATCAGGAAGATATAAATAAGGCGCAGATAGCAGGACTTTTACATGACTGTGCCAAATGTATGGACAATGACGAAAAAATGTCTATCTGTAAAAAACATCATATACTGATTACCGATGTTGAACGGCAGAATCCATATCTGCTTCATGCAAAGGTGGGAAGTCATATTGCCAGAAAGAAGTTCCATATCCATGATGCAGATATTTTAAATGCTATTTCGAATCACACAACCGGAAGACCGGGGATGTCACAGCTTGAAAAAATCATTTATATTGCTGACTATATCGAGCCGGGAAGAAAGCATGCACCCAATCTGAAACAGGTGCGTCAGCTTGCGTTTACGGATATCGACGCGGCGTTATTAAAAATTCTTCGGGATACGCTGGGATATCTGGAGGATATAGATAGTCCCATTGATCCTATGACACAGCAGACTTACGATTATTATAAGAAGCACAGCAGTACGAAAACGGAACAGGAGGAATAAAATGGCAGATTTATCCGCAGAAAAAGTAAAAGAGATGGCAAAAATGGCTATTTCGGCACTGGAAGAGAAAAAAGCTGAAGATATACGTGTAATTGATATCAGCGAGGTTTCTGTAATCGCCGATTATTTTATTATCGCTAATGGAAACAACAGAAGCCAGATACAGGCTCTTTCTGATGAAGTGGAAGAGAAGCTGGGACGCGCAGGGTATCTTATGAAGCAGAAAGAAGGCTACCATAACGCAAACTGGGTTCTGCTTGATTTTGGAGACATTATCATCCATATTTTTGATAAAGAGAACAGACTCTTTTATGATCTTGAAAGAATCTGGCGTGACGGAAAGATTGTTTTGCCTGAAGCATTATAATTGTAAAGCAAAAGGAATCAGAACCGGAAAAGATAAGGTCTGATTCCTTTTTATATTGAATCTACATAGAATCGGGGCCTATGAATCTCTGGTCTGTGCAGTACCGCCGGTATACATATAAAAAGTAATCAGGTAAAGACCGCATATACCGACAATTGCATAGATGATTCTGGATATCCATGACATATTGCCAAAGATAAACGCTACCAGATTAAAGTTAAAAAAGCCCAGTAAACCCCAGTTGACCGCACCTATAATTGCAATAGTAAGCGCGATACAGTCAAGCCATTTGTTATTCATTTTGCACACCTCCATGATTTTTTTGAAGTCTGAAATACAGGCGTTCCATTTTATTTTTTACGGATAAATGGAATTATATACTTTGTAAAAGTTGACAATTATTTGTATTTAAGGTATTATTGCACATGAAATAAATTTTTGAGGAGGAATAATTATGAAGAAATTCAAAAAAGTAATGAGCCTTTTACTTGTTGCTGCAATGATCGCTCTTGTTGGATGCGGCAATTCAAACGGCTCAGCTGAAACAGGTACTGCCGAAGTAGGTACTGCCGAAGCAGACCAGGCGGGCGATGCAGCCGGAACAGAAAGCATTGCTTCTTCACAAGCTTCTGACGGTGAAGTATTTAAGATCGGTGCAATCGGTCCTTCTACAGGCGGCGCAGCAGTTTATGGTATCGCTGTTCAAAACGGTGCCGACCTTGCTATTAAGGAAATCAATGGAGCCGGCGGAATCAACGGAATACTCATTGAGTACAATTTCCAGGATGATGAATGTGATAACGAGAAATCCGTTAACGCATACAACACATTAAAGGACTGGGGTATGCAGATGCTGGTTGGTACTACAACAAGCGGATGCTGTATTGCAGTTGCAGCAGAATCTTCAAATGACAACATGTTCCAGATCACCCCTTCAGGTTCTTCTGTAGACATCATCAACAACACTGAAAATGTATATCAGGTATGCTTTACAGACCCTAACCAGGGTGTAGGCGCTGCCCAGTATATCGGTGAAAATGCAGTAGCACAGAAGGTTGCTGTGATTTATGACAGTTCTGATGTATATTCTTCAGGTATTTATGAAAAGTTCGTTCAGGAAGCTGCTAATCAGTCTTTTGAAATCGTATCAGCAGAAGCATTTACAGCTGATAATAAGACAGATTTCTCTGTACAGCTTCAAAAAGCAAAAGATGCCGGCGCAGAACTTGTTTTCCTGCCTATTTATTACACAGAGGCATCTTTGATCCTGACACAGGCAAATGCCATGGACTATGCGCCTAAGTTCTTCGGATGCGATGGTCTTGATGGTATCCTTAACGTAGAAAACTTTGACACAGCTTTAGCTGAGGGCGTTATGCTCTTAACACCTTTTGCTGCTGATGCTGAAGATGAAGCAACCAAGTCCTTCGTAAGCGCATATGTAGCTGCTTACGGTGAAACACCGAACCAGTTTGCTGCTGACGCTTATGACGCTGTTTATATCCTTAAGGCAGCAATCGAAAAGAGCGGTGCAGTACCTTCTGACAGCGTTTCTGATATCTGTGAGAAACTTAAAGGCGCTATGTCAGAAATCACTGTTGACGGTCTTACCGGTGAAGCAATGTCCTGGGATGAAGACGGTGCTGTCAACAAAGCTCCTAAGGCTATGGAAATTGTAAATGGTAACTACTCCTTAATTCAGTAAAAAGGTGTCAATAGCCAGAGAGGGCTGCAAAATGGCAGCCCTCTTTTCTTAACATGATAAAGGAATCATCTGACTCAGAACTTGCCAGCAGACCATAACATCTGCTATACTAGATTAATAAATTTTTACAGAGGTGTTATTATGAGTTTTATATCTTATTTGATTAATGGAATAAGTTTAGGAAGCGTATACGCAATCATAGCCTTAGGTTATACAATGGTATATGGTATTGCCAAGATGCTGAATTTTGCACATGGAGATGTCATCATGGTCGGCAGCTTTACAATCTTCTTTGCAGTCAGCATGCAGGGGTTGCCCACTGGGATTGGTATCTTTTTGTCTGTGATACTTTGTACACTGCTTGGTATCACGATTGAATATATTGCGTACAGGCCTTTAAGAGGGGCAGCATCTTCCCTGGCAGTTTTGATTACGGCAATTGGTGTCAGTTATTTCCTTCAAAATATGGCGCTTCTGATTTTCGGAGCAAACACAAAGGCATTTACATCCGTTGTTACGATACCGGCAATGAAACTTGCCGGAGGGCAGATTATTATTTCCGGTGAAACAATTGTAACCATCATTTCATGTATTATCATTATGATAGGGCTTACACTTTTTATCAACAAGACAAAGGCAGGACAGGCCATGCTTGCCGTTTCAGAAGACAAAGGTGCCGCCCAGCTTATGGGAATCAATGTAAATGCTACGATATCGCTTACCTTTGCAATCGGGTCGGCTCTTGCGGCGATTGCCGGTATGCTTCTTTGTTCTGCCTATCCATCACTTACACCGTATACCGGTTCTATGCCTGGTATTAAGGCCTTTGTTGCGGCAGTTTTTGGCGGAATTGGTTCTATTCCGGGAGCTCTTATCGGAGGAATCGTGCTTGGAATTATTGAGATCTTAAGCAAAGCATATATTTCATCACAGATGGCAGACGCAATTGTGTTTATGGTACTGATTGTTGTCCTTCTGGTTAAACCCACAGGAATTTTGGGCAAGAAAATTCAGGAAAAGGTATAGGGAGGATAGGACAATGAAAAAACTTAAGCTTAGCAAAACATTAAAAGACAATATCCTTACCTATGGTATGGTTATTCTGGCTTACATCATTATGCAGATACTGATCAGCACCGGAAATGTTTCCAGTCTGATGCGGGGGCTTTTGGTCCCTTTATGTGTTTATGTGATTCTTGCAGTTTCCTTAAATCTGACTGTTGGAATCCTTGGAGAACTCAGCCTCGGTCACGCAGGGTTTATGTGTGTAGGCGCTTTTACGGGAGCCTTTTTTTCAAAATGTATGCAGAATGTCATTTCTATAGATCTTCTGCGATTTATTCTTGCTATTATAATTGGCGCTGTAGCGGCAGGCATCATCGGCTTTCTGATTGGAATGCCTGTTTTGAGACTGCGGGGCGATTATCTTGCAATTGTAACACTTGCATTTGGCGAAATCATTAAGAATATAATCAATGTATTATATATAGGAAAAGACAGTAATGGTTTTCATTTTTCCCTGAAAGATTCGCTTTCACTGGGATTGGGAGAGGACGGAACCGTTATTATCAACGGTGCCCAGGGAATTACCGGGACACCTAAGGATTCTACTTTTACAATGGGAGTGATCCTAATCATCATTACACTGATTATTGTATTGAACCTGATTCATTCAAGAGATGGACGTGCAATTATGTCCATTCGTGACAACCTGATTGCGGCGGAATCGATCGGCATCAATATCACCAAGTATAAATTGATGGCTTTTTCCATTTCAGCGGCGCTTGCCGGCGTGGCAGGTGTATTGTATGCGCATAATCTGAGCAGTCTTATGGCAACGCCTAAGAACTTTGGTTACAATATGTCCATTATGATTCTTGTGTTTGTTGTATTGGGCGGTATCGGGAATATAAGAGGCTCCATTATTTCAGCTGTCATACTAACACTGCTTCCGGAGCTCCTTCGCGGACTCAGTAACTATCGTATGCTGATCTACTCCATTATTCTAATTGCAATGATGTTGTTTAACTGGAGCCCCAAATTAATTCATTTAAGGGAAAAGTATTCCTTAAAAAGATTATTTAATAAGACCAGGGAGGTGCAGTAAATATGGCAGCATTATTGGAAGTTAAGAATTTAGGCATTTCCTTTGGGGGACTTCGGGCGGTTGATGATTTTGAAGTGTCTATCAAAAAAGGACAGCTCTACGGTCTGATTGGACCGAACGGGGCAGGAAAAACGACGGTATTTAATCTCCTGACGGGGGTATATAAACCTAGTGAAGGCATGATTTTGCTGGATGGTATGAATATCACAGGCTTAAAGACCATAGAAATCAATAGAGCAGGTATTGCAAGAACTTTTCAGAATATACGACTGTTTAAAGATTTAAGCGTATTAGATAATGTGAAGGCCGGGCTTCATAATCATTATAAGTATTCTACCGTTGAAGGTATATTAAGAATGCCGAACTACTTTAAGATGGAAAAAGCAATGAATGAAAAAGCAATGGAGCTTTTGAGCGTTTTTGAACTTGACGGGGAGGCTGATTATCTGGCGGCAAATCTTCCTTACGGCAAGCAGCGTAAACTTGAAATTGCAAGAGCGCTGGCGACAGAACCCAAGCTTCTTTTGCTGGATGAACCGGCTGCCGGAATGAATCCCAACGAAACGATAGAGCTTATGGATACCATACGTTTCGTAAGAGATAATTTTGATATGACGATTCTTTTAATTGAACATGATATGAAGCTTGTCTCAGGCATTTGTGAGGAACTTACAGTGCTGAATTTTGGACGTATACTGACACAGGGACCTACAAGCGCTGTACTTAACGATCCGCAGGTTATCACGGCATATCTGGGCGAATAAGGCTTATAAAAAAGCATGGAGGAAATAAAGCTATGGCAATGCTTGAAATAAAGGACTTAGAAGTATATTATGGAATGATCCAGGCTATTAAGGGCGTTTCCTTTGAAGTAAATGAAGGAGAGGTCATTGCATTGATTGGTGCGAACGGAGCCGGCAAGACCACCATTCTGCATACAATAACGGGGCTGCTGGAGGCAAAAAAGGGTTCTGTTTCTTTTGATGGAAAAGATATTACCAAAATACCTGCACACAAAATTGTATCAATGGGAATGGCACATGTACCTGAAGGAAGACGTGTATTTGCCAATCTATCTGTTCTTCAGAATCTTAAGATGGGTGCATATACCCGGAAAGATAAGAATGAGATAGAAGAGACTCTGAAAAATGTCTACAAGCGTTTTCCAAGGCTGGAAGAGAGACAGAATCAGCTGGCAGGTACATTAAGCGGCGGCGAACAGCAGATGCTTGCTATGGGAAGAGCGCTTATGTCCCATCCGCGAATTATTCTTATGGATGAGCCTTCTATGGGACTTTCCCCTATTTTTGTGAATGAGATTTTTGATATCATTAAAGAGGTAAGCGCCGGCGGAACAACTGTTCTTCTGGTGGAGCAGAATGCCAAAAAAGCACTTTCTATTTCAGATCGTGCTTATGTGCTGGAGACCGGAAAAATCGTCCTTAGCGGAAACGCTGATGATTTACTTAATAATGATTCCATAAAGAAAGCTTATCTGGGAGAATAAACGATGGGGGTGTGTTAAATAATGGAAAAAATTGTTATTACGATTGCAAGGGAATATGGGAGCGGAGGACGCACCATAGGCAAAATGCTTGCAGAAAAGATGGGAATCCATTTTTATGACAAGGAACTTATGAAGCTTGCCTCGGAGGACAGCGGAATCAATGAAGCACTTTTTGCCAATGCGGATGAAAAACTAAAGAGTACAAAACTCTTCAAAGTTGCCCACAGTGTTTACCATGGAGAATTAATTCCGCCGGAAAGCGATGATTTTGTGTCTACTCAGAACCTATTCAATTATCAGGCAAAAATCATTAAACAGCTGGCGCTTGAAGAATCCTGTGTAATCGTAGGGCGCTGCGCGGACTTTATTCTGAAAGATTATGATAATGTACTGAGTGTTTTTATCCATGCACCGCATGAATATTGCATGGAGCAGGCAGCACAAAAACACTGCATGCCGTCTAAAGAACTTGAGAAATTTATTATCAAGACAGATAAGCACAGGGCTGAATATTATAAACATTATACTGGCAGGGAATGGACAGATGCGAGAAACTATGATTTATGTCTTAATAGTTCTAAATTAGGATATGACAGATGTGTGGAAGAAATCGTGTCATACATTGATGTTCGTTTCAAACAGTAAACATATTGATTATTTTAAACAGCAACCCATCCGGCTTGGAAGTGCTAGATGGGTTGCTGTAATCATTTTAACGAAGTAATCTGAATATACCGAAAACCTTCCCTAAAATCTGACAGTCATCTACGATAATGGGCTCCATCGTATCATTTTCAGGTTGAAGCCGAATATGTCCATCTTCTTTATAAAAGGTCTTAACTGTTGCGGAATCATCAATCAGAGCAACTACCATCTCTCCATTTTTAGCAGTACTGCAGGAATTGACAAAGATTTGATCACCATTGAAAATACCTGCATTTATCATAGAATCGCCTTTCACATTTAAAATAAAGGACTCTCCATGGGGAACGAGTTCGGCAGGGACCGGAAAATAACTTTCGATATTTTCTTCTGCAAGAATAGGAGAACCTGCAGCTACGCGCCCAATGACAGGAAGGCTGACCATCTCTGTACGGACCATTTGAAAATTATCATCACAAATCTCTATTGCTCTCGGCTTGGTTGGATCTCTGCGGATATAACCATTTTTTTCGAGTGTTTCAAGATGTGAATGAACAGAAGAGGTGGACTTTAAATGCACAGCCTCACAAATTTCCCTAACTGCCGGGGGATATCCCTTCTTCAATATTTCTTCTTTAATATAATCTAATATTTCCTGCTGTTTGCTGCTGATTTTTCCGTATCCCATGAATATCCTCCTTAAATTGCATTGTTTTATCGTAAAAACGACTGCACGATTACGAGCAGTTATATTACTTTAAAAAATTATAACACAGAAAAAGAGAAAAAGCAAACGTATATTCCAAATATTTGTTCGATTTTTCAAGTAAAATCTATTGACATCAGAATGTTTGTTCGATATAATTCAAATATAAGAACAAATGTTTGCAACGTTTGTTCGGTGTATATTGATGGAGGATATTATCGGATGAATACTGAAGTGAGCAGAATCAGCGAACGAAGAATCAGAAATAATAGAATCAGAAGAAGAAGAGAACTCAGGCACCGTTTTATGATGTGTGTTTTTACGTTGGTGCTCGTAATAGGATTTTCTACCATGTTCTTCAGTTTTAAAGCCAAAGCACAGGGAAATGATGAGGAAATACTCTATAAATATTACAAGAGCATCGTAGTAGAAGAGGGGGATACTCTATGGCATTACGCCTGCCTGTATGTAGAAGAGTCATATTATGACAGTTATGATGACTATATTAAGGAAGTCATCATGATAAATTCCCTGGCAGATGATGCAATTACCGCAGGGCAGCATCTGATTCTTCCTTATTATAGTCCGGATTTTGTAAGTTGATGTGTTACTTTTCACGTAGATGCACCGCTTTGGCTGCCATTCTCCGTCGGTTATCTTCAAGCGCAGCATAATGTTTCCGTGTGGTATTGACATCCTTGTGTCCTAAGACGTCAGCTACCAGATAGATATCACCGGTTTCCCGATAGAGGGCAGTTCCATAGGTACTTCTAAGCTTATGCGGAGTGATTTTTTTTAGTCCTGTCACATGAGAGGCATATTTTTTTACCAAATTTTCTACTGCACGAACAGTGATCCTGCGGTTCTGTATGGATAAGAACAATGCGTTTTCGTGTCCTTCTAAAGGAATCATATGATATCTTTTTTCAAGATAATCGCTAAGTGCATCGGCAACTTCTTCGCTGAAGTATACAACCGTTTCATATCCGCCTTTTCTTCGGATTTTTATCCCATTATTTTTAAAATCCAAATCGTTTATGTCAAGCCCCACACATTCCGAAACACGTATGCCGGTTCCAAGCAAAAGGGTAAGGAGCGCTATATCACGTATCTTGGTTTTTTTATGATATTTCAGCTGATTTTTAGTTAAATTTTCCCCTTCTTCAACCTGGTCAAGCAAAATTGCCACCTCGTCGGCATCGAGACGAATAATTTCTTTTTCATGTTGCTTGGGAAGCGGGACAAGGGCAGCCGGATTGGTTTTAATCAGTTCTGCACAAAAATAATAATTATAAAAGCTTTTCAGTGCAGCCAGTTTACGTTTCTTTCCTCTTTCATTATTAGAATATTCTTTTCCATCTTTTATGTAATAAGAAATATAATCGAGATATTCTTCAATATCTTCCCTTGTCACCTGATCCAAGATAGATAAAGGAAAATCGACAATATCCATCTTTGCGCAGACACTGTTGTTGCTGTGAATAAATTCAAAGAACACACGCAAATCGTAGGCATAGGCAAGTCTGGTACGGGAAGAAGTATATTCCTGTATACCTCTGAAGAACTGTTTGCTAAATGCCGGAAGAGTAGAGACCACCGCACGCATTTTTAATGTATTCAGATTATTTTGCTCATCATGATAATTTTTACTGTTTTCCATAATAATTACGCCAGCCCTCCATATTACTGTTTTGAATAGCAGTAAACATTCTTTCCTTTACGCCGGGATTTTCCTGATTAAGTTTTTTAAGGAGTTCCTTTACATATTCGCGTTTTGTATATCCATCGGCAGGACAAGGGCTTTTCACCACCGGCACCTGAAATTTGTTCACAAAGCCAATCACATCAGCTTCATTCATGTACATGAGCGGTCTTATTACCGTTAAGTCCATGCGATCTAAATAAGTGACCGGACTGAATGTGTGAAATCTGCCCTCATATATCAATGACATGAGCATAGTTTCAACCACATCATCTTTATGATGAGCATAAGCAACTTTATTGCAACCGGCTTTCTTGATTGCCTCATTTAAAGCGCCCTTACGCATTTTTGCGCATAATGAACAGGGATTGGTTTCTTTCCGCTCATTAAATATAATATTTGCGATATCTGTTTTAACAATCGTATAGGGAACATCTAACTGTTCGCATAGTTCTTTGATTTTTGATAAATTCAGATTATCAAAGCCGAGATCGACTGTAACAGCATGAATAGTAAACGGCTTGGGATAGAAGCGCATCAGTCCGTGGAGACCATAAAGAAGAGTAAGACTGTCTTTTCCTCCTGATATGCCTACAGCAATGCTGTCTCCGGACTCAATCATATGATAATCATCCGCGGCACGCCGGATATAACTGAGTACTTTTTGTAATGTCATAATATTTTCCTTTCCTAAATCAAATTAATTCTAACATATTTTATGATTAAGCCATAGTATCTTTCTGAAAAAAATGTTATACTGATTATAATATTTATAAAACGCAATCAATACAAGGAGGCTATGGGTTCCCCAGCACATATGAAAATGCAGCTCAATAAAAAATATCTTCGTATTGGCATAACCGCATTTGCGGTCATTGCCGCATCCATCTGTTTCTATTATCTTGTTTTTCATGGAGATCGCTTTTCGGCACAGGTAAATGCATTGCTTAAAGTGATCAGTCCCGTAATGTACGGCATAATATTCGCTTATCTTATGACACCGATGATCAACGGAATTGAAGGACGGATTCTTACGCCCATTTTTGCTTTAAACGGCAAAGGCACAGTTTCTGATAAACAAAAAAAATACATGAGGATGTTGTCAATCATATTGACGCTTTTGATTGTTGGCTTTCTGATTAATGGTTTTTTTTCCATTTTAATTCCCAATATCATCAAGAGTATCAGAAGTATATCCTATCAGTTTCCATACTATATTCAAAATCTGACAACCTGGTCGGAAAAATTTCTGGAGGATAATCCTGATATTGAGAAAATTGTCATTCAGTTTCTTGATACTTATTCAGAAGAGTTTATGAGTTACTTAAACAATAACCTTGTCCCTCAGATGGAGACGCTTGTAAAGCAGGTTTCTCTTAGTCTGATCAGTGTCCTCAAAGTATTGTGGAATTTCATTATTGGTATTATTATTTCTATCTATGTGCTTTATAGCAAGGAAACTTTTGCAGGGCAGGCTAAAAAACTCGTATTTGCATTCTTCCAAACCAAAACGGCAAATCAGTTCATTAAAGATGTCCGCTTTGCAAGCGATACTTTCATTGGATTTATCAGCGGAAAAATCATAGATTCCGTTATCATTGGATTCATCTGTTTTGCAGGTACCAGCCTGATGCAGACACCGTATGCGTTATTGGTAAGTGTCATTGTGGGGGTTACCAATGTCATTCCTTTTTTTGGACCTTATCTGGGCGCCGTTCCAAGTGCCATATTGATTTTGATGGTCAATCCCCTGAAATGTGTTTATTTTATCATTTTTATACTCATATTACAGCAGGTGGACGGAAATTTCATAGGACCAAAAATTCTGGGACAGTCTACAGGCTTGTCCGGTTTCTGGGTTATTTTTTCCATTACGATTTTTGGAGGCATCATGGGAATTCCTGGAATGATTATAGGGGTTCCATTCTTCGCAGTTTTATACGCCCTTGCTCGGCGTATCATCAACCGGATGCTGAAAAGAAGAGGATTACCCTTAGAAACCGAGCAATACAAAAATGTGGAATACATTGATGATAATGCAGTATTTATTCCCCAGTCGGTTGACAAAAAAAGCGCTTTTTTCAGATTAGGAAAAAAACGCCTTCCTCAAAAAGTAGACAATTACAATGATGTACCCCTGAATAAGGATAATAAGAAAAAAGAAAGAGAGCAGTAGCAGTGAGGTTTGTAGTACAAAGAGTAAGTAAAGCAAGTGTATCTGTTGATGAAAACACGATTGGATCCATTCAAACCGGTTTTGTTGTTTTAGTAGGTGTATGCGATACAGATACTCATGAAATTGCAGATAAAATGATTCATAAATTATTGCATCTAAGGATATTTTCCGACGAAAATGGAAAAACCAATCTGGATATCAAAAATGTAAATGGCGAATTGTTAATTATTTCACAATTTACTTTATATGCAGATTGTCGCAAAGGAAACCGCCCATCCTTTACAAATGCCGGCAACCCAGAGTTTGCCAATGAAATATATGAATACATTATCCAAAAATGTGCTGAAGAAATACCGCATGTAGCACAGGGAAGCTTTGGAAGCCATATGTCTGTTTCCTTAACCAATGACGGTCCATTTACGATTGTCCTGGATTCTGATCAAATATGTAAATCATAAAGGATAAATTACCATATGAAGATCTTAATAATCATTGTAATTGTATTTTTAGTCGTATTATATATATATACCTTTATTAAATATAAAAAAAGAAGAAAAAAGAAAATAGACGCTGTAGGTGACTACAGAAGAAATTACCTAAAAAGCAATTCAACTCCAAATCCGTCCCCAGATGACGGATATACAAACTATCTGACAAAATACAACAGTTCCCTAGATTATATCGAAAAAGAGACCTTCTTAAAAGAAGCCGCCGAATCCGAGGAACCACCAAAGCCAACACCTAAAAAACTACAATTTTAGCCATACAATTTGCAGACTCAGTCAGAGAGTTTACATAAAATTATTATGTAAACCAATACAGATATGCACACAAAAATCTGAGAAATTAATAATATAATTCTTATATATAACAATATAAATCATATATAAAAATTAATAATCATTAAATCTCTCAGATTTTTTATTTACCAACACCCCTCAAGTTTAACGAACTAGTTAGTGACTGCGCGCCCTAGATCCACATCCGCTACCAATCCCGCACAGTCACTAACTATTCGTTAAACTTGTGTTTTGCGAATAGTTGTATTGAGCTTATCTTAAGGCTTCAAAGTCCTCTATATACTGTACAAGCAGCTTAACCGTCCCCTCAACCCCAAGAACACTGCTATTAATACAAAAATCATAACTGTCAGCGCGTCCCCATTTTTTAGAAGAATAATAATTATAATAGCTTTGGCGTTGTTTATCTTTTTTGATGCACATGTCCTTAGCCTTAGAAGCATCTATATCATATTTCTGCATAATTCTTTTTGTCTTTGTATCTTCATTTCCGTATATAAAAACGTGTATGCAATTCTTCATATCGCTCAGCGCATAGTCTGCACAGCGTCCAACAATCACACAGGGACCTTCCTGGGCAATTTTCTTAATTGTATCAAACTGAGCCAGAAAAACCTTATGGCTGATTGGCATATCTACAAAATGCGATGCATTATACCCAAAGGAATAAGTATCCATAACTAGATTATAGAGGAATGAATTTGTTGGTCTTTCATCATGATTTTCAAGCATTTCTTCACAGAAACCGCTCTCTTTTGCTGCTCTGCTTAAAAGCTCTTTGTCATAGCATTTTATACCAAAGTGCTCTGCAACCTTTTCTCCGATTTCACGTCCTCCGGAGCCAAATTGCCGACCTATTGTAATTACTGTATTCATATAATAACCCTCCTTGCTCATTATTAAATTTAAATAATGATTTATGGTTATATTATACACAAAATTCATTTAATACACAATGAATTTCACTCAAGGAAAGGCTCTTCCCTGCAGTAATCGGTATTTTTTACATACTGACCAGAGTGACGCTCTGAGAGGATAAATAATCCAACGTCGCCACGCTCCCGCTCCGCAAAAAGCGTAGCAGGCACTAAGCTCGAAAAAACCTCGCTAAGTGCTGACGCTTTTTAAGGGGCTCCTTATGGATTATTTATCCTC
>CAYOED010000037.1:32110-32769 GCA_964402925.1 uncultured Lachnospiraceae bacterium | reverse complement strand
TGTTCAGGAATGATGATTGAGGTGTTCTTGGAAATGTTTCGCGCGGTCTTCTCCTTACGGGTCTTGATGATGAAGGAGCCGAATCCACGAAGATATACATTCTCCCCGTTGGACAATGAATCTTTAACTACTTCCATGAATTTCTCCACGGTCTGAAGCACTGCAGCCTTGTCGAGGTTTGTGCTGCGAGATATCTCATTTACAATATCTGCCTTAGTCATCGCTTTAAAATTATCGATTTTAAGTTAAATTATTAATGCTCAATTGTTTAATACGGTTTTCCAAGACCTCTGTCCCGGTTTTCCGCATTTCGCAATGCAAATATCGTAATTTTTTTTGAATTACGCGCTATTTTCCCCCATAAATCTCAAATTTTCACCACTATTCCCCCGTTTTTTTTGTAATCATCACTCCTTCCGCCCCTCGCATCTTTCCTATTATTTCTTCGCTTTGGTCAAGTCGAAGACTCAGCCGAAGCCTGATTATGTTCCCGAATTCGCGTTCTATCACCTCTATCTCTTCGTTCTCTTTGATGATGCGCATTATGAGATCAGCGGATATATAGGGCACTTCTACCTCTATCTCTACCATCTGATGCATCTCTTTCTTCCCCGCATCTTCCAGTGCTATTGAGGCTGCTTCTTTGTAGGCTGTGATCA
>CAYOED010000037.1:0-32100 GCA_964402925.1 uncultured Lachnospiraceae bacterium | reverse complement strand
CTCACTACTATCACTACCACATCCGTCACTCCATGACTCCGTATCTGCCCGAGTATCGGCTTTCCGGCCGTCCCTGATGGCTCACCGTTGTCGTTGAGCTGATATTCTGTCATCTCCGGACCGAGCATATACGCCCAGCAGACATGGCGCGAATCGCAATATCTGTTCTGATATTCTTTTATTTTATTACGTGCATCTTCGGCCGATGTGATCGGAAGCGCAAAGGCGAGGAAGCGGCTCATCTTTTCCTTATATTGCCCCTCCCCCTCCTTTGCTATTCTATAATATGTGTCCAAGTCTGTTGTCCTGTTTTTTCGGGTGGCGGGTCTTTTATCCGAAGTTATAGTCTACGGGCGTTTCGCGATAGTAGAGCATCCCGCTCCCTACTTCCTGAGCTGATTGCTCCCCTAATGTCTGACGCACTATCTCCAGCGACCAGCGAAGCGCATTCGCCGGACCGTTTCCCGTCACGAATTTACCATCCGTTACAACCGGTGCGGTTACAGCCTCGGCTCCTTCCATCTTTTCCTCAAATCCGGGATAGCAGGTTGCCTTCACACCCTTGAGCAGTCCCATCTGACCGAGCACTACCCCCGGGGCCGCACAGATCGCTGCGATTCTTCCGTTCTTCGAGGCCGCCTGATTCTCCAACAACCCGTGAAGCGGTGCGAAGTCATAAAGATTATCCGCTCCCGGCAGCCCCCCGGGAAGTATCAACCATTCGGGTGCATCAAATAGGGTATTATCATAAAGCACGTCCGCTTTTACTGTTATCCCATGAGCACCTGTCACCTGCAATGACTCAGTAATAGATACCGTTTTCACCGGTATCCCCGCACGTCGAAGAAAGACGACAGACGTCAGCGCCTCAATCTCTTCGAAGCCTGCGGCAAGAAATAAATATGACGTATTCATAACCAAATCGTTTATTTCGTATGTTATTTGTATTCTGCAAATATAACATTTTTCGATGAATTTTGCTAATTTTGCACCAACTTTTTAATCTGATTCATCCTCAACGAAATGGATTTTACTATCATACTTGCAATCGCCCTCATTATTTCTCTCGCCGTCATAGCAGTGTTGGCCTTGATCTCTTCTCGCTCGAAAGGTAAGACGTCGGAGAGCGTCAACGCCAATCTTCCTCACGCACTCGAAGCATATAAGGAAGTGGCCGAAGCGCAGCGTCGCCAATATGAGGAAGCCGCCGAGCGGCTTCTCGCCCGCACTCGTGCGGATTACGAATCTCGTATCCTCAACCTTGAGCAACGTCTCGAGCGTCAGGGTAAGGATTTGCAGCGCACGTCGGCCCTGGAGTTCGAGAATCTCGCCAATCGTGCCCTCGACCGTCAGGCCGAACGCCTTGCCGATGAGAATCGCGAGGGCCTGAATGAAATTCTGGCCCCGTTGCGCCAAAATATCGGTGATTTCCGTAAAGCGGTTAATGATTCTTATATTAAGGAGAATTCTTCTCGCGAAGCTCTCTCTCGTCAAATTGATTCTCTCGTCAGCGCCAACGATCGTATTGGCAAAGAAACCCGTCGCCTCTCTGACGCTCTGCGTGGCAACACCCGTTTTCAGGGTCGGTGGGGTGAGACGATTCTGAGCGGAATGTTGGATGCCGCCGGTTTTGTAAAGGATATTCATTACGTTCTCCAACCTTCTGTCGTCGACGGCCGTCGCCTTTCTGATGATGAAGGTAATCTTCAGCGACCTGACCTCCTCTTCCTGCTTCCGGATGATGCCCGTGTTGTCATTGATGCCAAAACGTCCCTGACGGCCTATCTCCGCTATTGCGATGCAGCGACCCCGGAGGAGGAATCGGCTGCCCTGAAAGAGCATATCGCGTCCGTAAAGAGTCATGTCGACAAACTCGGTCGCTCCCAATATCACAAATACATCCGCGGAGCAATGGAGCACACGCTGATGTTCATGCCCAACGACGCAGCCTACATAGCGGCCTTACGAGCCGATGCCGCTCTTACCGACTACGCCATGAAGCGTAACGTAGTGATAATATCTCCGGCCCATCTCCTCTCGATCCTGAATCTAATCTCCCAACTCTACCGTATCGATCGTCAGAACCGCAACGCCGAAGAGATAGCACGTCTCGGTGGCCTCCTCTACGACCGCATAGCAACCTTCCTCACCGAATTCGACACAATCACCGACCGTCTCGAAAGCGCCGCCAAAGCCGTAGCCAAAAGCCGACGCACCCTCTCCGAAGGCAATCAATCCGTCCTCTCCAGAGCCAATCGCCTAAAAGACCTCGGTGCCAAAACCACCAAATAGCCCTCCCCCTCCCGCAAAAGCATAGTCCAGTGAAGCCCCTAACAGGCGCGCCCCCCAAAGCATAGTCCAGTGAAGCGCCTAACAGGCGCGGCCCCAAAAAGACCGTTCGCCTACACAAAATCAAAAATAATCATAATTTTCGCTCCAACCTGTTGTATCTTTGCATCGGAATCAGAATAATTCCCAAATCCAAAACAAAAAAATACACTTCAACATGAAAAAATCAAAGCAAAATCCTCTATCGAGTCAATTTAGGAGCGAGTATAAACATACCGAATGTAACTCCAAAATTCCAGTTCGCCCCGGGCGAACTCAGATAATTCCCATAAACGGACAGCGACGCAAAGGAGAAATTATACACCGCTGCTACTTCTCCGATGAATTCCGGATGATCTGCCCATCCGAAATGACGTCCCAATCCCGTAGCCGTGTCGAGTCCTATATTTCGCAAAGGCAAAAATCCGTAAAACTCTCCCCGAAGCTGAAGTTTATCAATCGGGTTCCATACCGGCATCACCCCCGCAGCCACGTAATTGTCGGCCTTATACGCCGGATTGAAATAATTTGCCGTTGAGGGCGTAGGCGCAAACGATGGTGCCATCACAAGGGCCGACGTATACGGACCAACCAATGGTCCGCCCGTAAGCAACCCTTCTCCATATCCTCCCACACGGAAGTTCTTATGCACCTTCCAGAATTCGCGCCATTTCAACTCTACCGAGGGCCGATACTGACGACGATATTTTACTCTCCGGGACTTATCTCCCTCCGGAGTATACTCGGGCAATCGCCATTCCCCGCTCAGTCCTACCCGCAATTCTCGTCCCGACATGGGATAGAGTTGATTGCTTAATGTATTGTATTCCCATGCGAGTTTCACCACTGCGTGTCGACTCGAGATCTCGTCTCGCTCGCGCTCGCTGTAATCTACATCTGCATCCGGGTAATATTTGTCGGCGCGCCATCCATAGCCAAGTGAGGCTTTGGCTATCGATTTCCTCCCCGTCGCGAGACAATATTGCGCATTGACAAATCGTCGGTCTTCCGCTACGAAGGTAGGAGTGTTCATCTGGTAAAATTTCAATTGCGACGCATAAAATTTCTGCCGACTCATTACGCCCTCAAGGCCGAAGTAGGCCGGTAATCTGCTGTGTATAGTAAACCGTCCGCTAAGCAATCCCGCATAATAACTCTGACCTATCCAGCCGCTGAGGTCGACATCAAGCGAATTGTGGCTCAGAGTGTGATAACCGAAATCAAGATAGAGCATCGATTGCGTGTCGGTCGTAATCCAGCCGCCTACACCTATATTCCAGGGATTCTTTATCTCTGGCTCGAGTACAATGACATTGTTGCTACGCACTTTCGACGTATCGTTCTCTACTGCCCCAAGACGCGGCACTATCATTAGATTGCTGAGTTTTCCTCCGCTGATCGCACGATAGTAGGAGTCCTGTGTCTGCTGCATCCCGAAGGGCTTCCTCGGAAAATGATCAATAAAGAACCCTTTTCCAATCTGGGCGCCGGGATGAATCTCAATACCGGTTTTCCTTACCCCCCTCTGTGAAACCCATCTTGCCAGAAAATAGTGCCTTTTCAGATACAGCTTATGGGCAACACGGTAATGCAGCATGGCTTTAAAACTGGGATAGAGAAAAACCTCCATAGATGAATGGATCGCCGGGTCACGTTGACGGATGACTGCAATTTCTTCTTTTATTTTATTTATAAATCCCACAAAATCGCTCCTTTATCCATTTTCAAAACATCTGCATAAAAAAAGGATAACTTCCCTTCTTTAGAGACGAAGTTATCCGTGGTTCCACTCTATTTAGAGGCTTATGCCTCCACTCATTGCACGTAACGTGTGAATACGTGTCATGCTACTAAGCGGCGAATCACCGCTTCCATTCGCAGGACCTGCTCCCGGATGCACTTCTATTATCTTCATTGCAGGAATACTTTCAGCCGCTGATATTCCCTCTCTGCACAGATGGCATCACTTGATGCATGATAATATACTCTTTCCGTTCTTGGCATTTATCTTATTGTCTGCTGATGTTTTGAAAGCAGAAAATCTTTTTACATTATCAGCATATTCAAAAGACCCGATTTTGTCAACTGAATTTTAAAAATCACACTCCCAATTTATATCGTGGTACATGTCATACAAAGTCTTTCGCGGTTTCCATCCAAGCTCTGCCAACTTCTTGCCGGACATCCGCAGACCGGTATCAGGCGCGTAACCATATGAAATATGATCCGATATTTCGCATATCACCTTAATTTCCCCCTCTGCTACCCTATCAGCCACAAGTTCTGCCATCTGCCGTATTGTCATTGTATTTTCTTCGTTGACCACGTTGTATGCCTCTCCATCTGATCCTTTTTCCAAAATTGTCATTATTCCCATAACCGCATCATCAATATCGCAATAATTTCCCATGGAGCCGCCTTTTGTGTGAAGGACAATGTCCTCGCCGCTCTTCGCTGCTCTTGCAAACTGCGCAAAAACACGGTTGTCCGTGTCCCTGATTTTCCCTCCAAAGGTCTGCGCCAGGCGCGCAATCTTCACAGGAACGCCATATTCCTTATAATAAGAATAACAAATATTCTCCGCCATACGCTTTCCCAGAGGATAGCAGCTGCGAGCATTCAGCACTTCCATCTTGCCGCGGTAAACTTCCTCTTCCGTCACGCGATGCCCATCCCTACAGTCGATATTCCCGTATACCTCCATGCTTGAAAGATACACCATACTTATAATCTTTCCCCGTCTCGCAAACTCCAGTATATTCTGCGTCGTATTGACAATGCTCTCCGTCACCTCTACAGGATGTGCTATCATTTCGGCAGACTTTGTGACAGAAGCACAGTGAATCATGTAATCCACTCTGCTCCCTGCTTTTAATAGTTGTTCCACACATCGCTTGTCGCATAAATCCGCCTGCACAAACTCCACGCCCGCTGGAAACATCTGAAAAGCCTTCTGCAGATCCCGAACAGGCGCAATAATGCGAGATTCCGGATTTTTACCGTTCTCTCGTCCGTCTTTTAAAAGAAATCTAAGCAGCGTAGAGCCGATATAACCTGTAGCACCTGTAATAAAATATGTTATCATATTCCTTCCCTCTTTTTACACCGTCATCAAGCAAATCTTTCTTCCTTTCACCCTATTCCAATATACTCAGCGCCTGTAGGATTCTCCTACAATTATTCTGGTCGCAGTATCTATGCATTTTACCGCGCAGTCTAGTACGTTTACAGACTGATGTATCCCTGTCTTTTGCTACTTCATCAATGAAGGATAATAGGTCGTCCACATCCTTCACCCAATCCCCCGGCAGCCAGTCGAGTATGTTCTTGAAAATATAGCCTCTGGTCTGTGCATATCTGTCAACATCCTCTACACAAAAGGCCATAGGTCTATCTAAAACCAGATAATCGACTGCAGCTGATGAATAATCGCTGATGAGGGCATCTGCCACCCCGAGAATCTGGTTAAGCTGGATATCGTGTTGGGTCAAATCATCATTTTTCAATAATACAATATGAGAAAATGGTTTTATGCAGACTGCCATACTATCCTGAAACGGATGGAGCTTAATCACCAAGGCAATATTATTTTTCTCGAGGCATTCATTGATCGTCTCCCACTCCTGCATATGGGAGATGACCGGCATACCTGTTTCTTTATATAATTCACCGTCCACCGGCTTGTGCATTTTCTGTGCACTAAAACGGTATGTTGGAAGCCAGAATATGTACTTTTCGGCTGACGGTATGTGCAGTTGTTGCAGCATATAATCGTCTGTTTTAAAGAGCCAATCCGTCTTTGCACAGCCTGTCACCAGCATCTGTTCGTCCCTCAAACCAAATTCATCCGCATGAAGCTTCGCATATAGCGGACTGGTGACTGTCATATATTCATATCTTTTCCCACAGGGAATTGTATTAAGCCGCTTTTTATAGCCGCATCCATGCCACAGTTGAACACGTACCTGATCCGGTCTGCAATTTCTTACAAACCCATAGGCATCTGTAAAAAAGAAATACCTTGCAAGGCATAACGCTCTATAATACCGCTCTCGTGCCAAATCATTTTCACTAATCGAATCATCAAACGATAAAAAAGACACGTTTTGATATTTCTGATAAGCTGTAAATTTGTCCGGCTCCTTTACAATCCATACCAGTTCATATTTATCATTCAGCCTAATGGACAACGCATATTCAAACAACGCCCTTGCATTATCCGCAAAATCCATTCCATCCACATACGCATCCACATGTGGTCCACTGCGAAACACAATGATATTTTCTAACGGCGTATCTGCATACCGCTCCCTATATGACAAATCGTATGCTGTTTCCCGATTTGCAAAGAAATAGATTGTGTCCGTAGCACTTTTCCCATCCAGCAAGCTGACTGTTCTGTCATAGCATTCGCGATAATAATCATCCGCTATCAGCAAAAGCGTGTCGGACAAATCAAACTTCACTACATCCTGCAAAGGATATATCGGAAGTTTCCTCTCCTGAAACTGCCTGAAATCCGAAACATTGACATTATCATCCAATAGCATAACCAAATGATTAAGTATATCCTTATATTCCTCACAAAGTTCTCTTAAATAAGGTATTGTTCCTCCGATGCAGATTATTTTTTTGCCCTCATATGTTTCTCTCCCAGTCAACTGTACCAATTTCATTTTTAAGTTCCATTTCCCTTCCAGGTTGCTCTGCTTCTATATAGCGCCAATATGCTTCCGGCTGCTCATACCATATGATTTTTTCCGGCGGTATCTCTCTGTCTGTCAGTCTGCGTTTTATATCTGCCGCTTTCTCTTTATTTTTCACTGTAATGACAATATAGTCATATTGCAGGTCTCCCAACTCATGCAGCGCATATGTACCAAGACTTTTCTGTGCATTCCTTTCTGTCTTATCATACACTATCGCAGCCAGCCTGATGTCCGGTCTGCTCTGAAGCTGCCTTTTGTATTTTTCTCCTAATTCTCCCACGCCATATAACACAATCACAGCACCGATCGGAATTCTGTCCAGCCAGCAGGGATCAATCCAAATCATGTTTTTATTTTGAAATCCCATGCGCTTGTTGATACCTAAAAACATAAGTTCCATCATATAAATTTCCGCTTCAAGGCGCATGATATCCGTAAAATTCGGATGCACATACAATGTCATCAGATAATTGTACACATAATTTAATTTTAAGAGATAGTCGTTATGATCTTCTCTTGATTCATGCGACATGGATGTATGCCGGATTACCCAATGATACAATGGTTCCTTCCACACATAGACTGACTGACATTCCAGCATATAACGGAGCAGGCAGACTTTATCCTCTGCTATCGTAATCTCATCAGGGATCATCTTCTGTACTTTTTTCAGCAGTGCCGTAGAAAAAAGCTTGCACCAAAGACCTCCCCTGATTCCAGTCTCCCTGCATTCCATACGATATATCGTGTTGTCTCGCAAATACCGCATTCTTCCCCTATCATAAAATCCGCCCTCTACGGTATCCAAATGTATCGATGTATAGCTTCCCTCCAAATAATAGCCGCAGGTAACAAGTTCCACCTGGTTTTTTTCCATTATCTCGAAAAGCTTTTCGTACATATCCGGCTCTATCCAATCATCACTGTCCACATACCCCGCATACTTACCGACTGCTTCTGCGATTCCTGTTTTTCTTGCCGAAACCAGTCCATGGTTCTTTTTATGTATGACCCTGATCCGCCCATCCTTCCTTGCATACGCATCCAGAATATCTGCACTGGAATCCGTGGAACCATCATCTACACAAATGATCTCAATATCCTCCATGGTCTGATTGACAACACTGTCAAGGCATTTCTTCAAATACTTTTCTGTATTATAAACCGGAATAATAATTGATATTTCAGGCATCTCAAACTCCATATTACATTTTCTCACCCAAATGGCATCCTGCCATATCAGATACGATATCTTCAAGCCAGAAGATTTTTGCATCAAGCTTTTGACCAATCTCTACATCCACCATTTTCCTACAATCTGACATGAATGCCACAATCACAGCATCTACCTTTTCAAACGCATTCTCTAAGGTACAGCATTTTACACCAGCCTCCAGATAATCTGCGTTTTTATCTATCACGTAAGACACCACAATATTGCTTTTTTTCAGATTTTCAAGCAGGGTCTTGCCTAGGTATCCGTATCCATAGATTGCCAGTTTCTTCACCTGCCTCTTGCTTAGATAGCCGGCAATCGTCTCTCCCTTGTTCATCACCGAAAACCAGTCATTTTGTAAGAAAAACATCCGCTTAAACTTTTCAGTTTCCTTTATTCTTCTTTCCTGAATTTCAGGAAGCAATTCTTTCAGTACTTTTCTTTCCTCTTCCTTAAGCTGTTTCCGTGTTTCAATGATTTCCACAGCTTCCCGCTCAGATGCCGCCATTTTCAAGCTGTCAAACGATGCATTATGATAATGTACATCCCTGATAAAAAGCACGTCCTGATTTATCGCAAATTTCTTTTCCGCAGAATGCATACACAACCACAAAAGCCAGTCATCGGCACCGTTATGATGCATAAGATTCTCCACCCAGACCCGCGGAATCGCCGTACGGCGAATCAATACCTGTCCAGGAGATAAAATCATGCATCCCTCATTTATCATGCACTTTCTGTCCGCCGCCTTGTATAACGGACGGTCTGTATTATACCTAAGCCTTCCTCCGCTCAACGCATTACATACTACCGCATCTGCGGAACAGATTGCATACAACTGGCTGTGGAAATACTCTGGTACAATTCTATCATCTTGATCCAAAAATAATATGTAATCACCCGTACTGTTTTGCAATCCTCTTACCCTCGCGTCATGAATGCCCCTGTTTTGATCGGTATTTAAGACCCTTATAGAAATAAGAGAAGAAATAATTTTGTTGGGCAACGGTTCGTCAGGCGAATCATTTGATAGAATAAGTTCCAGACTAATGCCTGGAATATATTCCACACAGGCTTCAATACATGCAACCAGTTTTGGCAGATACTGTAAGCCACGGTATACCGGAATGATTATACTGATACTGCACCTGTTTTTATCCAATCTGCTACCTCACTAAAAATTTTTTTCAAATAAATCATCTAAGGAAATAATACTACTTTGTCCTTTCTTCTCCAGCAATTCTTTTATATTTGAAAAATCATACACTGGAGTAATGAGTATTGCATCTGCTTGGGGAATATCGTCATCTATGCCAATTACCGGAAAAGCAAATTCCCCGTCAAGATTACTTTTATCCATCGCACAGATTATTTCTATTTTGCTCCCATACAAATCATTGATAACGTGTTTTCCAAGCATGCCAACTCCATATAGGATGATTGTATGAATATTTCTCATTTCCAGCAGATCGGCTATAGACTTATTTTTTTCCTTTAACAAAAGCCATTTATCCAGTATTTTCCAATACCCCTCATACCTGATTACCTTATTCTGATAATATGAAATCTCTTTTTTTTGATTTTTGTAAAATTTTTCTTCAATTTGTTTGACCTTTGACAAATATTCTTTATAATGCATTTTTGAATAGCACACTGCCCTCAGATAAGCTGCTCCACTTTTTTCATCCGGTTCCAGATGCATCCCTTCTCCCCATTCATTCCATGCATTGATAAAGGTAAATATCTGCCCATGTGCTTCATTGACCGCCAATAACTCCATAAAACTTTCCTTGAATATTTCAGCAGATTCGCCGTCAATTACACAACCACGGGTCCCTCGTCTCGGTGTATCATCATACCCCACAAACGCGCCGAACGTACCATTTTCATTTTCATATGCTTTATTCAGCGTTTTTTCCCACACATCTTTATAATTAAGAACTTTTAGCTCTGATCCTTCTAATTCAGCAAGCATATCACTCATAGACGTCTGCGGGCCCGGATATAAAACTGCATCCACCAATGTAGTATCCCGGCTGCCTGCTCCTATAAAATAAATTCCTGCAAAGCCTTCCGCTTTTGCCCAAGCATTCCATCTTTCCGACATTTCTCCTAATACTGTTATAAGCATAGCTTGATATAAAACAAACACAGGCTTATTTTCAACTTTTATATATCGCTCATCCTTAAAAAACGGAAGTAAATAATCAAAATGTTTACGCCACTCCCTTTTATCACCATACTGCTGCTCCAAAAGCAGCCCGCTTTCATTATGATTTCCCCTTTTCTTTTCTCGTATGTCACACCATATGTTTGCACCTTTTACACCGCTCCAGCTGTTTGCCCAGCTCTGATTGGCCCAGCAAAAACAATAAGGCATATCAATTTCTTTCCATTCCAGCAATTTTTCTATTGGCTTTTCCAAAATCTGCCTGCCATCTTTAAACCAGTAATGGTAGATGCATTGTCCATCTATTCCATACTTTTTCATCAAAGACGTCTGCCACTCAAAGGTAGATTTTTCCATCAAATCATAGTAATATTTGTTCTGAGGAATATGCGGCTGATAATGCCCTTCATACAGCGGCACCGCATTGGAAGCGCTGACCCAATCTGTATATCCTTCTCCCCACCATTCATCATTTTCTTTTACCTTATGAAATTGAGGCAGATACATTGCTAAAATTTTCATAAAGATCCTCCACTTTTTCGCACTAACTCCTTCTGCAACAGTTCATTTCTGTTTCCAGCCTGTCGCCAAACTTTTCTAAAGTAAATTCTTCTTCAAATGTTTTTCTTGCGTTCCGTTTCATTGCTCCCCATTGATCCCTGTTATTTATGATCCACCTGATTTTCTCTGCAAGCTGATTTGAATCACCTGCTCTGACAACAAAGCCATTTTTCCCATCTTCTATATATTCCGCAATACCGGTCATGTCTGTCGTTATGCATAATTTTCCAAACATCATGCCTTCCATAGTGGACATTGACATTGTTTCAATCAACGAAGGGCAGACCAATACATCAATTTGCGGCAAAATCCTGATTATCTCTTCATGAGACAGCAATCCCAAAAATTTCATATAATCCTTTTCATCACATATAGCTTCCAGTTCTTGCTGGTTTTGTCCTTTTGGTCCAATAAACCATATTTCTATCATACCCTTCTCTTGTTTTGAAAGCTTCTTTGCTGCCTCTACGAGAACCTGCTGCCCCTTGTATACCGAAAATCCCGCCGTTACAGCAAATATTACTTTAGACCTAGGAGCTTCCTCTATGTATTCGTTTCCACACCTATCCGGTATCCCAAACGGAAGTATTTTTTGAATGACAGCCGGATAAAAATAGTTAAACGCCTCCTGCGCTATTTTGCTGACGCCAGCCACCTCTACTCTGTTCATCCATTCAGCTCTGTCAATAGCAGCAAATTCTTTTTGTGTATCCTGATAAAAACTTTTCCATATTGATCTATCCTCATGTATCCACCACAATACCGGCTTGATTTTACTGATTTCATAAGCACAGTTCATCATTTGAAAAACATTCACTACAACAATATCATAATATTGCAGCCACTCTTCATCTTCCTTATACATATAAGGCAGACAATCTATGATTGTAATCTTAAGCCCCTCTTGTACAATTTCCTCCAACAGCCTTTCCTCTATACTTGGTGCAGAAAGCATCACATCATATCCTCTGTTCTGCAGCGTCAAGGCAGCATACACCGACACCATGGTCCCACCATTAAATCCCATATCCGTAGAAATAATTAATACTTTCCCCTTATCTGCCTGCGGCATATCCTTGGAAGTACCATAAAGCGTTCTTTTCCCTCTTAACGCCGAAAGTTTCAACGTATAAAAATTCCAAATCAGCTCTTGTTTTATACCCAAAGCCAATAATTCTGCCGTCATTTCCTCCATATATTTTATACTCAGTATTACGACACTATCGAAACGGAGGTTATGTATCTCTTTAGGTGAGCAAATGGTAATTCCGTCCATTGTCTTTCCTTGCACTTCGGGATTATTGTCCAGAAAAGCTACTATATTAATTCGATCTTCGTTATCCTCAAAAAATTTTTTTCTGTTCTTATATGTTTCTCCTATGCCAAAAATCAGTATATTTACCATAATTACCTCGCAGTCATAACATTTCTTCTTATTATTTTGTGTATACGTCTTTGAACATACCCTTTAATCCTACAGGGTTTATTGATATGATCTCCGTTTCGGGATAGTGAATTTGAGCGAATTCCTTCATAATCTGAAAATCTTGCTTCAAATGACCCGCCCGTTCTTCCTCAATCAAAAAAGTCTTATCAATACTTCCGTCATAGTATCCTGTAGGGGCATTATCACACCCTACTAAATATATTTTTCTGGGATATGTATATAAGGCAAAATGAAGTGCTGAAAATGTGACTGTCAATCCCCCATATACCATATGGTGACATATATCTCTGTAAACTCCTGCTCTTGGCCATGCGCAATTGGTTATAAAATCTTTCACATTCTCACCTAATCGATATTCCTCGGGAAATTCTATATATTCAATATGCGCGCTTTTAGGAACCCGCCCTACAAATATTTTGCACTTTACATTTTTTATACCCTCAAATTTCCCTTGGTTCATGAAATCAGGTCTGCCATCCTGAACAAATAAATAGTCTAACGGAATTTCAGACTTTTTATATGCGGTATTTACTCCAATATGAATCGCATCCTTTATCGTCTGATACATATTTAATGTCGGACCTGTAGCCACGATTACAACATCCCTCCCCCGATAGCAATTTCGATACTCGGCAAATGCCTCTGTATTCACAGCACTGATTTCATTCTGTTCCTCAATTAAATAGGTTAGTTCGTCTGCCATCGTATCTATTTTATTGTATAGATTCATAAAATTCGTATACATATTTGCAAATCCATTCCGAACCACACACAGAATATCCGGCGCAAAATCATTTGCGTTTCCCCGTATATACGCATAATATGTATTAGAAATTCCAATCACTTTTTTACAACCAAATTCTTCCAATTCCCCTCTGATACACTCCTGCGTATGTTCTAATGTCGCAATCACAAACAGATATTTTTCCCTGTAAGATTCCATCTCTTTCAGTTCACACACAGGGATTCCCATAATCGAGACAGGATTCCCCTCCTTGCTTTTTACGGCGATACAGATGATTTTAGATGACATTTTTTCTTTTATCATATACTGAACCAGGCAGCTCCCCACTAAGCCCGCTCCATATATGACACAACCTTCACATCCCCTTATTATATCTTCCATTTCTTCTTTGCTGTTAATATGTTCCATATCCATTCCTTTTCTAAAATAGGTATCCCAGCTTTCTAAATTTCTCAATTCTTTCAATGACAGCATGATTTTCATAATAATTGCTTAAATCAACCTGCCCTGCCAGCTCCGGGCATATGGCCTCAAATGACTTTTTCTCATGATGAACACAGTTATAACAAGCCAATCCTTCTAAGTCATTTTGAAGGTGGCGCATCCTTAATTCTGTCATTTTTTCCCCATACCACGCTTCCTGCAATGATATTTTGTTTAAATCCGCTACAACCACATGATTATCAAAATTGGTGCAGCAGGCAGACAAATATCCTTCATACGTAATATATATTCCACCAAAAACCATGGGGCAGGGACATACATTAGCATAATTATTCCCGCCGTCACCCTTGAGCAGCTCATTTACTTCCGGCATAACTCCTGAAAAATCTGATGCAGGCTGAAAGATTACTTCATCTACAAAATGAAAGAGTTCGGAAACTTTTTCTTTTTCCTTTTGTGTATATTTTGTATATACACAGGAGACAAACAGTTTCAAATCTCGATTAACCTTTTTTCTATATTCATCACAATATTTCACATGTCTTACTACTTTTTCCAATGCATCACACCCATGAATGAACTCATAGGTCATCTTTTCTCCCGCATTTACAGAAAATTTTATACTGTCTACTCCAGCGTCTATAACTGCTCTGATTTTTTCCGGGGTCGCTTCAGATCCATTTGTATCTATGTAAACATACGAGTAGCCCACTTCTTTTGCCCTTTTAACATAAGCGGCCAGCTTTGGGTGCAAAAAAGGATCTCCCGAATAGTGAAAACTCATTTCCCTTGCGCCAAAATCATATACTTCCTGAATCAATCTTTCAAAAAGGGCATCATCTATCATCCCTTTCTTACGTGTGCTCTTTGTCCGCGGACAAAAAATGCAATTATAATTGCACAGATTCGATATTTCAATTTGAACATGTCTGATTGGCGCTGGCGGATGCAAAGTAAATATATTATTATCGGGGTTATATTTATTTTCTATTTTTTCAGACAACTTCATATCTAGCCTTTCTCAGATATTCTTTATTAATACAGTTTCTAAGCGGTAGCCCATCCAGCATTCTTTTTACTGCTTCCGCGGCCTTATGCCGCATTTCATATCTACTTTCCTCCGCATAGAAAGCAGCATGCGGTGTGAGCAGCATCCTGTTTTTGATAAAGGGGTCCTGCTTCACATAAGCCGCAATCAGTTCATCTGCCTTTGCATCAGGCGGTTCCTGTTCTAATACATCTGCGGCAAAGGCCCTAAGTCTTCCATCCTTTAACGCATGATACACAGCATTGTTCTTAACCACCTTGCCTCTTGATGTATTTATAAGCATCAAATTTTTTTTACAATGTAAAAGAATGTTGTCATTAATCATTCCTTCTGTTTCTTCCGTTAATAAAGTATGCAGACTCACAAAATCTGCAATCTCAAAAAGTTCCTCCAGACTTTCCACACGTCTACATTGAACTGCCTTATCATATCCATCCGGCACATATGGATCATAGAAGCAAACTTTCATCCCCATTCCTTTTGCTCTTACCGACATAGCAGTCCCTATTCTGCCCAGTCCAACGATTCCCATTATTTTTCCACTGATACGGGGGATATATTCTCCGATTGCCGCCACCCAGTTATCCTGAATATTTTCACATAATCTCTCATGATATACTGGAATACTCCTATTTAAAGCCAGCATCAACGCCAGTGCATGCTCCGCCACATCTTCTGTTCCATAATCCGGAACATTCAAGACCGGAATTCCTTTCTCTCCGGCATATTTGTAATCTACACTGTCATATCCGGTTCCAATCCTTATGATAAACTTGCAGTTTGACAATCTGTCTATTATATCCTTTGTCACTTGAATATGATGCCACACGAAAACTGCATCTAACTCACTGATTGTATCTGGAAGTTCATCTTTGCTTTTTGCCTGATATAAAATAATTTCCGCATCCGTCCCAATAACTTCTCTTTCAATTTCTGCCTCTGACGAATAATCCAGTATACCTATTTTCATTTTGTTCCTCCATTATTCACCCATCTCATCATAGGGTGTTCTCTCCTTGGAAAATCCATGCTTTTTCAGCCAATATTCCGTCTGGGCTATCCCATAGTCATGATCGATATCCAGCCCGCCTTCCTGAAAAAGCGGCAATGTTTTTCTTCCCATCCATCGAAATGGAAGCACACCTTTTTCCTTGTCCATACAGCGTTTTCTCAATACCCATATGGAACAGTCACAAAAATAACACGCCTTAGCAGAATCCCTGTCACATGATGCGTTTTTTATGGAATCCACATCTCCAAACGGAACTAAAAATCCATTTTCATCCAATGCTTTTGCTCTAACCGGTGAATACTCATTATACAAGGATACTGAAACTGCACTGTCCAAGGTTTCATCATGAATAAGCGCCTCTATTCCCTGGTCAATCAAGCCTGGAGTGATTGTAGCCGTATTACAAAATAAAAGAACAAATATTTCCTGTTCACCAATTCTTTCGCATATCTGTTTATATCCATCAATTACAACGTCTTCCACCAATGCACTGTCCTTACATAATTCAGGATCCCTATCCATAATAATCAAATTATTTTTCCGACCTACTTCCTTTATGTATTCCGCATCAGTGCTCAAAAAAATCTCTCCAATGTTTTTTGAATTTCTTGCTGCCATAATTGGATATTCCATTAATGGACGACCAAGTATTTCCATGGTATTCTTTCCCTTTACCCCTCTACTGCCCCCGCGTCCGATTAATAATACAGGTATTTTCCTCATTATTTTACTTTCTCCTTCTGCAATTTATTTACCAGATCCACAACTCTGCAACAGTATCCCCATTCGTTGTCATACCATGTCACTAATTTAAGATATCTGTCCTGTACAGTCATCCATCTCATATCGACAATGGACGAATAAGGCTGTTTCTCACAATCAATGGAAATAATATCTTCTGTATTCATATTGACTACATTTTTATCACACTGCTCCAATAATTCTAGTATTTCCTCTTTGCAAACCACTCTCGGCAGCACAAATGACATTTCTGCAGACGCTACCATTTGAGTAGGAATTCTGTATGAAAAATATGATAATTTATCTTTTAATTCCGGAAATGTATGCTCAAGTACAGGTCCTAGTGTAGTAGTCTTAGGTATAATTGTATTTACCGCTGAACGTCCCAAAGGAAAAAAGTCATAATTTTCTCCTCTCTTTTTCTGCATTCTTGTAGGCGCATCCATAATATTCTGATATGAGAGCCACGGATGAAGCGTTGTTATAAAGCAATACTCTATGCCGATTTTTGAGATTATTTTTGAAATCAATGGAATAGTTGCATTTGCATCACAGATACTTGTAGAAACCACCTTATGTTTTTTTTCATCAAACTCCTGGTCGTTATATCCCATGACATAGGTGAAATCCGCACCATAAAACGTATTGGTAATAATAACATGACCTACTCCCTTCTCTATGTAGTTCCATGCCTTTTCCGCGCACATATCATCACCCGTCGCATCAATAATGATTTGAATATTGTCCAAAAGCCCATTTTCACTATACAGTTCTTTTGAATTGCTGACCATTACCTTCCACTCTTTATCTCCATCGGAAACATGAATAGATTCTTCTGAACATTTTTCTATTCTTCCCCGAAATCTGCCATAAATAGAATCAAATTTCATGAGATAAAGAATATTGTCCATCGTCATATATGGTTCATTAATTTGTATGCAGTCTGCGTTCCCCCGCTCCCAAAGATTTCTAAACACACATCTTCCAATTCTCCCAAATCCATTAATCAACACATTTTTCATTTCATACCTCCTCAAATCTTTATAAGCCACACATAAAATCCAAAAATCTGCTTAAAGATATATCCTTTTCCGACACAGCCACTTTTCCCATTTTCTTCCTAAGAAAATTCAAGAAGTCTTGTTCTGACATTTCGTTGCTGATTAATCTTATCTCATCTTTTCCGGTGTCAAGCAAAATGACTTCTTCAATCAAACTGGATAAAAATAATATATTCTCTCCAATTATTTCATCAGAAATACCTTCTAATTTTCTATCTATACCGGCAAAATATGAATTGACCGCGTTTTTGTCCGAAAACTGATTTGCAGCAAAATCATAGGTCAAAATTTTATTCGCCAACCTTGGAATGATCCAAAGACAATTGTTGATTAAATGAGCAGATAAAAAATTTCTGCTGCCTTTCCTAAAATCTATCAGACAGTCAACATCATGACCGATTATCATATCCTCCCGAATATTCCACTGAATGATTTCTCCTTTATCAAACGGGAAAAGCCATATCTGATCTCCTACTCTACATATAGTCGAAAATCCTTTTCCTTTTCTGTTAAATCCTTTCGTTACATACTGCAGATTATCTATATCCAGTTGAAAAACATTATTTTCATACAATGCCGGAATGAATATCTGATTTTTATAAACGACTCCCTCTCTTAAATACCCGATTCCGCCTTTTTTGCCAGGAAGGTTTTGATATAAATCCACATACCCTGCTGTCAATTCCTGATTCATATCGAATTTCAAAATATGTGCAGTTTTGCATCCAACCATAAAAAGCCAGTTGTCCTTCGATACTGCTCCATAGAACTTTTCCGTATTATCGTCTGTATTTTTCATTTCAGGAATTCCAATGTCGGAATATCTGATTTCTCCGCTTTCCATATCGTATATCATTACTTTACTTGCTGCATATGGAAGTGCGATTAACTTTTTCTGATAATATACTAATTTTGTATATGCTGCATTTTTATAATTTTCATAATTGCTTACTCGACATACTGCCCCTGTTTTCAGATTTCTTTTATACAATGCATTACAATTTTCACTCCAAAACCACTGCCAGTTATCAATGGTTACTGAGTTTTGATAGATCATTCCACTTCGACTCATCAAACTACTCCTGACTGTATTACTATATCATTATTCGTTATCATAAGCTGCCACCAGTACAGGCTTATTAACTTGTATAAACAGCTGTACAACGCTGCTATTGTCACCATAATATGCATCACTCAACGCCACTGCCCTGTCAATGTCTACCGTATCATCATAAATGCCCCAGTCTTCTCTCAAATATCCTTCTTTTATCTCAAGATACTTGTCCAATAACTCTGGCCGCATGGATTTCATCGCTTCCTCAATTAACGGATGGGGACGCCATAGTAATGCTACTTCGTCCCTATTTTCTTTAAATACTTTCAAAGAACCTTTTATCTTTTCCAACCATTCCTCATTATTATGAAGCAATGCTGTAATTCCTGTATTGTAAAAAATGACCTTTTTCCTGCTTCCATCAAATTTGCAAATGGTCCTCTGCCACTTGGCGGGTATCTGTAATTCCTCTTTTTTTAAGGTGAAAATCTTATCAAATTTTGGAGAGCCAAGCCCTAGGAATTTCTTTTCCAGGCATTTCCTATTCACATGTTCTTCCGGCAATCCAACTTCCTTTGCAGCTTTCCTATATTCATTGATATACAGCTTTCGGACACTTTCTGATTCCAAAATGACATTGTCCGCATGGATGATTCCCGGCATAAAGCAAAAATTCTTCTTTGCGTCAATAATTGTTTGATCATATGGATCAATATCTCCCATAACAAAATACGGTACATAAATAAGTTTCTCCGTATATTTTTTTAAATTTGCAGAATAAAATCTTGGATGCACGCTTGTAATCAGATTCGAATTGTCATATGCGTTATGGATATAGACCTCGTCCGGTCTTCGTTCTTCAAAATGATATGTCTGCCAATCAGTGACTTCTATGTTTTTCGGATACTGTCCGCCTTCATAGTGCATCTGTCCGAAACTGTGATCCGGGTTCAAGTCAAAATAGGGTATCGGTACACAGTATACGTCGCAGTCGGGATTCTTTTTTTCTGCCAGATAGATACTCTCTAAAGAATCCCACATAGATGCCTTATATGGGAAAAATGCAATTTCTTTTTTTACTTTGATATCATTTTTTACACTGTTTTCTATTTCTAAGAGTGCCTTTTTAAGTTTTTTCTCTATTCTGCTTTCATTAATCTGTCCATTCCCGACCTCCCCATAGATGTGAAACAGCACCTCGCAGTACGCCTCCACATACCGCACAGTGACATGTCCTTCCCCTTCTGTCCGCTCAATCGCCTCACCGAGCGTCTGTGCAAATTCCTGGCATTCAGCGAGCATATTCTGTACTACTACAGTCTTGCCCTTATGTAACGCATCTTTCATCTCCTTGTGCGCCTGGTGCAGGCTCTTTATAAAATCAAGTATTTCTTCCTGCTGTGCTCTCCGCATATCTTTCCTTTCTCTATATTCCAAAAATCTGCTGTCCTTCCATCGCTTCATACAATGCTCTGTAAATATAAAAGTCAGCCGGCTCCGTTATCTTAATATTATTTTTCGTGCTTTTTACCAGATGCATTGCTTCATGATAGATGCTGCACAGATGAGCAGAATCAATGCTTCTAACCCCATCCTGATGTGCCGTTTCATATAAGCGAAGTATATCCCTATATACAAAAGACTGCGGCGCTTTCGCCGTATACATTTGCACTCTTGGCGGCACACTGGACACATTTTCCCCATCTATACTGCTGATCACACTCTCGCGCGCCGCCTCACAGGTGATTGCATTCCCATATTTTTTTACCGCCTCTATATTTTCCGTAATAAGCTCTTGATTAATCAGCGGTCTGACGCCATCATGGATCAACACGATGTCATCCGCATCAGCAAAACTCTTCATGGCTTCCAGTCCAAGGTAAATGGAATCGTGTCCTGTCGCCCCTCCCGGAACGATGACTTTCACCTTTGTAATTCCATATCGCCCTAAAAGCCCTTCAAGTTCCTTAATCCATCTTTCTATACATACAACTACAATGTTCTGGATTGCATCATGATATTCAAAATGCTCCAAAGTATATATGATAATCGGTTTCCCATGCAGTTCCAGAAATTGTTTAGGTTTGGAGCTTGTGTTCATCCTCTGCCCTGTCCCACCTGCAAAAATAAGTGCTGTTGTCATGTTTTTCCAGTTCTCCCTCGTCTTATCTCAATATATTTTATAGGGCATCTTAGCCGTCTTTTCAGACGGTGCTAAATCGAAAGCCTCGCTTCAGCTTCGCACCCTGCTACTTCTCAGACCTTTTGCCAACCAGCGTGCAGTGCCTGAGTTCACAGAAATGCCGGCGTACCTAATTCCATACCGGATACATAACACTCCGGGTCTGTATTCTAACGCCGTTTTCGTATTTTTATATCAAGACAATGCCTTCGCAGTCTGCATCCTGTCAACGCAGTAAAATCCATTATTCAATGAACTCATCTGCCCGGCACCGCCATATGATCGTTCTGTCATTCGGAAAAATCGTCTGCAGGAAATACCTTGTTTAACTGTCTGCCGGTCTTCCCCCTGTTTAGCGCATTTCTTGCCGTGTTTACTTTTCTGTCTTCTTCATATCCACAGTTTTCACACTTAAAACTGCCATATTTGTTCTTTGACTTCCCTTCAGAAAATGCGCCACATACGCTGCATTCCGCACTCAATCCCTTCCCCAATACTTCTATGATTTCAATATCATTCTGTCTGCATTTCCACTGTAGCCTTTTCGTCACATATCCTTTCTTCCATACCCGAAGAAGGTACGCGCCTGCCCCCGGATTTCGCGGCAGCTTCGCCATGTAAATCTTTTCCGGCTTCTCATCTGCAAACATTCTGTTGATTTCCCGATTAATGTAATTTTTAAGCGCAGCCTCCATCCTTTCCCTGCGCGCTGTATATTTTTTCCTCGGCGGAATATTATTTTCTCGCCCATATATGCGCTGTTCCAGGACATCCACATCATAAATTTCCTTCTGCAGTTTCCCGAATCTGCTGCCATAAACATGACCAGTACTCGTGGTAATCATATCCCATAATCCCAGCGATATTCCAATTTCATTAGTATAATCTTTGTGTCTTCTGATATCTGCAAACAGCGAAGCAACAATCTCAATACTTTTTTTCTCTGGTTTTAGCTTGATATCAAGCATTCCACTATATTGATTCGCGTCAGTAAGCGGTATGAAGATTCGTTTTCTGTGTTCCTTGGTTGTCAGGAATATCCCATGGCAGTCTTGACCGTCACTACTTTTGGATTCTCCGTATCGATAGCCCTGCTCTCGTACCGAAAAATACAAGAACTTCTCCGTATGCAGCTTGCGCAGCTTTTTCCTGACCTGTCTACAGAGATATCTGTTCAGGCTCTTCATGCGTTCACTTTTATTCCCCTGTAAATTTGAAATAATGCTTTCGTACCTTGCCATCATCTCCTCAGGAATTTGAACGGGTTTCTCAATTAGAATATTTTCAAAACAGCCGTCAACCTTTACCGTAAACCTCAAATAGTGTTTATCTTCCGGTGTAAATCCCTCATTTTCATTGATGGCAGCATAAATATTTCTTTTTACATGCGTCCACTGCGTCTTGATTTCCCTCAGCGCATTAAAAACCGCCGGATAAAAATACACGGTTGGGAGATTCAATTTTTCTCGAAGTCCGCTTGCAGTCATTTCATTCTGCACCGTATAGCCGGGATAAATTTTGTCAAGACTTTTAATCCCGCCGTACTTTTGATAAACATAATTGCGCACAATCATACAGCTGCGGGCAATATCCAGGAGCCGATTCATATCCTCCTGACTTATTTTCCCGCTGCTGTACTGGTGTATTGCTTTGCAGATTTTTTTACTGTCTGCGTTTGTGCCGCTCCTTTCTTTTTTGCCATCCGCCGCCGTCTTGTTCCTCATTTTTCTATAACCTTCATTTTGGCTCTTTCACATTTTCCACCTAAAAAGGAAATAATTTCTCCCTGATTCCGAAATACTATATATAACACGGGATATATTTTCGCAGATTAAATGAGTCTGCGAAAGGAAACGTCTAAACACCGATAACTGTAGAATTCCTATAACTGCCTTTACCCCTAATCTGACCATGAATTCCGGCATAAAAATCACTTAGGCTGTCTGCATATCTGCGCTTGGTATCCATGGAAGGATGCACATAATAATTCATTGTGATTTGCACGTTAGAATGTCCCAGCATCTCACTTAAGCACTTCACATCCGCCCCTTGCTCAATGCAGTTTGTGGCATATGTGTGGCGCAGGGCATGAAAACTTTTATACGGCACCCCAGCTTCCTCTAAAATCCTTTTATAACGATTCTGCATAGTCCTTGACTCTAACGGTCTATCACCGCCAAACACATATTCTTTGCCATTCATAAAATTTAAGAGTAGTGCGATAATGCTATCCTGTAAGGGAATTTCACGTTTTGATCGGACGCTTTTCGGTTCTGTTTCCACTAAAACAGTTTTCGTACCGCATCCCTCAACATAAAGTCTCTGTACCGTTCTTTTCACGGAAAGCGTCTTATTTTCAAAATCCATATCTGACCATTTCAACGCGCAGAGTTCACCCAGACGAAGCCCTGTAAACAGACCTAAAAGCACTGCCAGTTTAAAATAATCTATTCTATGATAAACCGCAGGGAGCAGCTTTGCCTGCTCTGCCTTTGTAAATACTTCCGCGCTCCTCCTGCATACGTCGGAAGAAGGCTTTTTAATATTAGGCAGCATGATAGAATATTTCTCAGCGGCGTATCTCAAAATCCTATTCATAACACAATAAATACTTTTATTCACACTGTCAGACAAGGCTTTACAGGGCATTTTCTTCCTTACAAGGGACTCTGTAATCTGACTCAGAGAAATTTGTCTGAATTCTTCTTCAAGATAGCCATGATAAATGATGTAGTATTTTTCATAAGTTGACGGCTTCTGTTTCTTTTTTATCATGGCAAGCCATTCCTCCGCCGCAGTTTGAAAAAGAATCTCCTGATGTATCTCACATTCCCAATCTGATGTATCTGCATTTCTGAATATATTTTTAGGCATCATTACTGTAGCAGCACGTTTTGCTTTCACCTCTTCATAGGTGTGACCATATACAGAGCGGTAGACCTTTTTCTCCGTTTCTTCGTCATACACCATGTAACGCGCTTCCCAACGTCCATCTCTGCGTTTCCTGATATTCTCCCCATGTCTTCCCATCTTAACCTCCATTTTATCGTGAGCTAATGAATGAAAAATCTGCCCTTCCGATTTTCCCTAATTTTTGACCACAAATTTGACCACAAAATATATTTCCTTCATTGATTTTTCTGTCTTATGTTTGAAATTTAGTTCTTTCCGAAACGTATTAGGAACAAATCTATTGCGTTTTGACAAAATTCCACAAAAAAAATTATTGTCATGTCAAAATAACTATGTTAAAATAAACAAAATTCCATTAAAAAAAAGGAAAAGCAACAATATTTCCTTTCGCAGACTCATTTAATCTGCGAAAGTTCAAATAGCAAAAAAGCGGTGAACCGTCTCTCCTATGGAAACAGATTCACCGTCTTATTGATTTTATCATTATGCTGTAATCATTATTTTAATAGAAAATTTTACTTTTGAAAATCATCTAAAGCCCAAGCATTGAACTATTGTTTTAATATTGATAGATTATTCTTTGAATTTCCAACTTGAAGAAACTCTGCGAAACGCAGCATTTCTTTTTCAATTGTTTCAAGCATATCATTATCCGGTTCAATTCCGGCTTCCCACCACCAATTTTTTATAACAAATTCTCCCATCTGGCGAACCGGTTCTGCCTCGAATCTTGCAATAAATCGGTCATTATATAGTACCGGCAGCACATAATAACCAAATTCTCTTTTTGCCACAGGAGTATATACTTCCCACCGATATGTAAAGTCAAACAGCGCTTCCAGCATTTGTCTGTCCCACATAATATTATCCAATGGTGCAATAAATCTGGCATAGCTTTGGGGTGTTTGATCGGTCATATAGGTTTGGATATCTTTTGGAATATAGAAAGTCTCAGGGATTCCTTCAATTTGAATTTCATCAATCCGATTTTTCCGGGTAAGTGTTTGAAGCGTGGAGGTTCGAATCTCATTGTCACTTACATAATGTCCCTGCCAGGCTCCGCCCGGTTTGTTCCATATAAGACCAACACTCTGTATTCGTCTTTCGATATACCATTCCAGAAATTCTTCTGTTGTCATGTTCTGATCACATTGGAAGTCTGTATCTTCAAGCACACGTTCTGTCAAATCAAAATACTTCTGTGTACCCCGTTTATCAGCGACGCTAAGTTCCCCACTGTTAAACAAATAATCTAATGCAGCACTTGATAACTTTTTAGGTCCCCAACGGCTTTCCCGTACTTCTCCAATTGAAATATCTTTTGCCCCTGTCTTGCCATGCTTTGCCACAAAATCTCTCACATCGTCCAATATATCCAAAGCAGCCATTTGATTGCGATATTGCAGAGTGAGAACTACGTGTTTTAGATGTTCGCTCCGCACATATTTAAAGGAAGCAAAATCTTTGGAATTATAAATGCACATTTCTTTGTCAAATCCATCAACCAACTTATGTTCTTTGTACAATAGATTGTAAAGATCTTGTTCTTTATAATCCTTTACTCTCGCCTGCAATACTAAATCTGCATTTCTTGCTACAACGTTTAAAGGGTCGTATTGAATACTGTGTATCCTCTGCATGATCTTTTCTGCGCCTGCTTTTCCGCACAACGTTTCTGCTCCATCCAGATTGTGATAGCGGCATAGCAGATGTCTTGCTTCTTTCTGTGAATATAACTTCATAACTTTACTTCCTCCTTTCCGCATCAGTATAGCAAAGGAATTGTGACACCATTATGTCATAGTTCGCTTAAAGAATCAATTATTCTGCTTTTCAGATGGCTGAACTGTTACGTTCAAAATCACACAGTTGTTTTCTCCCCATCTGCATGCTACAATGTACAAAAATGTAGATTGGATTTTATACGAAATTTTTTCAGGAAATAATCGGGACTTACGGAGGAGAATGCAAATGAAAAGCCTTATACGGCTGACCGATTACATTCCAAATGATATTTACGATATTTTCAAGCTTACAGATGAAATTCAGCACGGAAAATATAATGATATACTAAAGGGAAAAAGCATCGTTCTCTTTTTCCCAAATTCAAGTATTAGGACGAGGGTTACATTTGAAAAAGGAATCTATTTGTTAGGGGGACAACCTATCTTGTTCCCAATAGAAACACTTGATAAAAAAGAAGACATAAAGGATGTATGTGGCTATTTGAATAATTGGGCAGACCTGATTATCGTCAGACACCAGGATATTCATTTAATAGAAAAAATGTCAACGCACTCAAAGGTGCCAATTATTAATGCTATGACAGCTACGAATCATCCCTGTGAAATACTTTCGGATATGTATGCACTCTCAAAGATTAGAAAAGATTTTACAAAGGACAAGTTTCTATTCTGCGGGGTAAACGGAAATATTGGATTAGCATGGAAAGAAGCTTCTGATGTCATGGGCTTTGAATTAGAGCAATGCTGTGGAAATGGTTATGAAATGGATCATATCACATGTCATAACAATATCAGCAAAGCTATTACAAGAAAAGATATTGTGTGCACAGATTCTTTGCCGGCAAGTGCTCTTGATGATTTCAAAGATTGTCAGATTACTACGGCAATCATGGAAAAAACAAATAAGGGCGCCATATTAAATCCTTGTCCGCCTTTTTATCGAGGAGAAGAAGTTTCAGATGATGTAATAGAATCTGATTATTTTGTCGGGTATGGATTCAAGAAGTATTTGCTTGAAGTACAGCAGGCTATTATGGTTTATTGCTTAACTCACTAGAATGCCCGTTAATTCTCACAAATCTAATTCCCAATACTCCTCCACTACCCCTTCACCCCATTCAGATTTATCGGTATCTGATACCTTATGAAATCCATGTGTTTCATAAACATGTCGCGCAATAACCTGGGCGGTAATGGTCAACAGGAAAACTTTTTTGTAATTCTTGCTTTTGCAAAAATCCAGCGCCATATCCATAAGCCTGTTACCATACCCGCGCCGGCGCATTTCCGGCTCTAACATGAAAAAACGAAGCTGTGCTGTGTCCTGCCCTGCTTTCTTAATGGCGATACTGCCCGCCGGTACTCCATTACATTCCAGAATATTCAGACAATCGCTCTTGGGGTTAAACTGGTCTACAAAATCATAGACGATTTTATCCACATAAGCCGAGAATGTGCCGGACAGATGCCGCTCTGCATAGTAAAGAGTCTTGTGTCTGGAAATTACATATTCAATATCGCTCTGTTTAAATGAACGAATGGTAATCACATCGTTGGCATCTGATAGTTTGTTTCTTGTCATAACCAATGCCGAGCAGATTGCACCGACATCCTCTGATGACAGTTTTTCAAAGGCATGGGCAATTTGCCGGTTTTGTATATCGCTCAATCGGTTAAATTCTTCTCTGCCAAAATCAGTGAGATGGATATATTTCATCCGGCTGTCCGTACTGGAAGCATTCTTCTGAATCAGCCCCTTCTTTTCAAACTCCTTCAGCATCCGGCTCATATAACTGCGGTCAATGCCCAATTGAACGATTAGAATATTGGCAGTACATCGTTCTGTTTTGCTGATTTCTAGCAAAACTTCTTTTTCGGTTAAAGAATATCCCGCTTCAATAATCGCCGCATCTACCGATTTAAATAAATTCTGATATACCTTGTTAAATCCCTGAATATCTGCAATCTGGTCTTGTGTAAGCATTATTTCACCTCCGGCTTTTTCTTTGGTGCGATTTCATTCCATAAGGTAAAGCCTAAAATCAGGACACCGCCGATTACCTGCATGGCAGTCATGCCTTCTCCCAAAATCAGAACAGACACAAGAACAGCCACCAGCGGGTCGATATAACTCAATATAGCGGCTTTCTGCCCCGGAAGTTCTTTAAGCGAAGAAAAGTACAAACAGTATGTCACTCCAGTATGTACAAGACCCACAATCAGCAGACAAACCCAGCCTGTACTGTCAAGGTTAGAAAGTGTGACACCGCTTGTAATTCCCACATAAGGAATCAGAACAAGAATTGCAGCAATAAATTGCAGAAATGTTCTGTGTATTCCCTCCACCTTCTTGATAAATTTATTGAGCAAAACAACCGTTGCATAAAGACAGGCCGCGCCCAGTCCAAAAAGGATACCGATCAAATGATTGTTCCTGCCTGACAAATCCCCTAAACCTGTAATCAATACAATACCAAGTGTGGACATAAAAAAGCAGATCCACTGCTTTGCCGACATCTTTTCCTTGAATAAAATAGGACAGGCTACCGTCACAATGACCGGAGCAAAGTAATAGCTGAGAGTCGCAACGGAAACGGTAGTGTACTTATATGCTTGAAAAAGCAATATCCAGTTAAATCCCATAGCCACACCCGATAACAAAAGAAGAGGGATCTCTTTTTTGATTTCACTAAATGGAATTTTTTGCTTTGTGACAAATAAAAAAAACGCAATCAGCAATGCTGCAAGAATTGCCCGGTATAGCGCAAGTTCACCGGAAGATACAGAAATGTTTCTCACAAACAGACCAAGTGTTCCAAACACTGTCATTGAAATAATAAGCATGATTCTTGGATTCATAAAACGCTTCATAAATTATTATCCCCTTAGAATATAGTTGACTACGTCCACATTATTATAGTAAATAAAAGTGGATTCTGTCAACTATTTCTTGCGGTTTATAAATCTTTTAAATAAAAAACATCACAGGTATAGTGTCCCGTGTCCACCAACGGATTTTGTATTCGATAAAACCCATGTTTATCATAGAATTTCTGTGCTGCAATCATATTTCCAAAGGTTTCCAGATAACATTGTCTATAATATTCCTTTGCATATGTAAGCGCTGTCTGTAACAGCAGATGTGCAATTCCCGTACCGCGCGCCTCAGGAAGGCAATACATCTTCTGAAGCTCGCATATTTCCGGTGCCTCCTCAAAGGAGCCTACGCCAACCCCTCCGACAATCTTCCCCTGTGTATCTTCTGCCACCCAGTAGCGATTGCCGCGAGTGCTGTATACTTGCGAAAATCTGCCTAAATACGGATCCGTCCACGCACATCCTTCATGATCTGCACCAAATTCTTTCAGACAGTATCTTACAATCTGCTCTACTGCTTTGTTATCGCTCTCTTCTATCTCTCTGATACGATACTCCATACTCGTTTCCTCTCGCTGCCGTCTCTAACATTTTGTAAGTATATTATGACATGCCTACAATCTTGTCAACATTTTCAGCCAATATACGAATAGGCAGAATAACAGTTCAGTCTTGTCTTCCGGAACAGCACAGTGGGCATAAGAGTAACAAAAGTGCATGATTATTTCATGCACTTTTTCCTATGGGCTTTCAGTTTCTTCATAGCCCAATCGTAATGACTTGCCGTAACGCTGACGAAGTATGACCCCAGTGTGCTTCCTCCAACCCACTTATACACGCCTTTGGAAAACAGCTCCTCATTTGAAAAATTTTCTGCCAACTTCATGACTTCAGCGTGAGATTTTTGGAGCATACTCTTTGCATCTTCTAAGGTTGTATTCTGATGCTTTTTCCAGAACTCCACATTCATATCTCCGTATGTTTTCCAATTATACGGTTCCGGGATAAATGGCTTGTTAATGCCATTTGTATTCGCCTCTACCCAATTGAGCAAAAGTTGATGCCATTCATAAAGGTGGATCAGAATATCCCGAAGATTTTTATCTCTTTTCCAATGAGCCTCTTTCTTCTTCTCATCATCCGAAAAATCAAAAGGAGTCGATAATTCTTTTTCCGTCAGTTCAGATATAAAAGTGTTCATTTTCTCATAATTTGTGGTTGCTGCAATTATTAAATCTGTTTTTGTTGTTGGTCTACCCATATCCGTTTTCCTTTCCGTAAACTTAAATTATAAAACTACTATCTATAAGTTTACCAGAATAATGCTGACACCTTGTGTCAAGGTTTTCATACTAGTCTCTGGAAATCAACCTCTGGATGTGAACTGCCAGATAGACTACTTCCTCATTTGTAATGGCTTTATCATACTCCTTCAAAACCAATGTGCGCACTCTCTCTGCACAGTTAAGCGCTTTGGGATAACCTTTTTCAATCTGCTCATACAGAAAATCATCTGGTGAATCCAACATTTTATCTGAAAAAAATCTCTCAGCAAAATATTGTAAATGGCTGATAAAACGCGAATAATGAATGCTCTCTTTATCCGGCTGGCATTTCATCAGATATGTGACCAGTGTCACAATCTTACCAATCAATTTTGCTGCCCTCATTGCATCATATTGGACATCCTCGTCCTTTTGGGCATTTACAATGTGAAACGCCACATTGGCTGCTTCCTCCTCTGGAAGGTTAATCCCCAGCTTCTCCCTTACGATATCAAGGGCATACAGACCAATCTGGTATTCTTTCGGATAAAAAGTCTTCAATTCCCAAAATACTCGATTTGTGATAACCACCTTTTCTTTAAAACGCTCTACTGCAAAATGCAGATGATCCGTCAAAGCAAGGTATATATGTTCATTTAATTTCGTGTGCAGTTGGTTCTCAGCATATGTAACAATCTTCTGGCTAAGTTCCAGATATGCAACAGGAATTTCTTTTAGCAGTTCAAGAAACTGATTACGATCAGTTGAAGAAAGGGGAACAAAAATCTGACTTTCCCCGGACAGTTCCACTATCTGACCTGATTTCCTTCCATAGCCGATACCTTTTTGCAGAATAATATATTCTTTCTCCTGTTCGTCGGATACCAAAATCACGCTGGAATTCAAAACTTTCTTAATCTGAGGCACTTTTTTCCCCTCTCTCTTTTATCAACTGTATAACAAAAACACCTCCCTGCTTAAGAGCCATCCAATCTCTTAAGCAGGGATTTTTAATTTAATAAGCTGGCTCACAAAGCGTAACAGCGTTTAATTAATCCATATCAGCTCCGTTAGTAGCGATAACCTTTTGATACCAGTAATAACTGTCCTTACAACTGCGTTTCAACGTTCCGTTCCCCATATCATCCTGATCTACATAAATGAAACCATAACGCTTGCTCATCTGGTTGGTGGATGCGGAAATCAAATCAATCGGCGCCCAACTGGTATAACCCATCAAATCCACACCTTCGTCAATCGCCTTTTCCATTTCCTTAAAGTGACTGCGGAAATATTCAATTCGGTAAGGATCATGAATAGAACCATCTTCCTCCACAACATCCTTTGCACCAACGCCGTTTTCTACAATAAACAAAGGCTTCTTATAGCGGTCATACAGTTCGATCAGAGAAATCCTAAGCCCCACCGGATCGATCTGCCATCCCCAGTCGCTGGATGCCAGATAAGGGTTCTTAACTCCCAATACCGTATTGCCGGGTGTACGTTCTGCGTTGGGGTCCACAGATTCCGTCATACTCATATAATAGCTGAAGGACACGAAATCTACTGTTCCCTTTCTCAATATTTCCAGATCCCCAGGCTCCATTTCAATTGTAAATCCGCGTTTTTCCAAGTCCCTGAGGATCATTCTCGGATACTCACCAAATACCTGTACATCCGCATAAAACATATTTTCAAGATTCTTTTTCTGAGTTGCTGCCACATCTAAAGGAGCACATGTTCTTGGAAATGTCATCAGCTTGGTCAGCATACAGCCCATCCAGGCGTCAGGAAGCATTTCGTGCAGCATGTTTGCAACGATACCGGCAGCCACTAACTGATGATGAAGCGCCTGATAGCAGCAGGCAAGTTCACCTTTTTCACCGCACAGTTCCGGAATGATACCTGCTGTGATAAAGGAATGACGGATAATGCTGTCTACTTCGTTGAAGTTCAGCCAGTACTTTACATACTTTCCAAATCGTTCAAAGCAGACCTTGCTGAACCGTACAAAATAATCTACTACTCTGCGGTCTGTCCAGCCATTATATTTGGTTGCCAGATTCAGCGGCATCTCATAATGGGATAATGTCACCAGCGGCTCAATACCAAGTTTTTTCATTTCTTTGAAAACATCTTCATAAAAAGCCAGCCCCTCCTCATTTGGCTCTTTCTCTTCGCCAGTAGGGAAAATACGGCTCCAGGCAATGGATAAGCGGAATACTTTAAATCCCATCTTTGCCATAAGTTCCAGATCTTCTTTATAGTGATGATAAAAATCAATCCCACGGCGTTTAGGATAATAAGTATCATCCGTATCTGCCATCGCTTTTTCAATAGCCTCAAGGGATATTCCCACATGTGCCTTGTAGTCCTTCACATCCACTTTGGGTTTATAAGTTGCCACATCCGCCACACTGGGACCTTTTCCTCCCTCTTTCCACGCACCCTCTACCTGGTTGGCTGCAACAGCGCCGCCCCATAAAAAACCTTCAGGAAAACTCATATTCTATGCCTCCTTTTCTTCAAAATAGACTCTCGGAATCTCGAAGCCTTATTTTATGCGGCTTCTGAGATTCTCT
>CAYOED010000036.1:0-33689 GCA_964402925.1 uncultured Lachnospiraceae bacterium | reverse complement strand
CATAAACACTGGGGTTGTGGGTGTTTTTCACCCACCATTATCCCTGAAGAGCCCAGAAAAAAGAGAATTTTCATTTTCTGATATTAAAGATTTTGTATATACATATATGGGTTGGTGGTTTATGTTGCTTGTAGTGAGTTCAGTAGAATCAGGAGGTGGCATACTAGAGAAAATAACGTCAACATATGGGGAGGTAGTAAAGGTTGGAATGCTTCTCTTGTGGTACTATTTTAATATTTTGTTTGCACTTGGAGGATTGTATATTCTTCTATACTATTTATGGAAAGTTGGGAGAAATGTGGCATCCAAATTTGATTTTAGAGGCGGGAAAATAAAGAATATAGTGAATAGGATATATGATTTGTGGCAACGGGGAGAGAAGTATGTAGGGCTAAGAAGTTTTAGATTATGGAGAGAGAATAATGGAAAAAGTGCTGTATATAAAATATTTATGACCATTCCACTGTTGATGCTTGACATATGCAGAGAAATATACCTACTTGCAATGATTTTTACTAGGATGACATTCACGATTGTTATTGTGTCAATTTTTGATCCGATAAGAGTACTGCATAAGTATGCTAAAAATTTATGGAACAGGCACAAAAACAATGAATGGATGTATTTGTTTGCACAAATAGCAGGGCTGTTTAGCTATGCGACTGTTTTCCTGATTATTCAATATGGTGAGTACGAAGAGATAACAAAAAAAGTATATGAGTTTTCTGGAACCATAATTTTAATACCATATTTTATTAGTAAAATAGTGAGTATGAATAAGGAGCTGAAGGAGGATGAGACGGAAGAAAATATTGAAGGAGAAAAGGAGCATGCTATTCCTGAAAATATGGTATATAACGAAGACGGAGAAGGTGTAATTAATGGGAAAACCATTCGACAATTAGAATATGAAGCTATGATGAATGCTGCAAATGATCCTGAGTTTGTCGAAGCAATTGATAATAAAAAAATGTGGAAGGAATTACGAAGAGCAATTCGAGATGGTTTTAGAAAAAAAGTAAAAGAGTTTATTAAAAATAATGTTGAAATCATAGTTGGGATATGTATTTCAGTATTTTTAGTCTGTATCTATTTTATTTTCAAAATTCCAAATACTGAGCAAAATATTAGTATGATTGGTAGTATCATAGGAGCAGAAGGAGCGATGCTATCGGTTTTAATTTCTATTGCATTTATGAAGAAAAGTAATGAAAAAGCATTGGACGCATCTGTCTTGCCATACTTAACGGTTGAAAAAGAAAAGCAGCCAACTGGAAGTGCTTACGCTTTTGAATACATCAAGGATACAGATAAGAAAAGAGATTTTTCGATTTGAAGAACATTTGATTTTAATACAATACGCGATGATAAAATTAAGTTGGTTCGAAATGGAGTTGCATATTTACATATAAAGAATATTGGGATTGGTCCGGCGATATATCTGAAGATGAAGATTGAGAATTTTTCATATGTGTATTTGCCAATTGACTATTTAAGACCGAATGATGAGCTTTATTTGATTTTGAACTTTAACAATCCGGATAGAAGTTGCAAAACGGACATTATTTTTGAGTATGAAACAATTCGCGGAGAAAGGCATGTACAGAGGTTTCATGCAAATATTACATGGCATCTTGACAGAACCAATTTTACGCTGTTTGGACAGGTAAGCAGATGAAAGTGATAGAGGATAAATGTCTTTTTTTAATATTTGATTGTGAAATGAAAAGGCTGAGGGTATAATAAAACCATAAAATGTCCACGAAGTATAGGATATTATGAGAGGTGTAAGCGATGTTACTGGATGATATGAGAGAAGAATTGGTACGGGGATTGATTAGTATCTTTCAAAATAATATATCTATGATTATTTTATATGGTTCGATGGCAAGAAATGAGGCAACGGACGAGAGCGATATTGACGTTGCGATTATTGTGAAGAACCAGATGGACAATGATACAAAAAGACAGTTTGTCAGCTGGGTTGCCGACATGGACATCCGTTATGAAAGAGTATTTTCAATTGTGGATATACAGGAAAGCAATATGATGAAATGGGAAAAGATTTTACCGTTTTATCAGAATATTCGTAAGGAGGGAATCGTTCTATGGAAGGCAGCTTAAAGGAACTGGCCGGGTATCGTTTGGCGAGAGCGAAAGAAATGCTGGCGGCATCAGAAAGTAATTTGGAGATAGGACAGTATAAGACTTCCTTGAATAGGTCGTATTATGCCGTTTTCCATGCGATGCGTTCAGCTAATGCATTAAAAAAATTTGATTCATCTAAACATTCAGGAGTAATAGCCTTTTTTACGAAGGAATATTTGAAGACGGAGATTTTGGAGAGGAATTTGGCTGCTGTCATAAAAGAAAGTTCACTTTGCCGGGAGAAATCGGATTATGATGATTTTTATGTTGCAGGACGTGAGGAAGCAGAGGAGCAGCTTAAAAATGCGAAATATCTTGTACAGAAAATTGAAGAATATGTAAATGCGGTAAATGAATAGGATAATATTGTTTTGAAATGAGAAAGCTAAACGGAAAATAAGGATATGTTGGTTAATATACAGTCATAACCCCTCAGAATGCTTCATAGAATGTAAAAAAGTATTCTGAGGGGATTTCCTTTGAAAGATTATATCGAGGAGAGAGCAATCGATATTGCCAATTATATTATTGACAACAATGCTACAGTAAGGCAGACGGCTAAGGCGTTTGGGATTTCAAAATCTACGGTACATAAGGATGTAACTGAAAGGCTTATGCAGATTAACCCCTCTCTTGCTAAAGAGGCAAGAAAGGTTCTAGATGTAAACAAACAGGAGCGTCACATTCGGGGAGGCATGGCGACAAAAGAAAAGTATGCTCATCAGCATAGCGCATGAATTTATGCAATGGTGCAGATTGATAGATTGAAAATTGTTTGGGATGGCCGGAGGTTTCCGGCTATTTCACGTTATAGGTAACAGATCAGAGTTGACTATGGGGATAGGATGAACTGTCACCATTATAGAAAATAAGAGGCGGGGGAGTTGTTGACTTTCCTATTATAATAGATATAATAAAAAGTAATTCACATGAAAAGTATTAGAACAGAAGATAGGAGCGCATTTATGGATAAGGAAATGGTTATCGTACTTGACTTTGGAGGTCAATACAATCAGTTGATTGCCAGAAGGGTCAGAGAATGTCATGTATATTGTGAGGTTCATCCCTGCACCATAAGTCTGGAGCAGATTAAAGAGATGAATCCCAAAGGAATTATTTTTACGGGCGGTCCCAACAGCGTTTATGCAGAAGAGTCTCCACGGTATTCGGCGGAGATTTTTGAACTTGGAATTCCGATTCTTGGTATTTGTTATGGTTCCCAGCTCATGGCATATCTTTTAGGCGGCAATGTAAAAACAGCGCCTGTCAGCGAATATGGCAAGACGGAAGTGGAAGTGGACAAGTCTTCAGTGCTCTTTTCAAACGTGTCAGATCAGACAATCTGCTGGATGAGCCATACGGATTATATAGAGAAAGCCCCTGAGGATTTCAGTGTGACGGCGCATACGCCGGTATGCCCGGTGGCAGCGATGGAGAATGCTGACAAAAAGCTCTATGCTGTACAATTCCATCCAGAGGTCATGCATACTCAGGAAGGTATGAAAATGCTTTCCAATTTTGTATATAATGTGTGTCAGTGCAAAGGCGATTGGCGTATGGACTCTTTTGTGGAGACGACGATTAAGCAGATCCGCGAAAAAGTCGGAAAAGGTAAGGTGCTCTGTGCGCTTTCAGGAGGGGTAGACTCCTCAGTGGCAGCAGTCCTTCTGGCGAAAGCCGTTGGAAAACAGCTTACCTGTGTATTTGTAGATCACGGACTTCTGCGCAAAAATGAAGGTGATGAAGTAGAGGCGGTTTTCGGACCGGATGGTGCGTATGACTTAAACTTTATCCGTGTCAATGCCAAGGAGCGTTTTTACGGAAAACTTGCCGGTGTCACCGAGCCGGAGGCAAAGCGGAAAATCATAGGCGAGGAGTTTATCCGTGTCTTTGAGGAGGAAGCAAAGAAAATCGGTGCAGTGGATTTCCTGGTGCAGGGAACCATTTACCCGGATGTGATTGAGAGTGGTCTCGGCAAAAGCGCCGTAATCAAATCGCATCATAACGTAGGCGGACTTCCAGATTATGTTGACTTTAAGGAAATCATCGAACCGTTAAGGCTTTTGTTCAAGGACGAGGTGCGCGCGGCAGGTCTGGAGCTTGGCATTCCGGAACATCTGGTGTACAGACAGCCATTCCCGGGACCGGGACTTGGCATTAGAATTATCGGGGAAGTTACCGCCGAGAAAGTTCGGATTGTGCAGGATGCAGATGCAATATATCGTGAAGAAATTGCAAAAGCAGGCGTGGACAAAGGTCTTGGACAGTACTTTGCCGCTCTTACGAACATGCGCAGTGTCGGCGTCATGGGAGACGAGAGAACCTATGACTATGCGGTGGCACTTAGGGCTGTGAATACTTCGGACTTCATGACAGCTGAGGCAGCACAGATCCCTTGGGAAGTGCTGGGCGTGGTGACCAGCAGGATTGTGAATGAAGTGAAAGGGGTTAACCGAGTGCTGTATGACTGCACGGGGAAACCGCCGGCGACGATTGAGTTCGAATAATACGAGATATCCAGAGGCACACCCGAATATCCTGTGAGGGCAAAATGGGGTAGCCCCAGAAATAGAATAGAGAGATAAATAACGACCTTGTAGAGAGGAAAAATCCTTTCTATGAGGTCGTTTCTATTTGGAGAGAAAAAACCTTGAAAATAAAGGAAATACAGTTATTCAGGTGTAAATCCAGTATGACTTTAGGGTTGAAATTCTTTGTGTGTTTTGTTCCAGATTTCTTTTTGGGAAAAATGGGGAGAGGATAGGGAAGTTTGCCCTTAGAGGATAAATGGGATTGCCCTTGAACATGGAGATTTCCCCAAAAACCACTTTTGGGAGCTTGTTTTTGGGATTCTGTTTTTGGGAGTGCCTATAAAATGGGGATTCCTGTTTCCCAAAAATAAAATGCCTGTTCCGCTATTTTTGGGAATTTTAAAGGGTATCTGTTTTTTGGGGATTCTCCCAAAAGTGGTACTGACATTTTGGGAATAGGCTGTTTTATGCCTGAATACCTGTGATTCCTAACATTGGAGGTGTCTCACTATGAGAAAGAAGAACTTTAAAGGAAGATGTGAAAAGAGGAAACTGTCTAAATGTGAGGATGTGTGCAGGACATTTGATGCTATCCAATTTGCCTATGCAGACTTGCTTGACAGTTCAGAGGGCATTAAAAGTTTTCGGGTAAATGTCCTGCTGGATGGCTTGGAAGGTGGTTATACATCTGATTTTGTCTGTGTTAAGGCAGACAATGATTTAATGGTCAGGGAATGTGTGGAAAGGAAACATCTGACAAAGCCATTGACTATGAAACTGTTACAAGCATCAAGGGATTTCTGGTTAAGGCATGGTGTCAGTGACTGGGGGATTGTGATTGAGAAAGAGGGTGCTGTAAATGAATAAGGATAGCTTGAAGAAAAATATGCTTTTTAAAAAGAAAAGTGGAGAAGTGCAGCTTCTCAGGATATTGGTAGTTCAGGATGAAAAAGTGCTTGTGATTGACTGTATCAGGAAAACAATGCCTGTGTGGATGGAGATTGGAAAACTGGATGATTTTAAAGAGGAAAAGGAAAAGCAGGGGAGTTGTCAGTCAGTTGAGAAAAATGATTTTGATATTTTGGAAGAATACAGTCCTGATGTGAGGAAAGTTATCTATCAGCGGTTCAACATCATTTCTGCAATCCTGCCTTTTGTGGATAATGAATCTATGCGAAGCGAATTGATAGCAAGGATGGCAGAGGAACATGGAGTCAGCAGGCAATCGGTAAGAAAATATCTGTGTGAGTATCTTGTTTCACAGGATATTAGAAGCCTTGCTCCACAGGAAAGAAATACAGACAGGGCATTGACACAGGATGAAAAGAACATGAGAAAAGCCCTGAATAAGTATTACTACACTACAAAGAAGCGAACCCTGAAGAATGTCTATACCATGATGTTAAGGGATTCCTACTGTGACGGAGAGGGGAAGCTGCTTGGTGCATATCCATCCTTTTACCAGTTCCGCTATTTCTTCCGCAAATACAACACGAAACAGACAGAGTATATCAGCAGGAATGGGTTGTCTTATTACCAGAGGAATCAAAGACCGCTCGTAGGGGATGGGGTACAGGCTTTCGCTCCGCATGTGGGGGTAGGAATGCTGGATGCAACAGTGCTGGATATTTACCTTATTAACGAGGCGGGAGGCATTGTCGGCAGACCTATTTTGACTGCCTGTGTGGATGCTTACAGCGGTTTATGCTGCGGCTATTCGCTTTCATGGGAGGGCGGTACCTATTCATTAAGGAACCTGATGCTGAATGTTATAGCTGATAAAGTGGAACATTGTAAATCTTTTGGCATTGAAATCAGTCGGGAAGATTGGAATTGTAGCATGTTATCGGGGAAGTTTGTTACTGATATGGGAAGCGAATATAAAAGCAGTAACTTTGAGCAGATAACAGACTTGGGAGTGCAGATAATAAATCTGCCATCGTATAGACCAGAATTGAAATCAAAGGTTGAAAAGTTCTTTGACTGCATCCAAAGCTATTACAGGAACCAGCTTAAAGGGAAAGGTGTTGTAGAACCTGATTTTCAGGAAAGAGGGGTGAGCGATTACAGGAAAGATGCCTGTCTGACAATGGCTGACTTTGAGAAGATAATTATTCATTGCATTCTGTTTTACAACTGTAAAAGGGTTTTAGAGAATTTTCCTTATACAGAAGAAATGCTTTCACAGGGAATTAAGCCTTATGCAAATGAAATCTGGAATTATGGCTGTGGGCAGGATGGATGCAGTCTGATAAATGTGAGTAGGGAACAACTTATCCTGACACTTCTACCGAGGGCAATGGGCAGATTCACAAGATTTGGACTGTCGATCAATGGGATGCACTATCACAATATCAACTACAGGGAGCAGTATCTGAATGGAAAGGAGTGCCTTGTCGCTTACAATCCAGACAATGTGTGTCAGATATGGCTGATTGAGAATGGTGCATATATTCCCTTTGATTTGATTGAAAGCAGATTCAGTGAAAAGGATTTGAAAGGTGTGCGGGCAATGAAACAACGGCAGAGGGATTTAGTCAGGCGGGAGATAGAAAATAGGACACAGGCAGAAATTGATCTTGCAGAGCATATCGGTGTGATTGCAGGGGCATCAGGAGAGCAGAAAAAGGCATCCGTAAAGAATATCAGGGCAAACAGGGAAAAGGAGCGGAAAAGACTTCATAAGGATTTGGGAAAGGAAGTGGCGGTAAATGCTTAATGAAAAATGGAATATCGTAGAGAAAATGCCTCCCATGCTGTCGGGGGAAGAATTAAAGGAAAGACTGCAAATAAGGCCATCTTATGATAACAGTGTCCGATTAAAGGGTAAATCAGAGAGGCTTATGGCATTGAATGAAATCTACAATATCTATCTGCCCTCTGCAATGTCGGAAGAAATCTACTCAAAGATATACCTTGCCATGTTACGGAGTTTGCAGAAAAAAGAGGGGAAGCTGGCAGTACAGCAGAGGAATGAAAATGGGAGGAGGATAAAGGATGCAGAAAGGTCAGGCTATGGTTATCAGGGCATCATAGGAGGAAGCGATTCTTTTACGATAATAGGAAGTTCAGGAATCGGTAAATCAAGTGCCATAAGCAGGGCTATCAGCATTGCAACCGAAAACAGGGTAATTGAGATGGAAAAACCTTTTTGTAAAATCATTCCTGCGGTAGTGGTACAGTGTCCTTTTGACTGTTCGGTAAAAGGGATACTGTTGCAGATTCTAAAGGAAATAGATATAGAACTTGATACCCATTACTACGATATGGCAGTGAGGGCGAGGGCTACTACAGATATGCTGATTGGGAGTGTCAGTCAGATAGCTTTAAACCATGTAGGTCTGCTTGTCGTGGATGAAATCCAGAATATCGTAAATCACAGGCAGGGGAAAAGTCTTGTGGGGATGCTCACTCAACTGATAAATAATTCTGGAATCAGTATATGTATGGTTGGAACACCAGAAGCTGAATCTTTCTTTGAAAGTGTTGACTACCTTGCAAGGAGGGCATTGGGGCTTCGGTATGGGTGCTGTGAATATAATACTTATTTCAGGGAGTTCTGTGAAATCTTGTTCCAGTATCAGTATGTGCAGGAGGAATCGGGCATATCGGACAACATTATCCAATGGCTTTATGAACATTCGGCGGGAGTGTTGTCAACAGTAGTGAGCCTTATCCATGATGCACAGGAGATAAGCATTTTAAGCTGTAGGGAGAGATTGGATATGATTTCTCTGAATGAAGCATATGAGCAGAGGATGAACATGCTCCATAGCCATATAAGACCATCCGTAGTGATAAAAAAGGATACTGCTAAAAAGAAAAAGGGGAACAGTGCGGATATAATTGGTAATTGTTTGCAGAAAGAAAATACAGAGCATTCTAATGATACAGATGGAGATTTGACTGATAAAGCAGAAGATAGTAAAGAAGCTGTTATCCATTCAGTGGATAAAAGTGATACTTCTGACTGGACTTTTATAGAACTTGCAGAAGAGGCAAAAAAGAATCAGTGCGATATGCTGTCCCTGTTAAAAGGGAAAGTCAGCATTACAGAGATTGCAGTATGAAAGGGGATCATTATGGGAATTGCATATTTTCCAGAGATTTATCCAGATGAACTGATATATAGTGTGCTGGCAAGGTATTATGTACATAGCGGTTATCCTGCATATATATTTTGTGCCGAAGATGTTTTTGTAAGTAGAAGGGTAAGGCCTGATGTGGAATTTTTAAATGTAATGAAACCAGAAGCCTTGAAAGCCCTGTGTGGGAAGATGTCCATGGAAGAACTGATTGAAAAACACACCCTGTTCCCTTATTATGCAAGATTCCTGCCATGGGGGAGAAGAAATAAGGCATTTATGGCATTGTGTAGCATGAGCGGAGATTACAATAATCTGCTTGCCATTCCGAAACAGAAGAATGGAGAGTATAGATATTTAAGATATTGTCCTTTATGTGCAGAAGAGGATAGACAGCTTTATGGGGAAGCCTATTGGCATAGAAGTCATCAGTTGGCAGGTGTTTTGGTATGCCCTAAACATGGCAGTAAATTATTTAACAGCTCTGCAATCATCAGTGGAAAGGCAAGCCCTAATCTGGTTACAGCAGAGCAGGAAATAAAAGAGATGGATGTTACATATGGGAATAAAATTGAAAAACAGCTTGCAGGATATGTGGGAAAAGTGTTCCAGTCAGAGATGGATATGAAAAATCCTGTTGCTGTCGGTCAGTTCCTCCACTCTGCAATGTCAGGCACAAAGTATTTATCGGTCAGGGGAGAGCAGAGGAATATCCAGAAATTTTATGATGACTTTATGACATTTTATAATGAACTGCCCATACAGGGATTGGCGGAACTGTGGCAGGTGCAGAAAGTATTCAATGGATACAAGTTTAATTGCTTTGGGGTATGTCAGATTGCATTGTTTCTGAATGTGCCGATAGAAAAACTGTGCAATATGGAACTGCCAAACAGGACACAGGAGCAAATATTTGACGATAAGGTAAAGGAGCTTCATAGACAGGGATTAAAATATCCTGAAATAGCAAAAAGATTAAATGCACCCTATAATACAGTGAAGCCAGTCGGCGGTGGAAGATATGGTAAATACAGTTGTGGAAAAAGAGCATATCAAAAATGTGGAGCAAAGCCTAAAGACTGGAAGAAGATAGACAGGGAATCTTTGCCAGCAGTGAAATCTGCAGTCAGGCAATTATGGGGTGGTGGAGATGAAAGACCGCACAGGGTAACAGAATTTGCAGTCTGTAAAATATTAGGTTTTCCTGATAAGCGGTTGGAACTGATGCCTTTGTGTAGAGCGGAAGTAATAAAGTATCAGGAATCGCAGGAACAGTATTGGGCAAGGGAAATGGTATGGGCTTTGCAAAAAGTCCAGAAAGAGAGAAAAACATTCAACTGGAAGCAGATTAGGATACTCACTAATATGAGGAAAGAAAATGCACTGGCATGTCTGCCATATCTGAAAGAAATAGTAGAACCAGAGCTGTATGAAATGGTACAGACTATTTTATAAAAAAGATGCCTTTGAAAAAGAAAAAGTAGATTGGTGCATTAACAGATAGGAATTACTTGTTGAAAGAAAAAGTGATAATATTTGTTTTTTTGTCGGGTGATTCACTGTCTGCTCATATACTGTCTGTCTTTTTCTTTTTAAGGAGCAGATTTTCTTTTCATATCACACTAAACGATAACATCTGTATAAAACAGTAGTAATAAAATTAAAAAAGATGTATTTATATTATGGGAAAATGTACTTTTTTTCTGCTTCCTAAATGTGTGGAAACCATGATTTTACAGGAAAAAATGACATTTTTAAGAGCTTTTTTGCTGTGGGGCTTATCCCACAGCGGGTACATGGATTTTTACAATAACCATATTGAATAAATGAGTAATATTTTATTATAACATTAAAATATAAAATAATGCAAATATTTTTCGTGAAAATACTTGACAAATTTTTCCTTTTGCTGTATAATTAAAAATGTAAGGTAGTCAATATGCTTTACAAAGAAATCCATAGAGGTGTGCAGTATTTAGAAGTAACATTTGATGTATTTAAACAATATTATTCTCAACAGGAACATAATCAAAAATGATTTCATTGTTTCTGAGAAAATAGTTTAGAATTACCATTTAGAACTAACATATCATGTATTATGCACACCTCTTTTAAGACAGGAGAGATTAAACCACAAATAATTAAAATCAAGATACTTATACATAGGTTGCCGTACAGGCAGAATTAAAGTGCAAAAAGATAAAAGATTGTTAAAGGATTTGCCTTTACATAAAAGAAGGCAGGTTTTATCCTGCATAGTCATTTGTGCATTTCTGCTGTATGAGATACCTGTGTGTAGGTATCTTTTTTATTGCAAAAAAGTGCCATATTGGAACCTTGACAACAGAATAAAGAACTTGACAGGACATTGTAGTATTAAAAATTTAAAGGAGGAACTTTTATTATGAACAGAAAAGAATATTTTGCCTTAAAGGTGATGGAACTTGCAAGTGAATTTACAGGCTGGGATTTCCAGATGGAGAAGGATGGAAATAGTTATCTTGTCGGAACTGCATTGAGTAACCAGCAAGGGCAGGAGATATTCATCTATTATTTGATAGAGGAATGTTGTGCTGAACTGCGGGTTATTTCCCTTAACAACAAATATGATTATGAAATTTTGAAAAAGAAAATTAACAAGATTGCACTCAGGTATCCTGTGTATGCAATGGGAGTAGGAGAAAATGGCATTTGCATTCATAGTCCGATGTCGTTAGATATTCTGGATAGGGATATGACTGTCATCATCAGGGAAAGAATGGTTGACATGATTCAGGTAATGACAGAACTTATAAAACATTGCAGTTAAGTCAGGGAAAAGATTTATTGTGGACTACGGTTATTGCATAGTAAAGAAAATGACGAATGAGGTTTCGGTTAAAGACTGAAGCCTCCCCCGCAGGGGGAGAAAGGAGAATATTATGGGAAAAAGAGCATACGGGGTAGTGCAGGAAAATAACAGGGTAAGAGAATTGCTTTATGGGAGTGAGTATCCATGCAGGATCATAGACTGCCAGTATGAGGAGTATATATCTGACAACAAAGACAATGAAGCGGTGCTGGACTCAGTGCTTTTAGAAAAAGGAATCAAGCTGGTTATTTCTCCGCCTGGTTCTGGCAAAAGCACAGCCATTATCGCAAGGGCAAACGAACTTGTGTCAAATAATAAGGATTACAGGGTAGTATTTGGCCTGCCGATAAGGGCACTGGCCTTACAGATGGGAAACAACAGGGCAGTCAGAACAATGGTGGGAGGGGATTCCTTTGATGAAAAAAGCCCCCTTATAGCGACTACCTATGAAAAAATGTATGAGGTTGAAAACCATATCATGAAGCAGAAGATTCAAGGTACAACAGAAAAGAATGTGCTGGTGCTTGATGAAAGCCACTTACTGACCACACAGCACACATTCAGGCAGGATGCCATCAAAGCTATCATCGGCTGTATTGAGAGAAATGATTTCCACTCCATTGTCCTTGTGACGGCAACTCCTGAACCAATGAGCCTGTTCCACTATGATGAAGTATTGGAGTTCCACAGCAATAATAGCAAACCAAGTATAGACAGGCTGGAGATCATTGAAGTGGATGACCCGATCGAATATATAAAAGGACTGGATTATAGTAAAGAGTTCCCTCTTATCAGATTGAACAATACCACAGAGATTGACAAGCTGATTTCACAGATGCCCCAGACAATAGCAAGGCTTACAAAAGATGACAAGAAGACAAAGACCTATCTGGACATTGTGGAGCATGGCAGAATTGATGGCACAGGCATAGATGCCGTATTTACCACTAGCATAATTGAGGCAGGGGTCAGCATAACAGATTATCCCGATAACATTGTTCCGATTGCGGTATTTAATGATAATAATATCTCCGCAGATGATATCGAGCAGTTTTTAAATAGAATAAGGGTAAAGGGAAATAAGCATATAGAATGTGCAAGGGTGATTGTGCGGAAATCAAATCCAGAAGAAATAAAAGTGAGACTTATCCCTTATAAGGATAGTAGAGAATGTATCTGTGAATTTCAGGATTTCCACATGGAAATGGGGAACCTCACTATAAATGATACAGGACTGCTGGATGCTGTTGCGGATGGAAGATACAGAATTCAGTTTGAGATAAGGGGCAACTCTTTTTACAAATATATCACAGTAGCATCCAGTGGAGCAACGAGTAAAAAAGTGTATTCCAAAAAGAATCCATTGCCGATTACATTTGAGGGTATTGATTTCAGGAAGTTCTATGACATCCTTAAATACAATTATGTGCAGAAGGACTTGCTTTCTGATTCCCTTAAAGGGTTAGGGAAGTTCTGGGAGGAACAAAGGCAGGCATTGAACCTTAGTGGTGATGAACTGGAAAAGGTAAAATGGAATCATGAAAACCATATTAAGCGGATGGTCAGCGGATATATCCATGATACAGGGGAGTTAGGGAAATGCCTTTCCTTTGCGGATAATGAGGTCTCCATAGATAAAAGAATCTGCTTTGAGGTTTCCTATCAGCAGTTCCAGAGGCAGTACAGCCATAACCATGATATCCTTGTGGAAGAACTGAAATTCAGGCTTAACACAGATGTGGTGCTCATGGAGCAGGATACCGCAAAAGGGAAAAGGACTCCCCGAAATAAAGAGGATATTTGGGATGGCATTGAAGATTTAAGGCAGGAACTTAAAAATGATTGTAATGACAGACTTTGGTTGAACATCATGGGAAGATATGACAAGTTCAGTTATATTCCCATCAAATGGGATATTGCCAAAGGGATAAAGGAGCAGGAGCATCTCATGGAAATACTGAAAAGCATGGAAAAAGAGGGCATAACAGGAAAAACTGCCCTCCGCATCCTGTCATCAAGCAGAAGCCAGAGAAAGATAAATGAATATATCAAATATTTTCATATGATTTCCTATAACCAGTTGCTTGAACAGTATGACGGCATGGATATAAATAAGATAAAATGTTACAAAGGCAGGAAAAAGGAAATGCTGCTGCAGGCGGTGATATACAGTTATCTGGAACAGAAAGGAGTGCAATCCCCAAAGATAACAGAACAACTTGAAAAAGATATTCTGGAATATTACAGGCAGTCTTTCCCAAATATTTCAAAATATCCAAAGGAAAGTAAGATTGGGAGAAAGATAACAAAGATGTATAAATCCAGAGGAAAAGAGCGGATTGATAAAGTGCTCAAAACCAATATGGATGACATCTTCAATCTGGTGGAATCAGATTACAAATAAAAGAAAGTCAAAGCCTATAAAAGGAAAAAGTGGGAGGTATGGAACAGGGATTAACTCCCTGCACATAAAAAAAAATAAGATATTTTTACATTTGTTATCACATGGATGTGGAACACCAAAGCATACCAATCTACTGTTCCTTTTTAAGAGGTAGAAAAATTTATTTTAGAGGAGGAAAAATTTATGATAGATGAAGCAACAATACAGTCTGCAAAAGCAGTAGACATGAACATTATATTTCATGAATTTAAATGGGATAAGGACAGGTATAGTAAAATAAGATGCCCGAATCCTGACCACAATGACAGCACACCGAGCTGTGCATTTTCTGCATCACGAAACACCTGCAGGTGCTTCGTATGCAGGGAATCTTTTGACACCATTGACCTGTACCGCCGTCTTTCGGAGAAAGTGGATGGAAGGACAGTTCCTTTTTATAAAGCGGTGGAAGAGATTCTTGAGCTGGATGCTGTGGAAAATGGAAGTACAGCGATAACCAACAGTGGTAATCAAAACAAGGGGAATCAGTCTGGCGGTAACAAAAGCAGTCAGTCAAATGTCCAGGCTGGTATTGGAAGCTATAGCGGTAGTCCTTATGAAATGATAATCCATAACAGCGGAGCCCTTACGGGATATGAGCTTAATTACCTCCATGGCAGGGGCATTATGCTGTATGATTCCTATGTTTATGGCGGGGAAGTCCATACAACAAAGAGTATTGATAAAGCCTTACAGACAGAAACAGATCAGAATGAAATCAATCGGTTAAATGAGATTAAGAATAATGGTGCTTTTTATAAGGGAATTTCCCCTATTCTGAGAGCAAACAGAATCCAGATTAAACACAATTTCTGGCAGGGAGTGAACAGTATAATCTATCTTGTTGATTATGATGCCGATGAAGAAGAGGATCTTTTCTGTGCGAAGTTCTTTATGGATACGGAGAGACACATGGCAGTGCAGAAAAGCCTTGATGGGAACCATTTTAAAAGGGCATTGGGAGAATCGAACTTCAACTTTATTACACAGGGATTTGAACTTAGCAAAAATAAGGATATCTATATTTGTGAAGGCATGGAGGATGCTTTGTCCTATGCAATGAATGGCATAAGAAGCATGTCGCTTAACAGTACGGCAAATTTAAGATCCCTGATTCATTATCTGTCAGAAGATTATGTGCCACACTATAATGAAAGGTTTGTCATCTGCTTTGATCATGATGAGGCTGGCAGAAAAGCAACACAGGAATTGAAAGAATTTTTTGAAGCATATAACCAGAACCCAAGCCACAGGTATAAATACAGTTATGCAGTCTGTGATTATCCAGAGCAGTTCCATGATATCAATGATTACTGGAAGTCAAGAATACTTAAAAAAAATAAGTGCTTTATTTAGAGCAAAATCAATATTTTTTTCAGAGTTAAAGTGGGTATAATTGTTGATTTTACTGGGGTTTCAGAAGATTTACCTTTGAATTTAAAAAATTCATTTATTATGTAAGGATAACAGGTGTAAAAGCCTGTTATTTTTTTTAAAATTTCTTTCATGTTTTTCTTCTCCCTGACTATAATCTAAGGTCAATATAAAAGGGAAATGATTTCCCTCAAAACAGGTTGAAATAGCAAAGAAACAGGTTGCTGTTTTGCAGGTTCACATTGACAGGTTGCTAAAGGAAATGGCGGAAGCCAGAAATTTAATGTGCAAAGCACAGGAAGGAGAAAATTTTATGCAGGAAAAGAAGAGAGTGGAAGGAGATCTGATGTCTATTGATGGTTTTACAACATGTATCAAAATGGATATCAAGAAAGAACTTGGAAGCAGGTATACATTAGAAGTGAAGGATATTACCAAAAATAATGATACCAGACTGAAAGGTTTAATCATCATGGAACAGGGAAGCAACATGCATCCAACCATTTATATGGAGAGCTTTTATGAGCAGTACAAAGCAGGAGGGACACTTGAAGAAATTAAGGACAGTATCCTGCAGACTTTTCAGGAGAGCAGGGCAGGAAAACAGCTTGATGTTGCTTTTTTCGCAGACTGGAAGAAAGTAAAGGAGAGGGTTACATACAAACTTATAAATTTGGAAAGGAACTGGGAACTTCTTAAAGATGTCCCGCATAAGAAATTCCTTGATCTTGCCATTGTGTATGAATGTTTTCTGGGAATGGGTAATGCAGGCGGTGTAGTTATCCTTATTCACGACAGCCATATAAAAGCATGGGGTGTAACAGTGGATGAACTGCATGCCACAGCTTTGCAAAACACTCCTGAACTAATGGGGTATAGTCTTGCCAGCATGACGGAAGTCATGCAGGAGATTATGGGCAGTGGCAAAGCAGAACTGGATGGGATAGAGGATCTGCCAAGCAGGGAAGAACTTGAAAAAGACATATTCCCAATGTATGTGCTTACGAATCATCATAAGCTCCATGGAGCAGGCTGTATCCTTTATAAAAATCTCTTACAGGAGATTGCGGAAAAGTGGAAATGTAATCTCATAATTCTTCCGAGCAGCATACATGAGGTAATCCTTATACCCATGAACAAGGCAGGAAATTATGTAGAAATGGCCCAGATTGTAAGGGAGGTAAACCAGACACAGGTAATGCCAGAAGAGGTTTTATCAGACCATGTTTATCAGTTCAGCAGTGAAACAGGGAAAATCATTATGCAGGAGGAAGAGGAATATGAATAAAGTCATCTTAAAAGGAAGACTGACAAAAAATCCTGATGTCAGATATTCAAGCAGTGATGAGCCTGTCTGCATTGCCAGATTTACCCTTGCCTGCGAGGACAGGGACAGGGCTAAAGATGGGGATGGCAATTATCCTGCCAATTTCATCCCCTGTGTATGTCTGGGAAAGCTGGGTGAGATAGTACAGGCAAGCCTCTGCAAAGGCAAGGAAATCCTTATCTGTGGAAAGATGCAGAGCGGAAGCTATACCAACAAAGAGGGAAAGAAAGTCTATACTTTGGAGTGTTTTGCAAAAGAGATTGAATTTTGTGGCAGGAAAGAAGATTCCTCCATGCCTTATGATGATTCTTTTATGAACATTCCTGAAGGTTATGAAGACCTGCCTTTTAAATAGGCAGCATTTTACAATTTCATATGGAGATTACAGGCAGGAAGCGGTACTGCAATGTTGTTGCAGTTATCGGCTTCAATTTTTTTGTGGGGAGATGGGAAACGGAGAATGTGTTTACTGAAACTTTCAGCGGTTATCCAGTCTCCCTTGTATAAAGGGAAGATACAAACTATTTTTATTTACAGAAGGAGAAATTTTTATGATAAGGAATAATATCAGCATGACAATCAAAACATTAAAGGCGATGAAGGACAATCCCTCAAAGGATACCATAGACTTCAATTCGCCCATCCAGCGAAAATCAGGCATGTGGGATGGCATGAGGAAGTCACTGCTAATACACAGCATACTTATGAGCAATATCTTTGCTGTGCCGACAGTGTATTTCAGAAAAGATATGATTGCCGATAAGAAGTATCGGTACAGTGTCATTGACGGCATCCAGCGGATTACCACAGTGTTTGACTTTATCGACAATAAGTTCCCGTTGGAGGAGATTCCGCCAGTTTTGATCGATGGTGTATCTTATGAGGCTTTGAGCGGGCAGTTCTTTTCAGATTTGCCACAGGACTGCCAGCAGGAGATTATCAGATTTAAGATGAAGATAGAAGCCTTTGAACCAGAAGATGGAGATACTGAAGAATATGTGAACAGCATGATTGAGGAAGTATTCAGCAGATTAAATTCAGCAGTTCCGCTCACTTCGGCGCAATTATGCAAAGCAAAATCGGGAACAGAGGTTGCGATTCTTTTGAATGAACTTCTTGGTTCTCATTTCCTTGCGGAAAGTGCTTCCTTCACAAAAGCACAGATAAAGGCAAGTGATGACCAGCGGTGTTTATTTCAGGCAATGATGTTACTGGATAGGAACTATATTGCAGGGTTTGAGTTTAAGGATTTTTCGGAAACAAGCATTAAGGAATATGCAGAGAGTATCAAGGGCTGTTATACCGATAAGCAGAGCAATCTGCTCCGCTCAACAGTGCAGTACCTGACAGAAGCATTTCCGCAGCCAAATAAGCAGTTGAAGAAGATCAGTATTCCAATGCTTTTGTATCTTGCGGATGTGGCAGAGGATACAGAAATCAAACCTATGTATTTTCGGCAGTGGTGGGAGTATTTTACAGAGGAAGATCCATTGTTTGAAGACTACAAGCTGTTCTGTTCGACTGGCTCTACGAAGTTAGAAAAGGTAAACGGAAGACTTGCTGTTATGGTAAAAAGTTTCTGTGCTTACCAAGAAGTTGACCTTCCCGAAGAACTCAAAGATCTGGTGGCGGAAATTGAAGAAAAGATTGCCCTCATAAAAGAAGAAAGGGAAGAATCTGAATCGGTAGAAGCTGATGCTGTGCTGGAAGAAAAGGAAAGCGGTGATGCTCCTGCAACAGATGATAAAGAGCAGGAAGAAAACACTGCCGATACAGTACAGGAGGAACAGGCATTGCTGGAACAAGAAGAAGTCTCTGCTGTTCAGGGAGAAACAGAAAGTCCCATAGGGCAGACAGATGATTCTGAAATCCAGAATGAGGAGGAAACAGAGGAATCTTCAGAAGCAGAAATGCAGGAAGAGATTTCCTTTGACAATGCAGAATAATAATGCCTGCATGAAAATTTCATATAGAAGTGTAGCTGCTGCGCAGCTACAGGAACAGAGGTGGGCTAAATAGTCTGCCTCTGTTTTAAAATAAGGGAAAGGCAGGTAAGTACCATGCGGATAAATTTTTATGAAGCCATGTTGTCCGAAGATAACAGGACAATGCTGGTAAAGGAAAAGGCAGTAAATTATAAAACAGGGAAGCTGAACAATCCAGAAGACATTGTACTGATGATGCGGAGGCTTCTGCATATGGAGCAGATGGCAGAAGAATACTGCTATATGATTGCCATGAACAGTTCATGCAAAGTTTTAGGGATATTCTTTATTTCAAAAGGAACAGTGAATGTAAGCCTTATCACACCAAGAGAGCTTTATATCAGGGCACTGCTTGCAGGAGCGGTGCAGATCATACTCTGTCACAACCATCCTTCAGGAAATGTGGTGCCAAGCGACACAGATATTAAGATAACCCAAAAGATTAAGGAAGCAGGGAAAATGATAAGTATAAACCTTGCAGACCATATCATCATTGGAAGGGATTCTTATTTCAGTTTCAATGAAGCAAAAATACTGTGAAAGGATGGTATGTTTATGAAGTGGTTCAAAGAGATAAATAACCTTAATGAATTGAGGAAGCTGTACAGGAAACTGGTGGTAAAACACCATCCTGATAACGGCGGTTCAGAGGATGCCATCAAGGAAATCAATGCAGAGTATGATATCTTATTCAAAAGACTGAAAACTGATTTTGAACATAAGGATACATATAAAGATGCCACCGATAAACAGAAACAGCAGTTTGACTGGCAGAAAGACCAGCAGATCAGGGATATGGTTATGCAGTTATCAAGGTTTAAGAATATTAAAGTGGAGATTATCGGTGTGTGGATTTGGGTGTCCAACTGCTATGAATACAGGAAAGAACTCAAAGAACTTGGTTTCCATTGGGCAAGACAGAAACAGATGTGGTATCTGCACTTTGATGATTACCATAAATTCAACTCAAATCCTGCCCCCATGAGCTATATCAGGAAAAAGTATGGTTCTGTGGAAATCAGGTTCAGGACAGAAAAGGAAGAAAAGGAGAACAGCAGGAGGATAAAAGCCTTATGAAGATTGATTTAAGCAAAGTAAAAGGGCATGTGGAGCTTTATTTTAAGAAATATCTGCCTGAATATACAGTATTGGAAATCAGGAGAAAGTCTTATCATCCAGATGATGATTACCTGTGGATGGTATCGGCAGAGAAAGAGGATGGTACATATGCGGTGTGGACTGCATGGAATGAATCAAGCCATAGCCTCAACTTTGGACACTACAATTTAAAGTCCATAGAGGACTGTGAAAAGGTATTTGAAGAATTTTATTTTAAAGGATAGGAACAGGGAACTCTGGCTTTTGGGCTGGAGTTCTTTTATATCTTAAATGGGATATTAGAACTTAAATTGATGAACAGGCTGTTCATGCCTGAAATGTCAATTTTACCCGTAAAAACAAGGCCTTTTGGCATTTTTGAATGCAAAAAAAATCATGTTTTCCTATATATAAATACAATATTTTTTTAGTTTCTTGTTAAGAGGATATGATTTAAAGTGCTTTAGAAAAAAGAATCTGCCCTCTAAAAAGAAAAATGGTAAGCAGATATATCTTGGAGTGAAATACCAGTCAAAGAAAGTGGCTTTGTTTTCTTTTTGCTGGTGGTGAGTCCTGATAAATCAGAACCATACTGTTTTTTCTTTTAAAGGGCAAATTTTTTTAGTAATTTATTTAAGGAAAATCATTATTTTTTTGATGGCAAAAATCTCTGAAAGTATTGATTTTACTGGACTTCTGGCACTTTTAACAATGAATGAGGTTTGTTCATGGGAAAGAAGTGTTTTTCATAAGATAGGGGGCTGATATTCGCCCCCTGTAAGAATGAGTTTTATTTAAAAGGAACCTGTTCAATAGTTACGATAGGTTTTGCCACTTCATCCTCTCTAGAGCTGGCATTCCTGTTTTTAATCTCATAAACTAAGTACAGCAGATTTTTAAACTGTACAGGGGTTTTGGGAGTGTACCCTGTAACAATGGAAGCCATTTTGTTATTGAATGCTTCCCGTATGGTTTCTTTAAATTTATCATTGACAGTAAATTTTTTGTTTTCATTTCCATTCTTTTTTTCCTCAATAATAGAAATGAGAGTTTTCTGTTCCATAAACTGTACCTGTTTATTTTTTGCTTTAACTGATGTAGCCCCTTTTGTAAGAATATCCTGATTGTTCAGCATATATATGATTCGTGTGATATGCTTATTGACCTGCTTCCTGTCTTCTAAAGTGTTGAGTGCCTTGACAATATAATCAAAAGTCAGAGAAGAGGATACTTTATGCAGGGGCTGGTATTCCTTTTTGTAGAGATTGCTCTGCAATATTTTGGCAAGCATTTCCCTGTACTCACGATCTATATCAACTGGGATGGATTTTCCGCTATGGAGCACATCGCAGAGGATGCCTTTCATGGCAGGGGTTTTATACAGGGTGTTTAGCATCTGTAATATAGAATCCCTGTCATCCTCAACTGTTTCCAGCTTATATTCCTCTGGTGCATAATAAGAAATGGAAACAGGGACATTCAAACGGCGGGTAAGTTCATCCACAAGCCTTTCTGGATAGTAGTAGAACTGGTTCTGGTAAGCGGAATAGGCACTGTTGAACAGCTTTTTGCGGTTGATCTGCACTGTCAGGTCTTTTGCGACATACAGGGCTTTGCCAATGGTGGGGTCTTCTATTTTCAGTACATTCAAATGCCTTTCTAAAGTTTCCCTTAAATTTTCCTCTTGGTCTGCTTCAGCAAAAATATCATACATATTTTCATTGGACATGTCAGGAGTTTCTATATACTGCTGGGCACGGTCACACTGGTTTTTTGCCTGTTTCAGATAATTCTGCAATATACTCCTGAGAGAACTGAAAAAAGCATAAGGTCTTAAAAGAATCTGGCTGGATACTTCTTTATCCCCAGTATTGTAAATAAAGGCGGTACTGCCACTCATGGCATCGCCCAGAGTCAAGACAGCATCCTGAAAAGTGTTAAGGTCAGCCCTGATTTTTTCGCCGCCCCAGTTATTAAGCATTGCACGCCCTTTTTCCATTACATTTTTGAAAAGGGATTCCATAGTATCGTTATCTGGCCTTTCGTCTGACCAGCAGTTCACATACAGGTTGTAAGACATAGGAACTGCCTGATCTAAAAAGTGGATATGGAGGTAATATATCCCATCTTCCAGTGCTGAAAAATAATCCCCAGAAATAGTGATGATTCCGTTGTGTTTTCCCGATTCTCTTTCTTTTTGGGAAGTGTTGTCGGTATAAGTAACAGCTTTTGAGGGAATTGAGAATAACAGCTTCACTTTTCCGTTGCTGCCCTGCTTATAAACTTTGGCACTTCTGATGCTGGAACTGGGCATCTGGTGGATGATAAGGGCATGATCGAGCTGGATGACATTCCCTTTGGCATCCTTTTGTGGGCGGAAGCGGTTGAAAGCCTGCTCAATCTCATCAATGTTCATCAGCTTTGGGTTAAATACTGCAAATACAGGGGTACTTTCAGGACTGTATTTTGTAAAATTTGTACCAGCATCAAGTAATGAGGTGGCAAGGATGGTGTCAGCCTCCCCTTCATTGTTGTAAAGGTCATCATGGTTTACGATATGGTCGAAAATAACATTATCGTAAGTGACAGTGCCATCTTCATTTGTTGTACTTGCTTTATCATTAGCAGTGACGGAGTAGCATATTGACCCCATATTTGAAAGAGTGGCTTCAACTCTCTTTATCATTTGGGTGTCATTCAATCGGATATATGGCTTGCTTTCATGTACTGCGGTATCGATGACAAGGTTTTCAAACTGTTTCTGTTTTGCATACTTGATGTTGACCGATTTGAATACAGGTTTATAATTTTTATCTTCAAACAACACAATATTATCAAAGGAAAAACAGCACATATTTTCATAAGTTGCTGTAATGAAAGTATAGGAATCGGCAATTTTTTCGTTGATCATCCGCATAATTGTATCAATAGCCTGCTCCCTGAAAGTATTTGCGGAGATAAGTGTCTGGCATTCATCAATCACCAGCCTTAATTTGCAGTCAGGGTGTGCCTTTTTATAATTGATAATACTTGGTACTTTATCATAAACAGCGGATATTTGTCGTACATTATGCTCATTTTCATCCAACTGAACACCTGCTACCAGTGCTTCAAAGCTGTAGTCATCACTTTTTTCATTCTGGATGTTTTGTACCCTGTTGGGGCAGAGCAGGCATAGAAGCTGTTTCCCATCAGATTCAGCATTTATTTGTTGGAAAATAGCATTAATAGAATAAGTCTTGCCACTTCCAGTCGGGGCAATAATAAGGTTCATTGCTCCATTATCCAGTTCAATCAGACTTTTTATGTATTCCATGTTCCCTTCTTCAGGGTATTTTGTCAGCTTTTCCGTAAAACTTCTTTTTGCAATGTTAGGGGTATAGTTTTTTTTGTTGTAGAGAAGATTTAAGACATACTGTGAGTTATTTAGAAAACTTTGGAATCTGTCAGTGTCAGGGGCATGCAGATAGAGCTCTGGCAATTCAAATGCTTTCATATCCATGTTTTTTAACTTTTTTTGTTTCCCATCCATAATTTTTCTCCTTAAAAGTGTTGTTTTCCATTATAAACTATTTATTGGGTGGAGTAAATCTGATGAAATGAGCCTGTTCATGGAAGAAAGTCTTGCAAATCCAGTAAAATCAATGGTTTACAGCCTTTTTAAAGAGTAAAAAAATAAGGAAAATCCTTTAAATAATAAAAGAAAAAATGAATGCCTTTTAAAAAGAAAAATGGTAAGCAGATATATCATGGACTGAAATACCAGTCAAAGAAAGTGGTGTTGTTTTTCTTTTTGCTGGCGGTGAATCCTGATAAATCAAAACCATACTTTTTTCTTTTAAAGGGCAAATTTTTTTATCAATTTATTTAAGGAAAATCATGTTTTTTTTAGATGGGAAAAATCTCTGGAAGCATCGATTTTACAGGCATTACGGCACTTTTATATATGAACTTGGTTTGTTCATAAATCAGAGGGAATATTTCATGGAAAAACAGATTTTTAGTTATAATCTGGGGGCAGATCCATATAATATATGGACCCCGCAATTAGGGGAAGCCCGACAAGGGCTTGCAACCTGTAAATGCAATAAAATGACATTGGAGGATGGCTGTACCTAAACAGCTATTGTTTCAAATGGGTTCACTGCATGTTACCGTAAATGGTGCAGGTTAGCTGAAATGATAAGATAAGCCTTATGTTCTTTATGGAATATGGGCTTATTTTTTTTGCCTTATTTTACGGAAAATACAAGCCACTTCCAATGAGGGCAATTTGTTGCATATATTACTCTTGCACCATAAATAAGGATACACTATAATTTATAGGGGCAATATGTTGCGCATACTATATAATGTTTAAATACCAGAGAAAAAAAAGAACAAAATGCTGGAGAATGACATTCAAGAATGCAAATTAGAAGAACTGGAAAGTGTATCGCTTTACAGGCAATAAAGGAACTTAATAAAAAAGCCATGTGTTCCCGTTGTGAGAACACTGGCTTATTTTTTGGGTTTCTTTCTTCTGAAATTGCTGATTTCCTCTTTCCGCTGTGCGATAGCGGTCAGTTCTTCTTCCGTCGGCTCAAACTGTAAAATGTCCTCCACTCTGCAATTCAGGATTAAGCATAGCTCATTTAATGTGTTTGAACTAATCGGTTCAGAATGTGACATCCTTCTTAGAGTATTTGATGATATTCCCCAGTGATAAATAAGTTGATATTTTGTAATTTGGCATTTCTCCATCGTTGTCCATAGTGGCTCGTAAGAAATCATGTTAATCCTCCTTTTTAGTAGGCTTTTTGTATGGATATATTCATTCTAGTATCAATGCAAAACATTGAACATTCATTATATGTAATAGGTATTACATATTGAATATATTGCTTGCGCAGCCCTATCGGGCGCGCTATAATATATAGGAATAGGGGCAATATGTAACTCATAAATAATCGCATTTTCGAGAGTTTATTATTACAGGGAGCTCTGTACAAATGAGGAGGAAAAAAACGAAATGAAAAGAAAAATAGTAGGAATTTTATTAACAGGAATGATTATTGTATCCCTTGTTGGATGTGGGAAACAGGTAAAGGCAACAGATCAGGAGGTTGCAGGAGAAGAGACAATTATCGTAACGGATGATGAATCTTATGAAGATACCACAGTCAATACAGAAAATGAGATTACTGAAACATATGAAGATAACACTTCTGCAGTAGAAACTGATGGAGAAATCGTTTTCTATGATAAAATAGGTGATCCTGAATACGGTATAAGTGCTTTCACATTTGAACCACAGGAAGAAAAAGCAGTTACTGCTGTTGACGAAATCCCTATTTATTCAGAAGAAGGTATCAAAGTAGGCTATGTAAAAAGTGGTGCCACAGTTATCTTAACAGAACATGGCATCAATAGCAGATGGTATCGTTTTGAAAATCCTATAAACAATACTGATTATGATTACTTATGTATGCTTGATGATGATATTCCGATTGATGAAAATGAACTTTTAACGGCTGATGAAGTCAAAGAATGGATTGTTGAAAGAATTAATAACAGAGATTTTGCTGCTCCTGTATTTCTTGATGCACCTGATTCTGATATGGAATATGTAGATTTTAGTATTGACAGACAGGCAGATTATCCTGATGCAACATGGATAATTAATGAAGTTTTATTCTTTAACGGATTTGATGTAGGTGATTTTTTCTCTGGTGATTATGGCACTTTTTGTGTTGAATGTACAAAGAATGATATGAACATTGATTGTAGAATCTACTACAAAGATCGTGTAGAGTAATAAAAATTGAATAAAGATAGGGCAATCTGATTAATCTCAGATTGCTCTTTCTAGCTATACAGTTTTAAAGCTATTTTTTAACATATTTTTTATATTTTTATATCTTTCATTTATAATAAACAGATTAATGAAAAAGAAAGGTTGTAATTTTACGTAGTAACTTGGTGATTTAGAAAATAGAGTTATTAATTTTAATTTATCAAAATCATTTAAAAATGTTTTGAATTGAATTAATACTCTATATTCTATTGTTTTTGTCGAAAGGAGTCTTATTATGATTAGAAAAAGAATGAAAAATTTTTTGAGCATCTTATTGGTATGTGCTATGAGCATTATGCTTTTAGGTGGATGTGGAGGCAAAGAGGAAGAAAATTCTTTGGTATCAGAAATTGATACTGAGGATATTGGACAGATTGATGTAGAAACTACAGAATCTGATGAAGTAGATTTTTTGTCTGATAAAGATGAAGAAACTAATGAAGAAGAAATTACTTATATAGAACATAATGATATATATCTTTTAAGTAATGCTAGTAATGATGGAACAGGGGTAGATTTTTCATCATTTGAATTAGAGCGTAAAGAATATACTTTACAGGAAAGTATTCAAATTTATTATACTGATGAGAGTCTTGCAGGTTATACGAAAGAAAATGTACCTGTGTATGTTGTATCCAGTAATGATGAATGGAGTTTTTGTTCCTTTGGTACAGATGGTTATCTTATCAAGAAAAATGAATTAATGGATGCTATTCTGATAGAAGAGGAAAAAGTTGATAAAGTTGTGGAGTCAGTTCCACAAACAAATGTATCCAGTGAACCTGTGGCAGATAAACCTGTTGCAGAAACATCAAATAGTTCTGCAACAGTAAAAGAACCATCTGTAAATGATATGGCAGAAATGCCTATTGAAACCCATCAAAGCGATAAATATACACCTGATGAGGCAATTTCAGTTTATCGCTCTTTGATGGAGACAGGTGGTATGACTTGGGATCCTGGTCTTAAGGGAGTAACAAGTTGGGGGACAGGTTGGATTTATTTGGATAAAGGTCAGCCTGAATTTGCAGCATCAACAGATTTGGAATCTTGTGCAATGGGAGATAGTGGAGGTCGTTCCTGGACTAAGTACTATCTTGAAGTAACGGGTTCTGATGAAAGTAAAGTTTATATTACAGAATGGACCAGTAATTAGAGACCAGTAATTAGAATAAAAAGACCTTGGAGAAATCTGAGGTCTTAACTTATATTCTTATCAATAAACTGACATCAAAAAAGATTATCTACCCGATTGAAGAGCAGATAATCTTTTTTATTGCAGATAAGAAGGCATATCCTTATAATTCCATCCCATATATGAAAACTTTTTTGGGATAGGGATATTATACTGGATGCAACTTTCTTTCAGTTTTTGGACAAATGTATAGAAACAACAGGAGAAAGCATCCGCCATGTGGTCATTATGGAGCAGTTCTTCATCTTTTGTCCATGCAAAGGCATTCATGCACATATCATATTTCATCGCAGTTCCGCTGCCTGTTATGCAATATTTGATTGCAGTGGCAGGAACAGGGGTAAAATGATGGTTGAGCTGATAGGCAAGGGTGCTGATTAAGGTTGATGTTCCCTGTGCATCAATGATCCCTTTTAAATCTTCATTTTTGGAAGAATTTAAGGACAGGACTTCAAAAGTCAGATTAGATACATTTCTGCGGCTAAACATGTCATAATATCTGTTTGCGAGATATATCTGTTTATCAATTTTACAAGAAAAATCATCCAGTTCCTTTTTAAAGTAATAAGTACCGCCATATTTAAAATCAATTAGGGCATTTGTTATTTCATCCCTTATTAGTTCTATGTAAGAGAATGCAGTATTTGAAATTCCGCTGTCCATGCCGATCAAAATCTCTGGTGAGTATGGAGGTATGTCATTGTTGGCAGGTTGGTAACATTTCATAGGAAATTCCATGGGGATTCCTGTTTCTCGCGAAATGTGCTTTTTTGGTATGTATGCCATAAGATTATTTCCCCTTTCTTCTTCCGAATGGAATTGTAGTTAAACTTCTTCTGACCTGTATTTTTACATCCTTGTTAAAGAGGGAAGATATATTCTGCTTAAATTCCTCAAAATCAGAATAGGCTTTCTTATAACTTCTCTTTTTCCCTGGCAATAAGACTATCTGGAAGTTTGCATAATTTCTTCCTGCAAAAATATTTTTGATGATGATTCTGCAATCAGGAGAGTCAAAGAACTTAGTGAACCAGCTTCCAGTAGGGTAATCATTTTTTTCTACATAGAAATCATTGCTCAACTCATATGGGAATGTGTTTTCCAACTGTTCCAGATAGGCAAGAGCTGTGTCCTGTCTGTGGAGTAGGGCAGGATATTTCATGCTTATGTACTTGAAAAAATTATGCGGTGTAAGCGGTTCTTCTGCATAAGAATTGAAAAACAAGTCATGCTTTGCATCTTCTTTGAGGGAAAGCATATATTTGACAATCCCTTCATCTGTGGCTGTTGAAATTCCACTCCAATCAGAGGCAAACTCTGGTGTGATGATGAAGTAATCTTTCTGTTGCAGCCTTCCTTCTTCAATCAGGTTAAGCAGAGCAAATTCAACTTCCTTTTGAGTGTTATATTCAAACAAATCTGTAATAATCTTAATAAGCTGGTTTCTCCTAATTGGTCTGTTTAGGGTGTTACAGGTGGACAGGATAGCCTGCTTTAAATCGGCAAGCTCTAAAATTCTATTCTTTTTCATATCAAAATAATCTCCTTTCATTTAATTGATGGCACATTATGTTATTTTGTGTCATATTGTTTTATGGTGTGGCATAATGTGTTAAAGTGTTTTATAATGTTTTATTTTTACAAATGGACATTATATTTGGGATACAGTTCTTCGCTTACATAATTGACAGTTATGTTGTTCCAGTTTGAAGGGAGAATCCCAATATCTTTCATAATCTTATGTTTCTTGTTTTCCTCCACCCATTCCTGACGGTAGAAGTCAAAGGCTTTCTTGTTCTCTTCATTTCGGAGCTGTTCTGCTCTTTCTTCATCCCATGTGTAAACGGTAGCACAAAGATGGAGATTGTAATTGTTCAGGTATCTCTGGAACATAAGTAGGATATAGGAAAGCTGTTGGTAGAGCTTCTTTGTATAAATGCTGTTCATGCTGTCAAAAAAGCAGATGCTTATGATATTGTGCTTCACACTTTCTATATAAAATCCATGAGAAGCAAAATTCTTTAAGCTGTAGAACTGCTTACTTTTCTCAATATCGCTGTTAAGACTGTCCATTTCTGTATCCCTGCGAATTTTAGCCATACAGGGAGCTGGTTCATTGCCTTTCTTTAGCTGGTTGGATTCAAATATTTCCTTGTCATATTGGGCAATCTCCAAATCCCTGAAAAAGTCATCTGTCGGCTGGAAATCATTTTCTGCAAAAGCAGTCCAAAGATTGTTGTAGGAAGTTACCATATCTGCCTGATTGTTGGACAGGAGAATGTTAGAGGCATTATAGTTGAGATATATAATGATGTTATCCATGCTGATTTCCAAATCCTGTTTTTTCATATCAGGGATGATTTTCTCAATCAGGTAATCCATTTTAAAAATCTGTGCAAAAATCTTCGGTTCGCTCCAGTTGACTGCTGCAACATCCCTGCTGTTCACATTAAGGAACTGGCTCTTTGGATATTTGGAAAGATAGAGCATTTTTGTCCTCGTATCTTGGTTAATTGTTTTTTGCAGTAGGAACCCTTTACAGATTAGTTCGGCAATATCAAACTCAATCTCCTTTTCACTCCTGCCCGAAAGCAGAAGGAAGAGTTTCCTCATTTGCCTGCGGAGCATGTAGCCACCACAGCAGAATACCATGTAGATCAGTTCCTTGTGGGTGTTAAATAATTCAGTTTTTTGTTTATTTGTCAATTTATGTGTTGTATGTTTCATTTCTATTTCTCCTATGGCATATGTGCCAATGATGGATAATGCTGTATTATCCTTTATGTATGTACAAATGTGACCTCGATTGATAGCAGCTCACAGGTCATTGTTTTAGCTTCGAGCTCCTCATTGCCGTAATTATCAGTTATAATTTCAACGGCCTCAAATGTTCCAAGCTCTGTTTTGTATATGATATCTGGCATGGAGAGCTGGTTGTTTTTGAGAGCATCTATCAGTTCTTCGTAGTGGTCATGCTCCTGTTTATCCAGATATTCCTGTAGTCTGGATTCTATAAAAGGTTGTATTTCCCTTTCGCTTATAACAGAATCAAGCTCCTTTTTTGAAAGATTGTCGGCAAGATACTCTGAAACTTTGCTGTTATGTACAGAGGCATTCCCATTGCTGATGAAATGCTTTATGTTGCATTCCTGTCGGCAGAAATCTTTCCCTTTTTTGTCTGTCAGTTCGTAGAATCTTCTAATTCCACTCCCATGCTTATCAGGAACACTGACTTCTTTAATGAGTCCAGCTTGTCGGTAGGATTTTATTCTGTTGTCCGAAATCTCCAGTTTATGAAATGTGTCTCTGCTCAGGGCACCTGATTTTGCAAGCAGGGAAAAACATCTTTTGTCCTTTGGATAGATGTGGGATAATCCATTTTTCTTTTTTGTCATGTATCTTCACTTCCTTTTAAAAATCTATATAGACACTGCTTTCAGGGGGCAGTGGATGCCCCGCTGTCCGAAGGACAGCAAGTATAAAAATAGGATTGTACAGAAAACCTGTTAAGTCTGTACAGGGGGCGAGCGAACCCAGCACCATAGGGAGGTTGCGAATGCAAATGCGGAGCATTTCCTCCCTGTTCATGGGGCGCAGGCGGAGCTTTTCGGAACAGAGTGAAGAATTGCGGAGGCGAGCCCCCACTACTTGGATTGCCATGTAAAACTATTTTTTGAGGTAAAAGTAAACCTGTTTATTGATAAGGCACTGACATTTTCTGTACTTTATACTTTATTGTAGAGAGTGGGTGTGTCTGCTATAACGAAAAATTGCACTATTGTTAATAAGGACATGAATATCAGAATGGAAAAAAGAGTGCCAGTTAAAAAGAAAAAAGGTATTGATATGTATGACAGGCAGGATAGAAGTCCTGTTTGGAAGAAAGTCATTGTATCTTTTATTCAACTGGTATAAGCAGTCCAATATGAATACACTGATCATTTTTCTTTTTATAAGGCATATCTTTTTTGAAATAAAAAATATTGTTATTATATAAAGGAAAATGGACTTTTTTAACGGATGAAATGCCTTAAAATGTTGATATTTACTGGCTTTAGGGGGTGCTTTGCCGTGGAAAAGGTTTGTCCATGGAAATAGAGACATTAAGGAACTAAAAAACAGAGAAAAGTCATTCAAAAAAATTTATTTTTTACCCCAAATTTAATGTAAATGATGAAGTGGATATGCTATAATCTTGTTTAAATATGTAGCGAATTTAGCATACTGCATTGGTAAATATGATTTTTCTTTGTTAATTTGTTTTTCTAAAATAGAAAGTGCGAAAACAAAGAAAGGGAAAGTAAAAATTGTAATAAGTATAATCAGATTAGTTTCTTTATTTAGAGGAGAAGATATATGCTGCCTATATATTTAGATATTGTAGATGAGGCTAAAGTAATAATTAATAAAAATATAAGATGTATGTTGGAATTATTAGAGGAAACATGTAGAGGACTAAGTTATGAAGAAATTTTAGATGCTATTTTTCCACAATATATGTTAGATAATGATATAGATAAATGTGTTCATATAATAAGAAATCTTGATAATATGGCGGCAGACAAATATGAAAGAGAGAACTTGGCACCAATTTATGAGTGGACACTATACCATGTTATTTCATGGTGGATGGATGTTACAGATGTTGGAGAATTATTTGAGATTCCAAGAGATAAGTGTATAAATAAAGATGGAGTTGAAATGTATGATACTTTAAATAATATAGATAATTACTTTGACTTCTTATTTAGCGATTGGGATTTTTTGAATGTAGATAAGTTTTATGCGATATATAAAAGAAACCCTCAAATTCTTAAAAATTTTTTTCATATGGATATAGATCAATATATTGAATTAATGCCAAAAGATATACAAGAAGAATATAATACTTTGAAATGTTTAAAGGCAGACATTGGAGGGAAGGAAGAAAAGTTGGAATTATATATAGTGAAAAATATATATAATATCTTGCAAATTGAGAGTATTAGGACAAAAAAATATGAGAAATGTAAAGAAGATGACCTAAGTGACACTATACGAAATGGATTATTTTTAATTTTTCAAGAACATGGCTTAACGATAGAAAGAGAAGCCAGAGGAGGTTATGCAGTTAAAGACTTGGGAGAAATGGATTTTTTCATCTATAGTTTTGATAATGGTATTTATAAGAAGATAGCAGTTGGAGAAAATAAGAAGTGGGGAGAGTATAAAAAATCTATAGGACAGCTTTTAGGATATATGGATAGCGATACAAAATTTGGTTTTACTATTATATATAATACTGGAACAAATTTAAAAACTGTTCTTGATGGAAGAAGAAAGATATTACAAGAATATAATATAGATGGAAATTTTAAAGTGATGGGTGAAATTGAGGAAATTGAAGATATGGTAAATGTATTACGAACATGCCATGAAAATCCAGAGAAGTCTGGGAGTTATTTTTATTTGTATCATTTTGTCTTTAATGCTTGCAAGATACAAAGAGAAAAGGCCGCTGATAAAAGTAGGGCAAGGACAAAACGGTAGTAATCTATATATGATGTTATTTGGAAAGGATAAAGAGGTGCATAATTTTTATGCGACAATTTGAAACAGATAAGGATATAAGAGAATATATTGAGAAAAGTATAGATGCTATAGAACTTTTAAGTGAATGTAGGTTATATAAAGAGGAACAGCTTCAAATAACAGAAGATGTAATGCGGATAAGAAATTCAATAGAATGGATTATAAGAATTAATAAAGTGATTCATAATTTTTCATATGCAATCATAAAATCTTACGAATATGCAAAGCTGATGGAAAGCCCGTTAGAAGAAACGGAAAATTCTCAAATGTATTCATTTTATTTAGAGGATGCGGTGTATAGGGATATTGTACTATGGGATTTGCTCCGCCAGTTTTTAAATGAGTTTTTTGAATGTGGTTATGAAGTAGATGATGAAATTAGTATTTTTTCTTTTTTAAACAAAACTGATATTAAAAGAAAAATGGGAAGTGCAGATGTACGAAAGTTAAAGAATTATTTGAATTGTGTAGAACATAAGGAAGTCAGAACAAAATTAAGGAATCAATTTACTCATGCCTTAGATAGTACATCTTCCTATATTTTCCACAGAATAAATGATGGGAAAATGCAGGCTGATTTAAGCAATGTATTTCCAAGACATCCATATGAAAACATTGTTTTGGTATTGGATGATGTGCAAAAATATATAGAATTTGCAAAGGCATATGTTAAAAAGTTAGAAGAATACTTTATTAATAATGTTATGATGGTTACAATAGAATGTAATATGAAATGTGGGAAGATAACAGAGGATGTGGAACCATGGAGTATAAGCATATTACATGAAAAGGCAGAACAGATTCTTAATCCATGCAATACTCCTTGTGATTATGCAATAAAATATGAGGGATGCTGTATGTGTAAACCTATATCAGTTAATTATTGTAGAATTAATGAAAAAGATAAAAAATACAGAGGGAAAATTAATTTACATATGGATTATGCAGAAATGCAGAGGAGATTTTTAAAAGAATAAAGGCTGAAATTTTGAACTTGTATAATAGTGTTGGGCACGATATAATACCCTTACAAGGTCAAATTTCTCCATATCCAGAGGCACACCCGAATATCCTGTGAGGGCAAAATGGGGTAGCCCCAGAAATAGAATAGAGAGATAAATAACGACCTTGTAGAGAGGAAAAATCCTTTCTATGAGGTCGTTTCTATTTGGAGAGAAAAAACCTTGAAAGTAAGCGTCAAATCCGACGCCTTGGATAGTTAGCCTGTTTATGAGATACTCTAAA
>CAYOED010000035.1:0-34751 GCA_964402925.1 uncultured Lachnospiraceae bacterium | reverse complement strand
ACCTATGACCCTCTGCTTGTAAGGCAGATGCTCTCCCAGCTGAGCTAAGATCCCATTATCTGGGTCATTTCCCTGACCCGCTTTGCTAGTATACTATTTTTTTAGTATGCTTGTCAAGTTTTTTTAAGATTTTTTTCAACTTTTTTGTAACAGTTCTTTTTTCTTATTATGTCCCTGTAAATTATAGCCCTGTAAAATACCTAAGCAATGCACCCCCGTCCACCGCATCTTTCCTTTTGTACTCAAAGCAAAGCCTCTCCGGATGCCACTGCACTCCCATAATCGGAAGATACTTATGGCTTAGTCCCTCCACGACTCCATCATCTGCCCACTGCACATACTCAATCCCCTGTCCGGGAGCATCCACTCCCTGATGATGGGCACTATTGACGGAGAATGAACTTCCATACAATTTTTCCAAAAGAGAACCTTTCTCTGCCGCGGTACCGTGCACCTGATCCTTTCCCACGTACTCGTGGCATCTGCTGGTCTCAAGATGCTGTAACATATCGCCGCCAAAATATATGTTAATCAGCTGCATCCCCTTGCAGATTCCAAGAACCGGTTTCCTATCCAGGACAAAAGCCTTTAGGACTGCCAGCTGAAGTCTGTCAAGTTCCGGATCAAAAAAACGGCTTCCCTTAGGAATCTGACCAAACAGCCTCGGATCGATATCTCCCCCTCCCGGCAATATCAGACCACTGTATAAAAAAGTGTCCGGCACATGCAGGGAAGTCTCTGTCATAATGCCCAAACCGTGCATAGCTCTTTCGTAATTTGCAGTTTTATCCGGCTCTCCGGCTATCAATATCTTTTTCAAACTTCCAACTCCCAAAACATACAACTACATTAATGTATGTTTGGGGACCAAACGACGACACACTTCGTGTGCCGTCTTATTGGACCAAACAACAACACGCTTCGTGTGCCGTTTGATTAAGCTGGAAGGGTTTCAGCAAGGGTGAATCGGATTTCCTCTGCTTCTAATCCGTTCTGCCCGAAATAAAGCTGCAGAACCGCATACTTGTTGTTAAGTATTATTTTCTTTTCCATGGATGCCCATTCTCCGTCTGTCCCGTTGAAGGTAAATACAGCGGCAGGAACACCATCCCTGATCAATGTAATCGGAATCTGTGCCAGCTGTGTCAGTTCTGACTTTGCTTTTATCTGCACATCATAAATTCCTATATTCTCCAAATCCAGTGCGAACACAAAACAGCTTCCCTTTTTGGTATCGACTCCATGGAGACTAATCGTTATTTCCCTGTCCTCAATCTTATAGTAGACTACCTCTCCCTCTGCCTCTGCAAAGGATTCATCTGCTCCCAGAACCTCCACCTTTAACCGCTCTCCATTCATCCGTTCATAGGCATGGGTGTGCATCAGAAAGCTGCATATGTTCATGGCGTTCCTCTGCAGCTCGCCAATGGTAAGTGTTCCCACTTCGATGGCTGAAAGGGTATTATCTCCGGTATCATTCTTATCTGCCTCCGGGCAGACCATATACAAGTCATTCTGCGCCTTTGCCATGGATGCTAAATTCGTCCGTTCCGCCCGCTGTCCTTCCTCATTGATTTCAGCCCACCAGTCCGTCATCACAATTCCTTTAAATCCCCATTCGCCGCGGAGGATAACTGTATTCAAATCATAATTTCCAGCTGTCCAAATCCCATTAACCCCTCCGTAGCTGGTCATGATGCAATCTCCGCCGCCTTCCTTTACGGCAATCTCAAATCCTTTCAGATAAATCTCACGAAGGGCGCGTTCCGATATCACGCTGTTAAGTTCACGCCGCCTGGTTTCCTGATTATTGGCGCAGAAATGTTTGATCGTCCCTGTTACCCCTGCCTTATGCAGAGCACGGATCTGTGCTGCCCCCATCTTCCCGGTAAGCAGCGGATCTTCTGAAAAGTATTCAAAGTTTCTGCCATTTAATGGATGCCTGTGAATGTTCATTCCCGGTCCAAGCAGCGCATCGATCTTATTTTTTACCATTTCCACACCGGTAAAAGTGTAAAGTTCCTCTACCAGTTCTGTATTAAATGTACATGCAAGCAAAGTGCCGTTAGGCAGGCTAAATGCCTTTGCACCGCTGTCCAGACGCATTCCTGAAGGTCCGTCCGTACAGCATCCGCAGGGAATGCCAAACTTCTTAAGATTCTCAGACACACCTCCAAAAGCGGCTGCAGTTCCCGCTGTGACCCTGGGGCTCCCCATCCCTTCCCCTCGTATGATACAGGCAAGATCTTCTTTTGAAAGCTGTGCAATAAACGCCTCCATAGATACCATGCCTTCCTTCACATCCGAAAGCCGATATCCCTTATCTCCGGTGAATGGAAACTCATCCGGCAGATTCCGAAGCCTTTTTTCCCCAGGGCTTTCTGTCCTGACAGGGGTTTCTTCATACCCGAATGCAAAGCTGCCATCCTCTTTCTTATATGGTCTGACTCTTTGAAATGATTTTGCCGGCGCCAGGGCATTTGTGCACTGTCTGATAAGTTTTGTTTCCCCAAGCGCAAAGCTTCCTGCCTCTTTAAGACTCCTAATACTGTTTCCCACCAGGAAGGTATAAGTTCCTTTCTCCAATACATAAGCGGAGGCCGCTCCTGTGATTCCGGTTTCATCATAAGAGGCAAAAACCTCAAAGGGAATATCAAAAGTCAGTTCTTCCTTTTCACCTTTTCCAAGTTCCCCGGTCTTCTCAAAAGCTGCCAATACCTTATCCGGCTTTCCAAGCTCTCCCAAAGGCGCACGCACATAAATCTGGACTACTTCTTTTCCGGGACAAATACCGGTATTCTCCACCTGAACCCGTATTCTGACGCTGTCTTCGTCTTTTTCAAATTCCTCTATATCTATTCTAAAGGTAGTATAGGAAAGCCCAAACCCAAAGGGGTACTGTACCTTATCCTCCGCCCCAGTTTCAAAGTAGCGGTAGCCTACATAAATATCTTCCTCATAAACATCCCCATAAGGACCTCCGAAATGAGCATGGGACGGATAGTATTCTATCCGTTTGGCCATGGTGTCCGCCAGCCTGCCGGAGGGATTGACCCTGCCTGTCAGCACATCAACCGTCCCCAGGCCTCCTATCATGCCGCCCTGCCATGCATAAAGCACTGCCTCCGGATGATAGCGCTCCACAAAACTCATATCCATAATATTTCCTACATTGAGGACCACGATCATTCTGGAAAAGCCTTCACGCACTTTCCCAAGCATGTCCTCCTCCGCTTCCGTGAGAAGATAGGAGCCGGGAGCGTTCACATTGTCCTGATCCTCCCCGGCAGTCCTTCCAAGAATGACTATCGCATAGTCAGATTCCCCGGCTGCTTTTGAAACCAGTTCCTCATCAAGAGGCATTTCCTCCTGGGACCAAGGTTCATTTCCCCATCCAATTCCCTCGTTGAAGGGATGTGTCTTTTCCCATTCTCTATATACGTTCAGTAATTCTTCATTGACCACAACGCTTCCATCCTCCAGAAGCGCATCCAGAATCCCCGTCACTTTAGCAACATTCACCATCCCGCCGGATCCGGTTCCGCTTTTGTAATAATGCAGCTGGATCCTGCCAAACACAGCCAGTTTCGCTCCCTTGGGCAAAGGAAGAACCTCATTTTCGTTGCGAAGAAGTACCTGCCCCTCTGCCGCCGTCTTTCTGGCACATTCCGTATACGCTCCCCAGTCAAGAACCATTGTCGTCATAACCTTCTCCTTCCATACTGTCAATCCAAGGATAACAGATCAAAAAAATCCGCACTTTCTATCTGTTGGGATTTATACCGCATCAGATATCCCTTCATTTCAGGATACTGCTCCCCCATGCGCGATAGAATCTGATCATAATTCTCTTCATTAAAACACCCTGCCCCAGTGAATGCCGTGTAATAGGCCTGCTCATTTCCATGCTCTTGAAATACTACTTCCCACGCTGCCTCTGAAATGCATCCTACCGTATGCTGTGCCAGATAACTGCCAAGTTCCTCCCGTAATCTCTCCTCAAGCCCCACATCATTGATCAGCCGCAAAAAGCACATTCTTGCCTTTGCACGGCGCTTTTCTGCCAGAAAGAGATCCATATTTGCTACGATATCCTCTTCCCCGCAGTAGACCATTTTGGTATAGCCCTCCTCGTCCGGCTGTATTAAAAATTCCTTCAGTTTATCATCGAACCTTCCAAGCCACTGCGCCTCTCCCGCCTGCTCCGGCGTAAAAAGATAGTCTGCTTCCAATTTGATTGGAATCGCGCCAAGGAGCCTTCCAACTTGTTCTTCCCTGACGCTGTCTGCATCCAGATGACAGATGCTGGCAAGCTGGTCACATTCTTTAAAAATTCCTCTCCCTAAAATCAATTTCCGTCTGGGCATCCATACCTTCTCAAGACTGCTGCAATAAGCAAAAGTCCAGTCACCAATCTCTCTTAAGTCTTTTGGCAATCGCACTTCCTTAAGGGTCTTACAGCTGAGAAATGCCTTTTTTTCCAGCTTCGTCACCGGCAAATCTTCTATTTTGTCGGGGAGCAGAATCCTGCTGTTGATTGCCCGTCCGGATAAGATTGTTATTTCCGATCCGCAAACTCTGTAGGTAAGATTTCCTCCCTCTATTTCCAATTCCTTATCCATTATCTTCTCAGCCATCAGACAATTCCTTCCAGATTCAGCGCCTCTATTTCATCTTGCAGACTATTCTGCCGCTCGGAAAGCATCAATTCTTTATTATGCCTCTCATAAGCAGGCGATCCAAACTGGCTGATGAAACGTGCGCTGTCGTTATTTACGGTAAGTTCTGTTACCAGTATCAGCATCTCATTTCCTTCTGCAAAAGCATTTTCCACAAAAGCAAAAAGATTTTCAAGCCTGGCTTCTGTCCTTTTCGTCCGTTTCTTTAACCCCAGCGTCTGCTCGTCAAAAGCAGCCTTTAAAAGATTGAATGCCTCTTTTCCTTCTGTTTTTCCCTCCAGAAGCAATTTCTTTTTTTCTGCCTCCAGGAAACGCACAATGCGCCTTCCTTTTCGTCTTTCTCTCTCCGAAAGGCTGCCTGCCATTCTGGAAGTCTCCATCTGATTCAATCTTCCCAGCATCTGATTTTCCAGCATCTGCGCTACACTAATCTGAACCTTTCCTTCACCGGAAGCACCTTTTTCCACTGCTGCCTTGACTGCCTTTAAGTTCCTTAGCAATTCCACCAGATAATCGCTGTTTTCCATATCTTCCCGTATTTCACTGATTACCTTATCGGTAAGCATTCCAAGAAGCGAAAGCCTCTCGTCAAAGGCCGCCAGTCTCGCCCTCTCTAAGGTCTGCGCCTTTGCTGTGCCATCTAAGATTTCCTCGGTCTGATACTCTTTCTTATACTTATTGAACAAGTCATAATATGCCGTAAATTCTTTCACCACGCGTTCATTGCGGATATACTGTTCCACCAACGTTTCATCCGCTTTCATGCCCTCTTCCTCATAGAGGCTTAAAATCTCCGACAAATCTTCCCAGCCTCTGGCAGTTACATAACTTCTTCCGTTTACCGTGGTCTCTATTTTATAAAAATATTCTTTCTTAAGCTCCAGGAAATTTAAAATTGCCGCATGGAGCCCTTTTTGCTGAGCATATTCCTTCCATGCTTTATAGTCTGCCTCAACTTCAAGCACCTTCAAACGGTCCATGGTCACCACGTCGAACTCCCGCACCGATTTGTTATATTCCGGCGGATTACCTGCCGTCACAATGACCCAGCCCTCCGGAACACTGTGACGTCCAAACACCTTATATTGCAAAAACTGGAGCATGGAAGGAGCCAGCGTTTCTGACACGCAGTTGATTTCATCAAGGAAAAGAATGCCTTCCCGCATACCGCTTTTTTCCATCACCTCATAAATGGAAGCAATGATCTCACTCATGGTATACTCTGAAACATCAAATTTCGTACCTTGATACTCCCTGTGGGAAATGAAAGGAAGCCCCAGCGCTGACTGTCTGGTATGATGGGTCATGGAGTAGGAAACCAACGCAAGGTCAAGTTCCTGGGCAATCTGCTCCATAATGGCGGTTTTGCCGATTCCCGGCGCTCCCAGCAAAAATACAGGTCTCTGACGCACTACCGGTATCCTGTATTCCCCAAATTCATCCTTTTTCAAATATAAACGAACCGTGTTTTCAATGTAATCCTTTGCTTGTCTGATATTCATACATTTCTCCCTGCATATCACAGACCATACCTGCGATACTATATTCATTTTATCTCATTCTGATTCCAATTCCTCATAATCCAGCAATACTTTGATTGCCCACGGCGGCACCTCCGGTCCTGTATCTCCGTTGTCAAGAAACACGAACATGACGTCATAAGGCGGCATCGCCTTGGGATAAACGCCATAGCCGTCCGTAAAATACAAAAGACCTTTCAAGTTTTCAAATTCTCCCGCCTTGATCAATTCATCCACATAAGCAAATACCGGTCTGAAGTCCGTAGAGCCAAACCCAGTCAGTTTTTCATGGCTAAGGAAATAATCCAGATCGTCCTTGCAGGTAATTCTGGTATCTCTTTGTACCTCGTGGTCACACTGAATGATATGCACATTCATTTTCCGGAAAAAATTTTCTTCTCCGCTAAGCAGCGCATAGGTTTTCCTTAAAAATGCCTGAATCACCGGTCCCCGGCAGGAGGCGGAAGTGTCGATTGCTATGACAAATTCCTTTACCTTTTTCGCATCCTTATACTCAAGAGGCTCCACAAGCGGCATATTTCCATATCTGGCAAGCCCGTATGTATAATAAATATAATCGAACTCATCATCATTTACCTGCAGATCCTCATTCATCACCGTAAATTTCCTAAGCAGCTGTCCATAATCGTACCGGTCCTTTACTGCCTCCAAAAGGCTTTTTTCCAGACTTTCCGATTTCGTCTTCCCTGCCGAAAAAGATTTAAGATCCGCCTTTACTCTCTCGCTTAATTTCTTCCACTGTTCCAGTGTAATCTCGAGTTCCTCCCTGGGTTCCCAGAAATCATGGATATCCATAAAAAAAAGGTCAGAAAGTTCTTCCCGTTCCCTTGCACTTATCTGAAAATTTTTCAGATATCTGTATATTTTTTCCGCCGAAAGGCTCCCTATATCTTCTCTTATAACGCGCAGCTTTCTTTCAAGCTCTTCGTCCTTTTTAAGGGTCGTCCCCGGTATTTCAAGCTCCAGAATCGCTGCCTCCACCGCAAGATCCGCTGAAAGACTCCATGCCTTCCTGTCCACCTTATCAAAGCGGAAGCTATGATAAAAAATCATGTGGAACAGAATATGAAGATACATGCGCACTGCAAAAGCCGGTTCTTCCTTGTATCTCTTCAAGAGAAAAACCGGGTCATAATAAATTTTAACACCGTTACACGCAAAACCTGAAAGCCCCTCCCGCGGCTCGGGCACAAGCGCCGACAAAGCCATATCCAGAAAGCGCATATTTACCAGAATACTGTCTCTGGAATAATTTATGACCTTTTCGGCAAGGGGTCTTGCCTTTTCATATAAATCACTCATTCTTTACTTTAATATCCTCTGGTTCCGTTTAAGGATTCATCATTATCTATCCATTGCTGCACTTCTATCATGCGGTATTCATCTTTGCCGTCCCTGATGTAAACTCTTTCGATTCCGGCATTGATCATCACACGCTTGCACATCGAACAGCTGTTGGAATTGGGAATATATTCCCCCGTCTGGGCGTCCACACCCGCAAGATACATGGTGCTCCCAATCATTTTATCTCTGGATGCACTGATAATCGCATTCATCTCTGCATGCACACTGCGGCACAGCTCATAGCGCTCTCCCCTTGGAATATTCATTTCCTGCCTGATGCACATGCCTGTATCCGTACAGTTTTTCCGACCTCTGGGCGCACCTACATAACCGGTAGAGATCACTTCGTCATTTTTTACAATGACTGCCCCATATTTTCTCCTAATGCAGGTGCTCCGCTTCGACACCGTTTCTGCCAGATCCAGATAATAATTGATTTTATCACGACGTTCTATCATTTGTATACCTCCTGCACACCATATCTGCGGTACCTCGTTCCTATTTTCTCTGAATCATCTATTTATAATAATAGTAAATACACAACTGCCACTGATACCATAATCTGAATAATGGCGAACCGGAAGTCTGTCTGCGTGTTGGACCATCCAAGTTTTTTCCGCACATGATCATGCAGCGGTGTCGTCACATTTTTCAAAATATGAATCTTAAATGCCCGGATCAAAGCCACTTTTAAAAGTCCCAGCCCTCCGTCTAAAATAAGCACGATAGCCGCCGGAATATAAAGCAACGGGCTGCCGCTCTTAAGAGCCGCAATACTGATAAAAATCCCCATGGCACGGCTGCCTGCATCTCCCATGAGCAGTCGGCTTGGCGCTGCATTATACCACAGATACCCTAAAATACAACTGATGAACATTAGAATTAAAAATGTAAACTCATCCTTGGTTCCCACAATATTATCCACCACGAAGAAGGTAGTCAGGGTGATGATTGTCAGCGTACCTGAAAGCCCGTCCACGCCGTCAGAACAATTGGTCACATTGATGGAGCCCCACACCAGAATAATCGTCAGGATTCCAAAAAGAACCGGCGGGATGGTTATATCAATTCCCATAGTGGCAATCTGAATGGTATTCGAATTAAAATTCAGATAAGTAATTGCCAAGACACTTGCAATGATTAAATCCAGAATGCCTTTTTTAAACTCGCCCCATGGATGCTCCGAAGCGTCATCCATATATCCTGTAAGCATTTCCGCCACAATCAGTATCATGTAAATGATAATTTCCAGATTGACCGGTGCAAAAAGCAACGCGGCTGCAACAAAGACGAGAATAAAGATGATGCCTGCCCCTCTGGGTTTTCCGGCTGAAAGCTTCCCATCATGGGCAAATTCCCTGCCCGCATCCCGCGGCAAAAGATTAAAAAACTTAAATGTAAAAAAACAGGTTCCCAGAAATGCCAAGAAAAGCCCTATTGCCGCAATAACAGGCTGATTTTCCTTTAATAAAAAGTGTATCACAAATATCTCCTCCCAAAATCTGTATGTTTATAGCGCTCTCACGCTAGTCCCAGTGCTTCCTTTGCCAGCTGGTCTGCCATATCATTGTATTTATTATTGGAATGACCTGTTACCTTTATGAATCTGATTTTCACCTGCTGACTCATTTTATCATAAAAAGCCTTATACGCCTTGGTACCCTCTTTGTTCGTTTTCCACTCTCCCAGACACCATTTGGCAACTCCCTCATAATCATAGTAAATCTCTATTTCCGAAAGGTGATGATCTATGGCATACTGCATAGCCGCCTCCGCGCCCTTTATTTCTCCTGCTACATTGCGCATGGACGAGAGATTCTCATCATCAAATTTACGACTGTATGTCTCCTCGCCGTCTCTTTGAAGCACCACCATACCGTAGGAAAACTCTTGCGTAGCGTTGTTATAACTTCCATCTACATATATTTTAACACAGTCGCCCTCTTTCAAACCATCTTTTTGCCGAAAATCATCATCTGATTTTTCTTGCTCATATGCAATCCCCAGATAGGCACACGCTTCAGCCTTTGATTTAAAGCTTTTGAACTCGGCGCCTGGATAACCGCTTACATTGATTCTGCATTCTTCCCAGGTTCTAAAGATTCCTCTCTGCATTCCCACCTTAACTGCATAGTATTTTTCAGCCATGAAACACCTCCCGTTGATAAAACTGTTTTTAATCTTCATATTCACAGATATATCCTATCATCCCCGAATAGAATTCTGCTATCGCAATCAAGTCGTCCGGTACATCATTCCATACCCAGCGCTGCTCTTTGCTGACATAAAACATGTTCATATACATTTCATCCTGTAAGATCGATTCGTCATAAAAACTGGGCTCCCCATCCAGCCAGTAGTAAGAGTATGGATCGTCCTCATTCAAAATCTCACTTCCATATGTTCCATCTTCATAAATCCAGCGGTACTCATACACATCTACTGCGCTTCTTGTCCCGCCCAGCCAGAACATGCTCTTTCCTTTCTCCTCCTCGCCAATCTGCTGCACAATCGCCTGATACTCCTCCTCGGAATTAATTCTGACCAGATGTCCTCCCCTGGCAAGACAAGCATAATATGCCTCCGTCCATGTGACATCATCAACAATCAGTTCATAGGTATGGATTCCGCTTTCATCCGCATCATAATAAAAAATCTCCTCTTCCGCTTCCGGTACTTTCTCCGCTTCCGGTACTTCCTCCGCTTCCGGTACTTCCTCCGCTTCCGGTACTTCCTCCGCTGCTACTGCCTCTTTTTCACCAATATAAGCATATTGATATTCATGAGTCTCATCGTCATATTCATCATCGCTGGTCAGATTTCCTAATATATCATAGGTTCTTTCCCACTGATAGATTATCACTCCATCCTCCGTTTCAGTTCCTTTGGTCTGATTTCCCATTTCATCATACTCGTATTCCGATTTACCGTTTACGCCGGTGTATGAGTCGTAATATGTATATTCTATCTGATGACCCTGTTCATCATATTTGCATTCCCAGCTATAAGTGATTTTCCCGTTTTCATCATAACTCACCTGGCTGATCTGGTTTCCGTCTTTATCATATTCCCCTTTCCACCAATACTCCGGGTTTCCATAACTGCCATAGTCTATATACTCTGTTTGATTACCGGCCTTATCATACGTGCTTTCCCACCAATACATCACTTCTCCGTCGCCATAATAGTCTACATACTTTGTCTGATTACCGGCTTTGTCATATTCACTTTCCCACCAGTCACTTATGCTTCCGTCACTATTGTAGCTTGTGCCTCTTATTTGATTACCGGCTTCATCATATTCGCTTTCCCACCAGCTATTTATACTTCCATCACTATCATAGATGGTGCTTTTTCTGTGATTTCCAGCTGCGTCATACTCGCTTTCCCGCCAGTAATCCATACTCCCATCACCATAATAACTTCTATATTTTATCTGATTTCCTGCCCCGTCATATTCACTTTCCCAGCGGTAATCTATCCTTCCATTCCCCATGTATCTTATATATTTTATTTGATTTCCTGCAGCATCATATCCATATTCCCCCCAGGACTCTACACTCCCATCACTATTGTAATAGGTGGATTTTACTTGATTTCCTGCTTCGTCATATTCATTTTCGCTCCACGACCATGCTCTTCCATATTCATCATAAAAAACTGACTTCACGATATTTCTATTCTCATCATATACATATTCCCATTGAAGTTTATCATCATAATAAGTTTTCTCATTGATGATAATGATATTTTCTCTAAGATATTTTTCCCTTTCGGCCAAGGCAGCATCCCTGCTGTCCTTTTCTCCTTCCATCAGAATCTGCACTGCAAGAAGGTATTCTCCCTTTTCCAGACAATCATCTGACTGGGCACGGTATATCTGAGCCAGCTTGTCTGTCAAAAGCTTGTTGCTCTCTCCTACATCCTCTCGTCCTGCTTTTAAATCTGCTATTGCCTGTCCGTAATTTCCTTCCTTCAATGAGAAATCCGCTTCTTCCAGATACACTTCCACAAGTTTATCTTCAAGAATCTCCCTGCTTTCTTCATCCTCATTCTTCTTTATTCCCTTTTTCAGTATCTTCAAGGCATCTTCAAAGGATTCTTCCTCCACGTATATGTCTGCTGACTTTAAATACGCGTCCACAAGGGTATCATCCAGCGCGAGAGCATCTTTATAATAGGTAAGCGCCTCCTTATACTCTTCCGCCTCATAACTTTTTTCTGCCAGCTGCATATTTTTTTTGCATTGATAGCCGTCGCTTTGCAAATACAGCAGCACGCCTGCGCCTGAAAGTGCCAGAACCAGCACTGCCGCAACTACAGTGATTATGACTGCCTTTTTGCCTTTCTTTTCCTTTTTCCCCAGCACAGACTGGGCGTCGCTCACCTGCTGTGCTCCATTGGAAAAAGTCATCCCTGTAGGCGCTCCGCACATATTGCAAAATGCTGCTCCTTCCTGCAGCTGTGCCCCGCACTGTTCACAAAATCTTCCCATAATCACAACTCCTCCTTCATCTTTCGTCATAAATATCTTCTGTACTCTCGTTCAGTCTTTATTTCTGTTTCTCCACCCAAAAATCAGAGCACATAAGATAAACAGTACACCAATATAAATCACCATCCCATACAAGTAGTATGTACTGTGGATAGATTTCAGATAATAATACGGCGGCAGCAGATACGGCAGCACGCCAAAGTTCCTACTATTGATAAATACCGGACACATCGCCAGCATCCCCATCAGCAGAATCGGAATGCAGGCCCCCAGACGTTCCGGTGTGCGGCACAAGAGCCTTATCAGATTACAAAATACCATCGTACATCCGGCAAACAAAAGAATCCCCACAAGTTCCCTCTGCCATGAAGTGAATACGCCTGCCAGCTTAAGAGCAATCATCAAAACAATTGCCGCATCTGACAAAATCACTGTATGCATGCCAAATGCCGCCCACAATCTGTTCTTTAGGGCGACTCTTGAAAAGACACCGCTTCGCTCATCCTGTATAAAATACATGGAAGCTGCAAACCCGCATAGCACGAGCCAAAGTGCAAGAATGCCCCGGATGGGTGTCAGCAGATAATTGTAATCATCCGTCTCCTCTCTTTGTCCGTCCAGATATTCCATCTGGAAGAGACTGCCCTCCACAAACCTCCTCTCGTAAGCTGCCTGCAATTCTGCATCGCTCACTTCCGTAAGTCCCATGTCATCTCTGATAAAATCCGCGTAAATCATATAAGAAAAATCTGAATATATCTTATTAACCAGAATCTGCCTGCTAAACCTTAAAGGGACATTATCTTCCCGCTCCACCACCGTCACTACCGGTTCACATCTCTTATCAGCTGCCGCTTTCTGTAAATCACTTTGGAAGTTTTCAGAGAAAATCCATGCAACGTCAACTTCATAATCTGTTACTTGTCTTCTGGCTTCTTCTTCATCCTCACAAAGCACATAGCTTAAAACACTGTCCTTTTTCATCAGATTCTCTACAATTCCAGCTGCCAGTTCATCCTCCGGATTTTTCAGGCATAAGGCAATGCGTACGATTCCGCTCTCCTCCTGTGACAGGAGATTCATTCCCCCTACCAGAAAAGGTACCATACAAAGAATCAGAAGAAAACTGTATTTTTTAAACAACCGCTTGTTCAGCAGGAAATACCGTTTTATGATTTTACCTATCATTGCTTCACCCTCTCTGTATCCTGCTTTTTCTGATTAACACAGACAAGCCCAGAAAGCATGCCAAATAGAACAGCACTCCCAGCATTGATGATAGCGAAATCTCCCCCATCATGCAACTATCCGTATAGCGCATGGCTGCGCCTGTAGGTAAAAGTCTGCCGATTTTCTGAAGCGTCTCGGGGAAAAAATTAGCCGGATAAAAAAATCCTGACAGATATCCCATACTGATACTGCATATAAATTGCAGCAAAAGACTGCTGACGATTCCCGACACCAGCTCATAAATCAGGAACTGCATTGCGGCAAGCATAAACGCCACAGGAAGAAATCTTAAGAGAAATCCCCAAAGCGGTTCCGCGCCGAGCCCTTCCCATTCCGTAATCTGGAAAGAACCGCTTCCCATCACAACCGCAAGGACCAGAAAAATCTCCAGAATACATGCCAGTATCAGGCACACATATGCCAGATACTCTCCTGCCACCTGGCCTGCCGCTCCTACCCCTCTTGCTTTCAAAAAACCTGCTAAATCCCTGCTCTTTTGTGAAAACAACGGACTGTTATTGATACCGGATAAAAGCAGAAAAAAAATCAGGATACTGCAAAAGAAATACCCTTCCGTGGATAGTCCGTTTGCCATACCCAGAGTTTCCACATCGCAAAACTTCCTCCTGCCAAGCACAATGTCAAGATAACGGAAATTTAACTGCTCCGTTGCCTCCCACAAGTTATCCGTTCTCCCATAATCCCGCAGAATATTCTGCATCCCGTAAATACCGCTCTGCGAGCGTGTCACAATATTCGAAACCACATCTACGATTTCACTCATAACAATACTGCCGATCCCCTTCTGTCCTTCCGCTGCAACATAGGTAACCGGACGGTCATTTGCACCGCTTTCTATCGACTCCACCAGCCCGTCAGGTATACGTACAAAAGCATACAATTCTCCCTTTCGGAATGCTTTCCTTGCCTCCTCCTCGCTCATGCCGGTCAATTCAATCACAAATCTGGCATCATCAATAGCCTGCAAGGTGCTAATGCCGAATCCCAGATAAGAATCTGTCATATCTCCCACGACGCCGATCTGATATTTTTCTGTGCCGGAAGACAATAAACCATCCTGTATAAAAAAGACAGCCAATGCTCCCACACATGTGCACACCAGAAAGTTCAAAAAAAGCTGTGTTGGAAGTATTTTGAATACACGCTTTAACTGCATGTAAAAATAGAAATAATCCCTTCTCATTTATAAATTACCTGCCAGACGATGGATATCTCCATCATATTGATAAGGAGAAAGCCCCCCCTGCTTCAAAATACAGCATTGATCACACAGTTCCAGTTCCTGCGCATCATGGGTCGTCAAAAGGACGATTCCTCCTTCTTTTTTGTATTGCTTAAGATACCGATAAATATGTTCTTTACAAATAAGATCCAATGCGGCTGAAGGTTCATCCAGCAAAAGAATCTTAGGGTGTGCTGCCACAGTGCATCCAATGGACAGGCGCTTTTTCATACCGCCTGACATTTTGCGTACCGACACCTTTAAGAAGCTGTCAATTCCCAGCATGGAAAGAACCCCACCCGCCAGTTCCTTCCGAATGGTGTTCTTATCATACCACATACGCAGATTATCCCATGCATTGAGTTCTTCTATCAGTGGGTTACCCTGAGGCACATATCCCAGCACACTATTGCGGCGTGCATCATTCCTAAGCAGATTCTCTCCCTGATAAAGAAATGCGCCTTCGTCTGCTCTCTGTACACCTGCCAGAATAGAAAGCAGCGTGGATTTTCCGCATCCGTTACCGCCCAAAATACCCACGCAGCTTCCCTCTTCTACCTTTAATGACACACCTTCCAGCACCTTTTTATGTCTATAGGATTTTCGTATTCCAATCAGTTCTATCGCCATGAGGCATACTCTCCTACATTTCAGGACTTTAATAAAAATAATAGTAATAATAATACATTCTATACAAAGCATCAGAAAGTTCGCCAATATCATCTATTTCTTCCAGCGCATCTGTAATCTCGGAAGGAATATCCGCCTTTTTTAAAGAATCAACCAGACCATCGATCCTGGCACCCTCAAGCCATTCCTCCATGTCATCCTCATCTTCAATCATGAGCACATTTTTGCTTGATGGAATCGACGCTTTAGAACCGTTACCCGTCTTAGCAGACACCTCTATACTTCCAACATCCTGTTCATCATAGATCACTCCAATCTTACATGAATGTGCGTCCTTAGAGGACTTGAAATCCATGTTGATCTGCATATCTTCAATAATGGCTAATCCGGGCACAGAACCTATGACGCTGCCAATTTTAGACGCTGCTCTCATCTCAATTCTTCCGTTCATCCTGCCTGACTTTAACTCTTCTATATCCAGCTTCCTCGCTGTGATATCTACCAGAGAGGCGCCGTTATACTTTATCTGGAAATCGCCGCTTATTTTATCACCGCTTATCTTTCCGCTGCCGGTAAGTTTTACAGTGATTCCATTGGAATTTCCGGACAATTCATAACCAAATTTGTTTCCCCGCTCGGGCATTAGGCTGCTGACGGTAACATCTCCAAAATCAATGCTTCTTCCTTTGATTTCTCCCTTTCCATCCACATAGACTTTCATGACAATTTTTTCATCCATATAGGAAAGATATTCCAATTCATCCAGGATCTCATCAATCGTGTCCTGGAATCCCTCATAAACATCATCTATGTCCACGTCTTCATCCATCGCTTCGCCGCCTGCTAAAAGCACGCTCTTCATAAGTGACTTGATATCCTTATCATCCCGCATTTTCTCTAAAACCACTTGTGCTATATCCTGCATGGTATCTGAGTCAAGGGTGACTTTCAGAACGGTACACTTTTGCTCAACACCCTCAACCTTAAGTGTTTCCTTACTTTTGGACACATTATCCACACACCCCAGCGCCAGCATCATGTAACGCTTTGTCAGCTTTTCCACCTCCGCCTGATCCGGGCATGCCTGCAGCAGCTTTTTGTTTAACTCCTGAAATTCCACCAAAAAATCAGAGTCATATGCTCCATATCCCGCTTCCGTCATATCCACTCCCAGATAGGTTTTGTTAAGCTCCGGAATCTGGAAATACGCCATTCCCTTTTCCATATCCATTTTCATATTACCGGATATGATATCGCTGCCATTAAGAGAAAAAGAAACATCGTAAGCAACCGTATCATCCTTAACAGCCGTATCAGCGCTGATTGTCATACTCTCAAGCCATGACACATCCACTCCCGCAAGTCCCAGAAGTCCTACGAATTCCTGACCGTCTTTTCCTAATTCTACCGTCAGTTCTCCCTCTACGCTTTTGTTATAGAAATTCAGCGGTTCCAGTACGTAGCTGTCATACCACTCTCCCGCATAGTCAGATAACTCTTTTACTGTTTTCTCCTCTACAAACTGATAGTACTTTTCCGGAGAAGAGAAAGTCCTATGTACAAAATTATTGATTCTTGCAGCGTTTGCAATTAAAAGGATCAGAACTGCTGCTGCCGCTATGCCTGCAATGATCAGTCCCTTTTTTAAGCTTCCCTTCTGACCATCATCTCCCGCGCTGCCAATCTTACCAAAAAATTCTTTGCCCTTTTCTGCTGCATGCCCGATTCCCTCTGAGGCGGCCTTGGCAGCTTCTTCTATTTTACTGCCAGAAGCACCGGATGTTCCCTGGGCTGTATTTCCCATATTAAGTTCCGGCATCGGCATGACAGGCGGAATAGGCTGACTCGTCTGTTCAGGCGCTTTCTGAGTTGTTGATTTTAAAGCCGTACCGCATTTAGGGCAAAATGCTGCCCCGTCATTTACTTCACTTCCGCATTTTTTACAAAACATCTCGCTCTCCCTCTCTATCTGAATAGTTACTTTTATTCTACCTTCGTTCCGCAGGAAGCACAAAATACGCTGTCCGCATCCAGCACTGCACCGCAGTTTTTACACTTTGCTTCATTAGGATTTGCGACAGGCGCTGCATTTTCCTGCTTTTCATCCACTTTTCCTCCGCAGACATTGCAGAACATGCTTCCGTAAGGTATGACGGAACCGCAGTTTTCACACATCATCTGCCCTTCTAAACGGAGTTTATTCTGATAGAAACTCTTTCTGTTCATGCTCAGCTTATTGATCAGATCTATCTGTACAAAATATTTCTCCTCAATGTCACTGTTACTTTTATTTTCCTCATAATACATCTGCCCCAGCTGGAAAATTTTCTGCTGCAATTCGCTCTCTACCTGCGCAATATTTTCCATCACTCTGTCCATTTCAGTCGGTGTCTTTTTGTTATTTAAGAATCCCATTTTTCAGCCTCCGTATCTTTCTTCTTGAGTATTTTACACTTAACATTCATTTTACCACAAAAAACGCTAAATCGACAATGTTTTTATAACACTTTTCTCTTTCCGCATTATTTTTTAGCAGATGCGTATAATAGGGGAGAGAATCGGCTGGACAAGCAGAGATTTATCGTAACTGTTCAGTACCTTCACAGTTACAATGCAAAATCCATTCTAAATTGCCTACGGCAATGGGATTTTGCATGCCTGAATCATATTCTTACGGTCTCAGCAGTAAATGCTTCGACCTGTACTGAATAGTTACGATTTATCAATTTTTTCAGACTATATCACAGACTGATGACTAATCTGCGATATGCACGGAGATTTCTATGAAAAATTTGAAATTAGATATGATAATAGGTATTATTTTCGTATCAGCTATTGGTACACTTTGGCATTTTGTCTATGAGTGGTCCGGTCAAAATTTCATTGTAGGTTTTTTCTTTCCAGTCAATGAATCTACATGGGAGCATATGAAGATGCTCTTTTTTCCGATGCTGCTCTATTCCCTTTATATGAATAAAAAACAACGAATGCCGCTCTTTACGGGACATTCTAATATTAAAAAGGATGCATTCCCCTGCATCCTTTCAGCATCACTGTGCGGCATTTTATCTGGCACATTTCTGATACCTGTATTTTTTTACACTTACACAGGTATCCTGGGGCGTGATTATATTGCGCTTGATATCGCTACGTTTATTGGAAGTGTGATTATGGCATTCTGGATTGTATATCGATTCACCTTATCCTGCAAGCTGCATTCTCTGCAGTTCGTTCTGAAAGCAGCTGTCTTTGCTACCGCCATATGCTTCCTGCTCTTCACCTATTATCCGCCTGATATCGGAATTTTTGCTGTGCCTATTCAGTAAGAAACTATATTCTCACTTTCATGCTTCTTCCTTGCCCTTTAAAAGTTCCACCATAGCAACATACAAATAAAGAGCCCTGATAAATCAAGACTCTTTGCAAGCAGATGACGGGAATCGAACCCGCCTCCTCAGCTTGGGAAGCTGATATTCTACCGATGAACTACATCTGCATGTAAAACAGTATAGCACAAGAGCGTTTTTCATTCAAGAAAAACATTTTTTGCTCGTATCATATATAAAAAAATTTAAGCGCCAGCGATCTTGCATAATTCCTCTGTCAGTGTGCTGATCTCAAATTTATCCAGATTATCATAAAAAGCATAATAGCCACCCTTGATTCTATAAGACAGCTGTAAATTAAATGAAATATTCTCTTTGTATTCCGGATGTAACTCAAAAACAAGCCCTCTGATGGACCGTTCAATATTGTCTACCAGTTTGTAGCTTTGTGAACCGGAAAATAGAATATCTACCATACTTTTTTGTGCAATAAATGCGGTTACCAGTTCCCTGGTAAACATTGCGGGGTCATCAATAATATTGTTCGGATTAGAGATCTCTTTCAATATAGTTTCCATGATTTCTGCTCCAAGCGTATCAGACAAATCATAGATATCCCTGTAGTGTAAATAGAAGGTTGCTTTACTGATTTCAGCCTGCTCCGCAATCTCCTTAATTGTAATCTGCTCTATATCCTTTTGAGAACGCAGCTTAAGGAATGCGTTCTTGATGCTTCTTTTGGTTTTGAGTTCTCGCTTATCCACCAAATCACTCCTAGTCACTTTCGCAAAAAAGTCCATTATTGTCCTTATGTAAGATATCGTCGATAGCAATCCCTATCAACATTTGTTATATTATAATCAATTATTGGACATGAGTCAATTAACAAAGGAGGAGTCTATGGATTTTAATAAATTTTACACAGGACATGAATTTGAAGCATACGAGTTTTTGGGATCGCACTACAGCAGAGAATCCACTACCTTTCGTGTTTTTGCCCCAAATGCAAAAAAAGCGGGATTGCTGATAGGAAATCATGAATATCCTATGAATCAGATTTACAACGGACATTTTTATGAAATAACCCTGCCCGATATCAGCGAAGGAACGTGTTATGAATACCGCATTTACACTTCCGAACAGTCTTACACAGACCATGCCGACCCCTACGGTTTTGGCATGGAGTTACGACCGGCGCATAGATCCATCGTCAGAAATATACACAATTATACCTTTCAAGACCAGAAATGGCTAAAAAATCGAAAAGATACAAAAACATCCCCTGTCAATATCTACGAAATGCATCTGGGATCTTTTCGGAAGCCTTCCACCCAGGCAGATGCTTGGTATAACTATGAGGAACTAAGCGGCATACTGATTCCTTATTTAAAAGAAAGCGGCTACAATTATGTAGAATTCATGCCGCTAAGCGAACACCCTTGCGATGAAAGCTGGGGATATCAAAATACCGGATTTTATGCGCCTACCAGCCGCTACGGAACAGCACAGCAATTGCAAAAGTTAATTGACGATCTTCATCAGAACAATATCGGCGCCATACTGGATTTCGTGCCCGTTCACTTTGCGCTTGACCCTTATGGTCTGACACGATTCGACGGTTCAGAATTATATGAATATCCCAGTCCAGATGTAGGCGTCAGCGAATGGGGAAGCTGCAATTTTATGCATTCACGGGGTGAGGTACGAAGTTTTCTGCAGTCTGCCGCAAATTACTGGCTGAAAGAATATCATTTTGACGGATTGCGAATGGATGCAATCAGCAGAATCATCTATTGGCAGGGGGATGAACATAGAGGCGTAAACGGAAATGCGATTGATTTTATCAAGGTCATGAACAACGGCTTAAAAGAAAGACATGCCGGATGTATTTTGACAGCCGAGGATTCAACGAATTTTCCAAATGTAACAAAAAATGTAAGCGATGGAGGCTTAGGCTTCGATTATAAGTGGAATATGGGCTGGATGAACGATGTCCTTGCATATTTCAAACTGTCACCGCAGCACCGTGTTGCAAATTATCATAAACTTACCTTTTCCATGGTATACGCATATAACGAAAATTATATTCTACCTTTCTCTCACGATGAGGTAGTCCATGAAAAAGCTACGATCGTACAAAAAATGAACGGACAATATGAAGATAAGTTTCCGCAGGCAAGAGCATTATATCTATTCATGATGATGCACCCCGGCAAGAAATTAAACTTTATGGGAAGTGAGCTTGGGCACCTTAGAGAATGGGACGAAAAAAGAGAACTGGATTGGGATTTGAGAAAATACCCGATACATGATTCCTTTTATCATTTTATGATTACCTTAAATAAGCTGTATTTGTCAACAGCCGCCCTTTATGAAAAAGATTATATGACAGACGGCTTTGAATGGTTAGATTGCCATCAAGAGCAGAATTGCATCTATGCACTCCAGCGAAACGGAGAATCTGAGGTGGTGTGCGGTATCTTCAATCTTTCAAGAGAAACCAAACAATATAACGCACCTTTTAAGGATGATGAAGAATATCACGTTTTATTAAATACCGATTGGGAGCGCTTCGGCGGGAACACAAAAGAGAGCAATGAAACATACCGGAAAGACCAGATGATTTCACTCCCTCCTTATTCCGCGCTATTACTCAAAAAATCCTGCGCTTTTTTTGATGTTTTCCAATAAAATATCAAAAAAGGCGCGTGCCGTCTTCTGGATACCCTTTTTCGTGGTATCGTCCAGTTCTTTTGCTGCTGCCGCAATATTCTGGAGGCATTTTTTCCAGTCTGCTCCAAATTCAAATATATTGGATGCCTCCGACGCAGAGACTACCTCATACAGGGTATCCACAAAGGCATGGGTTTCTTCCTCTGTCAGGGAAAGAATCCACTCATTCAAGGCTGCATCCCGCACAATTTTGCTGCTGGTCATATTCTTTGCCCGTATAAATGCACTTTCTCCCACCTTCCAGCTGTATGCATTATGCTGCATCGTCCCTATTCCTTTGCTTTCCACGATTTCATAATCGCAGTGGTCTTCCAGGATCATCCCTACCAGTGAAGAGCGGGGAATAAATTTGACTACCCTGTCGGCAATTGCCTGAAAATTGCCCTGCTCACGGATTTCCGGTCTGAATCCCGGTCCGTCATGGTTATACAACTTGAGCAGTTTTTCCCTCGTCCTTTCAGTGCAGTTCATTGCCGCATAAACTGCAAGATTGCCGCCTTTGGAATGTCCTCCCGCATAAAAATCGCCCGCCGCATATCCTGCCACCTTATCCATATATTCCACCGCCAACTGCTGAGCATGAAGAGGTTTGGAAAAGGCAAGATTCATATCCTCCTTCCACCCCACGATATTCGCATCCGTTCCTCTGTATGCAATATAAATGTTCTTATCCTCAAGAACATAGGTCATGGCAGAGAACTGGGTTTCCTGATCTTCATTGATGATGTTGACGTAGTAATTCATCTTAAGCGAACCGAACCTGACAGACTGTGCTGCCGCTGCAAAAAGCTCCTTATTATTCTCCCGGTACCAGTAATCATCCAAGATCCGGTCTCTATCCGGGTGTTCAAAAATACTCTGAATACTGACTGGGGCATTTCGCTTTTCAATGCCGGGTACAAATTTCTCATAATTAAGATACACCAGCTGGCATAAAACCAGACTGTCCACTTCATTTAACGGCTGCTCCAAAAAGGTATGCTCCCCGCATTTTTTTACATAATCTATAATATTCCCCATAATTACTTCCGCCTTTCTATCATCCTATCACTTTTGGTCCGTCATTTTGCAGGCCGCCTGCCCGCTCCCAGAAGAACTCAGTATAGCGTTCCGTCATAATATTGCAGGAGCAGTTTCACTACCCGACTGTAGCTGACAGTACCGTCCGCCACGCCATTTAACGTAAGCGTCGTATCTAAGAATGTGTCGGCCGCCTGTTTTACCGTTTCTGTGCTTAAAACAGCCTTTTCCTCCACCTGCTCCCACGCTTCATTTGTAAGGAACATCTTATCGTCAGCTACCTGCTGGGAAATCTGCGGGTGCTCCAGATAAACTTCCGCATCCTCACCTATGGCTTTTATAAAATCCCTGTCAAGATAACCAATCACACTTAAATAAGCACTGTACTGAAACAGCGGATCTTCTGCATCCACACATGCCAGATATCCAATGAAATTTGCCTCATCTTCCAGAATGAAGCCCTTCAGATGAGATAGTTCATGGCACATGGTCACCGGCGTATTCGTAATATACATCTGCCTGTTGTAGTTTGCCTCCATGGAAAAAGGAAAATAATACCCCATAATATACTGCTGGCTGTAGAATCCTGACAAAAACAGCTTCTTGGGATAAGGATAGTATCCTTGCAGGTTTTCAAACCGCTCTCCCAGACTCTGCATCTGCCTGACTGCCTCTTCCTCCATATTTCCCCGATAAAGCAGATATCCCTGCGCATCTCTCTCAAAGACCGGTGCCAGTTCATTCGCCTTCACAACCACATAATCCCTAAGTGCTGCAATTTCCCAGACACCATATTCCGCCTCCGGACTGCCGCCAATTTCAAAGCGCACATTAATAGGAGATGCCTGATACAAAAGAAAACAGTTCAAAGTCATAATAATGCAGACAATACCAAATACCCAGTAGTAAAACAGGGCATACTTTCTATATCCCCGCTTCCAACTCTCAGGAAGTCTGCGCCTCGTGATAGCATAAACAATGCCTCCTGCTGCCAAAACGAAGGAAAGTAATACAGCCAGATAAAGCATCCATTCTCCCACGGAAAAGGGAAAAAGACCGGTTATCCTCCCATAAGTCTCTACCCAAAGAGGGAAAATATGGTTTACATAAAAATTACTAAATCCCTTCCATGCTCTTGCTATCATATTCAGAAGCACGGAAAAAATAATCATGGCAGCCGGTACCCACAATTTCCATTTTTTCAATCCCAAGACTCCTTTACGCTTATATCCATTTACCAAAAAGTACGCATATCCTTTCCCCTGAAATACTATATTAATAGTAAGACATCCTAAGGCTTCGCGCCTGGTCAGGAAATGATGCAATCCATTCTAAATCTTATTCAGTCCATCAATCAGTTTTTGTGGAGCGGTCCTCTTTTATTCCTGCTGATGGGCACTCATCTATATTTTACCATGAAACTGCACTTCCCGCAGAAAAATATTTTTAAAGCCATCCGGCTTTCCATAACACCCGCAAGCAACAAAGAGGGAAACAATCTCTCTGTTTTCGCAACCCTCTCCACCACCCTTGCTGCTACTCTGGGCACCGGCAATATCATAGGCGTCTCCACTGCAGTCGCCCTGGGCGGTCCGGGCGCCATCTTCTGGTGCTGGATTACAGGGATTCTGGGGATGGCAACCGCCTATTCGGAATGCTTCTTAAGTGTCCGCTTCCGAAGCCGCGACAAGGACGGCACCTACCAGGGTGGACCTATGTATGTGTGGGAAAATGGTTTACATAACAAATCTGTGGGCAAATTTTATGGTCTGCTCACACTGATTGCAGCTTTTGGCGTGGGATGTACCACCCAGTCCAATTCCATCACCCAGACCACCTCTTTAAGCTTTGGCTTAAATCCCCATATTGCAGGATTTCTAGCTGCTTTTACAGCTGGTCTGGTCATCGTGGGCGGAATCCGTTCCATCGGCAATGTATGTGTAAAAATCGTTCCTTTCCTCGGCATCCTTTATACGGCAAGCTGCATCTTCCTGCTTATCATAAATCGGGAAGCCTTTGTGCCTGCTATCCAGTTGATCCTCACCCATGCGCTGACTCCCCGGGCAGCCTTAGGCGGCGCTGTTGGATCTTCCCTGATGCTGACCGCCCGCTACGGCATTGCCAGAGGGCTTTTTACCAATGAGGCGGGGATTGGGACCGCAGCTATTGCCGCTGCCGCCTCAGAAACCGACAATCCCGCTCACCAGGCTTATGTATCCATGACGGCTGTCTTCTGGGACACGGTTGTCATGTGCCTCTTAAGCGGTCTTGTCATCGTCACCAACATGCTCCTGCACCCTGAATCCACTGCGGGAGTCAATGAAGCGGGGCTTACCGATGCTGCCTTTTCCTATCTGCCGCTGTTTGGCAACGCCTTCTTATCCATATGCCTTGTAGCCTTTGCCATCACTACATTGATTGGATGGTCCTACCTTGGAGAACAGGCTTATCGCTATCTGACCGGTAACAAGGGGATTTCCTTTTTCAAAGTGGCTTATATCGTTATGATTTACGTAGGCGCCGTTCTCCCCTTAAATTTGGTTTGGGAGTGTACCGACCTGATCAATGCTTTTATGGTCATCCCAAATGTGGCAGCGCTGTTCCTGCTGCAAAAGTACCTGCATTCCAAAATATAAGCAATTACTTATTTTGGCTTTCATTCTTTATTTGCATATTTCCTGTTTAGTCATTATAATACTGAATGATACGCTTCACAGATAAATTTATGCTGATGCCCAAATTTGCAGGCAGATGACAGCATGGAGGATTATGATGAAAAAGAAATATGCGGGATATATTTTCCCTTCTATGCTTTCCTTTTTACTCACAGGAATTTATTCTATCGTAGACGGTATTTTTGTAGGCAGGGCTATGGGGGACCCCGGACTTGCCGCTATCAATATTGCATGGCCGTTGGTTGCCCTTATTATTTCCCTTGGTACCGGTATCGGAATGGGGGCTGCCGTAACAGTGTCCCTAAACACAGGCGCAGGAAATACGGAAAAAGCAAAAAAGGCGGAAGGAAATGCTTTCCTTCTGCTTTTTGCGGGCGCTCTTTTATTGACGTTCACCCTTTATCTGTTCGGCACGCCGCTTCTTAAGCTGCTCGGCGCTGATGGAGCTCTGCTTCCTCTTGCCGAAGCCTACCTAAAGTACATTCTGCTTGGCGGCGTTGTTCAGACTTTTGCTTCCGGCATGGTTCCCCTTATGCGTAACCATGGCGCTTCTTTTTATGCCATGTGCGCCATGGCTCTTGGATGCGTTTCAAACATCCTGCTGGATTATCTTTTAGTCATGGTCTTAAATCTTGGGCTGATGGGAGCTGCCCTTGCCACTGTACTCGGACAGGTACTCACGTTAATCCTTGGCATTGCTTTTTATATAAGAAAAAAGAACCGCATCTCCTTTTCTTACATGCATCCTGAAAAGGAAACGGTTCTGTCTATCCTGCGGGTGGCTGCATCCCCTTTTGGTCTGACCTACCTGCCTTCTGTCACCATCATCTTCATGAATTTACAGGCGCTCAAATACGGCGGTGAAGAAGCTGTCAGTGCCTATGCCGTGCTTGCTTACATTATTTCTTTTATGGAACTCCTTGTACAGGGAATCGGTGACGGAAGCCAGCCGCTGCTTTCTTTAAGCGAAGGAAGGGGCGATCAGAAGTCTCTAAAAACCTACGCCCGATGGACTTTCCTGCTTGGAATCGGCTTTGGCTGCGCCGGCGCCGTGTTCTTTACGCTGATGCGGAATCTCATCCCTGTTTTTTACGGCACTTCCCCAGAAGCTGCTTCCTATATTGTTTATGCCACGCCTTTTTTTGCTCTGGTCATGGCGCTTTATGGGCTTACCAAACCTGCGGTTTCCTACTTCTACGCCACACACAAGATTGTATACTCCAGCCTTCTGGTGTATGGGGAAATCCTGTTGACAATCGTGTTTATCTTTCTGCTGCCGTTATTTTGGGGAATCGGCGGAGTGTGGTATACCATCCCTGCCGTTCAGGTTGTGCTTGGGGTATGCAGCGTGATATTTTTACGCCTCAATCTGCCCTGAATCCGCCATCAGGGATAAAGGGACATTGGTCAAACAGCGCATTGACAGCTGCTTCATACTCTGCAAAGTTTTTTGCTTTCCGAATCTTCTTTATATGCCTGTCACGTTCTCCAAACAGGAATTGAAAATAATTCCACAACTCTTTCATTTTGAACAATGTGTTTTTATCTCCTGACATTATCTTGCTGTAATCATGATAAAGGCGATCGTGGAAAGTCTTCCATTCTTCCTTCTTCATGGTCTTTCCTGTAAGTATTTCTAAAAGCAGTCCCGGATTGGCAAGCAGTCCTCTGCCCAACATGATTCTGTTAAGTTCCGGAAAGCGTTCCGCAATCATCTGATAATCCTGTATCGTAAAAATATCTCCGTTGTAGCACACCGGCGCTCTGCTCTTTTTAAGGGCATAGGCAAAAGCATCCAGACAGGGATGATTCCTGTAAAACTCCTCCCGCACCCTTGGATGCACAATCAGTTCCGACAGGGGGTACTGGTTGTAAACATCAAGAATCTCCTCAAATTCTTCCGCCCTTTCCATGCCGATTCTGGTCTTTACGGAAATTTTTACCGGCGGATTTTCAAATGCCCCGTCCAGAAATTTCTTTAATACGCTTGTATCCGCTAAAAGCCCTGCACCTTTTTTCTTGGTCACTACCGTCGGATAGGGGCACCCGATATTTAAATTTACTTCCTCATATCCCATTTCGGATAATCTATGCAGGTAATGATTCACCTCCGCACCGCTGTTGCCAAGAAGCTGGGGTATCGTCTTCATTCCCTTATTATGCTCCGCGCTAAGGTCTTCCAGTTCGCGGGTTTTGGTAAGCCCATTCTGACTCACTGCAATAAAAGGAGTAAAATACTGATCTATTCCGCAGTCAAATAAATCATGATATGCATTTCGGTAAATATACCCTGTTATTCCCTCAAGGGGAGCAAAATAAAATTTCATCTTCCGACTTTTACTCCATCTTAATGCTGATTTCTCCGCTGGAAAGAAATTCTATCGTTCCGTCGTCATACTGGACTTTTAGATGACAGGCATCATCAATTCCCAGAACCTGTGCATACTCCCTGTCTGCTGCTGCTTCATCCGCTGCTTTCCGGGGCGGAGCGCCGGGCGTAATGATACGGACCCTTTTTCCCACAACAAAGGAACGTCTGCGGTATGCTTCCAGATAATCTTTCGAAGGAAAATTCTGATAATATTTCATAAAGTTGACCAGGAATTCTACCGAAAGACGATTGCGCATGTTTTCCTGCGCAATGTCATGAGTAAACACTGCCCCCGCCACATCCTTGATTTCCTCCGGAAAGCCGCCGGACGGCTCGTAAATATTGATTCCGATTCCCACGACCACATATTCCAACTTTCCTTCCTCCAAGGATGCTGAACCTTCCGTCAGAATACCCGAAATCTTTTTCCCCCGGAGCCAGACATCATTCACCCATTTAATCTGCACCGGTTCGCCCGCAATCATTTCAACAGCTTCCGCCGCCGCCACCGCCGTCAAAGTGGTGAGCATCGTTCCTTCCTCAGGTCCCACATCTGGATGAAGAAGAAGGCTCAAATATAGTCCCGTCCCTTCCGGAGAATAAAAAGAACGTCCTCTCCTTCCTCTTCCTGCACTCTGTTCTTCTGCCAGCAGTACCATATTGCGCTTTTCTCCGTCTGCAACATACTGCTTCAATACATTGTTGGTAGAATCTACTATTTTTTTTACCTGCACCGCCAGATTGATTCCGTGCTCCTTAAGTTTTTGCTCAATAAAAGCAGCAGAAAGCACATCCGGTGCCTTCTGCAGAATATATCCTTTATTATTCACTGCCTCGATTGCATACCCATCCTTCTGGAGCACTTTTACGGCTTTCCATATGCTGGCTCTGGTCACAGACAGCCGGTCAGCAATTTCCTGACCGGAAAAAAATTCACCGCGATGACTCTCCAATAGGAGAAGTACCTGATCCTTTACCGTCATAGCATTTCTTCTTCCCGCATCTTCGCCTCGTAATCCGCCTTCTTTTGCTGTTCCAGTTTCTCTTCCAGAAGCGCTTTCAGTCTATCCTGCGCGGAGTCAAAGCTGCTTAGCATCTTATTCCATTCTTTTATGGTAAATGACTGGCCTCCGATTTGAAAGCTTTCCTCCAGTTCTCCTTTTTTCGCTTTCTCATATATCTCATTTTTCCTGTTGCTGATTTCCTGCATGAGTTCCTTTGTGGTCATATCAGATACCGCTGCAAGGCTTTCATAAAAACTGCCGTTTCCTTTCGTCTGCGGCTTCCCTGTCTGTGCCTGATAATCATATCCTTTTCCTACTCCTGTAACTGCCATCCTTTTCTCCTTTAAACGCTTCCGTCTGCATACTCGAGCGATCCTGTTATTGGTTTTCTCTGATTAATATATCGGTCCAGCTAACCAGAACTTTACCCCCAAACATTATCTAAAATATCCACCACAGGAAGCTGCTTTTATGATATGATAATTATTATGTACACGCGATGCATTATCACTCAGCCTTCTAACAACGTTAGTGCACACAAAATACTTCAAACTGGGGGAAATACTATGAATATTCAAATTATAACAGATTCATCATCCGATCTTGTTAATCCAGAACGCGAGGATATCACTGTCCTGCCTATGAAAATAAACTTTGACGATGCTGAATATCTTGACGGAGTCAATCTGACCCATAAAGAATTTTATGAAAAGCTGATAGAATGCGATACTCTGCCTGTTACCAGCCAGATTCCGCCCTATGACTTTGAAGAAGCAATCCGCAAGGTGACTGATGCAGGAGATTGCGCCATCATCATTACCTTATCCAGTAAATTATCCGGCACCTATCAGAGCGCATGCATTGCTGCAAGCGAATTTGAAGGCAAAGCGTTTGTTGTAGACAGCGAAAATGCTACTGTAGGAGAGCGGGCACTGGTGGAATACGCATTACGTTTAAAAGATTCCGGCATGGATGCTTCCTCTATCGTTGAAACACTGGAAAAAGGAAAAAAGAAGATCAGGCTCATCGCCCTTTTAGATACACTGGAATATCTGAAAAAGGGAGGACGCATTTCCAAAGCCGTAGCTTTTGCAGGCAATATTTTATCCATCAAGCCGGTTGTAGGTGTCGTGGACGGCGAAGTCGTGATGCTCGGCAAAGCCCGCGGCTCCAGACAGGGAAATAACCTTCTCGCCGAACACATTAAATCTTCCGGCGGTATTGACTTTAGCAAACCTTATTTTCTGGGATATACCGGCTTAAACGATGCCTTGATGCAAAAATATATTGCTGACAGTGAGACCTTCTGGAAGGATCACACCGACAACCTTCCTGTTGCCACCGTAGGCGGAACCATCGGCACCCACGTAGGTCCCGGCGGCATCGCCGTTGCATACTTTGCGGTTTCCGATTAAAGGTTAAATCGCCCGCCACAATGGTGACTGTCCATAAAACAGTATCAATCAATAAATTGGAAACAAGGGGTCTTTCATAAAATAAAAAAATAATTTCTACTGTGTTGTAAACACGTAATAAGATGAGGGAGAAGTCACTTTACTGATTTCTCCCTCTTGATTATTCATAAGTAGAGACAACGAAAACTTCTATTTTGAAGAAATAAATTTTTCTACCAAATTGATTATAGATTTCGCAGTCTGAATCTGTTTTTCCGCTTCCTCTTTACTTGCAATATAGAATTCATCATAATCACTTGCATGCCTGACCTTTGCTGCTTTCGATATACTTCTTCCTATCTCTTCCGGAAACATGCCTGTATGAACATAATTCTTATTAAAATAACCAATCGTATCTTTATGCCTTTTAAATGCTACTGGCTCTAAACATAATACCGCAGTTAATGAATAATAAATCGAATAGTATGCTCTATTATTTGCCGCCTTTAACTTTTCATTATTAAAAAGAAGTTCTGCGGTGTCCAGTTCTTCCCTTGCTCTCTCTAATTTGTATCCAGCCAAATCCTTTCCATAAAACTCCTGCATCACACTGCTACTCCATCTTTTTCAATATTCATATAAAAAGGATATACATCCTTCCACTGTTCATAGGTTTGTATACTTTGAATAGACGGATTTATTTCCATTCCATACTGCATTTCAAAATCATACGTGACATCATAAACCTTGTCCGCATAACTGCTTATCTCCTCTGGCCGCATATCTGCCAGTATCATAATATCCATATCTGAGTCTTGTTTAAAATCCCCTCTGGCATAAGAACCGTACAAAATCATTCTGCTTAACCGGTTTCCCAATATCTGTACAATAGCTTCCCGATATCCCCCTAATAAAACAGACAGATGATCTGGCATTTTGTATCACCACCTCTTTTTCTGATATTGTATCATGTCCCTTTTTGATTATCCATAATTTCTTTTCTAAATCCAAAAAGAAAAACAATCTCAGAATATCGCCTGCACCAGAAACATATACAGCATAGTTCCAAGGGCTATACTGAGCAACGTGTTTCTTTTCCACAAGTGCAGCAGCACTACCGCCATACAGGCAATCAGTTCCGGCAGCCCATGGGGAGCTGTTAAAAGATTCGTGCCTCGCAGGCAATATACCACCAGCATTCCCATAATCGCATAGGGAAGCACGTTGGATAAATAGGTAATAAACGCAGGAGTCTTTCTTTTTCCGCCGAACACCATAAAAGGAAGGCTCCTTAAAAGAAGCGTTACGAGGGCGATGACTGCCACCATCAGCGCTGAATGTAGTTCACTCATTTTCATTCCCCTCCCCATCTTCTTTTTTATCAAGAATTTTTCGCAGTGCGGTGAGCACAGCTACAATTGCAATCATAGATGGAATCAAAAAGCTGTCCGGTCCGAATATCAACAGGCATATTACAGACACGGTCACTCCAATCACCGCACTTAAGTGATTCTCCGCACTCTTCCACTGTTCAACGAATACCACAATAAAAAGCGCCGTCATGGAAAAATCAATTCCCGCCGTATTGAAAACAAGCAGGCTCCCAATCAAAGCACCTGCCGTACTTCCAATTACCCAGTAAGACTGATTCATCAAGGATACCCAGAAAAAGTATTTTTTCTGATCCACTCCTTCCGGCACGTCTCCGCTGCAGACCAAGGAATAAGTCTCATCTGTCAGTGCAAACACAAGATAAGGCTTCTTTGCTCCCATATCTTTGTACCGGTCAATCATGGATATTCCATAAAAAAGGTGTCTGGCATTGACCATAAGAGTCATAAGCGCCGCCGAAATCAAAGAGGCTCCCCCCGCCAGAAGGTCCACTGCTACATACTGCATGGAACCGGCATAAATAAAGACGCTCATAACAAACGCCCATAACACGCTGTATCCCTTTGCTTCAAGCAGTATTCCAAAGCCCATGCCGAGCACAAGATACCCTGCCATAACCGGCAGGGAACGTTTAAATGCATATCGAATACTCATCCTACTCCTCCATATCCAAGTATTTTACTAAAACACACAAGCCGGCGGATGAGGAACTCCTTGGTTCTCTCATCCGCCGACGCTCTCTTTAGCTGCGAAAATCGATGTGCTGACCAACCATCTGCTCTTCTTTCGTCTGAACATAATTGCTTCTTTCTGCAAATGTATAGTCATCAATTTTCTTTATCAGTTCCTCAATGGAATTGGCGGTGATCATCACCGTATCTCCATCATCTTCCCACCACGAGGTTCCTTCTTTTCCTGCTACCCACTTTTCCTTAAGCTTTTCTTCTTTTTCTTTCTTTTCTGCCTTTTTGTCTGCTGCTTTCTTTTCGGCTTTTTTATTTTCTGCTCTTTTTGCTATCCGTTCTCTCTGCATCGCATTGGATTTGTCAAGCACTGCAAAGAAACTGGTCAGTCCGCCGTCGTTCACCTGCATTCCATATCCTTTCACCTTGGCTCCTGATTTTTCAAGGTGGGACTTAAGATTTGAAAGCCCTGATGTGGCATTGCTGATGATTTTTTCATATTGCTTTCGGAAATTTTCATCAGTTGCCATTCTCTCGACTTTTTCTTCATCAATCAGGACAACTGTCTTATATGGATTGGCAAAGCCCGCTGCCATTGCTTTTGCCTGTTCCTTCATATCTTTGCTTACAAGAATGAAGTCCATATTTCCAAATTTCTTCTTTAACTCCTCGTAGTACTTCTCACCTTCCTCGCTCAAAGTAGGGGAGCCGATTTGTTTTCCATAGTTATTACTCTTCTTACTTGTCTTGCTTGTCTCTGTGTAGGAAGCATAGGTTTGTCCGCTTGCCTCCACTCCATTTGCACCTGTGCTCATCTTCGTAACCTCCTTGTGACTTTTCTTAGCAAATCCATTTGCATATTTTTCCAGTTATAGGTTATATCGGTAAAAACCTTGAAAAACTTTAACTTTTCCCAACATTGCTCCGATAAAAGTGCCAAAGGTATTCAGAATAAGATCATCTATCTCTGATATGCCCGTTCCCCAGAGATACTGCATGCTTTCAACTACAAGTGAAAATAAAAGCCCCGCCGCCACAATCAGCCATATCCTTTTTATCTGTCTGATACACTTTAAATAAAAGCCAAAGGGTACGAACCAGATTATGTTTCCTACAAACAAATAGATAAATCTTATCCACTCCCCTCCTTTAAGGAGTGTGAAATATTCTTTCATCACCGTCAGATTAACCGTTCCGCCTTGCATAAAATGATGCACATCAAATCCATGCCTGAAAACAGTAATCCTAAAGACAATTGCTATGTATATCAAAAAAAGAATTGCAAAGATTATTCTAAGAATCTTCGCCCTGCTGATATCTTTCTGCATAAAGTGCATCCTCCGACCAATTGATGTTTTGGGAGTTATTATAAAAGATTTTATTACAAAACTTCAAGAGGCAATGTCATTTTGATTAGGGGCGGCACCGTCAGGGCAGAACTCCCCCGGCATCAGATTGACCATAAGTCTATATCGAATCCTATGTACAGCGATAAGAAGTACTAAACAGCCCTTATCCAGAAATTGGAAACGTACGCAAGCGGCGTATTGACCCATCCATGGGTCAAGTTACGCCTTCGCCGGACGTCCTGTCCGGCAATTGCTGGGAATCGTGGGCTGTTAAGTACTTCTAATCGCTTCCCATAAGGCTCCGATATAGATTTATGGTCAATCTGATGCTGGGGGAGTTCTGCCCTGACGGTGCCGCCCCTAATCAAAATGACATTGGTCCCATCCTTTTTAGTTCATCTGTATATTCTGCTCAGAGTGCACTTCTAGAATTCCTGCTTTCCACAAAGCTTTTCGCACCGGTGCTCCTACTAGCATTGTGATGATAATCTTCGCTAAATCTCCTGGGATAAAGGGTATGACACCGGCTGCTAAAGCAGCCGAAAAACTCATGCCGGCTTGTTTTGCCAGCCAGGCGGTTCCCAGCAGATAGCAGGCTGCTGTTCCCAGTATCATACCCAAAAAAATGAGTACTTGATTTGTCTTCCACTTATCAATAAAAAAACCGATAATAAGTGCCATTAAAATATATCCTACAAGATAACCTCCGGTAGGACCCAGCACCTTTCCGATGCCGCTGCCGAATGCGGTGAACACTGGGAGTCCTATCATTCCGAGTAAAATGTAAATGCATATGCCGATGGTTCCCTTTTTCATCCCCAGTATGTATACCGTAAGATACACGCCAAGCATTCCAAGTGATATAGGTACAGGGCTGATGGGTATGGGAAGGGACATCGGACCCAAAATGCATAAAACAGCTGACATCAGACCAATAAGCGCTAAATTTTTTGTGTTCATAATCGTATTTCCTCTCTTCTAAATGTGTTAATGTAAACCAAATCCATTAGAAAGTATACAATTATCGCTGTTTAATGTCAACCATTTTATTGTAACGAGTTTACATTGATGTTACAAATTCATTTTTCACTCCCAGCTATGCTTTCCAGAAGGCTATTCCAAATGCTATTCTATACGAAATTCTCCTGTCAGATAGTATCCACTCTCATTATCAGAAAAGCTTTTCAAGATCCTGTAATTTCCAGCGGGAAGCTTTCCATAAGCATCCTCCCAGCTGATTTCTTCCGTATCTGTATTTCCAGCAGGAATCCACAGCAGTTCCATGGTAACTGCCACCTCGCTTTTAGGTTCTATCCGATACCATCTGCCATCTTTTTCCTGTTGAAGACTATAATCCCTGCCGTAGCTCAAATCTTTCTCTGACTGGTTGCTTATTGTATAAGTAATTCCTGTAGAGGTTGCCTGCTCTGCATCTACTATAAGCGCTGCTCCCTCCAGGATATTTACCTCTTCCGTGAATTCTTCCCCTAATTTTGCACCGCATCCACATAATGTTGCAAAGCACATTAGCGTAAGTATCATCACTGCTATCTTATTTCTTTTCATCATTTTCCTCCATTCCGAAACAATAGACTCTCGGAATCTCGAAGCCTTATTTTATGCGGCTTCTGAGATTCTCTTT
>CAYOED010000034.1:0-34979 GCA_964402925.1 uncultured Lachnospiraceae bacterium | reverse complement strand
TCACAGGCGATTTTGAAAGAGCATTCTGCCAATTCCGGAATTACGTGTTCCTCTGTGATCTGCTCAAGTACAGATAAGCCTTTGGCTCCAAAGGGAACCTGTTTTCCTTCTTTGGTGAGCAGTCCGTATCCAAGCGCCTGAAGCATACCGATTCCGCCGTCATTGGTTGCACTGCCGCCGATTCCCACAATAAATCTTCTGCATCCGCGCCTGATAGCATCTACAATCATTTCTCCCACGCCGTAGGTGGTCGTGTTCATTGGATTGCGCTCCGGCTCTGATACAAGCGTGATTCCGGCAGCTGCCGACATTTCAATAATTGCTGTCTTGCTGTCCCGGATGATTCCGTAACTGCATGTGACTGGTTTTCCCAGAGGACCGGTTGCCTCCATAGTGATCCATTCACCGCCCATGCCTGTGGTCAGCGCATATGCGGTTCCTTCGCCGCCGTCAGCTAGTGGACGGACATTAACTTCGGCATGCGGATATACGCGGCATATACCGGATTTGATTGCCTCGCCGGCCTCCATGGAAGAGAGGCTTCCTTTTAAAGAATCAATTGCTACTGTTACCTTCATATGATGGGACCTCCTTTATTTGGCTGCTGTTATATTTTTATGTAATGATGTTGGGGTCAAAAGAGTTTTTAGAAACGCTCTGACTTTCCATATAGTACCTTGAAAATTTTACACAATCTTTTTGATGATGAGATTTTGTATATTTATCTGTGATATTGGATGGTTGGTTCCTGTTTTATCATGCCAGTACCGGATTTTCGGCATAGTGTCCCAGACCCTTCCGATATGTGAAGAGCTTTTTAAAGTTCAATGCTCCGATTTTGCAGCCAAAGAAAAATCTCCCCCGGATCAATCCTCTCACTGGCATCCTGTCAGCATGGTAGATCCTTCTCAAAATAGAGGGGACGGTTTCTACTCCATTGCGGATCTTAAAAAGATTGCGGAATTCTTCCGTTCCCATGAACCTCTGTTGTTTTGCCCGTTCATGGGCTTTTACTGATACCGTTACAGAACTGACCCGCTTATGGATCTTCGCTTTACACCGGTCTTTGTCTGGGCATCCGGCACATTCCTCTCTTCTAAATGACAGGTGGAACTGCTGGGATTTACTTCCTGTATATCCACAGGATTTTGGCTCGTATCCTGCCGGACATCTTAACACCTTTGTTCCAGTTTCGTTAAAGACAAAATCCGCAAGGATCTCATCAACAGGCTTTCCGGATAAATCGGTATTAACCAGACGAATGTTTTTCTCTTTGGCAAGATCATGATTTTCTTTTCCTGAATACGCGCCGTCTGTAACAAGGATCGTTTCTTCTTCCCCCGCTTCCACGCGTCCCAGGCTGTCCTTCAGAAACCGGCTGTCGCTGTAGTTGTTCCGCTCGTACTGATAATCCGTGATGACAGAGCCGTTTTTACCGACTGTTTCTTCCAGATTTGCGGCATATCCCTGATGTTCTTTCCCGGCTTTCGTCCGGAAGGTTGCGTCCGGGTCAGAAGGGTTCTGGAGCATGCCGGAATGAAAACCACCGTCTTCTTTTGTACGGAGGCGGCGGACCGCCTCTTCTACTACGGTCTGTTCCGAAAGGCAGCGGATCAGAAGCTGATATTCCGTAACATCATCGTAGTCGGAGCCGCATGCGGACAATAGTTTATCCGCGTCCCTGAGTATGTTCTTTAACTGGCTGTCTGTTTCCGAATCGTTGTTATAGTAAAAGGTTCTGTTGTAATCATTCGGGTCACAATAATGTCCGAAGTCTTCCGGCAGAACATCCGGATTATTTTTATGAAAATAAGCAGCCAGCTTTGCCACGCAGGTATAAAGCAGCTCTGTACGGCTGAGTTTTCTGATATTTGCAGCGATCATCATAGAATCCATCCGCTTGATGCGGGGATTAAGATCCATCATTTTTGCGATTTTCCCACTCAGGTCTGTAATACAGTTATGAAGCAGATCAATTCCGTAAGCAGACTCATAATCATAACAGCGTTTGCGGAAGCGTGAAAGTGTCTTGTCGCTCAGCGGCTGTTCTTCACAACTAGTCGTATGAAGGGCATACTGATAACGGGGATCCAGCATTAAATTTTCAACCATCTCATCATCGGAAATACCGAAAACTTCTTTAATGATCAACGCACCGATACAGACATTTACCGGTGTGTTTGGCCTTGAAGCATTAGAAGAATACAGCACTTCAAAAGGTTCTTCATTTATAAAAGGGAAAATATCCTCTGCAAATGATTTTGCCCAGGAGTGCTCCAACGCCTTTTGCTCCCGGGAAGTCAGTTCGCAGAAACTGTCTGTAAGAGACAATTGCTGATAAAAATTTGTTCTGAATGACATATGCATCTACCACCTTCACTTGATAGATACAGTATATCACAGCCGGCAGAAAAATAGGGTGTTTGTGTAAAATTTTCAAGGTATTATAGGGCTTTTGACCCCAACATCATGTAATTATAGTAGCATGAATAAAAGATATATGATATATTACATATAATAAATTAATAAGATTAATAAGATAAAAAATTGGTATATATAACATAATAATGAGAAATAATGTAACATTAGAATTCTGCATGACAAGCTTGTGATAAAAGCGAATGCGTTATGAAGGTGATATGGAGGGCGCTATGATTCTGAATATCAGTCAAAAGACAGCACAGCAGATTGTCGAGTCAGTCAGGGATGTGTGTGGGCATCATATCAATTACATTGACTTGAATGGCAACATTTATGCCAGCACGGATAAGAATCGGATTGGAAAGTTTCATGAAATTGGCAAACAGGTTGCATTGACAGGAGAGACAATCGAAGTGGAGGATGACGACACTTTTTTTGGGACACATGCCGGAGTTAATATACCGATAATCTATAACGGGGAACTGATTGCGGTAATCGGCATCAGCGGGATACCGGATGAAGTCAGGAAATATGCGTATCTAGCGCACAAAATTACAATATTGCTGCTTAGAGAACAGGAATTTGATTATCAGAATAATAGTCAAAAGAATCAGATGAACTATATCATCAGGGCCTTGCTAGATGAGGATAAAGCTAAAAACAGGCATGTGACAGAGTATATGAAAGAAAAGGACATCAATGAAGCGGCGCTGTATCAGCTTGTGTTGGTGAAATTAGACAATCGATATCATCCTAACAATTTGAATCTGATAGAAAATATGATATTCCGTGCATTTCAGTTTATGCACTCGGAATTGTATACGTTCAGCTATCCCAATGAGTATATCTTAATCATAGAACAACAGGAACTTAAGAAATGTTCCTATATATTGGAAAAGCTTGCGGAGGAAAATGAGAAAATACTGCGGGTTGCTGTCGGGGCAGTTCATGGGCTGTATGAACAGTATCAGTCTTATGATGAAGCCAAGGTGGCAGTAAAGGCACTGCAAAGAGGGGGCGCAGCGTATTATTCCGCACTTGGATTGGAGATGGTTTGTGCCAATGTGGATGATGAGATTAAACAACTTTATATCAATAAGTTTTTGGGAGATTTGTCTGACAAGGATATACATTTATTGAGAATTTACTATAAGGAAGAGATGTCCCTGGCCCGGACGTGCGAGCGGCTGTATATGCATAAAAATACGATACAGTACCAACTCGACAGGATCCATAAGAAGTGCGGTTTTAACCCGCGCAGCTTTAAGGATGCTTGCGGATTCTATACTGCGTTGGTCATGTCTGAGAGCATTTGAAAAATAAAATGAGCCTTAATACCATTTGAAGCTGTTAAGTTTTCAAAAAATGAGAATGAAATTTTATAGCAACTATTGATTTTATTTGAGTTATTGCATATAATAAAATTAACCAAGGAAGCTTATGATTTTTCGGATTCATAAGTGGAGGTTCTTCCGTAAGTTCCGGTTCACTTACACCGAATAGGCGCAAGCTGAAGAAAAGAGAACCGCTTTATAGAATTTCAAAAAGCTCTTGGCTGCGGTCAAGAGCTTTTGGTGTATATGGAGGACTAGTTGAATCAACTGTTAGATAAATTCAATGAGTATAAATCTATTGTCAATTATCGTATGGAGTATATATTTGAGGATGATTCTGTTATTAGTTTTAAACTTAAACAGACAGATTTCCCTCATTTATTGGGATTACATAAACTAATAGATATTCCGGTCATACGCCAATTTAACGATAAAAATAATTTTGTAATTGGAGCAAAGTATATAAATTCCAAAATTAAAAAACAGGAACTGCTTACAGAAAATATTATTAAAAGAAGTATCTACTTTCCTGATATAGAGGTTCGGTTTGACAGTTTCAGTAAAGAGAACATTCTCACGATGTCATATACGGATGCTATTGTTGATTTCAATGCTTCTTTGATTGGTTCTAATTTAAAGGCAAAATATATTTTATTTGAGAAAAAGAAACAAGGATATAATCACTTGTGCGTTGCAGAAGATGGAAATGGAAAACAGTATGCAGAATCTTTTTTCAATAGTTCAACAGACTTGTATTTACGGAATCAGAGGACAATTAGAGTGAAGTACGTAAGGATTTATGATAATTTCGGTGTTTTGTATTTAGAGGATGTTTTGCTGTAGTACAACGAGAAATTATATATAAGGCGGAGAAATAGAAAATTTCTTAAATTACTTGTAATTTGTCAAATGGTGTATGCTAAACATAGAGGGTGATGCACAGCCCAAAAGTGAGCGAGTTAGCAGATTGCAGGGATTGCGTAAGTCTCTGCAATTTCTGTGGGTGACGATTTTCCTGAGGTCAGGAAAATCGTAGATTCCGTTACGGCTAACTAATCAGGTGGATGAGTAATGTGCTGTAGGGAATGGGGTAAAATAATTACCAGCAAACGGAGGAATTTTATATAATCTAAATTACAATCTTTGATTATTGGAGCTGCTAATACTATAATTAGTGGCTTTTTTTGCCCTGAAATATAGAGATCCAATGATTTACTTTTGAGCCTTGATATGCTATACTACCATAGGTGTTAAGGCTCTTTATGGAAAAGAGCTTTTACTATGGGAAAAGACTTAAAAGGAACTTGGCGTTGGAATAAGCCAAAGACATTGCAGCCTCTCTCAAGGTAGTTTAAAAATTGGTACGTAAATTGGTACGTAACCAAAGCCTTGAAAGGCGAAAACCCAGTAAAATCAAGGTTTTTAAGGAGGATATAGATAAAAATGAAACTAGGAATCGTAGGATTGCCAAATGTGGGAAAGAGCACATTGTTTAATTCTTTGACAAAGGCAGGTGCGGAATCTGCCAACTATCCTTTTTGCACGATTGATCCCAATGTAGGGGTGGTGGCAGTTCCGGATGAGAGGTTAAAGCTGCTTGGGGATATGTACCATTCCAAAAAGGTCACACCCGCCGTAATTGAGTTTGTGGATATTGCAGGGTTGGTGAAAGGTGCGTCCAAAGGAGAGGGACTTGGCAACCAGTTTTTGAGCAATATAAGGGAAGTGGATGCGGTAGTACATGTGGTACGTTGCTTCGAAGACACCAATGTAGTGCATGTGGATGGAACCATAGATCCCCTGCGCGATATTGAAACCATCAATCTGGAATTAATTTTTTCGGATATTGAGATTCTTGAGAGAAGAATTGCCAAAACGGGCAAGGCGGCAAGGATGGACAAGTCCCTTGCCAAGGAAGCGGCACTTTTGGAATCGCTTAAAGCTCATCTGGAAGAGGGAAAGCTTGCAAGAAGCTTTGAGACGGAGGATGAGGATGAACTGCTTCTCTTAAATTCTTATAATCTTTTAACCTATAAGCCGGTGATATTTGCGGCGAATGTAGGAGAAGATGATCTTTCTAATGACGGGGCGGAAAATGAAGGCGTGAAAGCTGTTCGGGAATTCGCTGCTGAAAATGGAAGCGAAGTGTTTGTGATCTGTGCCCAGATTGAGCAGGAGATTTCAGAACTTGACGAGGAAGAAAAGGAAATGTTCCTGGAAGATCTGGGACTTGAGGAGTCGGGACTTGAAAAGCTGATCAAGGCAAGTTATCATCTGCTGGGACTGCATAGCTTTTTAACTGCCGGGGAGGATGAGACAAGAGCATGGACCATCAAGCTTGGAACCAAGGCGCCCCAGGCAGCAGGGAAAATACATACCGATTTCGAGAGGGGATTTATCAAAGCAGAAGTAGTAAACTATAAGGATCTGCTAGAGCAGGGCTCTTTGGCGGCTGCCAGGGAAAAAGGACTCGTCGGTATGGAAGGAAAGGATTATGTTGTGAGAGACGGAGACGTGATTTTATTCCGTTTTAACGTATAACATGGGTGGTAGAAATGGATATAATGGAGATTGATTTCCCTAATCTGGGAATCTATCTGAGAAATGTACCTAAGAGTTTCAGTGTGTTTGGATTTGAAATTGCCCTTTATGGGGTGATTATCGGGATTGGTGTTCTGCTTGGAATATTGATTGCGGCAAAGGTTGCCGAAAAAACGGGGCAGGATCCGGATCTGTATTGGGATTTTGCTATTTATGCGGTCATCTTTTCCATTATTGGGGCGAGAATCTATTATGTAGTGTTCGCTTGGAATCAATATAAGAACAACCTGCTTTCTGTTTTCAACATCAGGCAGGGAGGTCTTGCCATTTACGGCGGGGTGATTGCTGCGTTTACCACTTTATTTATCTACGCGAAAATAAAAAAGCAGAATGCGTTTCGGATGGCGGATACAGGTGTAGTGGGATTGATTCTGGGGCAGGCAATCGGAAGATGGGGAAATTTTACCAACAGAGAAGTATTTGGAGAATATACAGATAATCTTTTGGCAATGCGTCTTCCAATCGCGGCGGTCAGAAGCAGTGATATTTCCGAGTCCATTGCGGCACATATCACGGAGAGCGTGAATTATATTCAGGTACATCCCACCTTCCTTTATGAAAGTCTTTGGAACTTACTTATATTGGTTATTCTGCTGATTTACTGGAAGCATAAAAAATTTGAAGGAGAAATTGCCTTGCTCTATCTGGGCGGATATGGACTTGGACGGGCATGGATTGAGGGAATCAGAACGGATCAGCTGCTGATTCCGGGGACTTCGCTTCCGGTTTCCCAGGTGCTTGCCATTGTACTGTTTGTAGGATCGGTCATCTGTGATGTTATTGTACGGATGCGGATGAAAAAAGAAAAAAAATTTTAAAAAATTTTAAAAAGTTGTATCCCCATATTTAGTGCTGCGAATTTCTCTTGTGCACTAGATGTGGGGAAATTTGCTAAAAAAAACGAAAAATCCAGTATTTATGCGCGCTGCAGGGTCTTGCAGGGCGTATTTTTTTTCTTGCTTTCACTGCTAAATTGAGGTAGAATGTATCTAAAAGTGGTGGAAAGTGGTAGAAAGTGTTTTACAAGTGGGTGAAAGTGGTAAAAGTACCCCCGTTCTTTCCGTGGCAGACCATTTTAAGCGATAAAGGCAGGAGCAGCTATCCGCAGTGACAGACAATGGCGGATGCCTGGAACGGGTGAACGCATATGTTTATGGGAGAATACAACCATACAATAGATGCTAAGGGCAGACTGATCATTCCTTCCAAGTTCCGCGATGTATTGGGCGATGAATTTGTGGTGACAAAGGGAATGGATGGCTGTCTGTTTGTGTTCGACCAGCCCGAATGGCAGGCCTTTGAAGAAAAATTACGTGGATTACCAATGATAGATAAAGAAGCAAGACAATTTACCCGTTTCTTTCTTGCCGGTGCAGCCAGCGTGGAAGTGGACAAGCAGGGAAGAATCCTTTTGCCGGCAGTGCTTCGTGAATTTGCCGGAATCACCAAAGATACAGTGCTTGTGGGTGTGGGAAGCAGGGTTGAAATCTGGAGCAAGGACAGATGGGAAGGAACTGTGACCTATCAGGATATGGAGGAAATCTCCAAGCATATGATAGAACTTGGAATTGGCATTTGATAAAGGAGCAGCAATGGCTTTTAAGCACACATCCGTATTGCTTGAGGAGACAATCGAAGGATTGAACATAAAGCCCGACGGGATTTATGTGGACGGAACGTTAGGCGGTGGGGGGCATTCCCGGGAGATTGCCGCAAGGCTTGGAGACGGCGGGAGACTGATTGGAATCGATCAGGATGAAGCAGCAATTGAGGCTGCGGGTAAAAGACTCTCTGAATTTGGAGACAAGGTTTCCATCGTCAGAAGCAATTATCGAAATACCAAAGCTGTTGTTGCATCGCTTGGCATTACCGGCATAGACGGAATGATGCTGGATCTGGGCGTATCATCCTACCAGCTGGACACTCAGGAGAGAGGATTTTCCTATCGGTTTGATACACCTCTTGATATGAGGATGGACACGAGCCAGAGTCTTACAGCAAGGGAGATTGTCAATCATTATGACGAGATGGAATTGTTCCGCGTCATCAAGGATTACGGCGAGGAGAAATTTGCAAAAAATATAGCAAAACATATTGTACAGGCAAGAGAAAAGAAGCCCATAGAAACGACCGGTGAATTAAATGAGATCATAAGGGCATCCATTCCGGCAAAGATGCGTGCAGAAGGGGGACATCCATCCAAGCGCACGTTTCAGGCAATCAGGATTGAATGCAACAAGGAACTTGAAGTATTGAAAGATTCCCTGAATGAATTGATTGATTTATTAAATCCGGGAGGAAGGCTATGTATCATCACATTTCATTCGCTTGAAGACCGGATTGTAAAGATGGCTTTTAAACAAGCGGCAAATCCTTGTACATGCCCTCCCTCATTTCCAGTATGTGTATGCGGCAAGGTAAGTCAGGGTAAGGTCATAACTGGAAAACCGATTTTGCCGGGAGAAGAAGAGCGGGAAGATAATCCCAGATCGAAAAGCGCAAAGCTGAGAATATTTGAAAAAGTATAAAAAATAAGGAGACTAAAAAGAATGGCAGTAGATGAGAGAACAGGAAGAAGAGCTGCATATAGGAACGGTGCTTATGTGCAGGGAAATACTGCCAGAAGATTGCAGGCAGTGCCTGAGAGAGAGAACGAACCGCTAAGGAAGGTGAGCCCCAGAACCCGAAAGAACCGGGAGCGTGCGCGCCATATGAATATCGGCTCTGTGCTTTCCATGGCAGTCGCTATGGTGGCAGCTGGTTTTATCCTTACATGGTATTTGACGTTGCAGTCGGATATTACCAATAGCACCAAGCATATTGCGGCGTTGGAAAGTGAACTCAATGCGTTGAAGCGTGATAATGATGAGAATTATAATAGAATAACAAGCGATATTAATCTGGAGGAGGTAAAGAGAGTTGCCATTCAGGAGCTTGGTATGAGTTACGCTAAGGAAGGGCAGATTGTAATCTTCAATGGTGAAGGAAACGATTACATAAGACAGACAGGAGATATTCCGGATTAGGGCAGGTGTAGTTTTGGATAGTAAAAGAAAGCATAGTAAATTCACAATTAAGATGCAAAAGAAGCTGGTAGTACTTTTTTTATTGGTACTGCTGGCTTTTGTGGGATTATCTTATCGATTGATTGCTATTACAAGAGATAACGGCGAGCAATATAAAAAGCAGGTTCTGTCGCAGCAAAGATATGATAGTACCACGCTTCCAGCTAAAAGAGGCACGATTTATGATGCCAATGGAAGCATTTTGGCAACGAGTGAAAAGGTATACAATGTGGTGCTGGATGCAGTGGCAGTGTCGGAGAAGGAAGAATATCTTGAGCCTACCCTTGATGCACTGCGGAGCCAGTTGGGAATCAATACTTCCGATGTGCGTGCTTATATAGAAGCAAATAAGACCACGTCCCGTTATCGCGTGCTTGCAAGGCGTTTGGAATATGAGCAGATTGAGGGATTTCTGGAAATGCAGAATGCGGAAGATTCTTTGATAAAAGGAATCTGGTTTGAAGAGGAATATAAGAGAACCTATCCGGGGAATACCCTTGCCTGTGATGTGATTGGATTTACCACAAGTGATAATGTAGGATCCTATGGATTGGAAGAGTATTATAATGATATTTTGTCTGGAACACCTGGCAGGGAGTATGGGTATCTCAATGATGATTCCAATCTGCAGAGAACCACGATTTCTGCAGAAGATGGTAACAGTGTGGTATCTACGATTGATATCAATATACAAAGTATTGTGGAAAAATATCTGAAAAAATTTGACGAACAGTATAGAGACAATGCACATGAAGGCTGCGGCGCTTTAAATGCAGGATGCATCATAATGGAAGTGAATACTGGAAGAATTCTGGCGATGGCGAGCTATCCGGTCTATGATCTAAATGATACCAGAAATGTGGATGCACTCATAGGAATGCCTATTTTAGATGAAAAGGGAAAGAGAACCGGGGAATACATCAATGCAGAGAATTTGAAAGCAATAGAGGAAGATAATGAGGCATTTTATCGTCAGTTGAATGCATTGTGGAAAAATTTCTGCATCAGTGACACTTATGAACCGGGATCTGTTTCAAAGCCCTTTACTGTAGCGGCAGGAATAGAAAGCGGAAGCATCACCGGAGATGAAAAATATAATTGCGAAGGAAAGCTGCATGTAGGTAACCATGATATCAAATGCCACACTACAGGGGGGGATGGATATTTGTCAGTGGCAGAAGCGGTAGAGAGATCCTGCAATGTCAACATGATGTATATTGCTATGGCAACAGGTATAGACACGTTTACTGATTTTCAGCATATTTTCAACATAGGACTTAAGACTAACATTGATCTTGCGGGTGAGGCGAGAACAGTAGAGGTGATTTATGACAAAGACAGCATGGGGCTGACGGATCTTGCGACGAATAGCTTTGGACAGGGATATAACGCCACTATGATTCAGATGATAAGCGGATTTTGCTCATTGATAAACGGCGGATACTATTATGAACCTCACCTGGTTAGTAAAATCATAAGCCCGTCGGGAGCCACGGTACAGAATATAGAACCGAGAATACTGAAACAGACGATTTCTGAGAGCACTTCGGCTAAGGTGCGTGAAATGTGTAATCTGGTCGTATCAGGAGAAAACGGAACAGGAAAGACTGCAAGACCTGCCGGATATCTGATTGGCGGAAAAACGGGAACTGCCGAAACTCTGCCTCGCGGTAACAAGGAATATGTGGTATCTTTCATGGGATATGCGCCCATAGATGATCCCCAGATTGCCATTTATGTGGTGGTAGACAGACCGAACGTTCCGGGAAGCATTATGGATGATGCAAAATTTGCCACCAGAATCGTAAAAAGCATTCTCACGGAAGTGCTTCCTTATAAAGGAATATTTATGACAGAAGAACTTTCAGAGAAAGAAATTGAAGAACTGGAAGCATTACAGATTGAAATCATGACACCTCCCGTAACGGAAGGAGAAGAAGGCGACTCTCCGGATGGGGAATCCGGCGAGGAAAATCCTGAAGGCAGTGAAGAAGGCAAAGAAGAAGTACCCAAAGAAGCAATATGGAAGACCTTCCCTATTGATCCGGCCACCGGCTACGCGGTAGATCCGAATACCGGAGGGTATGTGGACCCTGAAACCGGTTATGCTCTTGGAGGAAGCTATGATTTGGGAAAAAGCGCCGGCGGAGAAGAGGGGACGGCAGAGCCTTCCGCGGAACCGACACCAGCAGAATAAAGAAATATCGTAACCATTCAGTACAGGTCGAAGCATTTACTGCTGAGACCGTAAGAACATGATTCAGGCATACAAAATCCCATTGCCGTAGGCAATTTAGGATGGATTTTGCATTGTAACTGTGAAGGTACTGAACAGTTACATATCTTAAAAGAATAACCTCATAGAATAGGTAATAGATTATAATAATACCTTTTCTATGAGGTTTTTATGACTAAAAGCAAAACCTATAATAGAAAAAAGATTGTCACGATCTTTTTTGCATGTCTTATCATTTTCGTAGTTCTTTCTGGAAGATTGGTATATCTGATGGTATTTCAGTCAGATTACTATACGGAAAAGGCAAAGGAGCTTCACGAAAGAGAAAGAAGTATCAAAGCGGCAAGAGGAAGGATACTGGATGCAAACGGAACCGTCATAGCTGATAATAAAACAGTCTGCACGATTTCCGTCATACATAACCAGATTAAGGATCCCGATAAAATCATAGAAGTCCTATGTAAGGAGTTGGATCTTTCGGAGGAGTATGTGCGGAAGAGGGTTGAAAAGTATTCAGCTATAGAGAAAATCAAGAGCAATGTGGATAAGGAAATAGGAGATGCCATCCGTGCCTATAATCTGGAAGGGGTCAAGGTAGATGAAGATTACAAGCGTTATTATCCCTATGACTCTCTGGCGTCAAAGGTGTTGGGATTTACAGGAGGGGATAATCAGGGCATTATCGGTCTGGAGGTCAAATACGAAGAATATTTAAGGGGCGAGGATGGAATGATTCTCACTGTCACCGACGCCAAAGGAGTGGAGCTTGACGCGGCAGGGGAGGAGCGGGTTGAGCCTATTGCGGGCAATGACCTTTATACCAGCCTGGATATGAACATCCAAAGCTATGCCACCCAGCTTGCAAAACAGGTTATGGAGACTAAGGAGGCGGACAGAGTATCAATTATTGTCATGAACCCGCAAAATGGAGAAATCATGGCAATGGTGGATGTGCCGGAGTTTAATTTAAACGAACCTTACACATTGCTGGAAGGAACAGATACCGCAGGGATTACAGAAGAAAAAAAACAGGAGTTATTAAATGGAATGTGGCGAAATGGATGCATCAGTGATACATATGAACCGGGTTCCACTTTCAAAATCATTACAGCCGCAGCTGGGCTGGAGAGCGGTGTGGTCACAACGGAGGACCAGTTTAGCTGTCCGGGGTATATTATGGTGGAGGATCGGAGGATTCGGTGCCATAAAATCGCGGGACATGGGGCGGAGAACTTTGTGCAGGCAACCATGAACAGCTGTAAACCGGTGTTTATGGAACGGAGAAGGAATAGGGGGGTGAGGAAATTGAAGGTTATTGACATTTTGTAAAATGCATAGTAAAATTACAACGTTCATCGGAGGATGTTGCAATTCGTAAATGTAACGCCGGATAAGATAACAGTATTTGTGCGGTTATCTTATCCGGCGTTTTTGGATGAAGGAGGATTTTATGGAGAAGACACAAAATTTCACGGAAGGAAAAATCTTTGCGCCGTTGATACGTTTTGCACTGCCGGTATTGTTGGCATTATTTTTACAGACTATGTATGGTGCGGGTGATCTGCTGATTGTAGGGCAGTTTGGCGGTGAACGGGCTGATGTTTTCGTATCGGCAGTGTCTACCGGAAGTCAGGTCATGCAGACGCTTACCATTATGATTACAGGACTTGCGATGGGGCTGACTGTCTTTGTCGGCAGAAAAATCGGTGAAGGGAAAAGAGATGAGGCTGGCAAGATTATCGGAAGCGGAATCTGGCTGTTTGGGGTGATTGCCATAGCGCTCACGGTGATAATGGTAGCAGCAGCGCCTTTTCTGGCAGAAATAATGCACGCTCCGGAGGAAGCTTATGGGGAAACCGCTACATACATTACAATCTGTTCTGTCGGTACGGTATTTATTGTTGCCTATAACTTGGTAGGCAGTATTTTCAGAGGAATCGGCGATTCAAAAGTGCCGCTTATCACAGTATTCATTGCCTGCGTTCTGAATATTGTAGGAGATTTGATTCTCGTAGCCCTTTTCCATATGGGAGCAGCCGGGGCGGCGGTTGCCACAGTATCTGCACAGGCAGTAAGTGTATTGATTTCACTGGTTATCATCCGGAGGCGTGAACTGCCGTTTACTTTTTCCCTAAAAGATATACGGGCGAGAGGCATATATATCAGCACAATACTAAAGCTTGGAATTCCTATTGCGCTTCAAGATTTATTGGCAAGTATTTCATTCCTTGTAATCCTGGCTATTATGAATGGTCTGGGGCTGGTTGTCTCGGCAGGCGTTGGCGTAGCAGAGAAAATGTGCGGTTTCCTGATGCTGGTTGCTTCTGCCTATATGCAGTCCATGTCTGCCTTTGTTGCACAGAATATTGGCGCAGGAAAGCCGGAACGGGCAAGAAAAGCGTTGTGGTGCGGAATCGCCTCCTCTTTGGCGGTGGGCATAGTGATGTGCTTATTCACCTTTTTCCGCGGTGATTTGCTGGCAGGCATCTTTGCCAAAGACACTGCAATTATTTTGGCAGCTGCTGAGTATCTGAAAGCATATGCGATAGACTGCATATTTACTTCATTCTTGTTCTGCTTTATAGGCTACTTCAACGGATGTGGCAGAACAACCTTTGTCATGCTCCAAGGAACCATTTGTGCATTTGGCGTGCGAATGCCAATCACCTGGCTTATGAGCAAACAAATCCCAGTATCCTTATTCCACATCGGCCTTGCCATACCCGCATCCACAATCGTACAAATCACACTCTGCGGTATCTATTTCACCATGATGCTTCGAAAAGAGAAGCAAAAGAGCCAAACAGCATGAGGGGAACCGCAAAGTGTCGGTGGAATGAAGGGATGTGACGGGAGGATTTATGGGGCCTGGGCATCCGGCGGATATAAAAAAACGACTCCGGAACCTTATGGAAGGCAGTTAGAAGGACTTGGCATCTCTTTCAACACCCAGCAATCCGCGGACAGGACGTCCGCGGAAGGCGTAACTTGGTCCATGGATGGACCAATACGCCGTTTGCGTCAACATAGATACACATACACAAGAGATGCCTAGCCCTTCTTACTGCCGGACATAGGTCCGGAGCCGTTTTTTTATATCCGCCGGATGCCCAGGCCCCATAAAGCCTCCCGTCACATCCCTTCATTCCCTTCAACAACCTAACACCTAGGGGAAATTTATTCATTATCCAAGAATCGCCTGATCGTTAGTGAATTCCTCTCCGCTTGCCGCCTCAAACTTCTGCAGCAGTTCCTTAACCGTCAGTTTTTTCTTTTCTTCTCCTCTAATATCCAGAATAATCTTCCCATCCATCAGCATGATCAGCCTGTTCCCATGAACAATAGCATCCTTCATATTATGAGTGATCATAAGGGTGGTCAGATGATCCTTGCCCACGATGTATTCCGTAGTCTCCAAAACTTTTGCAGCAGTCTTAGGATCAAGGGCTGCCGTATGCTCATCCAAAAGGAGCAGCTTGGGTTTCTGGAGCGTTGCCATGAGCAAAGTCAGTGCCTGGCGCTGTCCGCCGGATAATAGACCAACCTTGGAGGTAAGGCGGGTTTCCAGACCCAAATCCAATATTTTTAAGAGCTCTTTGTACTCTTCCCGTTCTTTTTTTGTGATGCCGGGCGTCAGGAAGCGGGTGCGGCCGCGGCGTTTAGCCAGTGCGAGATTTTCCTCGATTCCCATGGTTGCCGCAGTTCCGGTCATAGGATCCTGGAAAACACGCCCAAGGAATTTAGCGCGTTTGTGCTCAGGCAGTTTTGTGACATCAATGTCGTCAATCAGAATTTGACCTGCGTCCACAGTCCATGCGCCGGCAATGGCATTCATCATGGTCGATTTGCCTGCGCCGTTACCTCCGATGACAGTGACAAAATCGCCGTCCTCAAGGGTAAGGGAAAAATTGTCTAAAGCCAGTTTTTCATTTACGGTTCCGGGATTAAAGATTTTTGTGACGTTCTTAATCTCAAGCATTGGGTTCTCCTCCATTCTTTACAACGGCTTTGCTGAAATATTTGTCTTTCCAGTAGGGAATGGCAAGAAAAACAGCAACGATAAGTGCGGTCAGTAATTTCAAATTGTCGGTATCTACAATGCCCATCCAGACAACTGTCTGAAGAACGACATAGTAAAGGATAGAGCCAAGGGCAACACTGATCAGTTTAAGTGCAAAGTTGTGGAAGAGGCGTCCGAAAACAGCTTCACCGATGATAACGGCGGCAAGTCCGATGACAATCGCGCCGCGGCCCATATTGATATCGGCAAATCCCTGATATTGTGCCAGCAGGGCGCCGGATAATCCTACAAGACCGTTTGAAATCATAAGTCCCAGTACCTTGGAGAAGTCTGTGTTGATTCCCTGCGCGCGGGACATATTGCCGTTGCATCCGGTTGCGCGGAGTGCGCATCCTAGTTCTGTACCGAAAAACCAGTAAAGAAGAACTACCAGTATAAGTGTACAGATGGCGACTATAAAAATGGTGTTTTTAAAGAAATCTACTCCTTTAATATATCGTGAAGAAACCAAAAGGTTGTATTTGTCAACGTTGATTGCCTGATTTGCTTTTCCCATAATTTTTAAATTTACGGAATAAAGCCCTAATTGTGTTAAAATACCAGATAAAATAGCAGGAATACCCATAAAGGTATGAAAAATCCCGGTCGCCAGTCCGGTCAGCATACCGGCTAAGGTGGCTACGAGCATGGATACAAAAACGTTTTGACCGGAAACCATCATCATAATACAGACGGCGCCGCCGGTACATAAGGAACCGTCAACGGTAAGATCCGCGAGGTCAAGAATCCGGTAAGTGATGTAAATACCGATAGCCGTGATACCCCATATAAGTCCCTGTGCGACGGTTCCCGGCATAGAATTCAGTAAGTGCAAGATATTCATGATTACCCTCCAATTGTCCGCGGCTTGTAAGTCTGCGGAGCATTCTCAAAGTCGCCGCTTTCAAGCAACGATTTTTAATAAAAACAGCGAGAGAATAAATTCCCCCGCTGCAAGGTTTTAGTCAATAGATTACTCGCCGATTGCTACATAATCATCGGGAATGGTGATATTCAGTGCTTCGCAGTTAGCTGCATTGTATTTCTTAGTGAAGGTAGGTGCATATTCGATAGGCATCGTGGAGATGTCTGCGCCTTCAGCAAGAATCTTTGCAGCCATCTTACCGGTAGCAACACCGATATCATAGTAGCTGATTGACAAAGTAGCAACACCGCATCCCGCACAGATTCCTTCTTCGCCTGCAATGATGGGAACACCTGCAGGAAGACAAATGTTGTTAACCAGTTCTGCGTTGGAAGCAGCGGTATTGTCTGTAGGAATGTAGATAACATCAACAGAAGCAACTGCGTTCGTTGTTACAGCGGAAATGTCGTTGGAGTCAGAGAAGGAGTAATATTCACAACTGTAACCTTTCTCTTCCAGAAACGCTTTGATGGTGTCTACCTGATACTGAGAATTTGCCTCAGCAGAACAGTAAAGCAGTCCGACTGTCTTGGCATCAGGGAATAATTCTGCAAGCATATCGGCCTGACCGTCAAGAGGAGCAAGATCGGATGTACCGGAAATGTTGCCGCCAACAGTACCGCTGAAGTTGTCGATATCAAGTGCTACACCGTATTCTGTAACAGAAGTTCCGAGAATCGGAATCTCGTTTGTTCCGGCTGCAGCAGCCTGCAGAGCAGGAGTTGCGTTAGCAAGAATTAAATCTGTATTGCTGGAAACAAAGCTGTTGATGATAGTAGAACAGGTATTAGAGTCCCCCTGTGCATTCTGGACGTCAAAGGTAACCTGATCGCCTAATTCTTCACTCAGAGCATCCATAAAGCCCTGTGTAGCAGCATCTAATGCTTCATGCTGTACAAGCTGGCAGATACCTACTGTGTATACAGTGCCTTCTGCCTCCACATTTATGACCTCTCCGCTGTCGGCGGAATCTCCTTCGGTTGTGGATTCTGTGCTGCTTTCAGATGTAGATGCATCCTGCGTGGTTGAAGCAGGGCTTCCGCAAGCAACAAGACCGCTGATCATAGCTGCGGTTAAAAGTAAAACAAGTGCTTTTTTCATAATGGTTCCTCCCATAAAATATTACAGTGAAATAAACTACTGCGTCTCAGATTATACAAGTTTAAAGCACTAAAGTCAATGGTTTTCAAGGGATTGACGAGTATTTTGAACATATTTTTTAATATTTGGATATGAAAAGAATATATTAAAGTAAAAGTTTAAGGGAAGCGGCATAATGGAAAAAAGTGGGATAAGAAAGCAGATATTGATTCATCTTTCAGAATTGCTGGCAGAAAGGGGGCTTATCAGCAATTTAGAGAACAATGCAGTGAAGGCCATCCTTGCCCGTGAGGAAATGCAGGAATTTGTGTCATTTCAGAATGGAGAAGAAGTTGGAAAGAGTGGGAATTTATAACAGATGCAGTACGGAGGAGGAAAGTCAGAAGAATGCGCTTGCAACCCAGGCTGTTGAGAGCAGGGAGATTGCGGAAAAAAAGGGGTGGCTGATTGCGGAACAGTATATCGAATCCCAGACGGGGACCGTGGCATATAAGCGCGGAGAATATCAAAGGCTGCTGGAGGATATGGAAAAGGACAGATTTGACATCGTTATGATCAAATCCATTGACAGACTTACGCGCTCGGCAAAGGACTGGTACTTTTTCTTGAGCAGGCTTACAGAAAACAGATTGAAGCTGTATATATATATAGAAGGAAAATTTTATACTCCTGATGATAATCTGATTTCCGGCATCAAGGCGATATTGGCAGAGGACTTTAGCAGAGAGTTATCCAAGAAAATTAAAAATGCCCATAGAAGGAGACAGCAGAAAAGGAGCGGGTGCAATATTACCTGCGATATGTTTGGATGGAATAAGGTGGGTAAGGATTGTTATGAGGTCAATGAGGAGGAAGCAGAGTACTATAGAACCGCATTTGCGTTGGCAAAGGAGGGAAAAGGCTTTTATACCATAAGCAATATTTTGTATGAACTTGGCGCCAGGGGAAGACGGGGACAGAAAATCTCTGAGGTGCAATGGAGGAAAATGTTGTATACGCCCAGAGCTCATGGGACCATGATATTAAATAGGAAGACTTACAATTTCGATACGAAAAAGTATGAGGAGGTACCGGAGGAAGACTGGATCATCATGGACAGTGCGCTGCCGCCCATTGTTTCAAGAAAATATCAGGAGGAAGTAATTGCTGTTATGAAAAAAAGAGCCGGAAGCTGCCGGAGAGGAATTAATCTCTGTGAAGATAAGCGCAGCGGAAAATATGAATTGACCAGGAAACTAAAGTGCGCAGAGTGCGGGAGATATTATTACAGAACCTGCTATGCCTCCGGCACAGGGAAAAAAGTGGTATGGAAATGCGCCACCTTTCTGGAAAACGGCAGGACGGGGGGCAAGGCGCATACAAGGGGATGTGACAATATTAATCTTTCGGAGGAAAAACTTCTTATGTGCGTGGGGGATGCCCTTAAGAATGATTATGAACCGCTTTGGGAGGAAGAGCAGATGCTTACCGAGGCAATGCGTACCTTAAGAAAGGCATTGGAAGAGCAAAGCGGGGAAAAGGAACTGAAAAAGCTTGAAAAGGAATATAAAAGGCTGATATCCAGAAAAGATATGCTGATAGAAAAGCTGCTTGGCGGTGTGATTGGCGATCTCGATTATGAAAAGCACAGCGCAGATTTAGAGGATAGGTGCAGGCAGATAGAATCAAAAATAGACGGCATAAAGCAAAGCCACCTGCAATATAATAATTATGAGGCGCGTATGGAAGATATTAAAGCGGTAATCCGGAACGAAAGTCTGATCAAGAAAGCAGGGACGAAAGCATTATTAAGTCAGATTCATCAGATTGAGGTACATAAGGACGGCAGGCTCTTGATTTCCTTTGAACCGGAAGGGAAATACAGAAAAGAGGCTGTTTATAATGGGAAATGATAGGAAACGCGGATTTGATCAGCGCTTCCTTAGAGTTTCATAAACACCTGTAACCCGGTATTTATTACGGTGGGACTGCGGTTGGGGGTGGAGAATTACTATCGTTATTTTACTCAGTTTGGGCTCTTAAGCAAGACCGGCGTGGATCTGCCGGGGGAGGCAGGAACGATCATGCATAAAATGGAAGATATGAAAGCTGTGGAACTGGCAACCGTATCTTTCGGGCAATCCTTTCAGATCACGCCGATACAGCTTATCACCACAGCATCTTCCATCGTAAACGGAGGAAATCGAATCACGCCTCATCTTGCCGTCATGACTTCCAACAGAGAAGGAACTGAAATTGAAAGGTTCTCCTATCCGGTACAAGAGCATATTGTATCAGAGGAAACCTCTGCCACTATGCGGATGATTCTGGAGCAGGTGGTGGAAAATGGTTCAGGGAAAAACGGATATGTAGAGGGCGCAAGAGTGGGAGGAAAGACGGCAACCAGCCAGACACTTCCCAGAGGCAGCGGAAGATATATTGCTTCTTTTGTAGGTTTTGCACCGGCAGATGATCCGCAAGTGATTGCTCTTGTCATCATCCATAATCCGCAGGGAGTTTACTATGGCGGTCAGGTGGCGGCACCGGTGGTAAGGCAGCTTTTTGAAAATATTCTTCCTTATTTGGAGAAAATGGATTATAATTGAGAGGTGTAGGCAATGGCAGGCAGTTTTATTATTATGCCCATACTGATTTCATTTGCATTAAGCGCGGCACTTGGACCCTTCATCATCCCTTTGCTCAGGCGTCTGAAAGCAGGGCAGACTGTAAGAGATGACGGACCAAGCACCCATCTGAAAAAGTCAGGAACACCCACAATGGGGGGAATCCTGATTATGGTTAGTGTGGCAGTTACATCTGTACTATATGTAAAGGACTATCCGAAGATCACGCCGGTTTTGTTCCTGACGTTAGGTTTTGGACTGATTGGTTTTTTGGATGACTACATCAAAGTAGTGCTTCGGCGTTCCATGGGGCTTAAGCCATGGCAGAAAATGTTTTTGCAGATTGTGGTGACCGGAATATTTGCTTATTATCTTCTTAACGCAGCGGATGTGTCACTGACGATGCGTATTCCTTTTATGGAGGGATATTTTGTGGATTTTGGCCGGTTGAATATTCCGCTTTTATTTGTGGTAGTAATCGGCACGGTCAACGGCACGAATTTCACGGATGGACTGGACGGTCTTGCGAGCAGTGTGACGGTAATGGTGGCGACCTTTTTTACGGTGGCAGCTGTCGGAACAGGGGCGGGAATCGCACCGATTACCTGTGCGGTGACAGGTGCTCTTTTGGGTTTTCTGCTGTTTAATGTGCATCCGGCAAGTGTGTTCATGGGAGATACTGGGTCGCTGGCACTGGGGGGATTTGTGGCAGCTTGTGCGTACATGATGCAGATGCCTTTGTATCTGCCTATTGTAGGTCTTATTTATGTAGTTGAGGTTCTGTCGGTTATCATACAAGTGGTTTATTATAAGATAAGCGGGGGAAAAAGAATATTTAAAATGGCGCCGCTCCATCATCACTTTGAATTGTGCGGATGGAAGGAGACGAAGGTGGTGGCAGTCTTTTCCATTGTTACTGCAATGCTCTGCCTTCTAGCCGTGCTTGGAATATAAAGGTCTGACAAGGAGATTTATTATGGAAATACAGGGTAAAAAGGTTCTGGTGGTAGGAAGCGGCAAAAGCGGAATCGGCGCTTCACGCCTGCTGGGAAGTTTAGGAGCTTATCCGGTACTGTTTGATGGGAATGACAAACAAAATGAGGAAGAAATCAGGCAGAGGGCAGGACAGATACCGGGGCTTACCATTTTATTGGGAAGCGTTCCGGAGGAGATAAAAAAGGAAATCGCGCTTGTGGTAATCAGCCCTGGTGTGCCGGTTGACGCACCTATGCTTGAAGAGTACAGGGCGCTTAGAATCCCAATCTGGGGAGAAATAGAACTGGCTTATGCATACGCTAAGGGAAGCGTAGTGGCAATCACGGGAACCAATGGAAAAACCACCACCACTACTTTGGTAGGGCAGATCATGGAGGCGTATTATCGTTCTATCTATGTGGTAGGAAATATTGGAAATCCTTACACGGAAATTGCACTGGAGACAAAAGATGAAACCGTAACGGTTGCGGAAATCAGCAGCTTTCAGCTGGAAACGATCCACACCTTTAAACCGGCAGTATCTGCAATCCTCAACATCACGCCGGATCATCTGAACCGTCACCATACGATGGAATGCTATGTGAGGACCAAAGAGGCGATTACAAGATATCAGACGAAAGAGGATACCTGTGTTTTGAACTATGAGGATCCTTATACCAGAGATTTTGGAGACAGATGTCCGGCAAAGGTTGTTTTCTTTTCCTCCAAAAGAAAGCTTGAAACGGGAGTTTATCTTGAGGGAGAGGAAATCTGCATGGCAGAAGAACTTCCCGGAAAAGGAATAGAAACGCAAAGACTGATGAATATCCACGATATGAATCTTGTAGGGATGTGCAATGTGGAAAATGTGATGGCTGCCATTGCCATCTGTCATGCCATGCAGGTGCCTATGGATATCATCCTTAAGACGATACGTGTGTTTAAGGCGGTAGAACATAGAATTGAGTTTGTCGCTACAAAGAACGGAGTGGATTATTATAATGATTCAAAGGGAACCAACCCAGATGCGGCAATCCAGGGGATACGTGCAATGGACCGTCCTACGGTGCTGATAGGTGGCGGTTATGATAAGCAGAGCGAGTATGATGAATGGATAGAGGCTTTTGAGGGAAAGGTGAAGGCGCTGGTGCTGATTGGTCAGACGAGAGAAAAGATCGCCGCCTGTGCGAAAGCTCACGGTGTGCAGAATATCCTGCTTGCAGATACCTTTGAGGAGGCTTTTGCGCTCTGCGTAAAATGGGCTGTGCCCGGGGATGCGGTGCTATTGTCTCCGGCATGTGCAAGCTGGGGAATGTTTCCCAATTATGAGGTGCGGGGAAAGATGTTTAAAGAGTTGGTTGAGAAGATTGGAGTTTAGTGGTTTTGGCAGAAAGAAGATACGGAAACAATCTAAGAAGGAGGACCAGAGGGCAGCAGGAGTCATTTTTTGACTATACCCTGTTGTTCATAGTATTGTTTTTGCTTGCTTTTGGTCTGGTGATGCTGTATTCAACCAGTTCCTATGACGGAAGCAGCCAGCAGGGGGATCCGGCGTTTTACCTAAAGAGGCAGCTTTTGTCCACGATTATCGGTATGGCGGCTATGATCGTGGTTGCGAACATTCCCTACCATTTCTGGGAGCATTTTGCAGTATTAGGGTATGTGGTATCCATTATAATGATTTTGTTGATTATTCCTTTTGGTTATGAAGCTAACGGCGCTAAGAGGTGGCTGAGGGTAGCCGGTATGTCTATCCAGCCCGCGGAGGTTGCAAAGCTGGGGATGATTCTATTTCTTGCAAGCCTGATCTGCCGAATGGGCCGGAACATCAGAACAGGAAAAGGCTTTTTGATCGTACTGATGATACCCATGCCGATTTGCCTTCTGGTGTGGAAGATTACGGAAAATATGAGTTCTGCCATTATCATTTTTGGAATCGCAGTGCTGATGCTGTTTGTTTCATGTCCGGACTATAAACGGTTCGTTCTGCTTGGACTGGCGGGGGTGGCGGTGTGCGTGCTGGCGGTTTTTGTAATTGTGAGTCTGGCAGATTCCGGCAGCCTTGGCGTGCGCGGTACCCGTATCCTGGCATGGCTGGATCCGGAGGCATATGCCAGCGGCAAGGGTTTCCAGACGCTGCAGGCGCTGTATGCCATAGGATCAGGAGGAATTTTGGGAAAAGGACTTGGGCAGAGTATGCAGAAATTGGGATTTCTTCCGGAGGCACAGAATGATATGATTTTTTCTATCATCTGTGAAGAACTGGGATTATTCGGAGCGATTTCTATTTTGCTCTTATTTATCCTTTTAATATGGAGATTTATGGTAATCGCCAACAATGCACCTGATCTGTTCGGCGCGCTTTTAGTGGTGGGAGTTATGGGGCATATTGCGATACAGGTCATTTTGAATGTGGCGGTTGTAACGAATACGATTCCCAATACCGGTATTTCTCTTCCGTTTATCAGCTATGGAGGATCTTCCGTTCTCTTTTTGCTGACAGAAATAGGAATTGTCTTAAGTGTGGGAAGAGGAATACGGCTAAAAGATTTATAGTACAAGGTGCATTCCAAGGGAGCATACATATAGTAGAATAGGTCGAACTTTTAAACCGGAAGGCAGAAGGTGAGAATTTGGATGCTATTCATATTAGAGGAGGAAATGCTCTTTTTGGAGAAACAAAAATACAAGGTTCCAAAAATGCTGTGCTGCCGGTAATGGCAGCCGCTCTTTTGATAGAGGACGTCTGCATGATAGAGAACTGTCCCTGTATTTCGGATGTACATCATATGCAGGAACTGCTTTCGGGTATAGGATGCAGGATAAACAGGACAGAGCATACGCTCATGATTGATGCGAGAAACCTGTCGGAAGATACCATGTCGGGGGAAAACGTTACAGGTATGCGTTCCTCCATTACACTGTTGGGAGCCATGCTTGCCAGAATGGGTGAGGTGACGATGGCTTATCCCGGAGGATGCGTGATAGGAGAACGTCCAATTGACCTGCACTTAAATGCGCTGCGCAGAATGGGAGTTTCCGTCTATGAGAAAGAAGGCTGCTTTACAGCAAGAGTAAAGGAACTCGAAGGTACGGTGATCAGACTGCCAATCTCCAGTGTGGGCGCTACAGAAAATGTTATCCTTGCGTCCGTCAGGGCAAAAGGGGTAACGGTGCTTCAAAATGCCGCCATGGAGCCGGAAATCGTTACGTTGTGTGAGTTCCTGCGGGAAGCGGGGGCTGTCATTGAAGGAATCGGCGGCTCCGTTCTGATCATTCAGGGAGGTCATAAGCTTCATGGAATCCGTTTCCGAATACCGGCGGACCGCATTGTGGCAGGAACCTATCTGATGAGCGTGCTTGGCACCGGAGGTCATATTTTCCTGGAGGATGCACCTGTGGCGCAGATGCGCAGCATGCTGAGGACAGCAGAGGAAATAGGGGCGCAGATACACATTTTCAGAGAAGGGCTGAATGTAATCGCAGATGAAGACCGGAGGGCGATTCCATACCTGAAAACAGAAATCTATCCTGGGTTTCCCACGGATATGCAGTCACCGCTGATGGCTGTTTTGGCGACTGCAAATGGGGTCAGTGTCATAGAGGAAACCATTTTTGAAAACCGCTTCCATATTGTGGAACCGCTTAAAAAGATGGGAGCGTGCATTGAAATAAAAGGAAAACGTCAGGCAGTGATCGTGGGAGTGGATAGTCTCCTTGGCTGTGAAGTGACGGCGGAGGAACTGCGGGGAGGAGCAGCCCTTGTGATTGCCGGTGTTATGGCAGTGGGAGAAACAATTGTAAAGAACCGTCATTTCATCGAGCGCGGATATGAAGATATTTGCAGGGATTATCAGAACCTTGGCGCGAATATCTATATCGGGTAAGAATGGAAGATTTACATGACAAAAAAGAAAGCAAAAAAAAAGAAACAGGTTAAAAAAGTAAATACGGCGTCAGTAAAGACAAAGGAAAAAGTCAGTCCGGGCGAGTATATAAGGGGACACAAGAGTCTGTTTATCATTGGCGGTATGCTGGCGGTATTTTTTGTGATTCTGGCGGCTGGCTTTTCCTACATTATAACAAACTATACGGTCACTACGGTATATGTAGAGGGAAACGTTCACTATACGAATGAAGAAATCATAGGTATGGTAATGGAAGGGCGTTATGGGAATAATTCCCTTCTTTTATCATTAATATATAAGGACAAGGGTATTACGGATGTTCCTTTTGTAGAAAAAATGGATGTCTCTGTCATGGATTCCAATACCATTAAGATTGAGGTTTATGAGAAAGCGCTGGCGGGGTATGTGGAATACCTGGAACGTTATATGTATTTTGATAAGGATGGCATTGTAGTTGAGAGTTCTCTTGAAAAGACGGAGGGAATTCCTATGGTGACAGGGCTTAAGTTCGATCATGTGATCGTGTATGAGCCGCTGCCGGTTGAGGATCCGGCAATCTTTGCATCCATTTTGAACATTACCCAGCTTGTAAATAAATATAACCTTTCGGTGGATCGAATCTATTTTGCCAGTGACGGATCGTTGACGCTGTATTTTGACGAGGTGAAGGCAGCGCTGGGAACAGGGGATAATCTGGATGAAAAAATTATGAATCTTCAATACATGCTTCCCAGTCTTACAGGGGAAAAAGGAACTTTGCATATGGAAAATTATACCGAAGAAACGAAAAAAACGTCTTTTGAACCGGACAAAGTGATGGAAGACGCATTTGAAAACTAAAAAAAACTAAAATTTGTGGTTGATAATTCAACAAAAAGATTATATGATAGTCTATATGAGTTCAATAAACTGGCATATAGTGTGCGCAGTTCGTTGTGGGAATGATGAAGGAGGATATACCCTTGCTGGAAATTAAGACAAACGATGCTGAATCTGCTGCCAAGATTATAGTAATCGGTGTAGGAGGCGCAGGTAATAATGCTGTTAATAGAATGGTAGACGAATGTATTACCGGAGTTGAGTTTATCGGTATTAATACAGATAAACAGGCATTGCAGTTATGCAGGGCACCCAAACTGCTTCAGATTGGTGAGAAGCTGACCAAAGGGTTAGGTGCAGGTGCAAAGCCGGAAATCGGAGAGAAAGCTGCTGAAGAGAGCAGTGAGGAAATAGCAGCAGCTCTTAAGGGAGCGGATATGGTATTCGTGACCTGCGGTATGGGAGGCGGTACAGGAACCGGTGCGGCACCTGTTGTTGCCAAGCTGGCAAAAGATATGGGAATCCTCACGGTAGGCGTTGTGACAAAGCCCTTCCGTTTCGAGGCAAAAGCCCGTATGATCAATGCGATAAGCGGTATTGAAAAGATTAAAGATAATGTTGACACTTTAATCGTAATTCCTAATGATAAATTACTTGAGATCGTGGATAGAAGGACAACCATGCCGGATGCCCTTAAGAAAGCGGATGAAGTGCTTCAGCAGGCAGTTCAGGGTATCACAGACCTGATCAACGTTCCGGCAGTCATCAACCTTGACTTTGCGGATGTCCAGACGGTTATGAAAGATAAAGGAATTGCTCATATCGGTATCGGTGAAGGTAAAGGTGATGACAAGGCAAGCGAAGCTGTTAAAATGGCAGTGGAGAGCCCGCTTCTTGAGACGACGATTTCCGGAGCAACCCATGTTATCATCAACGTATCGGGTGACATTACACTTGCAGATGCATCTGATGCGGCAAGCTATGTGCAGGAACTGGCAGGAGACGATGTTAATATTATCTTCGGCGCCATGTATGATGAAACCAAAGGAGACAGCTGCAGAATCACTGTCATTGCTACAGGACTTGAGGATGCGACTCTTCCTACCAATAAACCGATATCACCGTACAGTACATTTTCAGGTAAGTACATGAAGCCTGTAACACCAAGTGTTTCCCTGCGCGGAACAGGTGCGTCAGACGGTGCGAATATGATTCCGGGGCATTCCGCTCCGAACGGCGGACAGGCACCCAGAAGACCGGTTTCCGGAATCAACAGCCCTGGAGATATCAGGAGCAATGTGGCGGACAAGCCGCTTAAGATACCGGATTTCCTGCAGAAGAGATAAACATATAGGAATATTTTTTTAAAGAAATTCAAAGGCTGTATACCGGAAGGTGTGCAGCCTTTTATGCAAAACAGGTTTAATGATTGGAGATTTTGGATTATGTGTGAAAAAGACAAACTGAGGCAGGCAAAGAAAAGAGACAGAAAAATAGAAATTACAGATATTGCCATTGAAAAAGTACCACATATTGAGTATAAAGGATTTACACCGGAACAAAATGATATCATGCAGCAATTAGTGAAAGAAGTGCTGATACTTTCGCTTGTTGATTTACATTTTTTATTAGTTTATACTAGAGTAAAGATGTTAGTGGTGGTTTCTAATCAGGGAACAGTTCACTATATTCAAAAGGATAAGAAGTTTGACAGGCAAGCTGCTGTCAGATTGATTAAAGAATGTGCTGATGAATATAATATAAGTAATTCAGTGGTAGAAAGGTACAGAGCGGCATTAACCTTTTTGGTTAGGTGTAGCGAAGTGGGTCTGTTCTATAGTTAGGAGGCTTTTATGGATGCAAAAAAGACGTCACTCTTTACGTTAGATGATTTGGGAATGATAACATTTCCGATCCCTCAAATAGATGGAAGCGATGATTTTGAGATTGATATGGAAGAACTTCGTAGAAGTGATGAGAAAAATAACCGTTTACGGGCTTCTATCAGAGGCAATGAGGGGATTGTAGAGAAATTAAAGCGTATGTAACAAAATATACTGTCAGTGCGATTAGTATGGAAAACTTCCAGCGAATACCGCCGGAAGTTTTTTGGTGAAAAAATTCAGATGTTATAGGAAAGGGAAAATATGATGAATTTGGAATGGGCAGAAAAATGTCTTGCGTTTATTGACAAAAGTGTTAGCTGTTATCATGTAATCGGTAATGTGGAGAAGCAGCTTAAGGAAAATGGATTTAAAGAACTTAAGGAAAGAGATGCATGGGAAATCTTGAGCGGAGGAAGCTATTATGTGAAGCGCGGCGGCTCTTCTCTGATTGCATTCAGAGTTCCGGAAGGGGATTTAAGGGGCTTTCACATGATAGCATCCCACAGTGATTCTCCATCCTTTCAGCTTAAGACCAATCCTGAAATGACGGTGGAGGATCAATATCTTAAGCTGAATACAGAAGGGTATGGCGGGGCGATTTACTCCACATGGTTTGACCGGTGTCTCTCGGTGGCTGGAAGGGTAGTGATTGACAGTGAGGATGGTCTGAGAGAGGTGAATGTGAATGTGGATGAGGACCTGCTGGTCATTCCCAGTCTTGCAATCCACATGAATCGCGATGCCAATAAGGGGATGGAGTTCAATCCCCAGACAGATTTGCTTCCTCTTATGGGAAGCTGTCAGACAAAGGGAAGTTTGACAGAAAAGTTGGCAGGACTTGCCGGAGTACAGGCGGACGAGATACTTGGCGACGATCTGTTTTTGTATGTCAGGGAAAAGGGAAGGATTGCCGGAGCCTGCGGGGAGCTGATGATTGCGCCGAGACTGGATGATCTGGAATGCGTTTATGCTTCCATGGAGGCAGTCATAGGGGTAAAGCCGAAGGATTACTGTACAATGTGTGTCATTTTCAATAATGAAGAGGTGGGGAGCCATACCAGGCAGGGAGCAGCCTCCACATTTCTGAAAGACACCATGGAAAGGATAGGGGAAAGCCTTGGAAAAACCGGAAGCGGATACTTAAGACTTTTGGCGGACAGTTTTATGATCTCTGCTGATAATGCCCATGCTCTTCACCCAAATCATACGGAAAAGGCGGATCCGGGAAACAGACCGGTGTTAAATGGGGGGATTGTGATCAAGCATCATGGCGGGCAGAAGTATACTACTGATGGGTATTCGGAGGCAGTTATGAAATCTTTGTGCAGGGAAGCGGAGGTGCCTTATCAGGATTATCATAATCGTTCGGATATCGCCGGAGGTTCTACGCTGGGCAATATTTCAGCGGGGCAGGTGTCTGTGCCGACAGTGGATATAGGACTGGCACAGCTGGCTATGCATTCCGCGGTGGAGACGGCAGGAAGCGCAGATGTGGAGTATCTGGTGCGGGTGCTTAAGGGGTTTTGCGAGAAGTAACGCTAGGCGGTAGGGCATCGCGGTGGTTCTGGATGTGGCCGCCCCCATACCGCACCCACATCCAGAACCACCGCGACGCTTCCAATAATCTACACTGTCTCTGGCTAATAAAGAACTATGTCAATCCATTCTCGCTTTTACTCTGATGTATATATTTCGTTCAAAATGTCTTCTTATTCCTAGAAATTTCCCAATTTATTACCTGATACCAAATCTTAGTGTCACGCATTCTAAAGCATATTCTTCACAAAAGCCACAGTGAGTCAGTGCTTCACTGAGGAGCCGGTGAAGAATCGCCTTGATATACCCTATTACTCATAACGCGAAGGGAATAACTTTGAACAGCAGAAGGGGCAAGAGGTAGTATGCGGCGGGGCTTATGGGAAGAGATTAGAAGGACTTGGCATCCCGTACAACTCCCAGCAATGGGCGGACAGGACGTCCGCCCAAGGCGCAACTTTGGTCATGGATGACCAAATGCGCCGCTTGCGTCCGCCTTGAATCCCTTCCCCGGGATGCCTAGCCCTTCTTATCTCTGTACATAGCCCCGCCGCATACTACCTCTTGCCCCTTCTGCTGCCCACAACCTCCCCCTGCTTTATGATCCGCAATCCATGTCGCAATACCGCGATGAATGACCCCCCTTAAAGGACAACGTTTTGACAAATTATGAAGATGTTAATGTTTATAATGAACAAGTACATAAGAAATGGAGGTGAAGGATTGCAAAGTGCAATTACAAGGTACCATATATATTGACAGCATATTTCTATTAAATCTGGTCATGGACTTATACCTGCTTTCACTTACTGCGAAAGTACTTGGAAAAACTGCCACGTATCCAAGAATTTTTGCGGGAAGCGCCGCAGGTGCAGCAGGGTATTGCATCATCCTGTGTCTGCCGGGAATATCATATATGCTGAAGGTACTGTTTGGGATGATTCCTGTAGGAATGCTGATGATAAAAATTGCGTGCAGGACAAAAGGTCTGAAAGAATTGCTCCGGGCTTTGGGAACTCTTTACATATTATCTTTCTTAATGGGAGGGTTCATAATCTTTCTTAAGGGGAAAAGCAGATGGCTTGCGGAACATGGCGACTGCGCATCAGCAATCGCTGGAATCGGTTTTGTCGGTTTTATGATTGGTAAGAAGCTGATCGAAATATATCGGAAGAGACAGGAGAATCATTTCTGTCAGGTCAGTATTCCGGGAGATGAGGGCACTCTGACGATTGATGCCCTGATTGATACCGGGAACGGTTTGGTGGAACCTGTCAGCCAAAAGCCGGTAGCAATATTGGATGCAGATGAGTGGAAAAATTTAAGACGATGGATGAAACCAGAAAAATATAAGATTATTCCTTATCACAGCATTGGAAAGGACAGCGGTATGCTGGAGGGATACGAAATAGATACCATGGAAATAAATGGAAGTATGGGCAGAAAACAATTTGACAAAGTAATTATTGCAGTTTTTAAGGGAAAGGTGTCCAGAAAAGGCAGCTATCAGATGATATTGCCGCCGGAATTATCGATATAGAGATTGAGTTTAAGGAGGAAGTTGAGAATGGTTTTTAAGGTAGCAATCCCAGGTAAATTTCAGTTCAAGCTTTACCGGAGGGAGCCTAATTTTTTATTGACCAGACAGGGGGATGTACATTACATAGGCGGCTCAGAGGTGCTGCCGCCGCCGCTTGAGAGTGAAAAGGAAAGTGCCGTCATCAGTGATCTGGGGACAGAATATGAGGATGAGGCAAAGTCCATCCTGATTGAACATAACCTGAGGCTGGTGGTTTATATTGCAAAGAAATTTGATAATACAGGGGTGGGGGTGGAGGATCTGATATCCATAGGCACCATTGGACTGATTAAGTCCATCAACACATTTAACCCGGAAAAAAACATTAAGCTTGCCACTTATGCGTCAAGATGCATTGAAAATGAAATATTGATGTACTTGCGCAGAAATAATAAGACAAAGCTGGAGGTCTCTATTGATGAACCTTTAAATGTGGATTGGGATGGGAACGAGCTGCTCCTTTCCGACATTCTTGGCACAGATGAAGACGTCATATACAGAGATATTGAAAATGAAGTAGAATGTAAGCTGCTCCTAAAGGCAATCGATAAACTGACAGAGAGAGAAAAGACCATCATCAACCTGCGCTTTGGTCTTGGCACACCGGACGGACAGGAGATGACCCAGAAAGAAGTGGCGGAGCTTCTTGGAATTTCCCAATCTTATATATCCAGACTGGAAAAAAAGATTATGAAAAGGCTGAAGAAGGAGCTGCTTAGGGAAAGCTATTGAGCAGCTATCACGTAATTTTAAAAACGCAGGAGCTGGCCGCGGAGCCAGCTCTTTTTAACAGCGGATATCCACAATAATGATATCGGGACCAATCTGTTTAATATCCTTATAGGGAATGCAGATGTCCGGTTCACTGCAGAGCAGATTGAAGAACTTGTTGCCGCTTGGGATAAAGACTTTGCATATCTGCCCGCTGCACTTATCAAATTCCAAATCGGAAATTCTTCCCAGTTTTTTACAGTCTCGCATATTGATTACATCTTTGCATTTCAATTCAGAAAAGAGCATATCCGTAACCTTTCTTTTTCTCTGTATATATTATTTTATGTAAGGATTAAAAAAGGGTTCTAAAATGATGAATATTTTCCTGCCAATTTGTGAATGATTTTTATTACAAATATTTGTCTTGAATAAGACAGAATTTGGAAATGAAGCAGGAGGAAAATAGAACATGGCCCAGGGAAAAGTTGAGATATGCGGGGTGAATACAGCAAAGCTTCCCCTTTTGAAGGCAGATGAGAAAGAAAAGCTATTTGAACAGATAGAATCGGGGGACAGGGAGGCAAGAGAGAAATACATCGAAGGGAATCTCCGTCTTGTCCTAAGCGTAATCAAACGCTTTTCGTCCAGCAATGAAAATGTGGACGACCTGTTTCAGATTGGATGTATTGGATTAATTAAGGCAATAGATAACTTTGACTCAACGTTGAATGTGAAATTCAGTACGTATGCGGTACCCATGATCATCGGAGAGATCAGGAGGTTTCTCCGTGACAACAATACCATACGCGTGAGCAGGTCCCTAAAGGATACGGCATATAAGGCAATCTATGCCAAAGAAAATCTGATCAAGCAGAATATGAAGGAGCCCACCATCAATGAGATTGCTGCAGAAATCGGCATATCCAAGGAAGACATTGTGTATGCGCTGGATGCGATTCAAAATCCCATGAGCCTGTACGAACCGATTTTTACGGATGGCGGCGATGCATTGTATGTGATGGACCAAATCAGCGATAAGAAAAACAAGGAGGAAAACTGGGTAGAGCATCTTTCTCTAAGCGAGGCAATGAAACGGCTTGGGGAGCGGGAGCGGGAAATCATCAGCCTCCGTTTTTTTGAGGGAAAGACACAGATGGAGGTAGCCGATATGATCGGGATTTCCCAGGCACAGGTGTCAAGGCTTGAAAAGAATGCATTGCGGGCGATGAAGAACTATCTGACTGCATAATCGAAAAGTATGTAACGCATAATGGGAGGATGGAAAATTGGTTTCCATAAATTAGTTGACATAATTCACGATTCGGAATATAATGGTATTGTTATCAAAATAATGTACAGCTATCAAATTTTTCAACCAGCGGGGGAGAGCATATGAAATGTCCGTTTTGCGGCCACGAAAATACCAGAGTGATTGATTCAAGACCGGCGGAGGATAATAATTCCATAAGACGCCGCAGAGTCTGTGATGAATGCGACAAGAGATTTACCACTTATGAAAAGGTGGAAACCATTCCCTTAATCGTCATTAAGAAAGATGACAACAGGGAGACCTATGACAGGTCCAAGATTGAAGCAGGCGTGCTGCGTGCCTGCCATAAGAGACCCATCAGTGCCAACCAGATCAAGAAGCTGGTGGATGATGTGGAGACTGAGATCTTCAATAAAGAAGAGAAGGAAATTCCCAGCCGTGTGATTGGGGAGCTTGTGATGAACAAGTTAAAGGATTTAGAGGCAGTAGCATATGTGCGATTTGCTTCTGTGTACAGAGAATTTAAGGATATCAATACCTTTATGGATGAACTGAAGAAGGTTCTGGAATAAGAGGCAGCATGGCAGGGAAGCATGCAGCAGATTTGGGATGAAAATGAAAACCCCTTTTGTCAGATAAAGAAACATCTGATAAAAGGGGATTTTTTTAAATAAACCGAATGGAAAACAAAAAATAAAATATTAATTGACAAAATTAAATGCGGTGGTATAATGATGATGTGAACAAATTTACTGTTAATCGTTCAGAATCGGCAAGCTGGAGAGTAAGATGAGGCTGCAACACGATTAGCGAGTAAATATTAAGAGTTTATACACTTCAACGTCGAGAGCAGCAGCGATATTGAACAGCAGGTCCATTGAGACCTTGCGCACGATATTGGGCGCTTCAATGGCGCTGATATGGGAACGGCTGATGCCAAGCATTTCAGCTAACTGTTCCTGCGTCAGATTTTTATGTTTTCTGTAATAGGCGATGTTGTAGCCTATCTCAATGTACTTATCTGAATAATCAGAGTTGCAATTCGTAGTTTCCATTTGAAAAATCTCCTTGGTATCTATTTTAGCCGATATGCAAAAAAATAAAATTATCCATCAGAAAGCTATTGCTATTTTGTGGATAACGATGCATGATTTATAAATAGTGATTGCTCTGCGATAGATATCATGATAGGTTTTTGGAATTCAATTTTAAATATAACATTGAAAAATAGTAAAAATTATTCCATAATAGCATTACCAAATAATGCATGGAAGAGGGATAACAGATGATAAAGATTGCTATTTGTGATGACGATGAAAAAGATAGGGAAAGGCTTAGAGAACTGATTCAAAAATTTATGAGGGAGTTAGAGGAAGAATTTGAGTTGCAGATCTTTGCATCAGGAGAAGAATTCCTAGAAAATAGTTTTATTCCGGATATTTTATTTTTGGATATTTTAATGAATGAGGAAGACGGTATTCAGATAGGAGATGAAATCAAAAAGAAGTACCCGAAAATAATAATCATTTATTCGACTTGTTTAAGGGAAAAAATAACTGCTGCTTTAAATCAGATTCATTCATTTGGATATCTGGTTAAGCCAATTAATGCTCAAGACCTACTTTTGTTATTGTCAGATGCGGTAGCTGAAGTTCGAAAAAATTTTAGAAATGATAAAGTAAGTTTCCTTTCAAGTGATTATTCAGTAATTGAATTAAGCGCAAGAGATATTTACTATTTTGAATATTGTGATCGAAAGGTAAAAATAGTTACGAATGATAAAATATATACCTGCATTAAGGAAAAGATGAATGATTTGGCGGAGAAAATGGAAAAATACGGTTTTGTCATGTCGCATCAAAGTTATGTAGTAAATATATATAATGTGAATAAAATAGGCTCTTCAGGGATAATGGTGGGTGAAAAACACCCACAACCCCAGTGTT
>CAYOED010000033.1:0-35708 GCA_964402925.1 uncultured Lachnospiraceae bacterium | reverse complement strand
GGTCATAACCGAAGGATAACAGAAGGAGCTGCCGCCATTTGTTAAAATCCAGCAGAATCCGGTGTTTGGATTTTGGGAGTGCCCTGCGGAGCTTTTCATCCGATTCCCGGTGTCTTGCATAGAGCCCGTAATAGCGAGTCATTTTGAAATGTTTTTCGGGGATATGCTGGATGAGAAGGGAAATGAAATCCAATACGGGAACAGTTTTCTCCACATAGGAATCATCCTCATGTTTATTGTAGTGGAAAGTAACATTGTCCCCATCATAAGAATCAATGCGTGAAGTGGCTATAACAGGCCGTCCGAGGTAACGACTGATGTACTTTACGACAGTGTCAGTGTCGCAGAGGTTGGGTTTGGCATAAACATAGAAACCGTTTTTATCCTTTTTATAAATGGCTGCTTTGGTCTTTTTAAAAGAAGGCCCGATATGTGATTCAAGTTCGTTAAGGAGAGCAGTCTGGAAGGCTTTACGCAGATAAGTATAGTTGAAATGTTTCACAACTCTCCAGAAGCCGTCATCAGAGAAACCGCCTTCGGTAAGGAGACAGTGGATGTGTGGATTCCATTGGAGAGGTCTGCCGAAGGTATGGAGTACGCAGATAAACCCGGGCACAAAGTTTTTGCTTTTGTTCATTTCATGGAAGAGCCTGAGGATGACACTGCGGACAGCCTGAAAAAGGGAGTCGAGGAGAGAGCGGTCATGGAGGAAGAAAGGGCGCAGGACTTCATCAATGGTAAAAACGAGGTGCCTGTGGGTACAATCAATGAGCTTAAAGGACATATTAGCAGAGCGTTCAATGCAGTATTTATTGCCACAGGTGGGGCAAAACTTGGAATGGCAGCGGAAAGGGACAAATTTAAGTTCGCCACAGTGAGTGCAGCCATACATGGCGCCACCATAAGAAGGCTCCCCGCAGCCTATCATTTTTTCAATGTTTTCCATGACGATAGGACGGGGATGAAGGGAATATTCAATTTCTTCATAGTGTTCTTTAAAAATCTTTTGGAGGATATTCATAAGACTATTATGAAGGAATGAAAGGCAGAAAGCAACCCACCCCTCAAGATTGAGGGGCAGGGGAGTTGAATAGGCGAAGCCTATTTTTTATTTATGTAAGTTGAAAAAAGAACCGCCTGCGTTGATGCAGACGGTTCTCTATATTATGTACTTATTGTTATTTTTCTTCCGTAGCGGGAATCGTGGATAATACCAATGTATCGTTGACCTTGATTCCGCTTACTTATGCTGGCTAATTACTTATCAGAATATCTTGCCGCTTCACCCTTTGCTAAATGCTCTTTCATATGAGCGAGCCAACCTGCATCAACACCGCTATTCTCACGAATCTCGAAACTTGCACCACAAGTAGCACAATAACGATGACCTATAACAGTATCTTTTTCAGGCTCAGCAGGAACTGTTGACAATACTACTGTACCATTAATCTTAATTCCACTTACACCAAGTTCCGTTGACAGATAGGTTGCATCCCCTTTTGTTACATTTAAAGTGAAATCTTTTACATCAACATCATCTGCAAATGTGATATTTTCATACCAAAGTTTATCTTCGCCCTGTTCCAGCTTTACGGTTTTGTATGCTACAGCATTACCTTCAGCATCTGTTACGGTGAAAGTAACTTTGTTGTCACCACAATGATATACCTGATAAGTTGTATGGTCTGCATTCATAACATTACGGAATGTTTGACCACCGGCTACCCTGACAATTACATCATTAGGGTTCTTTGGAGCCGCTACAGTGCTTGAACCGCTGTCTGAAGAACCGCTGTTTGAAGAACTGCTTGAACCACTGTTTGAAGAACTGCTCGAAGAAGTGCTGGGTTCGCTGTAAGATACACTGGGTTCACTAGGGGTGCTGGATTCGCTTGAACTGTGTCCATAATCTGCGGGTCTTTCACCACGATCTGTAGTATTCTCACCTGCATTAGCATTAAGTCCTACTGCATGAGTTGTAAGAGTTGTTGCCGGTGAAACCATCATAATTGCCATTGCGAAAGCTGCTGCTAAAATTTTGTAAATGTTTTTCTTCATTAATATGTACCTCCGTGTTTTAAATTTGTCTTAAGTTGTTAGAATCACTTTGTTTGTTGTCAAAAGTCTTTTCTTTGTCGTAAGTACCTCACTTTCTTCTTTTAGAAATATTTCAATAATCATTATTATATATTTTAGACCGAAACAGTCTAAAAATCAATAGTCCGTTTTGGTCTTATTTATATTTGTATTGAGGTGGAGATATGAAATATGAAAGAATACGTAATCTTCGAGAAGATAAAGACTTGACACAAACAGATATTGCAAAATATCTACACATATCTCAACGAACTTATTCAAGATATGAAAATGATGAAAGAGCCATCCCGATAGAAATATTATCTTTATTAGCGGATTTTCATTATACAAGTACCGATTACCTTATTGGACGTACAGATATAAAAAAACCATACCCACCAAAAAAAGGTAAAAGCAAAAACGCTTCACTATAAATACTATGAATATTTTATAATAACCGTACCAGTCAGTCGCACTAAGTTCGCTACAATTTTTTGTCTGTCAGTTTTGGCATGCGGTAGATTGGACAGACAAAAAATTTACCTCACTAAGTGCTTTGTGATAGCCTAGACGCTAGGCATTTATCAGACAAGGAAATAGGGGAGAGTGCAACTTAAACTTTTACGGCTATCCGTCAATGCGTTGTAAAACTTTTAAATAAAATATATTTTTGTTGGAAAAAATAAAAAACAAGATACCTATGACGATATCTTGTTTTTATAGTATTTCTATTAGCTTATATAGCCTGTTCAGGAAGTCTTCATTTGAAGACACGTTGAAGACAACGTGCATTCCTCCTTGATTTTATGGGCTTTTTTAGGCGTTTTTGGGTTCGAGTCCCGTCTCGCGCTCTTGTGCGAAGGTGGAAATGCTGATAAATACAGTATTTCCATTTTTTTGTATCATGTTATGCCTATTGTGGGTAATTTAATTTTATGATAAACTTTATACATCAGAAGCTGTTATCGATTATAGAAGAATTTGCGGAGGAATGCATATAATAAAATGACCATAAATTACTCAAAGCAGGCAATTAAGTTTTTAAGCAAACAAGACAAACCTACGCGAATTCGTATTGTTGAAGCAATAAAAAATTTGCCACAAGGTGATGTATAGAAGCTGCAGGGGCAGGATAGTTATAGACTTCGAGTGGGAGATTACAGGATTATTTTTGATAAAAATGGTGATGTTTTATATATTGAGAAAATTGATAATCGCGGACAGGTATATAAGTGAGGAGGCGTGCCATGAGTGCTGTTAAAGAGAGGATTTTGGGTGCTGTTACTGTAATGAATGAAAATGATGCTCAAATACTTTGGAATATGATTACACAAACATTTGGAGTAAACTGGGAGAATATAGAAGAGATTGAGCCAGATGATTGGGATTGGCAGATGCTTAGTGAAATTAGGTCAGATCCCGAGTGCCATGAATTTGTAGCAGAAAAGGATGCGATGAAAGAGTTAGGGTTAACGTAAATTTGAAAAAGGCAATTTATGCTGGTTTCAGAGCGACGATATTTCTATCTCACACTCTTGTGCAAAGGGTGGAAACGCTGATAAATACAGTGCTTTGGTTCTATTACAATGCCTTTCCGTTTAAAATAGCATAAATTGTAATCATGGGATATTTCAAAGTAGTGAATTGGAATATCCCTTTTACTTTACTGAAGGATATTATATGCTCAGTTATTGAATTTGAGTAATTGGGGTGATGTAATATGAGTGAAGAATGGAAAAGAGGTGGATGTTATGGCAACAATAAAACCGATTCAGGCAACACCAGAATTAAGTGGTAAGGATGCTGTGAACTTATTGACATAGATCAATACTAAGTCAACAGACAAAGCAATGAAAAGAAATAATTTGTTGCGTGGCATCCTTGCTAATGCATGTACGACTGCTGCCTATATGAATTATTAAGTGAGTGGTATTTCACTGTAGCCCCTTGGACGGTGGTTTTGGACAGATCAGACCATAAGTGGTCGAAAGATCTACATTCTAATTCCCCCACAAGCTGGAGAAAATAAATGTTTTCCAATTTTGTGATTCGCTATATCACGATTACGCAGAATCGAGAAATTGCCATTAATGGCAAAAACATACAACTGAATATAGCATTTACAGAGAGGCAGTATGAATCAGTTGTATTGTCTCTTTTATTATGAAGGGGATTTCTGAGCATGGCAGAGTGTTTTTAGGTTAAAATGATAACCTTAATTTCATTAAATTCAATATAAAACATTGCATATGTATTGATTTAGTAATGAATTGGAACTATAATTGATATGAATAAAATCATATGCGATGAAGACTGAAAACTTAGGGAAAAGATATTCTGGAAAGGAGTTTATTATGGCAAGTACAATCCAAGTGAGGGTGGATGATGATTTAAAGCGGAAATCAGATATGTTGTTTAAGGATCTTGGCACTGATACAACAACTGCAATTAGAATGTTTTTAACACAGGCAGTTGCAAACAACGGTTTTCCTTTTGAGATTAGAAAGAATAGCAGGACAGAGTACGACCCATATGAGGCAATGACGGAAGAGGAAATGTTGGCAAAGCTAGAGTGTTCCAGAAAACATTGCAAAGAAGGTCGATACAGTGAAGCAGATGCGGTGATTTCTGGTTTGAGAGGGAAGTATGGATTATAAAGTAATCATTACAGAAGATGCACAGGAGGATAAAATCAACATTTGAAAGAACTTAGTTATAGGCGTATCAATTTTATGTCCCACAGATATTTTATGCTTTACAGAGTGGAAGAAGATACGGTTTTTGTAGATAATATCTTTCATGAATTACAGGACTATGAAAATAAGATGATTTAGCATTTACATAGGCAGCATGCATACAGGCAGACATGACTGCATTATAAAAAGAGGGGAAATTTAGTCTGTATGATGCATTGTCATGGTTGATATCCCAGAGTGGGAAAGTTATGGGAGAATAACAGTTCATTGACCTCAAAAATTGTTTTTTTTCTTTGCAATGCAAATAGAATAAGCACATCACGCTCATCTCTTGCATACAATTCTCTGTTTCCGGACAGTTTCAGCAGTTTCTGGGTTTCCCCGTCTGAAAGACACAGTCCAAACGCCAGGGCAATCAGTTTGTCCCGGGACGGAGTTTTTTTACCGGAAAAGATTTGGTATACGTACACCCTGTCCAATAACGAATTGCGGACGACATCAGCCCTGCTGACGCCTTTTTGTATCAATAGCATATTTAAATGGTCTGATAGATTTTGTGTAAGCAAATATGCTTTGTTTTTGAAAAGATAGTCTTCGATGTCTGTCACGGTCTTGATTTCATGCTCCAGGTCATTAGTTGACGGAGTACGGTCTGAGTTAGAAGATAGGATGTATGAATCAAGTTTCATGTTGAACCTCCTGATTTATCTGTTATAATTATATAAGACTAAAGAGTATGTGGCAAGAGTGGGTGTGAAAATCATGGAATTTGAAGTAATCGAACTGATTAAACAAAGTGAAAACGGTACGGTACAGTTGATAAAGGAGAAAAATGGGAAAAATTTCTTTATTAGAAAAATAATAAAGGGTAAGGTTCCGGCATATGGAATACTGCAAGGATGTCAGCATCCCTGTCTTCCAAGGATTTATGAGGTTTTCGTAACAGATGATACTACAACGATTATTGAGGAATATATAGAGGGGCAGTCATTAGGTCGAATAGAATTGTCTGGAAAGCAATTTTGGAATGTTGTAAAGGATTTGTGTTCGGTTCTTCAGTTCCTGCATGGTATGGACATTATTCACCGTGATATCAAGCCATCGAATATCATTTATGCAGAAGATGATCATATTCGTCTGATTGATTTTGGTGCTGCACGTGTGCTGAAAGAAGAGCAGGAGCAGGATACCAGACTTCTGGGAACCAGGGGATATGCTCCGCCTGAGCAGTATGGATTTTCTCAGACAGATGTGCGGACTGATATCTATTCTCTTGGTGTTACGCTCGAACAGATTCTTCAGAATAAAATACAGAGATTGCAGTACAAAAAAGTGATACGAAAATGCATGGATTTAAATCCTAATAAACGCTACCAGTCTGCCCGGCAGGCAAAAAGGGCTTTTTTTCATGCGAAGCATAGGTTCTTATATGTTATTGCGATGCTTATAATGGTTGTATTTTTATGCGGTTATATCCATGCAGGTAATTTCAACGGTCCGGAGCCGGTTATAGCTGAGGAATCTGGTAATTCAGGTGGACCTGAAAGATACCCCAATCAGATTCTCTGGAACGATTACCCGGTACGCGAATATTTGGGGCGGTATATAGATGATATTATGGATGAAATAGATGAACCATATGATGAGTATATCGATAAGGGGGAGGAGACTCTGTGTGCTTATCGGGATATAGGAATTATTTTCTACTTTGATGACAAGCGTAAGGTTGATCTTATAGTAATAGATCCCGAGATGAGTACATTTAATGGGGAATCGCTCAATGCTAATCAGGAGAAATTGCTGGATCTTTTGGGGGCGCCTGCTTTTGCAGGCTGGCAAGCGAACAATGAAGCGTACTATATAGATTATTATGACATTGATACGAAAGAGGGAACTACTTTCTACATGGAATCGCCTGAGGAGGCACCGTACGTTATATATATTGATTAAAGTGTTTTGATACTTACGGTATAGATAATAATATTGACTAAAGAAAGGATAATTTGCAAAGGCGCTTTCAGGGTGCCTTTTTGTATAAGAAATTGCTGTATTCGTAGTGGAGCGCAAGCTGTGAAGTTTGCGCTTTTTTTGCTCATTTTTGTGAATGTATGCTGGTGGCAGACCAACAGTGGAACAAATTTGTGTATGATAATGATGGTGTCCCGTAGTACGCCTCACACTTATAGAAAGAGTTTTGGAAATGGTGATGGAAGAAAAGAATAAAAGCAGCGAAAGTAGGCCGAAAGAAAGTTTTATAGTCCAGATTGCAAATCCCATGCTGCATGACAGACTGCATACGTTATCAGTTGAATATTCCATATCGGAAGAACTGCTTGTCAATATAGCCATAAAACGGTTGATTGATGATGTTGAACTTGTGAGAAATCTTCGTTTGGGCAGAATAAAACCGGAGTAGGCTTCTAATTACTGTCTTTGCCAAAATAAGAAAAGACAGTGCGCAGAATACCGATAGCCATTTGTTTACGCTCCAATGGCTGACCGTCAATGATCTGTTTGAACTGTTCTAAGATATTGATATCGCTGCCGGATACAGAATCGGACAGCATATAGTCAACAGTAACCCCAAGTCTGTTGACAAGTCTTACAAGGGTATCAAGCGTGAGACTACGTTCTCCACGCTCAATGGCACCCATATAGGTATCCGATATGTCAATGGATTCCGCGAGCTGAGCCTGTGTAAGATTTAATCGCAGGCGTTCTTCTCTGATTCGTTTGCCTAACCTCTTATAGTCCATGTGATTACCTCCCACTCCCAATTTATTATGATTTTATATAGTATATGCAGGAAATTGAAACATCTATAAGGGGTATCGGTATTGACAGAATGTGGTGTAGTGAGGTAATATTAGGATGCTAGATAATTACAATTAATTTAAAGAAGGAAGGAAAACATATGAAAAGAAAAGGATTATTGAAAAAAATGATTGCGGCATTATGCGTAGGCGCACTTATAAGTATGCCAGTAACTGTAAGTGCGGCTGAAAAGGAAGATGTAGTGGGAGAATGGACTGGCAACCAATATTATGCTGTTACCTTTTATGAAAATGGAGGGGCAAAAGATTTTATGAATTTAAAACCCTATTATATGGAATCCGGTTCCCTTGAAGTAACCGATAGATATACGGGTGATACAGAAACAGTGCACTATGATTTGTGGCGAGGCGAAGTGGGATTGGATAAGGATAAGTTTACTAAGGAAGTCATTGATAATGGCTGGGCAAATGCAGTGCTATACCAAGAAATAAAACCCGGGGAAGAAATGGTGGCATGGAATGTTTACATAGATAAGGAGGAGTCGAACAAAGGTTGGAAAACGTATGGTCCGGTGACCATAACCAAGGTAACCGAGGGCGAAAATGTGGATACAGGTTCCAACAGTTCGACAGGAGGGTGTGAACATCACTACGAGTGGACAGTAACAACAGAACCTACAGGAACAGAGGACGGTGTAAGTTCCTATATGTGTACATCCTGTGGGGACATCACAGCAAGACAACCAATCAGTGCAAATGTTGTTATCCGCAATAATCTTTTAGCATCTATTAAGAATGCGGAAGCAGGAGCTACTGTAACTTTCAATAATAAAGCATGGCTCTGCTATCCACAGTATGTGCTTGACGCTTTGAAGGAAAAAGGCAATGTATCCTTAAAAACAGATTTTACATATGAAGGGGTAAATTACAGCTTTATCATTCCTGCAGGGAGTGATTACACGAATTTAGAGCAGGCTGATTTCTATGGATTTATGTATCTGCTCGGTGCATTTGACGGGACTGTAGTTGAATAATGGGAACATAAATTATTTCCAAATAATGCCGGAAGAGTTTTCTGTGATAAAGTAAAATCATAGAAGGCTCTTCTGTTATTTATTCAGCCAGAATTGTTAAAATGATAATTGAAATAAAATGATGCAACTTTGATGCAAAAATGATGCTAATTTGATGCACCGGGCGTGTAATCTATAGGTATGAAGTGAAGAGATTACGAAGTGGATTATACGAATGAGAGGAGCATCACGTTATGTGCAGGGAAGAGGATTGCGGAGAAAAGATAAAGACAGGGAAGAGATTATTCATATCGATTTCCTGTCTTGTTTTATTGTCTGGAATTGTGATGCTTTTTACATGTATGATTGGAAAAGTAATTGAAGGAAGAGAAGAACGAGTAGATTTGATAGAGACATCTGATGAAAAGGAAGGCGAAACAGAAATAACCGGGGAATTTGACGAGGAGGAAGATGACAGCATATTCAGGCAGGCAGGGGGCTTTGATAACCCTATAGACGATCTGTATCTCCCTGTAATTTTTGGGAGCAGCGCGGAAGATAAGACGGAAGTGCTGGCAGATTACGAGAAGGCATGGAGAGGGCAGCTTGAGGAATACTTGAAAGACTATAGAGCAAGATGCAAATACGCAAAGGATAAAGAACTGGCGGAGGATTATCTGGCGGCAATTCAAAGTGCTGTAGATGCCCAGAAGGAATTGATGGAATATATGGGGGTGGAAGAGGAAAGGCGGCTTTGGTACAGTGCGCAGATTTACCGTTGTGCATTTATAAAAGATATACGGGGAGAGTTTGCATCCGAAGGTATAGAGCCGGGAACGATGTATGTAAGCTTGAAGGAGATGGAGACTCCGGTAAAACCTGATTACGAAGTGTGCGGTGAATTTGCCAATGACATTGACAGGCAGTATGTGGCATGTATGTATACGGGGTGCCAGGCGGAGATCAGGAGCAGACAGGAGGCATTTGATCTGGACTGGTGCAATGAGCTTGGGGAACTTACCCTGGAATTTTATGAGAATCTTGATGAAGAGGGGAAGCGTCTTGCAGGTATCTGGCAGGAGAGCCGGGAGGATTGGAAAGCTGTGGCAAATGGGAGAATCTGGTGGCCGCCGGAAGAGTTGAATGCTGAAGCGGAGGATGCTCTTTTCTGGGGGAATGGGACGGGATACGCCCTGCTGGAAAAGGACGGATGGATCAACAGACTGTATTGCCTGCAATTGCAGAGTATGATGGAAAAATTGTCAGTCTATTCATTGGAGAAAGGAGTAGAAAACGATTGTGAGAAGATCTGGCAGATATGCAGTGAGATTTTAGGCGAAAAGGATGCGGATGCCTGGAAGCATGATACATGGTATATGGTAGATGAAGATACCGGTAAAAGAACAGAAGAAGCTATGATTCTTTATCGGACAAAAGCGGGAGAACAGGGCTTTTTTTATGTAAAAGAAGGAAACTTATATCGTGTAGAAGCGGGGGATGATGTTGATAAAAATGATTTGGATACGCTGAAAAAGCAGATAGAACGCCTTGGTCGCGAAGAAAGGGTGGAAAAAGCAGACATAAGCCGATGGGAGGAGATACTTTGGAAAGCCTGGGAAGGCAGGCTGCCGGATGATGGTCTTCATTGGGAGGAAGAAAAAATTAAGAAAGCTGTATATCATGAGATTAGTTATTCCGGTATTGTTCCTTCGCGGGAAGAGATTATAGGTCTTTCTGCTTTGCGTATATCAGATGCGGAGCAGGTGAAGACTTTTGGTGATTTAGAAAAGCTTCCGCATCTTACAAGCTTGACCCTGACACGTATAGAAGAGATTAATTACGATATTACCGATGATATGGTTCCTGAATTGGAAGAATTGATTTTCGAAAACATTCCTCTTGATTCGGCGGATTTTCTTGAGGAATTGCCGAACCTTAAAGCACTTGGAATGAACTTTTGTAATCTTACAGATATATCTTTCTTAGAAAAATATCCTTATCTTACAGAAGTATCATTTTATGGAAATGAGATATGTGATATTTCGCCGCTGGCAAATTGCAAAGAACTGGAGAGTGTTTCGCTGGGAAGAAATAACGTGGAAGATATCAGTGCGCTGTCGCGGCTGCCCAGACTTAAGGAGGTGGAACTTACTAGAAATCAGATTGCGGATATTCGAGCGTTAGAAAATCTTGGAGGCTTGGAAGTGCTGAATCTGTCTTCTAATCAAATTGAAGATCTGTCGCCGCTTAAGAGGCTGACAAAAATGTTTAATCTTTTGCTTGACAATAATAAAATCAGCAATATTGATGCCTTAAGCAATATGAAGGAAATGGAGTATCTTAGTCTTGACGGGAATCTGATAGAAGATTATACGTCGATTATGGGGATGGAAAACCTATATTTTCTCTCGGTGGAAGGAAATCCTGGGCAGGACATTGGAAAACTGGTATTTACTCCATGGCTTAGGATGGGAAAAGGGCAGGGAAACGAAAAAGCAGGGCTTGAAAAAATGCAGTCTTTTCTGGAATTGTATTATCCGGGAAAAGAGATTGTGGCAGAAGATTTTGCAGAAGGTGATCTAAACGGTGACGGTATAGAAGATATGGTAATTACCGGACTTATAGGTGCTGGGGAAGAGTCAGAGGAGAGATATGTGTATCCTTTCATCAGTCAGGGGAACGGAAGCTTTCTTCCGCTTACACCGTTGGAATCATTAGGACCGGATATGGGCGGTGTTTATGGCGATCCTTATAAAGGGGTCATCATAACGGATCATATGCTGGTTATTCAAGTTTATGGAGGAAGTAACTGGCGCTGGGGGAGTACCAATATTTATCAATATGAAGCGGGGGAGATGAAAGAAAAGTGGGAGGTATCACTGGCCTTCTTCGCCATGACTTCAGGGCTGGATTTTACCATATATGACAAAGAAAACGATCGCTTTAAACACTATGTCGCTGTAGAAGAGGCGGAAGGACACAAAGAGATTCTGCTTATATCTGAAAACAATGGAGAACCTGATGCCCGGAGGGAAGAGATTGATATGCTGCTAAAGCAGTTTGAAGAAGAGGTACAGAAATCTTTTCCCAAGGTTTACCCAGATTATGAGGCGCCGGAGATTAACGGATGGTATGACTATCATATATGCAGTTATCCGGTTACCAGAGAACCTGACTGGATATTGAAGCAGGTGGCGGAGGAACTGCTTGAGGAAGCCCTGCCGCTTCCTGAAGTCTATTATACTTCAGAAGAAATCAGGGAATCTTATGAAAAACTGATAGGCGTGGAACCGCCGGAGGTGTTTTATATAGGGCTTTTGGAAGGAGAGCCTGTACTTTTGTATTATAATGGCTGCACGCAGGAGGATGATGAATTTGTTCATGAGATCGCGCTTCAAAAGCCGGACGGAAAAGGAGAATACTGGAGGTCGGATGACTGGATTTATTATGATGAAAGAACAGATACCTATACGATAGAGGGCAAACATCATGACTAGAATGTCCAAAAAAGCAAACACTATCTCACAACAATATTATTTGAAAGTGAGATGGGATAAAAGTGGAATCCATATGGAGTAAAAGTGTAAAGATACCGGAAAAGCAGGTGTGCCCTTCTGACAAAAAGGTGGATGTTGCAGTTATCGGCGCGGGAATGGCAGGGATATTGACCGCATATCTGTTACAAGAACGGGGTGTGGAGGTAATCGTCATAGAGGCTGACCGGATTGCCGGCGGGCAGACGAAAAACACCACAGCCAAGATTACCAGCCAGCATGGAATGCGGTATGAGGAACTGATTCGAAAATATGGGCACGAAAAAGCCCGTTTGTATGCGACGGCAAATAGGGAAGCCATCAACCGATATCAGGAGATTGTAGAAAAACATGAAATCGCATGTGATTTTGAAAGACTTCCCTCTTATTTATATTCTGTGGAAGATGAAGAAAAATTGAAAAAAGAAGCAGAAGCCGCTATGAGCCTTGGAATAACTGCCCGTTTTTGTGAAAAGAATTCCCTGCATTTTGCATTGCCCTTTGCAGTGAAAGGAGCGGTATGTTTTGAAGACCAGGCGCAGTTTCATCCGTTAAAGTTCATAAGACAGCTGGCGGAGGAGCTGGAGATTTACGAGGGAACCAGAGTCTTGTCTGTAAAAGGACATGTGATTTTGACAAACCATGGAAAAGTAACGGCACAGAGAATTATTTTTGCAACGCATTATCCGATTGTGAATATTCCGGGGTGCTATTTTCTGAGGCAGCATCAAGAGAGGAGCTATGTGGTGGCGTACTCAGGTGTGGAGGCGTTAAACGGAATGTACTATAGTGCCGATGCAGAAGGTTTGTCTTATAGAAGCTATCAGAATATTCTTCTTGCAGGCGGAAGTGCACATCGCACCGGTAAAAATGAGATGGGAGGATGCTATGAATCTATCAGGCAGGAAGTAAAAAAGTATTTTCCTAAAGCGCAGGAGACTGCCTGCTGGTCAGCGCAGGATTGTATCACACATGATGATCTCCCTTTTATCGGAAAGTATTCTCTCCTTCGACCTTACTGGTATGTGGCAACGGGATTTGGAAAATGGGGCATGACTTTTTCCATGATTGCGGCATCCATCATAACAGATGAAATCGCGGGAAAGGAAAATCCCTATGCACATCTTTTTTCTCCTCAGAGGTGGAATTTTGCTCCGGCAATTAAAAAGTTCATGGTGGACTTAGGAGAAAGCAGTGTAGGATTACTGTGGCTGCGGAATCTACTTTTGACACAAAAAGAAGCAGATCTTAAGAATGGACAGGGCGGAGTCGTGCGGAATGGACTAAAAAGATATGGCTGCTATAAAGAAGCAGACGGAACCATACACAGAGTTTCTCTCCGCTGTCCCCATATGGGATGTGAACTTGAATGGAACCAGGATGAGAGAAGCTGGGATTGTCCCTGTCATGGTTCAAGATTTGATTATAACGGAAATCTGATAGACGATCCGGCAAAATGGAGAATTGGAAAATAGAGATTTGGAGGATGATGATAGGATGCAAAGAGAAATGTATATTGATGTAGAAAACAGCAAAGAAAAAGGACGTTTACGGACAATCGGGGGCGTCATTTTGTGGGGACTGATGATTGCGGTTTCGATTATTCTTGCCTCACAGTCCTTAGTCGCAGCAGGATGAAATGAGGTAATACCAATTGGAGAAAGCAGATAGATACGAAGGAGAATGAATGCAATGAGAAAGAAATGGATTTTGATGACAGCACTGATTCTTGCGGTGCTGACAGGATGTAAGGAGACTTTGGAGGAGCCTGGAAAAGTGAGTGAAGCGGATGAGGAGGTACAGGAAGATGCTATTCTCTATGAGGAGGATGAAATGAAAAACTTCATTAACACGGAGGAAGTGCAAGAGGTAAGGGAGAATGAGGATGATGCAGATGATGCTGTTGATGAAGAGAATGAAAAGCCGGCGGACATGACAACAGCAGATCATGACGTGAATGGTCGGAAACTGCCTATTTACTGCGTAGATACGCAGGAGAAGAAGATTGCCCTCACTTTTGACGCCGCATGGGGCAATGAAGATACGGAAGAAATTCTGGAAATACTGGAAAAGCACAATCTTCATGTGACCTTCTTTATGACGGGAGGATGGGCGGAAAACTACCCGGATGATGTAAAAGCCATTCTGGCAGCGGGTCACGATCTTGGGAATCACAGTGAGAACCACAAATATATGAGCCAATTGTCTGATGAAGAGAAAAAGGAAGAAATTATGAAGGTCCATGAGAAGGTAAAGGAAATTACCGGCTACGATATGTTCCTGTTCAGACCTCCTTATGGGGATTATGACAGTGCGGTTGTGGATGTGCTTTTGGATTGCGGCTATTATCCAATCCAATGGGATGTGGACAGCCTGGACTGGCAGAATAAGGGCATAGATTCTATTATTGAAACAGTGACAGAGCACAAGAATCTTGGAAACGGAAGTATTGTGCTGTGCCATAATGGGGCGGAATATACAGCCGCAGCCTTGGATACATTAATTGATACTTTGGAAGAAGAAGGATATGAAATCGTGCCGCTTTCGGAACTTATTTATAGGGACAATTATCATCTTAACCATGAAGGGCGGCAGATAAAAAGTTGACAAGTGAAGTGAGGAATGATAAATTATTATCATTAAGATGCCCATGAGGGAGTAGCAAGCGCGCAGCGCAGCAAGTCAACATGCTGACCGTTTAGGTCTGGTTTGCTTTAAATTGCGAGACTCATGTATAGCTTTAGAACTATGCATGTAGTCTGTGGATTTGCCAATAGGAACCCGGTATAGTTTTGAAGCTGTACCGGGATTTTTATAGTCAAAACGGGAGGAACGAAAGATGGAATGGAACGTATTATTTTTCTTCAACAGCATCCTGCTGGGGGTGGGGCTTTCTATGGATGCATTTTCAGTGTCCTTGGCGAATGGGCTTAGCGAGCCGGAGATGAATAGAAAAAAGATGTGTGTGATTGCAGGGGTATTTGCCTTTTTTCAGGCATTGATGCCAATGATTGGGTGGATCTGTGTGCATACCATGGTTCAATATTTTAAGGCTTTTGAGAAGATGATTCCATGGATTGCACTGTTATTGCTTTCTTTTATCGGAGGAAAGATGGTGATAGAAGGCAGGAAAAATAAGGAAGAAGTTCGGAATACGGAAATAGGCTTGGCAGCGCTTTTGGTGCAGGGAATTGCTACCTCTATCGATGCATTATCCGTCGGATTCACAATTGCGGGATATAATTTTACGATGGCACTTGTATGCGCGTTGATTATTGCGGCAGTGACCTTTTTAATCTGTCTGGCAGGGGTGCTTGCCGGTAAAAGATTCGGGACAAAGCTGTCTGATAAAGCAGCCATATTTGGAGGAAGTATCCTGATTGTAATTGGATTGGAAATATTTATCACCGGGATATTTTAGAGAAAGCGGGAAAACGGAATCAGTAGGATTTTGATGCATTTTTTCAAGCATATGTTTATTGTGCATGTTTGCCGCATATGTTATAATTTTATATTATAGTTAAGAAGGAAAGGGATTTGCAGTCGTTGCGGAGATAGTAAAGCAAACTAATAATGTCAGCGATTTCGGATTTTTTAAGGCGATTGAAGAATAGCGGCGAGTGCCTTTACAAAAAACGGGAAAAATTATATACTTAAAGATAGGCAGAATTTAAAAATTTGACAATGGAGAATCCAAAATGAATGGAATTGTAAAAGTACTGACAGGCATTCTGGGTGTATTAGCAGTAATGGTCTGTCTTGCTACGGTAGGAATTGTCGGTTATGCTCTGATTGGCGGAGGAAATGACAAGAATGATGTTGAAACTGTGCAGAGGGAGGAAGCAGAGTCTGTTGAGGCTTCAGCGGTGCCGACACAGATTCCTGAGGCGACAGCTGATCCGGATACAGAGACGGCTCCGCAGCCTTTGGATAAACTGCGTGATGTTCTTAGCCATGTTCATGATTACGAGGAATTTGTGGAGAAGGAAGCAAACTGCTACAGCGCAGGAAGAATTAAGTATAGTTGTGAATGTGGGGATACTTATTACGTGGATATTATGTCAACCGGTCATGTGGCAGGTGACTGGGAAACTTCCAGAAAACCAACAGCGGAGCAGGAAGGTCTGCGGGTAAGGAAATGTATTTACTGTGATGAAATCATAGCACAGGAAAATATCCGATATGAAAGCACAAGCGGTTCGGGAGGAGATGGAGCAGAAGAAGAAACGCAATTGCCCCATGTGCATCAATATACTGCGTCCACAGAAAGAGAACCCAGCTGTACTTTGGCGGGGTTGCGGAAATATACATGCAGCTGTGGAAATTTCTATACGGAAATGATACCGGCTCCTGGTCATGTGGCAACAGACTGGACGGTGGCAGCAGAAGCTACAACTACTAAGATGGGAACAGAAGAAAGAACTTGTGTCGTATGCGGCGTCCTTCTGGACTCCAGACCGGTAAGTATGCTTTCACCCAGCCCGGAGGCAAGCACAACACCTGCTCCGGCAGCAAGTGCAGGTCAGGGTTCGGCATCCTCAGCGCCTACTAGTGCAGCCACACCGTCGGCAGCGCCATCAGCCTCGCCCCATGCACACTATTATCAGTCTTATGTGCTCAAAGAGGCGAACTGTACAGAAAAGGGAATACGTTCTTATATTTGCAGCTGCGGCAGCAGTTACGCTGAGAGTATAGAACTGAACCTCAATAACCATACTTTCCGGTCAGTGGTCATTCCTGCTACAGCAACGACACAGGGATATACGGCTTATACCTGTGTGAGATGTAACTACAGTTATTTTGACAATTACACACCGTCTATCGGAAAATAGAATAAAATTTATACAATTGAAAATTGTTGTGAATAATCCCTCCTGTCCAGGCATATAAAATCATAAGGGCAGGAGGGATGAACTATGTATGCAGACCAGAACACGGCAGAGGTAATAAGGCAGCTTGATAGCAGTAAGGAAAAGGGACTTACCACCATGGAGGCCGATGCAAGACTTCGGAAATATGGTCCTAATCAGCTTAAAGAACAGAAGAAAAAAGGGATATTTATGTTGTTTTTGGAGCAGCTCAATGATCCGCTTATTTATATTCTGATGGTGGCAATAGTGATTTCTTTCTTTCTGAAGGAAGTGGGAGATGCGGCGATTATTGCGGCAGTTATCATTCTGAATTCAGTAGTTGGAGTCATTCAGGAGGACAAGGCCCGAAGAGCCATTGAAGCCTTGAAACAGCTGGCAAGTCCCAAGGCATTGGTGAAGCGTGACGGAAAAGAATATGAGATACCAAGTCCGCAGCTGGTGCCGGGAGATATTGTATTTTTGGAAGCGGGCAGGCAGGTGCCTGCGGATCTTCGGCTGATTGAGGCGGTGAATCTGAAAATTGAAGAATCGGCGCTTACCGGAGAGTCTGTTCCGGTGGAAAAGGTCACAAAGGAGCTGACTGCAGGAGAAAAGGGAATTGGCGATCGAATCAACCTGGCGTATATGTCTACAACGGTAACTTATGGCAGAGGAGAAGGAATCGTAACCGCCACAGGGATGGATACGGAAATTGGAAAGATTGCGGGACTGATTGGAGCGGATGGAGGCGAAATGACGCCGCTTCAGAAGAGACTTGCGGATCTTGGGAAACTTCTCAGTATTCTGGCAGTTGGCATATGTGCATTTTTGTTCTTTGTGGCAGTGCTGCAAAAGCGTGACGTAGGGGACATGCTGCTCACTGCGATTTCTCTTGCGGTAGCGGCAGTGCCGGAAGGACTGGCGGCGGTTGTCACCATTGTGCTGGCGCTTAGTGTATCGCGTATGGTAAAGGTGGGAACGATTGTGCGGCGTCTTCCTTCCGTGGAGACACTAGGAGCGGTTGATATAGTATGCTCTGACAAAACAGGGACTCTTACCCAAAACAGAATGACGGTAAAAGAGTGCTATGTAGATGGCAGCCTGATGAAAGAAGAAGAACTGGATTCCGAGGCGAACCATCTCCTCTTTGAGGCATGTACACTTTGCAATGATGCGGCGCTTGGTGAGAATCGATTGGGAGATCCTACAGAATTGGCGCTTCTTGACCTTTCCTATAAACACGGAATGGAGAAGGGCAGGCTGGAGAAAAAGCTTCCCCGTGTGGACGAGCGCTCTTTTGATTCGGAGAGAAAAAGAATGACGACCGTCCACAGGAATGGAACCGAGAAAATTGCGTATATTAAGGGCGCTGCGGATGAAATGATAGACCGCTGCCAAAGCGTCTGTATGCATGGAAAAGAAATCACTTTTTCAGCAAAAGCAAAAAGGGAGGCAAAGGCAGCCGTCAGGGAAATGGCAAGCAAAGCCTATCGTGTGCTTGCGATTGCAATAAAACGCAAGGGGGATTTGAAAGACGAAAAGAACATGGTTTTTGTGGGGCTTGTGGGAATGATAGACCCTCCCCGCGAAGAGGCAAAGGGGGCAGTGGAAAGTTTTAAAGGCGCGCATGTAGATACCATAATGATTACAGGGGATCATGTTGATACGGCTTTTGCCATAGCAAAAGAGTTAGGGATCGCAAAAGATAAAAACGAGTGCATGACAGGAGCAGAGATTGAAGAGTCGGACAGCAGGGATTTCGTAAATCGGGTTGAAAATATCCGTGTTTTTGCCAGAGTCTCTCCAGAGCATAAAGTACGGATCGTGGAAGCGCTAAGGTCCAGAGGAAAGATTGTGGCAATGACTGGCGACGGTGTAAATGACGCGCCTTCTTTAAAGGCAGCAGATGTGGGGATTGCCATGGGAAAGGAAGGGACAGACGTTGCCCGGAATGCGGCGGATCTGGTATTGACAGATGATAATTTTGCCACCATCGAAAAGGCAATGAAGGAAGGCAGAGGGATTTACGAGAACATCCGTAAAACCATTTTGTTTTTGCTCTCCTCTAACTTTGGGGAAATCATTACCATGCTGGTGGCGATTTTAGCAGGTTTTCCTACACCGCTGAAAGCAAGTCATATCCTATGGATCAATCTGATTACGGACTCACTTCCGGCGCTGGCATTGGGAGTGGACAAAAATGATGGGGATGCACTAATGAAGGAACCGCCCAGAAAAAGTACTGACAGTTTGTTCTCTCATGGCGGACTTGCCTGTACTTTGTGTTACGGGGCAGTGATTGGTGTAATCAGTCTGCTGGCCTTTGCAGCAGTCCCTTATCAGGAACTTATAGGGAAGGGACTGCCGGTGACCATACAGAATCTGGAAAAGATTCTCCGCCTCCAGCCGATTTTAAATAAAGCGCAGACCCACGCGTTTACCGTGCTTGGAATGAGCCAACTGGTGCATGCGGTAGGAATGAGAGATGTAAATAAGTCTGTCTTTAAGATGAATCATCTGGATAATATTTATATGATCGTGGCATGGGGAGCGGGAATTGCACTGCAGGCACTTGTGACAGAAATTCCCTATTTTGTGAATCTGTTTGGAACCAGCAGGCTCAGTCTATCTGAATGGGGAGTTCTTGGCGTACTTGCGAGCATGCCTTTAGTGGTTCACGAACTTTTAGTATTTTCGGACACCCTGCTGAGAAAAGCCGATGAGAGGGCGCTAGAAAATGCGGATAAAGGACAAAAGCATGAGAATGGCAGCTCCCAGCCAGGCGAAATTGTGTGAGCTTTTGCGGGACAGCAGCCCTCCGGTAAAAAGACCCAGCCGTATGGAGAGAAAATGGATTGCAGTCGCCAGAAACAATAGTATAATAGGAGGTAGAGATACGGTTCCGGTGCACAATCCGGCAGAGACATTGTCTATAGACAGGGCAAATGCCAGAAGAGCAGCTTCACGGCAGGAAAGTACTGCTTTATCATCCTTATTTATTTTTTGTGAAATCGTTCTTGTGGTCAATCCCGGATCTTTTTTGTGAAGGCGGGGCAGGGCATCATAAAATTTGTACAAAGAAAGCAGAAAAAGTATGGAAAAGGAAATTCCTTTTGTGAGTTTATCGGGAATCAGGTCGAGAAAAACATTTCCGGCGAGCAAAGAGACGGTCAGCATACTGCCTGACAGCAGTGCTATGATGAAAACAGACAAAAAAGAGACCTCTACTTTTTCCATTCCATAAGATAATCCTGCGGTAAAAGCGTCCATAGAAAGGACGATTACCAGAAGAATAAAAAAATAAATAGATATGGTCATGTCATTTAACCTTTTAAGTTTGCTATATTATATTCCTATATGGTATAATTTGACTACAATATTTGAAAGATTTTGTCGGCATAAGCGAAGAAAGGTGCAGAAAATGTCATGATTGATAAAAAAGTATGTATACTTGCAGGAAACACAGGAGCGAAAGAATACTCTCTTTTGGAGAAGTATGCAAGTCAGGGATGTACGATTGCCCTTATGGACAAGAACAAAGAACTCGGAAATAGGATTAAGGAGGAATTGGAAAAAATATACCATGTCGGAGTTTTCTTTTTCCACGGAGACGTAGAAAACGAAGAGGACAAGGATATTTTTTTCGCGGCTGTGGAAGAGATGTATGGCCGGGCAGACCATATCATATGTCATAATGATTAAATAAAGGAGGTAAGCTATGAAACTAATCTTTGTAGGAGCTGCACATGAGGTGACGGGAAGCTGTCACTATCTGAATGCCTGTGGGAAACATATACTTGTGGACTACGGTATGGAACAGGGAGTTAATGTATTTGAAAACTGCGATTTGCCGGTACAAGAATCTTACATAGATTATGTACTGCTTACCCATGCTCATATTGATCATTCCGGTATGATACCAAGGCTGAGCGCGAGAGGGTTCAGGGGACAGATTTTTGCTACAAAGCCGACGGCAGATCTGTGCAGTATTATGTTGCGGGACTGTGCACATATTCAGATGCAGGAGGCGGAATGGAAGAATCGTAAGGCAAAGAGAAATGCAAATGTAGCTTATCAGGAGCCTGTTTATACGATGGAGGATGCAGATGCAGCCATCAAAAGAATCGTGCCCTGTGATTATGGACAGGAAATAGAGCTTTGCGAAGGAATAAAGATTCGGTTCACAGATGTAGGGCATCTGCTTGGTTCCGCGAGCATCGAAGTATGGGCGACGGAAGGGGAAACTACCAAGAAGATCGTCTTTTCAGGAGATATTGGAAATGAAAATCTTCCGTTGATTAAAAGTCCTACAAGGACAGAAGAAGCGGATTACGTCGTCATGGAGTCTACCTATGGAGACAGGCTTCATCCCGGAGAGCATCCTGATTATGTGAAGGAACTTGCCGGAATATTGCAGGAGACCTTTGACAAGGGCGGAAATGTCGTCATTCCTTCCTTTGCTGTGGGAAGAACACAGGAAATATTATTCTTCCTGCGTAAAATAAAAGAGGATCAGATGGTAAAAGGGCATGGGAATTTCCCTGTGTATGTGGACAGCCCCTTAGCGGTGGAGGCAACCAATATCTTCCATAAGAATGAAGACAGCTGTTTTGATGAAGAGGCGATGAAACTGGTACATGCAGGAATCAATCCGCTTTCGTTCCCGGGGCTGAAACTTACGATTACCAGTGAAGAATCAAAAGAAATCAACTTTGAAGCCACGCCGAAGGTCATCATATCGGCATCCGGTATGTGTGAAGCGGGAAGAATCCGTCACCATTTGAAACATAATCTCTGGAGAGAGGAATGCACGATCCTGTTCGTTGGCTATCAAGCAGTGGGGACTTTGGGAAGAATGCTGATAGAGGGTATTGACGAAGTGAAGCTGTTTGGCGAACCTATTGATGTGCGTGCATCCATACGCACGCTTGTGGGACTTTCAGGACATGCAGATAAAAACGGACTGATTGGCTGGGTAAAGGGATTTAAGAACAAACCCAGAAGGGTCTTCGTAGTACACGGTGAGGATTCGGTATGTAAGAGTTTTTCAGAGTGTCTTTGGGTGGAACATGGAATCAAGGCATATGCGCCATACAGCGGAACAGAATTTAATCTGCTTACGGATAAGATTGAATACGAGGCAGCGCCTATTCCGATTCAGAAGAAAGCCAAAACCGTATCTGATGTATTTACGCGTCTTCTGGCAGCAGGTCAAAGACTACTTGCCGTAATCCGCAAAAACGAAGGCGGCCCTAATAAAGATTTGGCGAAGTTTGCCGATCAAATCAATTCCCTCTGTGACAAGTGGGATGTATAAAGATGATGGAGGAAGACTGAAATGAGTCTTGCAGATGAAATATTCATCAATATGTGCAGGGATATTCTGGAAAACGGAACCAGCACAGAGGGAGAAAAGGTGCGCCCTAGGTGGGAGGACGGCACATCTGCGTATACGATTAAGAAATTTGGAGTGGTAAATAGGTATGACCTGTCGAAAGAGTTTCCCATACTGACGCTCAGAAAGACCGCCTTAAAAAGCGCTGCAGATGAAATGCTGTGGATCTGGCAGCGCAAATCCAATAACATTCATGACCTTCACAGCCATATCTGGGATGAGTGGGCTGATGCAGATGGTTCCATTGGCAAGGCATATGGTTATCAGATGGGAGTGAAGCATCAGTACAAAGAAGGCATGATGGATCAGGTGGATAGGGTGATTTATGACCTTAAGAATAATCCCTTTAGCCGCAGAATCATGACCAATATTTATGTGCATCAGGATCTTCATGAGATGAATCTGTATCCCTGCGCTTACAGCATGACATTCAATGTGACGCAGAAAAAGGGAGAGGAAAAACTCACTTTGAATGCTGTTCTAAATCAGCGTTCCCAGGATGTGCTGGCTGCAAACAACTGGAATGTGGTGCAGTATGCGGTGCTGGTTCACATGCTGGCACAGGTTTGCGGTATGAAGGCGGGAGAACTGGTTCATGTGATTGCGGATGCGCATATTTATGACAGGCATGTTCCGATCATAGAGGAACTGATTACCAGGGAGCCTTACCCGGCGCCGTCTTTCTGGCTCAATCCGGAGATAAAGGATTTTTATCAGTTTACGAGAGATGATGTAAAGGTAGAAAATTATATGACGGGCGAACAGATTAAGAATATTCCCATTGCAATTTAAAAGAAGGAACATACATCAAATGGATAAAGAAAGGAAATGTAAGATATGAATCTGATAGCGGCAGTGGATGAAAATTGGGCAATTGGAAATGGCGGTGATCTTTTGATCAGGATTCCGGCAGACCACAAGAATTTCCGACAGGAAACCACAGGGAAGGTGGTGGTGTTGGGGAGAAAGACTTTAGAGACCTTTCCCCAGGGATTGCCTCTTAAAAACCGTACGAATATCATTTTATCTGCCAATCCGGAATATAAAGTTAAAGATGCGACGGTAGTGCATAGTCTGGAGGAACTGCTCTCGGAACTTGAAAAATATGATACACAGGATGTGTATATCGTAGGAGGAGAAAGCATTTACAGGCAGCTTCTTCCATACTGCGATGTGGCGCATATCACAAAGATCGATCATGTCTATGATGCAGACGCTTATTTCCCCAATCTGGACGAAATGCCGCAGTGGCGGATTACGGCGGACAGCGATGAACAGACCTATTTTGATATTACCTATCATTTCCTAAAGTATGAGAGGATAGCGCAGTAAACACGGTTGACTTTTACAATAAAAAGTATAATAATAAGAAAGAAACTTAAGAGGGAGCACAATATTATGGAAAAGAAAAATATTGATTGGGCAAATCTTGGATTTGGCTATATCCAGACAGATTATAGGTTCGTATCAAATTATAAGAATGGCGCATGGGATGATGGCATCATAACAGAGGATGCGAATGTGGTCATCAGTGAATGTGCGGGCGTTCTGCAATATGCACAGACAATATTTGAAGGCATGAAGGCTTATACGACAGCAGACGGACGCATCGTTACTTTTCGCCCTGATTTAAATGCAGAAAGAATGGAACAGAGCGCAAAGCGTCTTGAAATGCCGGTTTTCCCTAAAGAGCAATTTGTTGAGGCGGTGCTTAAGACCATTAAGGCAAATGAAGCTTATGTGCCTCCGTATGGCAGCGGCGCAACTTTATATGTGCGCCCTTATATGTTTGGAAGCAATGCCGTTATTGGTGTAAAGCCGGCGGATGAATATCAGTTCAGAGTGTTTACCACTCCGGTTGGACCTTACTTTAAGGGAGGCGTTAAGCCGCTTACAATCCGTGTCAGTGATTTTGACCGTGCAGCCCCGAATGGGACAGGTCATATCAAGGCAGGACTTAATTATGCAATGAGCCTTCACGCTATCGTGGATGCACATGAGCAAGGCTACGATGAGAATATGTATCTTGATGCAGGAACGAGAACAAAGGTAGAGGAAACAGGCGGTGCGAACTTCCTGTTCGTGACGAAGGACGGCAAGGTTGTGACGCCTAAATCAAACAGTATCCTTCCTTCCATCACCAGACGTTCCCTGATGCAGGTTGCCAGAGATTATCTGGGACTGGAAGCAGAAGAGAGGGAAGTTTATCTGGATGAACTGAAAGACTTTGCGGAATGCGGTTTATGCGGCACAGCAGCAGTCATCTCACCGGTTGGTAAGGTGGTAGACCATGGAAAAGAGATCTGTTTCCCCAGCGGAATGACGGAAATGGGACCTGTCACGAAGAAGCTGTATGAGACACTTACCGGTATCCAGATGGGCACCATTGAAGCGCCGGAAGGATGGATCGTGGAAGTAAAGTGATTTTTGTAAATCAGCATTTTATGTGAGATAATAGGGTATTCAAGCTTGTGAGTTTGAATGCCTTATTTTGTCTCACAGGGGATTTTAATAATGCCCTATGAGATTAAAGAACGGAGAGGATTTCTGGTGGAAGCAAGGAAGATTTTAGAGCAGGTAAAAGAAGGAAGTATGTCGATAGAGGAAGCGGAGAAATATTTCAGGAAGCAGCCTTTTGAGGAGCTGGGCTATGCAAAGCTGGATACTCATAGGGAGATGCGTTCAGGATTTCCGGAAGTGGTTTATTGCAGCAAAAAGCCGGATCAGTATCTGCTTTCCATTTATCAGAGATTGTTTGAGGAAAACGGGGAAGTTTTTGGAACCAGAGCGGAAAAGCACCAGTATGAACTGGTGAAGGAAGTACTTCCGCAGGTGACTTATGATGAGGTATCCCGTATTTTAAAAATTGAAAAAGAAAATAAAAAAAGATGCGGAAAGATTGCAGTCTGTACGGCAGGCACAGCGGACATTCCGGTAGCGGAGGAGGCAGCTCAGACCGCAGAATTTTTTGGCTCTTATGTGGAACGGATTTATGATGTGGGGGTGAGCGGGCTGCACAGACTGATTTCCCGTCTTGATGTGATACAGGAGGCAAACTGCGTGGTAGCAGTGGCAGGAATGGAGGGAGCGCTTGCAAGCGTCCTGGGCGGTCTGGTCAGCAGACCGGTGATTGCAGTCCCTACTTCTGTAGGTTATGGGGCAAGTATGCATGGCCTTTCGGCGTTACTTACCATGATCAATTCCTGCGCAAACGGGATAGCCGTCGTCAATATTGACAATGGCTACGGCGCCGGCTATATTGCAACCCAGATCAACCGGTTGGGATGTCAGAAGGACGATAAGGGGGAGTAGAAGATGGGAAAGACTTTATATCTGGAATGTTATTCCGGAATCAGCGGAGATATGACGGTAGCAGCGCTGCTGGATCTTGGAGCAGATGAAAAAGTGCTTAAAGCGGCATTAGATAGCCTTCCGGTAAAAGGATTTGAAATCGAAATAAGCAGAGTAAAGAAGGCTGGACTTGATGTCTGTGATTTCCTTGTAAAGTTGGATAGAAAGCATGAAAATCATGACCATGATATGGAATACCTGCATGGACACAGTCATGCGCATCATCATGAGGAAGAATGCGGTCGTCACCATGATAAAGAAAAATGTATAGAGGAGAGGCAACATGTTCATGAAGAAATTCATGAACATTGCCATGATGAGCATGTTCATGAGCATAGGGGATTGCCGGAGGTGCTGGAGATCATTGAAAATGCCAAGATCAGTGAACGTGCCAGAAAGACGGCTATAGAAATTTTCAGAATACTGGCATTGGCGGAGGCAAAAGCGCATGGCGTGCCTATAGAGCAGGTGCATTTTCACGAAGTGGGGGCTGTGGACTCTATTGTGGATATTGTTGCGGCGGCGGTATGTCTGGATAATCTGGATATCACAGATGTGGTGGTACCCTTTGTATGTGAAGGCAGAGGAACGGTGAGGTGCCAGCATGGTATTCTTCCGGTGCCGGTTCCGGCGGTAATCAATATCATGGAGGCATTTAAGCTTCCTGTCAGGATTACGGACGTGGAGGGAGAACTGGTGACACCCACGGGGGCAGCAATCCTTGCAGCCGTAAAAACGGCTTCCAGACTGCCGGAACAGTTCACGATCATCCAAACGGGAATTGGAGCAGGAAAGCGGAGTTATGAAAGACCCAGCCTGCTTCGGGCAATGTTGATTGAAGAAAAAGGGGAGAACCGACCAGAAGAATCCTCCATGCAGGACGAGATTTATAAACTGGAAACAAATATTGACGACTGTACGGGAGAACTTCTTGGATATACGATGGACAATCTCATGAGTGCAGGCGCCAGGGACGTCCACTTTACGCCTGTATATATGAAGAAAAATCGCCCGGCTTATATGCTTACGGTCATTTGTGACGAAGCACATATAAAGAAAATGGAGCAGATTATTTTTGAGGAGACTACCACCATAGGGATCCGTAGGATGCGGATGGAGCGCACGGTTTTAGAGAGAGAGGAAACCGTAATCGCATTGGAAAGGGGAGAGGTGAGGGCAAAAAAGTGTACCTTGCCGGATGGTCAGGTGAGAATTTACCCGGAATATGAAAGCGTGGCAGAGTTGGCAAGGAAAAACGATATACCTTTTCAGCAGGTGATGGAGGAAGTATGGGGGAGTACGTGGAAAAAAGAGAGAAATTGATTCGGAAAATGGCGCAGTATGCCAGACAGGATGTAATGGTGGCTTTTTCAGGGGGCGTTGACAGCAGTCTGCTTTTGAAATTAGCGCATGAAGCAGCCCAAAAGACGGGAAAAGAAGTTTATGCAGTGACGATGCAGACCCGCCTGCATCCGACCGGGGAAATAGAAGAAGCAAAAAGAGTATGTGAAGAAATCGGAGCAGTCCATATAGTGATAGCAGTGGATGAGCTTGAGGAAGCAGGGATTATGAATAATCCGGTGGAACGCTGTTACCTATGTAAAAGGCATCTGTTTCTCAGAATGAAAGAAAGGGCTTCTGACCTTGGAATAAATGTGATTTTAGAGGGGACGAATGAGGACGATCTCCATGTCTACCGTCCCGGCATAAAAGCCCTTAAAGAATTACAGATTATCAGCCCTTTGGCAGAGGCTGGACTTACTAAGGCAGAGGTGAGGAAAATGGCGTGCGAGTATGGCATTTCCGTATCTTTTAAGCCGGCAACACCCTGCCTTGCTACAAGGTTTCCTTATGGCACAGAGCTTACCTATGAAAAAATGGCACGGGTGGAGAAGGGCGAGACTTTCCTGAAAGGGATTGGTTTACATAATGTAAGGGTCAGAGTCCATGATAATCTTGCAAGGATAGAAGTAGATGAGAGTGCGTTTGCAGAATTTTTGGCACATAAGAAAGAAATTACCGAGTGTTTGAAAAACTTGGGATACGTTTACATAACATTAGACTTGGAAGGTTTTCGGTCCGGAAGCATGGATGTCGGTATAAATGAAGTTTCATAAAGATAGTTAACTATAGAAAGGACGGTTATGGTGATGAAGTACAGAGAATTGAAAAGATGCAGTAATTTGAAGGTGAGCGAGATTGCATTAGGATGTGAGGGTTTTATAGACAAAACACCGGAAGAATTTAAGGAGATGCTGGAGCGGGCACTTGAACTGGGCATTAATTTTATTGATATGTACACACCCAATCCCATATTCCGCGATAATTTGGGCGCTGCTATGAAGGGGAGAAGAGATAAATTTGTTCTTCAGGGACATATCTGTTCTGTATGGGAGGATGGTCAATACCTTCGCACCAGAAACATAGAAAAGGCGAAAGCCGGATTTGAGGATCAACTGCAGCGACTTGGAACAGACTACCTCGATATTGGAATGATTCATTATGTAGATGGTGAAAGCGATTTTGAGGAAGTCTTTCAGGGAGAAATCATAGAGTACTGTAAGGAACTGAAGGCGGAAGGAAAAATCCATGCCATCGGATTAAGTTCCCACAATCCGGTGATTGCAAGGAAGGCAGTGGAAACGGGACTGATTGATGTGCTGATGTTTTCGGTGAATGCTGCCTATGACATGCAGCCGGCAAGCGAGGACTGCAACGATTTATTTGACCCGGCAAATTATCAGAACGGTTTCGTGGGAATGAATCCTGACAGAAAAGCATTATATGAGTTGTGCGCGAGAGAGGATGTGGCAATTGACGTTATGAAGGTCTTCGGCGGAGGAGATATGCTAAACGCGGAACTTTCTCCTTTTGGTGTGGCATTCAATGAATACCAGTGTATCGAATACTGTCTGACCAGACCGGGAGTGGTATCCATTATGGCAGGCTGCCACAGCATCAGTGAAATCGAAAAAGCGGTATCTTATTATGATGCTTCGAAGGAGGAAAAAGATTATTCACTGGTCTTGTCACAGATGGACAAATTCAAGTTCCATGGCAACTGTATGTATTGCGGACACTGTGCACCATGCAGTGTGGGAATCAGTGTGGCGGAGGTCAACAAGTATCTGAATCTGTGTCTGGCACAAGGACAGGTGCCCGAGACCGTGGCAGACCACTATAAACTCCTTGAGCACCACGCATCAGAATGCGTTGCATGCGGAAGATGCGAGGGAAATTGTCCTTTTGGGGTGGGAATTATTGAGAAGATGAAGAAGGCTGCGGAGGTATTTGGATACTAAAAATTCATGTGAAATAATAGAACAGAATATTGTACAAAATATTGACAATACTATTATCCTGGAATATGCTATATCCAAAGGAGTGTGATTATATGATAGCAACCAATTTTTCAAACGTGAGAAATAATTTTAAAGAAGTATGTGATCGTGTTGTGCATGATTCTGATATTGCAATAATTACAAGAAAAAACGATGAAAATGTTGTACTCATGTCTCAAGCACAATATGATAATCTGATGGAAAATTTGCATATACGAGACAGTAAAGCGAATTATGAGTGGATAAAAGAGTCCATTAAGCAAGCAGAGGATGGAAAGCTTGTAAAATTTGATGTGGAGGATTAGTGCATGAATATATCTTTCACGGAAAATGCTTGGGAAGATTATCTTTACTGGCAAAAGATGGACAAAAAGATTGTCAAAAGAGTTAATGAGTTAGTTAAAGATATAAAGAGGAATCCATTTGAAGGACTTGGAAAACCAGAGCCATTAAAGTATGATTTGGCTGGAAAATGGAGTAGGCGGATTACTGATGAACATAGATTAGTTTATCAGGTTGATGGTGAAAATTTAATAGTTTACACTTGCAGATATCATTATTGATGGTGTGAGTGGCAAGCGAGGATGTAGCAATTGATGTTGTGAAGGTCTTCAGCAGAGGCCGATAAGTTGTCCTTTTGGAATGGGGATTATAGTGAAGATGAAGAAGGCTGTGGAGGTATTTGGGGACTAAAAATAATATTTATGTGAAATGACAGGCGGAACCTGATTAGCCCTTGTAAGCAGATATGCTGATGAGGATTGCCAATTGGGTTTCGCTTTTTATGTAGTTGTAAAAACGCATAAATTAATGAACTATAGTGACAATAAAGTGGTTAGATGGTTAAAAGAATTTTTCCATAATGTATGGTAAAATGGGAAAAATTTGTTGTGAGGAATATAATGATTACAATTGGAATTTGTGATGATGAAAAGTATATTGTAGATATATTAAAAACAAAAATTCAAATATGTTTTAATGAATATGGAATACAAACTGAGATTTTTAAATTTTATTCAGGGAAGGAATTGCTGGATTGCGAAAAAAAAATAGATTTACTTTTTCTTGACATTGATATGCCGGAAATAGATGGAATTGAAGCGGGGAAACTCTTTCGATATAGAAATGAAGATTGCAAGATTATCATGTTAACAGCACGAAGTGATCGGATGAGAGAAGCGTTTTTTCTGGAGGCATATCGATTTATTACGAAACCATTTGAAGATGCTGAGCTCAAAGAAGCAATAGAATCATTTATGAGAAGAAGGATAGGCTGTCAGAAAATTCTGTTGTATGAGAAGCGCAAGGCTGTGGAGATATTTCAGTATCAAATCATATACATACAGACTTATGATAGCTATACAGAGTTTATCGTGGGTCAGAGAATCCTGCGAAGTGAAAGGTCACTGAAAGAATTGGAAACTGAACTGGATGGACGGCTGTTTATCAGAATTGATAAGAAGTATATAGTTAACTTCAGAAATATTGATTATTACGATAAGGGAACCGTGTCTATTGCGGGGAAAAAGATAAAGGTGTCTCGCAGAAGAATTCGTGAGTTTGAGGAACGTTATAGAGAATTTGACTTAAGACACCGTTAGGAGATGTTACATGGCAACTGCAATTATTTTAGGAATATATATAATGGAAGTCATTAAGTATTGTCTGGCTTTGGATATTGTTTATCAGGAAAAAGCACAAAAGAGATGGGGCTATTATGTAGGAGCTGCGGCAATCCTTATTTATATGCTTTGGACAGGGGGAGATGCACACAGGGATTATGTAATAGAATATGCGGTTATTATTTTGGCAACAATTTTTGCAGTATCAGGAAATTTCAAGGATAGAATCATTAAATCGTTTTTACTAGGTATCTTGATTATAAGCATTGATGAGATTGTAGAAGCACCTCTTTTGCAAATAGAAATGTCGCTTCAAAATGTAGCCAATATCCATTATTGGATAAATTTGTTTACCAGCATGTGGGGGTTAGCCGTTTTGGGAATTGCTTTCTTTTTTTATAAGAGGAAGAAAGAAGCTTCTTTATTGAATAAAAATAAGATTATTTTTGTCATTGTGATGGGTGGAGTGTCGCTTGGACTGACAATCAGCAGCTTAAATATTGCAAAGAATTCTATGGAGAGTATGCGTTTTCGGCATTTTGCAGATTTTGTAGTGTCAACTGCGTATATAAGTCTCTGTCTGCTGTGTTGGTTGTTAATTTATTATAGAAATCAGCATGAACAGAAAACAAGAGAGATTGAATTAGAAAAGATGCTGATGGAAGAGCAGGAGAATTACTACCAGATGCTGTTGCAAAAAGAAGAGAACACACGGAAGTTCCGTCATGATATAGAAAATCATCTTTTGTGTCTTGATGAGTTGGCTAATCGGGAAGACTTAACAGGACTAAAGAAGTACCTACAAGATATGTCGGGGCAGATGAAAAAGATTAGGAATATGTTATATATAACGGGAGACAATTTGTTTGACTTGATTTTAAATGATAAGCTTTCTCACTTGGAGAGAAAAGCAAAAATAATAGTGAATGGGAAGTTTTGTCAAGAACTAAATATTTCTGAGATGGATGTCTGCATTATTTTTTCAAACCTTATTCAAAATGCGGTGGAAGAGATTAATCAGCAGGAAGAAGGGTGGTTCAAACTGCAGGTACAACCGGGGAAGCAGTATACGGAAGTAGTGATACAAAATAGTGCGAGAAAGGAAGTAATGCTGCAAAGAAATGGGCTGCCACGAACCATAAAAGATGATAAGAAAAGTCACGGTCTGGGCTTGCAAAATGTAAAGTCAGCTATCGAAAGGAACGGAGGTTTTTTTAAGATTGTAAGCAAGAGAGATAGTTTTGAAGTAAAAATACAACTTTTAAATGACCGATAAAGAAGTTAAACGACCGATAATGGGGATAAGCTTGAAAGCATAGGTGACATTCTGTTATATATGAACTAAGGTATTAAAATGTACCAAGTAAATATTAAGAATGAAGGTACTTAAGAGGATTAGTAGTATTATTTAATGAGTGCATTGATAAGTGCGATGTTTTTAGGAACAGCAGTGTTTGCATCAATGCCGACTAAAATTATGCCAGGAGCAACAGGACAGCAAAGGGGAGCATAGCAGATGCAATGCAGAGAAGTGATGTTTACACTATTTTAGCAAGTGGAAATATATATAAAGGTGCAAGCGCAAGTAGTGGTATGTTAGAATATTGGGATTTGACTATAGGCAGATAAATAACAGAGGTTTATTATGACAAGAAATATACTAAAAAAAATTAGAATGTTGTTTATCAGGGAAAAGACTATCTTTTCCCTGATAGTTATTTGCACATTTATATCCAGTATTATTTTGTGCTTATGTTTTGGATTGTTTTGTAATTACATCGAAAAGAAAAATGAAGAAGTTTTTGAATTAACGGTGTTGGAAATAAGATTTGACTGTGATGTTGCTCATGGTAGATACATTACTAAAAAACAGGTGGAAGATTGTATTATGCAATTTTCAGATAACATTACGGATGACGTTGAGATGTTTTTTGTACGCTCCAAAATAGAAAACGATATGCTTTTAGAATGTCGTTTTGTAATAAGCGATGGAGAGTATTTACCATGTGATACTGTACGTAATAATCTTACCAAGTTAGGCTATTTAAAAAATTATTTTAATGAAGATGAAGAAAAAAATGGGGACAAAGCAGCAATTATACCTGGAGAAGAGTGGTCATGGAATGATTTGTCAGTTATCAACAATATGATAATAGATGAAAATTATATAGATATTCAAGGAATAGCGTATAGAATAATAGGATATCATGGCTGGGGGAGCAGAATTCTCATACCATTTGCATCCCTGGATGATGATATTGTTATAGATTCAGAGGGATTAACATTGGTATTTAAGAGGAGTATCACTTTAAAGCAATACAACGAAGTAAAAGAAATCGTGGAAAATTCATTAGGAGATGCTGCTCATGTTCCCGAAATGCCGGTATTGGATGCTTTTCGGGTGACTGTTTATAATACAGTTTTACTTATAGATATATTGATTGCAGGATGGATTGCTGTAAATTTTTCCATACTATATCATTATATTTTGCTGAGCAGGAGAAAAGAAATTGGCATATTTCTAATGTGTGGATTGAGTAAAAGAAGAATATCGACCTATGTCACGTTGTGCAGTAACATGTTTTTATTACCTAGTTTTATTTGTGGAATTATTTTTTATCATTATGTTTTATTGCCATCTATCTCATGGATGATACCAAGCGCGCTTGGGAATTATAATTTGTTGTCTTATTTATGTTTAATAATTATTTTTTGGATTGTGTCATTGGTAATAACAGGGGTGACAATTACTTCTTTTATATATAATACTGACATAGTTAAAGTTATAAAAACGGATTCTGTATAGGGTGAAGAGAAATGTATATAAGACTGGCTTTAAAGGAAAGAGAAAAACACTGGAAGTTATTTTCATTTATTATTTTGCAGTTAGCCATTACTTTCATTGTTGCGATATGTTGTGTATCGGTTTTGGATAAACAGTATAAGCGTTACAGTGTATATGAACCTATCATAGAAAAAGAGGGATGGTTTGTGCATACAAATTTGGGATTGAGGGTGCCTGAGGTTGATGCTGGTACAGGAAAATCAGGGATGGAAATTCTGCACAAATATTTAGGCTCAACTAACATTATATGTTCCTATTCAATATTTGGTGAAATGATGCGGGATGGAAATAGATTGGACATGGGAAGTATTGTTTATGATAAAGAATTGATAGAGATCATGAATCCTGTTATGGCGGAAGGAAGATGGCTGGAAGCAAACAGCAGCGATGAAATTGAAGCAGTTCTCACACAAAGTTATTACGGACTGGAAGCAGGAGATTTAATTCATTTAGTTCCATATTCAGCCGAAAAGTCTAATCAAATAATTCCTGTAAGAATTGTTGGTATATTAAATGAAAATACAGATATTATTAAAATGAATTACTCTGCGCATATGGTTGATTACCATAACTTTATGTTTAATCTACAAAACGGATTAGAAACGCCGCTCTTCATAATGCAGCAAGAGGATTTTGACAGGCTATCGTTAGAATATCCGCAGTTAAGGGAAATTCTTTGGCCGCAAGGATTATTGTTTATACAGTATAATGAAAATATAACAGATGAGGAAAAAAATGAATATGATAAGTTTATAGAAAGTAATATAGAAATTACGATAAAAGAGCCTTTGTCATCTGTTAAGGATAAAAGCATCCTATATGTTAAGGAGCAGATTAGTGAAATCTTACCAATTTTGTTTGTTTTTCTAATTATGACAATGATGAGTACAATATGTGTCAGCGTTTTAGAAGTGAAACAACATATTAAAAATCTATACATATATCGGATTGTGGGGACAGATAAGAAAGGATGTTTCCTGATACAATTTGGGGTTAATATTATCGTCCTTTGTGAATCTATAATAGTTACAGCATTGATTTATCTGGGGTTAAAAAAATTTGGGGTAAACATTTTCTTTATAGAATTTGGGTTATGGCAGATTATGATTTGCATTCTTATTACTGTTTTTTGGCTGGGAATTGTTTATATAGTGCAAAGGAAAATGTTGGGGAATCATGAGTTGTGGAGGTTTAAAAGGTAATGATAAGATTGGAGAAAATAAATAAAATATACAATAAGGGTAAAAAGAATGAATTTTTAGTGCTGAATGATATATCTATGGAGATATGTGCAGGCGATATGGTTGCTGTTATAGGGAAATCAGGAGCGGGCAAATCTACATTGCTTCATGTTCTTGCGTGTATGGATATGTTTGATAGTGGCATATACTATTGGAATGGTGCTGAGATAAGAAATTTTACAGAGAAACAGGCTGCAAAAATGAGGAATGAAAAGATAGGTATAGTTATGCAGGATTTTGCGTTAATAGAGGATTTTACTGCATATGAAAATATAGCATTGCCTTTAGAAATAGCAAATAGAAAAAATATTGATAGAAAGGAAAAGATTTTCGAGGCATTAAAGATAGTGAAAATGGAGGATTATATGAATCATAAGGTCAGGGAAATGTCTGGAGGGCAGAAGCAAAGAATTGCGATAGCCAGAGCGATTATAAATGAGCCTGATATTATATTTGCGGATGAACCGACAGGTGCTTTGGACTCTGAGAATACTGATATTATCATGCAACTATTTCATTTGCTCAATAAAAAAGGTAAAACAGTAGTAATGGCAACACATGATAATAATATTGCAAATCAATGTAAAAAAATAATAGAGATAAATGATGGGAAAATTGTTTGTTGAAATTTTTTATAGTAAGTTTAAGAATTCTTTGCTCAATATCCTGGATATTCAAGAAGTTATGTTCCATTATCTACTCAGTATTATGATTTATGCGCATTTGATACTTATATTACAGATTATCCGAATATAATTTATGAAGATGGCATAATACTTATTGATTGGTTGGATTATCGCGGATAAAGTATTTTATTAGCCAAGGGGAAGTCTTTCCAACTTGGCAAAAAAATTAATAGAAATTGATGCTACATTTAAAATGGGTTTATATGATGAGGAGGTTAGACAGATGAATATTACAAACAGATATCTTATGACTGCGGCAGATTTACCAAGTGGATATGTGGAGAA
>CAYOED010000032.1:0-36363 GCA_964402925.1 uncultured Lachnospiraceae bacterium | reverse complement strand
CGGAGCGAGAGCGCGGCGACGTTGGATTATTTATCCTCTCAGAGCGTCACTCTGGTCAGCATGCGAAAAATAACCGACAAAAAAGTTAAATTTCCGCTTGCAATCTGATGTAATTTCTGCTATTATACAACTGTTGTGTATGTTTAATATGAATTGTTAGGAGGTGCAACGATGGCTAAATGTGATATTTGTGGTAAGGGCGTTCATTTTGGAAACAACGTAAGCCATTCTCATAGAAGATCTAACAGAATCTGGAAATCAAACATCAAAAGTGTTAAATGTAAAGTAAACGGAGCTTCCAAAAGAATGCACGTTTGTACGAATTGCTTAAAATCCGGAAAAGTTGAAAGAGCTTAAATGATTACCAAAAACTGACCGCTAACCGCGGTCAGTTTTTTTGCAATAAGTAGGTTTACCTGCGTTTGCTATGCTCTTTTCCCCATCTCATAGTCTTTTTTCAATTCATCATAGATCCGATTGATTACAAGCACCATCTCATGGTCTCCCGCTATGTTATCAGGATGAAACATTTTAATCAGATCCTTGTATCTCTTTTTTAATGCCAGCTGGCTGTTGACTCCCTGGAACAGCATTTCAGCAATCTCCATGTTTTTTTCTTGTCTCGAATAACTTACATGGACATTTTTCTCTGCCTCCAGCTGGATTTTTTCCCGCTCCAGTTTTTTCCGTTCTGCATCAAGCTGTGCAAAAGCATTTTTAAGGATGTCCATCTTTTTATCAAAAAAAGATTCATCCTGCCTAAGACGATTTTGCTCAAATTTAATGTGCTGCTCCAGCTTTGCCATCTCCACTTTAAACTCTTCTCTTTCTCTGGCAAACTGATCCTGTGCGTGCCTAAGTTCACTTTGCTCCATTTTAAGGCGTACATTTTCTTTAAACAGCCATGTTTTTAATTCATATAATTCATCCTCTGTGCCGCTTACCAAAATTTCCTCACAATTCCGGTCATCCATGGCTTTTTCAGATATACCCATACCATCCTCCATGTCAGCGCACTTTCCAACAAACGCTGCTGCGCAGACAATTTCTCAATTTAAGTAACAATTATATCCAATCAAAAGCAATAATGCAATAATCAAAAGCGCAATCAGATAATGATGCGCAAGAAAAAGCATAAGCAACATCCCTACTGCAATCCAAAATGCAATAAACCCTATCAGTTTCTTCATGCGTACCACTCACTTATGCTTTCTTACCTTATCTTATGCATCCATGCCAAAATTAATGCTTGTCAGCATCCTCTTCTGGAAAAGCAATATCTACTGCATCCTCATCATCTATCATTTCTTCTTTAGGCGACGTAAATTTATCTACAATATCCGGTATCATATCAAGAACCTTGGTAACAGTATCCTGGTTTTTAATATTAACAAGTTTAGTGCTGCCGTTTTTGATGACCAGCACCGCACTGGGAGTCATTTTCCCGGTAAAGCCGCCGGCTCCGCCGTTTTTCTTATCTCCCACACTGGCGCCGGCGCCGACTCCAAATGTCACATCCACAAGAGGTAATATGATGGTATCGCCAATCTTCGTCGCTTCTCCTACTACTGTTTTGGTAGATAATACCGTGTTCATACCTCGCATCAATGATTCGATTACTCCTGTAAAATTATTCTCTGCCATTATGCTGCCTCCCTTTTAAATAATTTGATCAATCTGCGCAAATCTTTATTAAAGTAAACAATCCATGCCGTCTTTAATGCCTTGAATACTGTTATTCTCCCCTTAACCAGCAAATCGCCCTCTATGATCTGCTGCTCAAAATCAGGAACTATGTCAATATGATTGCCCAGCAACGGATATAAAATACCGTAAATTGCCAGAATCTGACCTGTGCTGGCAGGATCGCCGGCTCCTATAATCAGATTTCCGCGTATCTTACGCGGTAAAATGCTCTTAATCAGGGAAAACACCTGCCCTGAACAGACCACCCATGCACGGTGAAAGGTATCGCTTTGGACAATTTTCAAATAATATTGGATATTCTTTACAATATGCTTTATCTTATCACATATTTTTATAATTGTGTACTTAATATTTTTAAACACAGACCAGAGCTTTTTAAGAAAATCAAAAAGCTTATTTACTTTCCTGCCCTTCTTAGGTTCTTCCTCCTGCTTTTTGGGGGCAGCTTCTTCTATATAGCTGTTTTTTTCCTTTTGATTTTCATCGGAAGCTTTTCTTTCTACATTCTTCTGCCCATCAGTTTCCTTCGTTTCTTTTTGGGTGTTGTCCTTTTGCATTGTTTTTTTCGGTTTGTCAGAACGGAAAATCGTAAAGCAAAAAATCCTTACCCGCAAGAATGCTGCCTCCGGGTAAGAAACTGCCGCATTTAAAGCATGCAGAAGCCATGTTGCTTTTACTTTTGCCGCAACAGGCGCTTCTTCTCCCACCTTCCGGTGCAGCATGATCTGATACCGGACCGGTACAAAAAGTACAAGCAATATAAGTAACAATATGGTTCCAAGCAGGATAAGAAGTATCATGCCCAGCACTTTTAAGATCATCAGCAGTACCGACAGCATATCATAATTGCTCCTTTGCTTTACGTTTTAAATATTCCCTCAGGTTGCAATTTCCTGTAGCCTCCAGGCATTCCTGCGTAATCTTCATAACAATCTGCACTGCCTCCTCGTAATTTGAAGCAATCCCCACGATAATCGGCGGATGATATCTGTAATACCGCTGCTTAAGGTACGCGCTGTGAAGAATCTCAAGCTGATCCGGGAAAGATGCTACCGTAATCACATAGACCTGTACGCCTGCGTGATGCTTTAATTTCCATTTTACTTTTTGGGGATTGGTAACAGTATCGCCAATATAAAGGTATTTATAAAATTTCATTATCAGACTCCAAAATATGCATCAAATATTCTCTTGGCAATGGGAACCGCATAGTCCCCTCCTGCACCTGCTCCTTCAATAATAATCGTCACACATACCTGCGGATCCTCTGCCGGTGCAAATCCTGTAAACCACGCATGACTTTCTCCCTTGACTGTTCCGTATTCAGCCGAACCGGTTTTCCCAGCAGCCGTGTAGGAAAGCCCCTTTAATCTGGTAGCCGTTCCTTCCTCTACCACATCCTTCATAAGTTCTTTTAGGATTGCCGCTTCCTTCTGATCCATCAGATTACCATAGGAAGAAGGTGAAAAAGTTTTCACATTACCGCCGACACTGTTTTGCACATAATCTATCAGATAAGGCTTCATCAGTATTCCGTCATTGGCAATGGCACAGGTGATCATGTTCAGCTGGAGCGGTGTGACTCCTGTGGTTCCCTGTCCTATCGAAATCTGCATCATATCCGAATCGGAAGTCTGCTCCGACATATCCACCCTGCTTTTATTATAGTTAAAAGAAACAGGCAATTCCTGATTGAATAAAAGCTGGTCAAGGGTGCGTTCAAATCTGCCCCTGTCAAGTAATAATCCCATATTTGCAAAGGATGTATTGCAGGATTTTGCAAAAGATTTCTCAAATCCTACCGTCCCATGAACACTACCATGATAACACTGTATCCTGTCTTCTCCTCTTTTAATAGCGCCGGTACAGTTATAGCTGTAACTCTGGTAGCTATCCGGATTTTCTTTAATATATTCTAGCGCCGTAACAATCTTAAAGGTGGAGCCGGGCGGGTAGAGTCCCTGTGTTGCACGATTCAGCAAAATGCTGCTATCCTCATCCTGTATCAGTTCGTCCCATATATCCGAAATCTGCTCAGGATTAAAATCAGGCTTTGAAACCATCGCAAGGATCTTACCTGTATCCGGTTCTGTCACGATAATCGCCCCTTGGTATATACCGAGCGCTGTGGAAGCAACCTGCTGTAAGTCAACATCTAATGTAGTGTACACATCGTCTCCCGGATATTTCTCACCGCTCACATCAAGGGCTGCTTTCTGGGAAAGCGGTGCATTTGAATTGATGAGATAATAGTTTGCCTGTGCTTCTACTCCCATCCGTCCATTGGATGCATATCCTACCACATGAGAAAATAAATTCTGGTAGGGATATTCTCTTTTTTCATTCCCTTCCTCATCTTCTACGGTCTGTGCCAGTATATTTCCGCCGGCAGCGTATATCCTTCCTCTTCTATTCTGCGCAATCAACATCTGCTGTCTGCCGTTATAGCTGTTATTGATCAATTCCTGTCTATGGGTTATGGCGTAGTGCGTGATATATCCCGCCATGCACAAAAAGAGGATAGTAAAGCCCCAAGTAACGATCATGATTTCTCTATTTTTTTGATTTCTTTTCTTTTTCAGATTTCTATTCTTCGTCTTCAATCTCATCATCTATTCTCTTCCGGATGGGCTGTTTCCTTTTCTTCCTTTTCCTTAATGCCCTTTTTTGCTCTTCACTTTCATCCTGCCTTATGATATAGAGCCCTTCGACAATCGCAAACATAACCAGCGTTGTGAGGACCGAACTCCCTCCATAACTGATAAGGGGCAGGGTAACTCCAGTCAAAGGAATAAATTTCGTCCCGCCGCCAATGGTAAGAAAGACCTGAAAAATATAGGTAACTCCAAGTCCAAATGCTGTGAGCTGGTAAAATTTATCTTTCAGCACCGCAGCTGTATTCATGAACATAATAAAACAACTCACACAAATCAAAATCAGACATACGGCAAATATAATTCCAAATTCTTCCGCAATCGCTGAAAATATGAAGTCAGCCTCCACAAAAGGAATCGCGTCCGGCGTTCCTTTATATAGCCCCAGCCCAAACCAGTCACCGCTGGAAATAGCAAATAAAGACTGGGTAATCTGATATCCCGCCGAATCAATCACGCTCCACGGATCTTTCCATGCCTGCACCCTAACCTGCACATGAGAAAACACCGTGTAAGCAACATATGCCGCCGCAGAACCTCCTGCCCCGCCGGCAATCAAGTAAAAAACATTTTTCGTCGCCACGAACACCATGAGAACATAGACTATAAAAAAGATCAATGCACTTCCCAGATCCTTTGAAATCACCAGTACGATTACATGTGCCGCTGCAAACACTGCCGTAGTAAAAACCTCAAAAAAACCGGAAGACTGATAGAGCGCGCTTGCCACAAAAAAAACAAAAAGAATCTTCACAAATTCTGAGGGCTGGAAGGTGATTCCCGCAATGGAGTAAGAAAGTTTGCTCCCATAGGTTGTCTGCCCCAGAATCATAACAACAGATAAAGCAGCAATTCCCACTATGGCATAAATCCATTTCAGATTTTTCAAAAATTTGAACTTATGAACAAAATATGGAATGATGAGCGCTATCGTCAATGATCCTGTGACGATCACAAACTGTTTTACAGCTTTGTTCATACCAAGTCTCGTCAGTATCACAAAACCAATGCTCAGCAACATGCACATATTATTTGCAATCAGTCTGTTTGCTTTCGGGTAAAGCATACGGTACAGCGCAATAGCAGCATATAACATAATCTGCTGGAACGCATAAAAGAACAGATATGTCATATCTCCAGTTTCAAAACAGATTACCAAAAAACAGCTGAAATGAAACGCAAACATCAGAAGATTCTGCCGCACATAAATGCCATTTCGCCGTTCTTCATTATCATATCGAAATACAGCAAAACTCTCATACGTATATAAAGTTATCAGCAGCGCAATGATATATTTTGAAAACTCGCTGATGTAAACGACCATTTACTCTACTCCTCGTTTATAGTGCCCGGTTGTATACTCCTTATAAAAAGGCTCTCTATATCTATTTGAAATATCACGATAATAGCGGATAACCTGCAAAGTTTCCTGTTTGTCTTCCGTCGTGAAATCGAGTCTTAAATTTTCCGCCGGAAACGTCTCTTCAAAAGAGACCTTGTGCAGGGATAACGGCACACTATTATAAAGAACATTATAACAGCATGAGCAGTCCGTATAAACAGGAAATTTCTTTTCGTATCTGTCTTTTAACATTATAATTCCCGGCGTATGACTGCATCCTTCCATGGTTTTTCTGATGCAGTTTGCCGTAATCATCATAGGAATCCGTCCGTAAACAATTGCAGATGCCTGTATTTCTCTTTCCCGAAAGGCAGATAGCAATTCCTTCCATTCATACATGTTGCATTCGAGAGGAAGATAAAATTCCGCTGCCCGTCCATCCCAAAACTTTAATGTTTCTCTGTTCCAAATATATAAATTAGCATCCAATACCATCTTACAGGAAGGATTCTTATAATAAAAGAATTGATAACTTTCCAGATTTCTAATCAGAACCCCTTCAAATAATCCGGTTTGAAGAGCCTCTTCCATTTTCTCCAGATATTTTTTGTCTTTTTCCCTTACAATATAAGGAGTCGCCAGGAAAAATGACTGCTCATTTTCCTTCCTATCTGCCTTATATGCATTCAATTTTTGAATACCTTCTTGCAAAAGAAGGGTGTAATCCAGATAAATACGCGAAAGATGCTCCTCGCAGGCTGCCTCAAGCTGCTTTGCCGTACGCACAAGGGCATGCAGTACTTTCTGCTTTCCGTCCTGCTTCCCTGCCCTTTGTTTTCCACCGCTTTTTTCAGGTGCAATTGCCTTCCTGTCCGGATAATCAAGGCCATTTCGGCAGATCATTTCTCTTTCCAGCGCGGCTATGGTCACTCTGCGCAGTTCATTTAACGAACGCACCGGAAGAAACACAGGACCGTTTGTAACAACGTCCACATCCGTAATCTTTATGAGGCTGTTTCCGCTCTTTTTCATCTGTTCTTCTATCTTTTCCGTCGTAAGCGGTTGCTTCAATGCCTTCTGTACGATATCACCTCTGCCAGTGGCACAGCTTTCCCCTGTCTGTAAAGTGAGACAAGCTTCTTTTTCCGGTGTAAGGCATACCTTTGCCGCAGCTTCACGGCAAAGTTCCCCATCAATATATGTTTTTTCTATATTGGTAAGAAGACTGGCATCTGTTTCTGAATAAGACGGTGAATGGAGGGTGATCATCTCTTTTCCATTATACCGCTTCAAATACCCATCTCCGATCTGGCTTCTGATATACAGCGCATTTAGAAGATCCCTGTCCTCTTTCAAGACATGATAATGCTCTTTATCCTGATAATATAAGTCGATGTACTTCCGATAAATTGCCGTCACGCCCGCTGCATAAGCAGGCTTTTTCATTCTGCCCTCTATTTTGAAGGAATCAATTCCTGCTTCTATCAGCGCAGGAAGAAGATCAATTGTGCACATATCTCTCATACTCAAAGGATAACACTGCTTACCCGCTTCTGTTTCATAGGGAAGGCGGCAGGGCTGTGCACACCTCCCCCTGTTTCCGCTTCTTCCTCCCAGTATGCTGCTTAAAAGACATTGTCCTGAATAGCAATAGCACATGGCGCCATGAATAAAGGCTTCTATCTCAACACCTGTTTCGGACTTGATCTTTTTCATCTCCTCCAGTGACAATTCCCGGGCTGGGACAATCCTGCTGATACCTTCCTTTTTTACAAACGATGTCCCCAGACTTCCAGTCAGTGTCATCTGGGTACTTGCATGAAGCGCAAGCCCCGGGAAATGAAGTCTTAGAAAGCGCAGCACTCCTAGATCCTGTATGATAACGCCGTCAAGTCCTTCCTCGTAAAAGGGTAACAGAAAATGATACAGGCCATCTAGCTCCCGCTCTTTCACCAGAGTGTTCACCGTAAGATAGACTTTTCTTCCGAACACATGAGCCAGATGTATTCCCGCACAAATTTCATCCTGTGTAAAATTATCTGCATATGCACGGGCACCATAAAGTTCTCCTCCCAGATAAACGGCATCTGCTCCTGCTTTTATTGCGCCCTTCAATGCATGGAAATTCCCTGCCGGAGCCAGTAATTCTACTCTTCCCATAATTTCCCTTTTCTTTAACTCGCACAAAAAGCTGTCTGGAGAAGACAGCTTTTAACTATTTTTTAATTCTGTTTCAAGTTTTATGATTTTCTTAGCATTTTCATTTACTTCATTTTGAAGAGATTTTACATTTTTTTCTGTATTTTCCAGCTTGATCTGAGAAGCAATCAGTTCATGTTTCAGATTATATAATTCCTTTTCTTTACTTTGAATTTCTTCCTCAAGAAGGCTGATCTGCTTCTTTGCCTTAAAATAATCATCTGCAATATTCAGTTGAAGTAAAACGCTTTGCGTGTCCAGAGTCTGCCTTCTGAAGGACTCCACTTTGCCATACTCCGCCATTTTATTGTTGATATAGGAAGCTACCTTCTGCAAATATTCTTCGCTTTCATAGCCGCTTAAAGTGAATACTTTACCGCCGATAATTACTTCTGTATCTGTTTTTGCTGACATCAGGCTCACCCCTCTATACACAAAATATATAGCTTATCCATAGTAGTTAATACAACATCTATTATAAGCAGATTACTCTGGAATTTCAAGCCCTAAATGATGATATGCCAAATCAGTCACGACTCTTCCCCGGGGAGTACGGTTAATAAACCCATTTTTCAGAAGATAAGGCTCATAGACATCCTCTATGGTGCCGGAATCCTCTCCGATTGCAGCTGCAAGCGTATCTAATCCCACAGGTCCGCCGCCGAATTTCTGTATCATTGATAAAAGAATGTTCCTGTCGATATGATCCAAACCCATCCTGTCCACATCCATCAGATCCAGCGCCGTCATTGCAACCGCTTCCGTTATGATGCCGTCATGTTTTACCTGTGCATAATCCCTGACCCTTTTCAGGATCCTGTTGGCAAGTCTCGGCGTCCCCCGGCTTCTTTTTGCCATCTCCATGGCACCTGCCGGTTCAACCGGGGCATTTAAGACTCTTGCCGACTGCATGATAATCGTCTGCAACTCTTCCACGCTGTAAAATTCCAGCCGATGTATAATACCGAACCGATCCCGCAAAGGCGCCGTCAAAAGCCCTGCCCGTGTAGTAGCGCCGACCAGCGTAAAGTGAGGCAGATCAAGCCGTATAGATCTTGCGGTAGGTCCCTTGCCTATCATAATGTCAATGGCAAAGTCTTCCATTGCCGGATAAAGCACTTCTTCTACTTGACGGTTCAGCCTGTGGATTTCATCCACAAAAAGCAGATCCCCCTCCTGCAGATTATTTAGAATAGCCGCCATTTCTCCCGGCTTTTCTATTGCTGGACCGCTGGTGACTTTCATATTTACCCCCATTTCATTTGCTATGATTCCGGCAAGCGTAGTTTTGCCAAGACCGGGCGGACCATAAAAAAGCACATGATCAAGGGAATCATTTCTCTGCTTTGCAGCTTCTATGTATATTTTTAAGCTATCCTTGATTTTAGACTGACCAATATAGTCACTCAATTTTTGAGGACGAAGGGAACCTTCAATTCGTATGTCTTCTTCCTGCAAATTCGTCTCTATCATTCTTTTTGCCATACTTCCTGCTCCATATCCTCTGTTTTAAAACATATTTTTAAGCGCAAGCTTTAAGATTGTCTCTGCATCCATATCATCTGTCAGCTGAACCCCTTTTACTGCATGGAGGGCATCCGACGCAGAATAGCCAAGCGCTGTAAGCGCTTCCACAGCTTCGCTTCTGGCATGATTTTCTATACCGGACAATCCCGCTCCCGGCTGATTCATCTCTTTATGAATCAATGTATCTTCAAGGGAAATCTTATCCTTCAGATCAAGGATGACCCTTTCCGCTGTTTTCTTTCCAATGCCCGGCGCTTTGGAAATGGCGGCGGCATCGCCCGAAATAATCGCAAACCGCAGATTGTCCGCACTCATGACCGAAAGAATCGCCAGCCCTCCTTTCGGACCGATTCCATTTACCGTAATCAGCTTTTTGAAGATTTCAAGATCATCCCGTGTCAGGAAACCATACAGACTGAACATATCCTCCCTGACGCAGGTATAGGTATATAATTTCACCTCTTCATCCACTCCGGGGAGATGAGATGCCGTTCCGGTAGAAATCTTAATATTATATCCAATGCTTCCTGTATCCACCACCACATTTTCTTCTGTGATGTCCTCTATTCTTCCTTTTACAAATGCTATCATTTAAGGGTTTCCTTTCGATAATATAGTTTGAATATACGGCAGGACAAGTGCCGCTACCATCCCTATCAAAATGCCGGTCAAAAGGCCGGCGATTACAAGAATCGGCACATAATAGACAATCCCATAAGTCTCCACTACCAAAAATGCCACAAGAATCTGCCCCAGATTATGTGCGACACCTCCCGCTGCACTTACCACCGGGACATGGAACCAATGGGTCTTCTTAAGAATCATCATAATTAGTGCACTGATTATAGACCCGACCAAAGAATAAATCATCATGGACATGCTGCCAAACATAAAACCGCCAAGCAAAGCCTTGACCATGGTTAAAATCAGTGCCTCCTTCCATCCTAATAAATACAGGCAAAGTACCACAGCAAGATTTGCAAGTCCAAGTTTGATTCCAGGGATTCCGCTTTGAAATGGTATGATTGTCTCAACATAGGACAGAATCAATGCAAAGGCCAATAGAAGCCCTAAATAAGCTGTCTTATTTTTCATCTTCAGTAAGTGACTGCATCCAGATCACTTTCCTCCTTTGATTCAATTTGTATCACCAGCTTATGAGGAAGACAGATGATGCTTTCACCGTTCCTGGCAATGGCTCTTTGCCTGACGCACAGTCCATCCGGACAGTCTGCATCAGAAACAGAAACCTGTCCGCCGCTGATAAGAAGCAGATTATAGCCTTCTTCTTCATAGGGGATAGCAATAGTCTGATCTTCCAGCACACTGTAGATCCCAATTTCCTGACCATCCTGGAGTATCCTGACTACCGCAGGTGCATCTTTATTTAATAACAGGGGAACCAGCCAGATCATCAGCGCTGTGAGCAGGATTCCCGTAAGAAGTATCATGTCGTTTTTTTTTTTTTCATAGATTCATCTTACCATATGCGAACATATGTTTCAAGTTATTTTAACTCATGATATAAAACAACGGATGCCACGTAAAACGTGACATCCTTATGTTCACAACGACTGCCGCGTAAAACGTGACATCCTTATGTTCACAACGACTGCCGCGCAAAACGTGACATCCTTATTGTATCGGTATATTATTCAGAACTTCCATCTGTGCCGTTGTCCCCAGCATCTGTTTCTGCGGTTTCTTCGGCTGTTTCGCTTTCTTCTATCGTCAGATATTTCAGATTTCCCTTTATGTCTGTCACCTGATAATTTTCAATAAGAGTTGATATATATTCGGATACAGCCTGGCTTGCCAGAGTACTTGAAATATTTGCATCATCAGCTTCATCGTAATATCTGTTCACGAACTCTACCACATAATATTGATTATAGCTCTCATCCTTTAAAACTGCGATATCGCCTTCCTTACGGCCTTCTTCGTATAACCAGTCTGCTACGACAGAAGAGATAACGGAGGAAGTTCTTCCTTCGTTAAGGCTGTATTCCGTTTCCGCGTCTTCATACGAAGCTTTCATATCCTCGGAAGCATTTTGAGCACATAACTCTTCAAAATCTCCTCCGTCCTGACGCGCCTTCATCATTGCATCCGCCTTATCGCCTATTTCATCCATAGCCGCGTTTATTTCATCCTCTGTGGCTTCCTCGGAAACATCTGCGGTAAAGGTAAAGCTTCTATAATCTACTTTATCATAATCCACTTTATGCTCTTCATAATACGCCTTAACCTCTTCTTCCGAAGGAGTATTTATTTCAAGCAGTTCATCATAATATGCATTTGCAACCATGCCTTCTTTTACAAATGAAGCTACATTCTTTTCGGTCGCATAAGTTCCGAAATTCTGCTTGTAAAACTCATTTACGCTTGTCCCTGCGGAATCAGCAGCTGCCTTAAATTCAGTCAGAAAGGTTTCGTATTCCTCTGTTGTATCATAAGTAAATCCCGCCTTTTCGGCATCTTCTACCAGCGCCTTCGTCTGCCTAATCTGCTCCACCGTCATTTCATCAAACAAATCTTTCCATGTCATATCTTCCGTATACTGCTGTTTTGAAAAATCACCGGAAGTATCCAGCCCCAGATATGGCAGGATGGATGACATACTGTTTAAGTAGTTATTGACAGTAGTCTCATAATAATAATCATACTCAAGCCCCGTCAGTTCATGTTCACCCACTTTAACGTAAGTTCCGTTAAGTGCTGCATTCTTTTTGATGATAGGCGCGGCTATAGAAGCCACGATAATCACTACTATTACAAGCCCGATGATTGCCGCAACCATTTTTGTCAATTTTGCCTGGCGCTCATCCTTTAACTTCTGTTGTCTCCTCGCTTCCATCTTGCGGTCATACTTTGTCTGAATCTTCTGCTCTGTTTTTACTTCAGGCGTACTATTCTTAGCCATTTGTAAAGTTCCTCCTCATTTCCAATCATTTATCTTCTCTGACTTCCTATCCTAACAGGAAAATGTGTCTATCCTGTGAATACCCCTGCTATTTTACTACATTTTTTCTATAAAAGAAAGTGTTTAAGAAAAATGATTGATATAATTCACCAATCCTTCTGCCGCAATGATCTTCTGCATGAACTCCGGGAATGCCTGCCCCTTAAACTGAGTTCCCTTTGTGAGATTTTTAATAATGCCGGACTCAAAATCCACTTCAACTTCATCCCCCTGACTGATTCCCTTTGCCGCCTCAGGGCACTCGATAATCGGAAGTCCTATGTTGATGGCATTTCTGTAAAAAATCCTTGCAAAGGTCTCCGCAATCACACAGCTTACACCGGCTGCCTTGATGGCGATGGGCGCATGCTCTCTGGAGGAACCGCAGCCAAAATTCTTATCAGCCACAATGATATCGCCCTTCTTCACATTTTTGATGAAGTCCTTATCAATGTCTTCCATACAGTGTGACGCCAGTTCTGCCGGATCTGATGAATTCAGGTATCTGGCGGGAATGATTACATCCGTATCTACATTATCTCCATATTTAAAAACAATTCCTTTTGCTGCTTTCATGTTCGTTTTCCTTTCTTTCAACCTAAATCTTATAATTGACAGGGACAGGAAATCTTTCCTGTGACGGCGCTTGCAGCCGCTACAGCGGGGCTTGCAAGATAAATTTCAGAATCCACATGTCCCATACGTCCTACAAAGTTACGGTTCGTTGTAGATACGCACCTCTCACCTTCCGCTAATATTCCCATGTACCCTCCAAGACAGGGACCGCAGGTAGGTGTACTTACAATAGCACCCGCCTCGATAAAGATTTTAAGGAGCCCTTCCTCCATCGCCTGCATATAAATCGACTGGGTCGCCGGAATAACGATACACCGCATTCCCTTTGCTACATGTCTTCCCTTTAAGACTTCTGCTGCGATACGCATATCATCAATGCGTCCGTTCGTACAGGAACCAATCACCACCTGATCGATCTTAATATCTTCTTTGATTTCATCAATCGTCTTGGTATTCTCCGGCAAGTGCGGGAAGGCAATGGTGGGACGTAAGGCGCTTAAGTCGATGGTATATTCTTCATCATAAACCGCATCCTCATCCGCCTCATAAACAGTATAAGTTTTCTTAGAATGCTCCTTCATGTATGCGATGGCAAGATCATCCACTGGGAATATACCGTTCTTTCCGCCGGCTTCAATTGCCATATTGGCAATTGTAAACCGGTCATCCATGGTCAGATTCTTAATGCCCTCTCCTGTAAACTCCATGGATTTGTACAGCGCTCCGTCAACGCCGATCATACCGATGATGTGCAAAATCACATCCTTTCCGCTCACCCACTTTTGCGGCTTGCCTACAAGATTGAACTTAATTGCCGCAGGTACTTTGAACCATGCCTTTCCGGTTGCCATGCCGGCTGCCATATCTGTGCTCCCGACACCGGTTGAGAAAGCTCCTAATGCACCATAGGTACAAGTATGGGAGTCCGCACCTATAATCACATCGCCTGCTACCGTTAAGCCTTTTTCGGGAAGAAGGGCATGTTCAATTCCCATCTCTCCTACTTCAAAGTAATTGGTTATCTCATTGCGATAAGCAAATTCCCTTACACATTTGCAATGTTCTGCGGATTTAATATCCTTATTTGGCACAAAATGATCCGGTACAAGCGCGATCTTATCCTTGTCAAAAACGCCATTTACCTTCATTTTTTCCATTTCTTTAATAGCAACAGGACTTGTGATATCATTTCCAAGAACCAGATCCAACTCTGCTTCTATCAACTGCCCTGCTTCTACTTTATCAAGTCCGGCATGTGCTGCCAGTATTTTCTGGGTCATCGTCATTCCCATGGTCATTCCCTCCCGAAAATCATTTTCATCTTTTAATTCAACGAAAGACCATTGGAAAAAACCAACGGTCTTTCTATGCTGTTTGATTCAGGTTACAACTATTTTCTATAAATTAGTTATTGATCAACTTATCATTTTCATTATTCCAGCTGTACAGCTTACGGATTTCCTTACCAACCTGCTCTGCGGGATGCTCAGCTGCCAGTTTTCTCATAGCCTTGAAGTGAGCCTGTCCGCCTGCCGGTGACATGTCAAGTAAGAAGTCTTTTGCGAAGCTGCCATCCTGAATATCCTTCAAGATTTTCTTCATAGTCTTCTTAGTCTCATCTGTGATGATCTTAGGACCTGTGATATAATCACCGTATTCCGCTGTATTGGAGATAGAATATCTCATTCCTTCAAATCCTGACTGGTAAATCAGATCTACGATCAGCTTCATTTCATGAATACATTCAAAATATGCATTTCTGGGATCATAACCAGCCTCTGTAAGAGTCTCAAAACCTGCCTGCATCAGTGCGCATACACCGCCGCAAAGGACTGCCTGCTCACCGAAAAGATCTGTCTCGGTTTCTGTTCTGAAAGTAGTCTCAAGTACGCCTGCTCTGGCGCCGCCGATTGCAAGTGCATATGCAAGAGCCTTATCAAGCGCTTTTCCTGTAGCATCCTGATGAACTGCAACAAGACAAGGAACACCCTTTCCAGCTTGATATTCGCTTCTTACGGTATGACCGGGTCCCTTGGGAGCGATCATGGTAACGTCTACATTCTTAGGAGGCACGATCTGACCGAAATGGATGTTGAAGCCGTGTGCGAACATCAGCATATTTCCCTCTTCCAGATTAGGCTCAATATCTTTCTTATACATAGCTGCCTGTAATTCATCATTGATAAGAATCATGATGATATCAGCCTTCTTAGCTGCCTCGGCTGCTGTATATACTTCAAATCCCTGTGCCTCGGCCTTTGCCCATGATTTTGATCCTTCATAAAGACCAATGATGACGTTACATCCTGATTCCTTTGCATTTAATGCGTGTGCATGTCCCTGGCTTCCGTAACCTATGACTGCAATTGTTTTTCCTTCCAATAAAGACAGGTTACAATCTTCCTGATAATAAATATTTGCCATTTTTTCTCCTTTCCTACGAGGTTCTGCCTCGAAAAAGTTCTGCCTCTGTGAGGTTTCCCTTATTGATAATGAAATATATACCCACTGCTTTTACAGATAAGTAACGTTTTCGGTTCCTCTTCCCAGACCTGCAATACCCGTTCTTGCAAGTTCTAAGATTTCATAGCCCTCTAAAAGATTGATGAACGCTTCGATTTTTTCTTGATTTCCTGTCAACTCTACAATAAGGCTGTCCGATGCCACATCGATGATCTTTGCGCGGAAAATATCTGCTATGGCAATAACGCCCTGTCTCTGATTTTGGTTCGTCTTTACTTTAATGAGAGCCAGTTCACGATAGACGCTGTTTTCCGGAGCAAGTTCCTTGATATCCCTTACATCCACCAGCTTTGCCACCTGCTTTTCAATCTGATCGAGAATTTCATCATCCCCGGAAGCAACTATGGTGATCCTAGTAAATCTGGGATCAGCTGTAACACCGGCCGTAATGCTTTCAATATTATAGCCTCTTCTTGAAAAAAGACCTGAAATGCGGCTTAACACGCCCGAGGTATTGTCCACTAAAAGCTGAAATACTTTCTTACGCAACTTTTCATCCTCCTTAACATTTAAAAATCATTTTATCAACATACCAGTGAAAAGTCAACTTACATAATTAATTGAAATATTGATTTATTTTAATCTGTCTCGTTGCACTTCTGAAGCGCCAATGTACCGGTACGTGCTACTTCCACGATGCTGACTGTTTTGAACATACTAATCAGAAGCTGTACGCGCTCCGGCGTGTCGCACATCTGGATCAACATCAGATTCTTTGACATATCCACGATCTGCGCATTCATGATCTCGCAGATTTCCATGATATCCCTGCGGTTGCTCTTGTTGTATTTTACCTTCATAAGAAGTAATTCCCTGCTGACACTGCTGGTCTCATCAAAAGTCTTTACTTTAATGACATCAAGTTTTTTATTTAATTGCTTTTCTATCTGCTCTATCGTACGCTTATCTCCGCTGCTGACAATGGTCATGCAGGAAACCTGGGAATCATCTGTTTCTCCCACCGCAAGGGAATCAATGTTAAAACACCGCCTGGAGAACAGCCCTGCCACCTTGCAAAGTACGCCGGAACGGTTTTCTACTAATACGGAATAAATTTTTTTCATAGTCCTTTCCTCCTTACTTTACCAAATCCATAGGGTTAATGATACATTCCAAAAGTACAGATTCATCCTCTTTTAAGAATTCATCTAAAATCTCATCTGCCTTATCCATATTCTCAAGCCGGAGGAACTTCATATCATAAGCCGACGAAAGCTTTTCAAGGTCGGGACTTCCTGATAAATCCACCACCGAATAATGATCCTTATAAGTATAATGCTGATACTCTCTTACCATTCCCAGATAATTATTCTTAAGTACGATAATCTTCACCGCAATCCCATGCTGACGCATGGTCGCAAGTTCCATCATGGACATCTGGAAGGAACCGTCACCGCAGACGGCAATAACCTGTTTTTCTTTATCCGCCAGTTTAGCACCCATGGCTGCCGGGATGGAATATCCCATGGTTCCCATTCCGCCGGAAGTAAGGAATCTTCCCTTCTTTACAATGTGATAGCCGCAGGACCAGATCTGATTCTGTCCTACGTCAGCAACATAGATACCGTCATCCTGCATTTTTTCGGACAGCAGTGTGATAAATCCGGCAGGATCAACATAAGCAGGATCCGGATTACGCTTCGGAACCATGGTTTCTCTATATGTATTTAATGTATCCAGCCACTTATCATGCTCACAGTCAAACTCCTGTGCAAGCAGATCTTCAAAAATATGTTTTGCATCGCCTACCAGCGGTATGGTAGGACCAACATTCTTTCCGATTTCAGCCGGATCCACATCAATATGAATCAGCACCTTGTTATTTGTGATAAGGTCAGGCTGACTGACTGCACGGTCCGCCACTCTCGCACCCACCATGATCAAAAGATCGGACTCATTCATCGCCCTGTTGGCATAGGGTTTTCCGTTGTTGCCCACCATGCCGAAATAGAGGGAATGTCTGGTTGGAACGACCCCGATTCCCATCATCGTTGAAACCACCGGAATCTTATGTTTTTCAGCGAAGGCAAGTAATTCCTTTTCTCCGTCCGAAAGCAGGACACCGCCCCCGGCACAGATGATTGGCCGTTTTGCTTTTTCAAGTTCCGCCGCCACTTTTTTGATCTGTACCATGTTTCCCTTTACGGTAGGCTTATAAGTTCGCATGGAGATGGACTCAGGATAACTAAACTTCCGGACTTCTGCGTTCTGGATATCAATGGGCACATCAATAAGGACCGGTCCTTTTCTTCCTGTATTAGCAATGTGGAATGCCTCCTTAAAGATCCGCGGAATATCACTGGCATCCTTTACAAGATAGCTGTATTTCACAAAAGACTCCACTGCTCCTGTGATATCCGCTTCCTGGAACACATCGCTCCCAAGCAGCTCGGAATTAACCTGTCCGGTAATGCATACAAGAGGTATGCTGTCTGCAAAGGCAGTTGCAATTCCGGTAATCACATTGGTAGCTCCAGGACCGGAAGTGACAGCGCATACTCCCACTTTCCCTGAAACCCTGGAAAGGCCGCTTGCTGCATGGGCTGCATTCTGCTCAGTCCGAATGAGTATGGTCTGTATCGGTGAATCCAAAATACTGTTATAGAATGGACAAATAGCCACCCCGGGATAACCAAAAACATATTCAACGCCTTCTGCCTCCAGGCATTTTACGATTGCATCTGCTCCTATCATTTAATTCCTTCACTCCTTTTTTCTATTTTCCTACTCGTCTATTTTCTTACATATCAAGAAGCTGCTTTGCTACGCGCACTGCTTCCGCCGCATCCCTTGAATACCCATCTGCGCCGATTTCCTTTGCATACTCCGGTGTGATGACTGCTCCGCCAATCATAATTTTGGCATTCACCATTTTTTCCTTTGCATAATCAATCACTTGCTTCATTTCCTGCATCGTAGTCGTCATAAGCGCCGACATTGCAATAATCCGAGCATTATGCTTAATTGCCTCGTCAATAATCACCTCTTTGGGCACGTCCTTTCCAAGGTCGATAATCTGAAAACCATGATTTTTCAACATCAGCGCCACCAGATTCTTTCCGATATCGTGAATATCCCCTGACACGGTGGCAATCACGATTACCGGCATTTCTTCCGCCTTGGTTCCCGTAGAAAGGAAAGGCTCCAGATACTCAATAGAAAGTTTCATCGCCTCCGCACTTGCGATCAGCTGGGGCAGGAAATACTTTCCTTTATCAAATAATTCGCCCACTTCATTGATTGCCGGAAGAAGCATATCATTTAAAATGTGAGAAGCCTCCTGTCCGCTTTCCATCATGCATTTTGTGTGCTCTTTAATCTGTTTCCGATTTCCCTTCATCACATCCTGATAAATCTGATTATCCAGCATCGCCGCGCTGACAGCATCCTTTACATTATCCTCTGTCCGGGAAGCTTCCTTACGCCCTGCCTCTTTTTCTGCCGCAGGCTGGCTGACCATGGCAGGCGCCTTTTCTTTATATATTCCGATTCTCTCAATGTACCGTGTATCCGCATCTTCTTTGTTCATCAAAAGATCCGACGCAAAGGCTGTATTCACCAGCAGATCCTGGGACGGATTGGCGATTGCCATGGTAAGCCCTTCCCTGATTGCCATGGTAAGAAATGCCGCATTAACAAAACTTCTCTCCGGCAGCCCAAAAGAAATATTGGATAGCCCGCAGATAGTTGCAAAGCCCTTCTCTTTACAATACCGGATGGTCTCAAGCACTTCCCTTGCCGCGTTTGGATTAGCCCCCACAGTGGCTACCAGACCATCTACCACAATATCTTCCCTGGTCATGCCGAGTTCAAATGCCATCTGACTGATTCGGTCTATGATTTCAATCTTCTCTTCCAGCGAATCCGGAAGTCCTTTATCTGAAAGCGGAAGCAGAATGAACATGGCTCCGTATTTCTTTGCCAGCGGAAGCAGTTTATGCAGTTTCTCCGTTTCACCTGATATGGAATTGATCAGCGCTCTTCCTGGATATCTGCGCAGAGCAGCTTCAATGACATCCACATGGCTGGAATCAATGGATAAGGGCAGATTAGAAATTGTGGTAACTTCATCTAATACCTTAAGCATCATTTCCTTTTCATCAATACCGCTCATTCCCACATTAATATCTAAAAGGGCCGCCCCGCATTCTTCCTGTTCCTCTGCAAAAGAAAGCACCATGTCCAGACTTCCTTCACGCAGCTCGGTCTGCAGCTTTTTTTTACCCGTAGGGTTAATACGCTCTCCTACAATCATAAAAGGAGATTCAAGTCCAAAAGATACTGTTTTCCGTTCGCTGGAAAGATAGCGCATACCGGAGCAGCTTTGGGGTACTATCTGCATATCCTTCGTTTCTTCAACCAGCTTTTCAATATATTCCGGTGTGGTTCCGCAGCATCCTCCTAAAATACTTGCCCCTGCCTCTACCAGTTTCTTCATCTCTTTTCCGAAGGTAGCAGCATCCATATCATAAACAGTCTCACCTTCGCTATTTAAACTCGGCATGCCGGCGTTAGGCTTTGCAATAACCGGAATGGAAACCACTTCAGAAATATTCTGAATCAGTTCCACCATTTTATCAGGTCCTGTGGAGCAGTTTGCACCTATCGCACATGCTCCCAGCTTTTCAAGCGTTACTGCAGCGCTCACGCCATCTGTGCCATAAAGAGTCCTGCCATCAGATTCAAAAGTAAGTGTTGCCATCACCGGCAGATCACAGACCTCCTTCGCCGCGATAAGCGCCGCCCTGGTCTCCTGCAGACTCATCATTGTTTCAACCACCAAAAGATCCGCCCCTGCATCAGAAAGTAGTTTAATCTGTTCCTTATATACATTAATCAGCTCTTCAAAATCCATATCTCCTATGGGGGCAAGCTGACGCCCTGTCATTGTAATATCTCCGGCAACAAACGCCCTTCCGCCGGCTGCGTCTTTAGAAAGCTTTACCAGCTGATAGTTGATTTCTTCTATCTGCCCTTCCAGCCCATACTCTTTTAATTTAATCCGGTTTGCAGTAAAGGTAGGCGCATAGATAATATTGCTCCCAGCCTCCACAAACTCTCTTTGAAGCCCGGTAAAAACATCAGGATGTTCTAAAATCCATTTTTCAGGACAGACACCGCCCGGCATTCCCCTTTTCATGAGATTTGACCCTGTGGCGCCGTCTAAATAAATTAATTTATCCTTTATAAAATTTTTAAACTCTTGTTTTTTCACGTTTTCATACCCATGCCTTCTATATTTATACTGCATTTTCTAATGTTAACATAATTTTATAAAAACTACAATTATAAAACATTCAATCTTTCGGACAGATAGTATAGGTGTTCTACTGTTCATACCTCATCATACACTCCGCCGTATGATATCAGAACATAGGACGGATTGTTGACTTCAACCACCAACTGTGATACCTTTAAGTAGGTATTTTTATAAAAAAGATAAACAGGGGGATTCCTTTTGAAAAAATTTTTTACATCAAAAATTATGCTCATTTCTTTATGCCTGTTTGCCATGACCGGCTGCGGAAAAAAAGATGCTGAACTTGAAAATTATAAAGCGAACATGAATCAGTTTTTTGAAAATATCCGAATATTTGATTCATCCATAAATGCGATTGACCCTAATTCCGAAACCGCTGTATCCGAACTCTTAACTTGGTTAGATTCCATGGATACCTCCTTTGCACAGATGGCATCCCTTGAAGTGCCGGACGGCTTTCCCGGTGTGGAAGAACTTGCGGATGAAGCAAGTTCCTGTATGTCAGAAGCCGTTTCTTATTATCATCAGGCTTATGAAGGTGAATATAATGCTTCTTACGAGGAGACTGCGCGCCAGAATTATGCACGTGCAAATGAAATGCTTCAATATATTGTTTCCATTTTCCACGGGGACATCCCGGAGGAAATTTATACTTATGATGACGGAACCGATGAAACAGCTGAAAACCCGGAACCTGCTGAAGAATAAGGACCATGAAATCAAAAACATTATATTGTATAAAGCAAACGCCTGAGATCTATTCTCAGGCGTTTCAATTCACAACTATGTATGAAATGGATTTTTCTTATTTTAAGATTTTGATTTTTCCGATAACCGGAATCTCATTTTCTTCCTGCTTAACAGCAGCTACAATTCCCAATATCCAACAGATGCATACAAGGATTGACCAGATTCCGCCTAAAATACTAATAAAAGGAATAACCCATGATAAGAGTGAAAAAACCACTGACCCCAGTGACATCAACATAACTACCAGTGCCTGATTGATGTGGAACTTAGCGCCTTCCTTATCTCCTGCAAGAAATACAATGATAAGACCAATCCATGAAAGGTACGCTACAATGCTTGTTACTTTTGTGTCCATTAATAAAAATCCTCCTTAAGGTAATAATTTAATTACTTCACAACTATATCTTATAATATTAAATATTGCAAGCGAATGTTAAAAAATCATAAAAAATGTAAATATTTTATTATCTTCACTCCCCATTGAGTCAAAATAACAGCAATTGCCACATACATATAATACTGTATATGTATTTCTTTGTCTTGAATCGTGCTGCTTATATGCTTCCGATAAAAATATAGCAGCATAAAATGGAAATATGCAAGCACACCATAAATGACTGTTGGATTCAGATAAAAACTCCTTGCAAACTCTCCCAAAAACATATAATAAAATGCCCTGGTCCCGCCGCAGCCCGGACAGGGAAAACCGCATATCCTGCGCACTTGACAGGCTGCCAGTTCCCCATACCGCTCATATCCGCCATGTGCGAACCAAATACCTGCAAGACAAAAAGGCAGCCAAAATCCTTTTCCAATCTGGTAAAAGATTTCGTCCGCCCTATATCTCCTATTTGATTGTATTTTAGTAATAGAGATCATATTCTAACTCATTAAGCAGATCATTGTAGGCTGAAGATCCTCCGATAACAAGCATAGCAATAACAATCAAAAAACCAATGCCGCCTGTAATGATACCTGCAATGGCCATTCCCTTACCGTCATATTTGGCACACAGCGTGATGATACCAAGTACAATTGCCGCTACAGCCAGTATGCCGCTGAACAAAGGAAGACAACAGCATATGATGGATAAAATGCCACACACTAAAGATGCAATGGAAAATCCGATATTTCCGCCTCCCTGTTTTGTCTCATTTTGATTTGAACTGTAATACTGAGGTGACTGAACATCATAATAAGGATTTGTGTTTGCATTGCTGCCACCATTGTTGCTCTGTGACTCTGATCCGCTGTACGAATTAATCTTAATTTCATCCTGTGATAAAATCGGTGCAGGCTTCTGTTCTTCTGCATCTGTTATCTTCTCATAAACAGGTACCGTTTCCTCACTTGAAAACACGCCTTCTGTCTGATTATCCTGTTCCTGTGCGGCAGATGATTGCAGCTTTGCACCGCAATTCCTGCAGAACTTGGATGTTTCATCATTTTCATTTCCACATTGTGTACAATAAATCATTTTATTCTCCCTCTTCTGCAAAAATATTTATTTCTATTTTAAAATATTAATTTTAAAATGTCTATATAAATATTTTCTGCGGACCGTATCATAACAATAACGTACATAAAATAAGCTGAAATTTTATTGAGATGACTATCAAAAATACTTAACAATTGAAAAGCAGACCAGAAAATGGTAGTATTAATAAAAAATAAGGAGATTTTGAATATGAAAATTCTCAAAAAAATCGGCTGGTTCATTGTATCCATGCTGCCGGCAGCCCTTTCCCTGCTATTACAGATTGGATGTTACGCTTTGGTCTTATTCATCTATATCCTGCAGGAAATAGCCGAACAGCAGGGAACCCTTTCGCTTGACGAGGCTTTAAATTCTGTTTCTGTTATGAGTATTTATATTGAGAATGCAATTTATGTGGTAGTTTTATATCAATTGGTCGGCATATTGGTATTTGGCTTATGGTACTACCTTGCATATGGCAGGAAAAAGAGACCCTTCGGCACAGAGAAGCCGAATATCTGGAAAGCAGCAACAATCATCTGGCTCGGGATATGTATTCAGATATTCATTTCATGTATTTTAAATCTCATCCTTGAACTAGCTCCTAATCTGCTTCGCAGTTATATGGAACTGATGGAAACTGCAGGCTTAACAGACCTTACTGTCTTTTCTCTTACTGCGGCCGTTATTCTGGCACCAATAGGCGAAGAAATTTTATGTCGGGGAATTATCTTCAGACTGGCAGAAAAAGTAAGCAGCCGTTTCTGGATCGCAAATATAATTCAGGCGTTTGCATTCGCACTGCTTCACGGAAATCTGGTTCAGGGAACCTACGCTTTCTTTATAGGTCTTGCTTTAGGCTACATATATGGAAAATATAGGCGCATATGGCTCTGCATGCTGCTGCACTGCGTAATCAATGGGTCCTCCATATTCCTTGAAAATTATTTTTCACTGTATCCCGAAGGATATGACATTGCGGTTATGATTGGACATGCCGTTATTTCCGTTTTACTCATGGTATTATGTTTCAAATTATTAGGGAAACGAAGACCTCTCGCCGGCGAAACAGAAACAAACACCAGTATACTTCCCGAGTGAACTTTATCAGATATGAATATTCATAGCAAAAGCCCGTAAACATTGAATTTACGGGCTTTATCTTACATTTCATAATTCAATTCAGCTGTTAGAATTTACCTTCCTTGGCAGCTTCTTCTACGGAAACAGCAACAGCAACGGTAGCGCCTACCATCGGGTTATTTCCCATTCCGATCAGTCCCATCATTTCAACGTGAGCCGGTACAGAAGAAGAACCTGCAAACTGTGCGTCAGAATGCATACGTCCTAAAGTATCTGTAAAGCCGTAGGAAGCAGGACCAGCTGCCATGTTGTCAGGGTGAAGGGTACGTCCTGTACCGCCGCCTGATGCAACTGAGAAATACTTCTTATTCGCTTCTGTTCTTTCTTTCTTATATGTACCTGCTACAGGATGCTGGAATCTTGTAGGATTGGTAGAGTTACCTGTAATAGAAACGTCTACATTTTCTTTCCACATAATTGCAACACCTTCCGGAACGGAGTTTGCACCATAGCAGTTAACCTTTGCGCGGAGTCCATCGGAATAAGATTTGCGCTCGATTTCTTTTACTGTATTTGTATAAGGATCATACTCTGTTTCAACAAAAGTAAATCCATTGATTCTGGAGATAATCTTTGCTGCATCCTTGCCAAGTCCGTTTAAGATTACGCGTAAGGGTTTCTGACGAACCTTGTTTGCCTTTTCAGCAATACCGATTGCACCTTCAGCTGCTGCAAAAGATTCATGTCCTGCTAAAAATGCGAAACACTCTGTCTCTTCTTCCAGTAACATTTTGCCAAGGTTACCGTGTCCAAGACCAACCTTACGTGTATCTGCAACAGAACCCGGAATACAGAAAGCCTGAAGACCTTCACCGATTGCTGCAGCGGCGTCAGCAGCCTTTCTGCAGTCTTTCTTGATTGCAATTGCAGCGCCTACTGTATAAGCCCAGCAAGCATTTTCAAAACAGATTGGCTGGATTTTCTTAACCTGCTCGTAAACATCAAGCCCAGCATCTTTTGTGATTTTTTCAGCTTCTTCGATAGAAGAAATGCCGTAAGAATTTAAAACGGAATTGATCGTATCAATTCTTCTTTCATATGATTCAAATAATGCCATTTTTACATTCCTCCTATAATTATTCTTTTCTTGGATCAATGATCTTAACAGCATCATCTACACGACCATACTGTCCGCATGCTTTTTCGTATGCAGTAGCCGGATCATCACCTTTTTTCATGAAGTCTGTCATTTTACCAAAGTTTACGAATTTATATCCAATGATTTCATTATCTGCATCAAGTGCGATGCCTGTAACATATCCTTCAGCCATTTCAAGGTAACGGGGTCCTTTCTTTAACGTTCCGTACATTGTACCAACCTGACTTCTAAGACCCTTTCCTAAGTCTTCCAGACCTGCACCGATAGGAAGTCCGTCTTCTGAAAATGCACTTTGAGAACGTCCGTAAACAATCTGTAAGAATAATTCTCTCATAGCTGTATTGATTGCATCACATACGAGGTCTGTATTTAACGCTTCCATTACAGTTAATCCGGGAAGGATTTCAGATGCCATAGCTGCGGAATGTGTCATACCTGAACATCCGATTGTCTCAACCAGAGCCTCCTGGATAATACCTTCCTTAACATTCAGGGTCAATTTGCATGCGCCCTGCTGAGGTGCACACCAGCCAACACCGTGTGTCAATCCTGAAATGTCTTCTACTTTTTTAGCCTGAACCCATTTTGCTTCTTCTGGGATAGGAGCACAGCCATGATGAACACCCTGTGCAACTGTACACATTTCTTCAACTTCCTTTGAATAAATCATGTGAAAACTCCTTTCAATATGTAGATAATGTATGTGAATATTTTGTCATAATCACAACTTATATTTTCGCATATATCACGCAAAAAATCTAGTACTTTTGATGAATTTTTACATTATCTGTTATACTTTCCAGCAATTTCCCCCTGCTTTTTGTAAATGCTTTCTGCAGGAATGCATCCGCGCACCATGCTGGTAGGATATATGTTGGAATTTCTTCCAATCATGGTTCCCGGGTTTAAGACACTGTTACATCCAACTTCCACAAAGTCGCCCAGCATCGCCCCGAATTTTTTAAGCCCGGTCTCTATCTGCTCTTCCTTGTTTTTCACCACCACCAGGGTCTTGTCGCTTTTTACATTGGAAGTGATGGAGCCTGCTCCCATATGGGCTTTGAAGCCAAGAATACTGTCCCCCACATAATTATAATGAGGTACCTGCACCTTATTAAATAATATGACATTTTTAAGTTCCGTAGAATTGCCCACAACTGCTCCCTTTCCTACAATGGCATTTCCGCGTATGAAAGCGCAGTGCCTTACCTCCGCTTCCTCATCGATGATTGCCGGACCATTTATAAATGCTGTGGGAGCTACGGCTGCCGTGGAAGCAATCCACACATTCTCTTTCACCTCTGTAAAGCGGTCTTTCGGAAGTTTCTTCCCTAATTCCACGATAAAGCTGCCGATTTTAGGAAGCAGCTCCCATGGGTATACAGCGCCCTCAAAGAGAGGTGCTGCTATGGTTTCCTCCAAATTGTATAAGTTTCTGATTGTAAACTGTTCCATGATTATACCTATGCCTTTCCACCATTTTTATAATTTCCGGCAGCTTTGTGAAACTGCTGATTTAATGCCCATTGATTATTCAAGCCTTTTACGATATTTGTTCTCCTGGATACAAAGTCATCCAGTTTCCTCATATATTCTTCCTCCGTGATGGTTCCCTCCGCCACCATGGTAAGCCCCTTTTCCCAGCTTGCGGTAAGCGCAGGATCTAAAAGCGGACGGATCGAATTATTCACCACCTCATAAATCATTTCCCCCATGAGAGTAGGCGTTATGATCTGTGTCTTTTTATTGAGCGCCAGATAATTAATATTTATGAGCTTCTTTAAGATTTCAGCACGTGTTGCAGACGTTCCGATTCCGCTTCCTTTGATCTGGGCGCGAAGCTCTTCATCTTCAATGAACTGCCCTGCATTTTCCATTGTTAAAATCATTGTTCCGGAATTATATCGTTTGGGCGGCGAGGTCTCTCCTTCCTTGATCTGCATTTCCAAAACAGGGAGCGTCATACCCTTTTTCAGGCGGCTTAATTCCTCCATAAAATTCTGATCAGTGCCGCTCTCTTCTTCTTCTCCGTCCTTGTTCTCCTTCTTTTTTCCAAAGGAACAGTCTGTCGCTTTCAGATATCCCTGCTCCTCAAGCACTTTAAATCCGGCAAAAAAACGTTCCTCCTTGATGGATACTCCCAGCGACACCTTTCGATATACCGCAGGCGGAAAAAAAATACTTAAGAATCGGCGCGCAATCAGTTCATAAACCTTAGCCGATGTGGGATTGACGATATTCAAATTGTTAAGTCCCTGTCCCGTGGGAATAATCGCATAATGGTCCGTAATCTGCTTGTCATTCACATATCTGGTCTTTGCAATTGTTTTGTAACTGCCGCTTTCCAAAATCTCTGATGCAAGTTCACTGACTATTCCAAAACCCGCAAGACCTTTTATATTTTTGTATATTTCTTTGGAAACTGCCGTTGAAAGCACTCTTGCATCCGTACGCGGATAGGTGGTCATTTTCTTTTCATATAGTTCCTGAACGATTCTCAAAGTTTCATCCGGGCTGATCTTAAAATATTTAGAGCAGTCATTCTGCAATTCCGCCAGATTATACAAAAGAGGCGGATTTTTGGTTTCTTTCTTTTTCTCGATTGATTCCACCACCGCCTGTACTGGAGGTGCATCCATAAGTGAATCTATAAGCGCCTGGGCATCTTTTTTCTCCTTGAAACCATTTTCCTTATACAATAGCGGCGAATTAAAATAAGGACTGTTTTCCACTGCCTTCCATTCACATTCACAGGATTTACCGCTCATAGATACATCTGCAAGCACACGATAAAAAGGAGTTTTTACAAACTCCCTGATTTCCCGTTCTCTGTTTACAACCATACCCAGCACGCAGGTCATGACCCGCCCCACACTGATGACTGCCCGATCTGCTTTCAGATATGATTTGACGCTGTTCCCATATTTCAATGTCAACACTCTGGAAAAATTGATTCCCATAAGGTAATCTTCTTTTGCACGCAAATATGCAGCAGCACCCAGATTATCGTACTCTGACAAATCCTTCGCTTCCCTGATTCCGCGGAGAATCTCTTCTTCAGTCTGGGAATCAATCCAGACTCTCTTTCGCTTTTTGCCTGTAACATGGGCCTGTTGTTCTACAAGACGGTATATGTATTCTCCTTCTCTCCCGGAGTCTGTACATACATAGATGGTCTCCACATCTTCACGGTTTAAGAGTCCGCTGACAATACCAAACTGCTTTTTTACACTGTCAATGACCTCATATTTAAATTCGGAAGGAATGAACGGAATTGTTTCCAACGACCATCTTTTATATTTTTCATCATAGGCTTCCGGATAACTCATCGTCACCAGATGTCCTACACACCATGTGATAACAGCATCAGAAGATTCCATATATCCATCTTTGTTGCTCGCACTGATTTGCAGCGCCTTGGCAAATTCTCTTGCCACACTTGGTTTCTCAGCTATATAAATACTTTTTCCCATCACATCTCATCCATACTGATCAATCTAAGATTATGCTTCAATTTTGCTTCCCGATTCAGCTTCTCGTCAAAGCTGCAGGCAGAAAACAAATAAATATAATCCGCCCGAATCCTTGCTTTCTCCGCACAGAAAAGAAGCCACTCATAATCATCATAACGCATCATAGGTTTATCCCAGTTACAAATACTGATAATCGTCTCGCCGCTCTTGCTCTGGGCAATAATATCTATCGTGCCCAGCTTGCCAACCCACTCGCCGATTCTCTCTACCTTTATAGGAAGCCTTTCCCATTTGTTCCAATTTTCTACGTATTGCCTGCAGACCTTCCTGTAGTACTCTGCCACATGCCCCTTGAAAGTAGGTCCAATATACTTATTATAGAATTCTCCCGGCGTCATCTGTTCCAGACTGCTCAAATTCGGATATAGATACGTAAAATAAAAATGTACAAAGTGACTGCTGATTCTATATATGCCCTTCTGTGTATTTGCCTTTCCTCCCGCATCATAGGAAAAGATCTTCTCCACCAGTTCAAGTTCCATTAGATTTTTTAAATAGACACTGATCTTAGCTCTGGAAAATCCGGTATGCTGATATAAATCATTTAGTTTATGATGTCCGGCGGCAATAGACGCAAGAATGGTGTTATATACGCCAGTCTCCCGAAGTTCCTCCCTGCCGATTCTTTGCCCTTCCCCATACAAAAAGGAATCATGATTTAAAATAAATTTACATATATTTTCTTTTACACCCAGCCTGTCATCAAAGCATTTCCAATATCCCGGCACTCCTCCAAGAACAGCAAATGCCTCAACGCTTTGCTCCATGGAAAAAGCCGGGAAAAAATCCATCATTGTTTCAAAGTCAAGTTCCCTCACCTTAAGAAAACCTGAAAGCCCATATGCAGCTTCCCCAATCTTTGTGACCATGCTGTTCTCCACCCATCCAATTGAAGAACTGCATAAAAGAAACATGACTGGTGTACTTTGCGGCATACGATTGGCATAGCCCGCAAGTTCTTTCATAAATGCATCGCCTGACTTGACAATATATTGAAACTCATCAACTATAATAATTACTTTTTCATCCTTACCATGCGCAATCGCGTTAAATATCTCTGTAAAAGAGGGATATTTCGGAAGTTTAATCCCTTCCTTTTCAAGTTCGCATCTCCATTGGTATCTCTGTTCTCTTTCTGAAGATGATCTGGCTCTGTAATAAAAGCAGGATTTGTCTTTGGCAAACTGACGCAGCAAGGAAGTTTTACCTACATTCCTTTCCCCGTAAACTACCATGATCTGACTCCCGGCACGATCATAATACATATTCAAATATTTTAATTCTGATGTCCGCCCCAAAATCATTATGATCTCCCTGCCATCTGTCATTTCTGGTTAAGTAAAATCTGCTCTATCTCCTCTTTCGGCATTGGTCTTCCAAGTAGATATCCCTGAACACATTCACATCCAATATTTTTCAAATAATCAAACTGCTCTTTCGTCTCCACACCTTCAGCAATCGTTTCAAAACCTAGTTTCTTAGCCATAACTATAATGGATTCGATAATCACGCTTGTATTTGCATCTGTGATACTGGTGTCTATAAAAGTTTTATCTATTTTCAAGGTGTCGATGGGAAGTCCCATCAGATAAGAAAGGGAAGAATATCCTGTCCCAAAATCATCTAAGGAAATCCTGACGCCATAATCCCTGAGAATACATATTTTTTCTGTAATTTCCTTGAAATTTTCTATCAAGACGCTTTCTGTGATCTCAAGTTCCAATTCTTCGGGATTTACATCATATTTCTTGATGATCATGAGAATATTGTCCACAAATTCATTCTGCATATACTGAATCGCCGAAATATTAAGCGATAATATGACGTTGCAATCATATTTCTTTTTCCATGCTGAGAAAGTTTTTATACTCTCTTCAATGACCCACATCCCCATAGGAACGATTGTGCCATTCTTTTCCGCTATCGGAATAAAGACAGAAGGACTTATCATCTTTCCGTCATTGTCCCGCCATCTGATCAGCGCTTCCATCCCCCGCATTTTCTTATCATTCACGTAATACTGGGGCTGGAAATTCAAAGTAAAGTTCTGGCTGAAGACAGCCTCTTTCAGCTTGTTTTCTATGTTGACGTTTTGTAAAAATTCCTTCAGAATAGGTGCATCAAAATACTGAATGGTATCCTTGCCGAGTTTTTTAGCCTTAAACATGACGATTTCTGCACAATTGATCAAGTCCAGCGTTGTCTTTGCCGCTTCCGGATACTCTGCAACACCTGCACTGGCAGATAATAGCAGTTCCTGACCGGTGCTTAAGGTAAACGGTGTTTTCGCGCGTTCATGTATCGTTTTATAAATATGCTCGACACTCTGGTTTCCGCCCGGGTTGTAAATCGCAATGCAATAAACGTCTGCATTAAAATGAGATACCAGAACATTCTCATTCTGGAAGCAGGATAAAAACTGTCCAAACTGCTGTACCACCTCGTCTCCTACAATTAATCCCATTCCGTCATTGATTTTCCTGAAATCATCAATATCAACGAACATAACTGCCACAATAGTATTTTCTTCCTCTGCCTTCCGGACGTAATCCGATAAAAGCCTTACGAAATAGTTTCTATTATAAAGACCTGTAAGCGCATCATAGTATGCCATATAGGTCAATTCTTCATTCTGATTCTTAAACTTTGATATATCCTTAAAACGGATGACCTTATCTGTTGCCTCTCCCTCTTCGTTATATAAAATGGCAGATTCACATTCCACCCATGTCCTGCCATCTTTAAGCTTAATGATTCCGCTGTCGGCATTCATTTCCGTCTTTTCAAGAAACAAAAGATCGCGCAGCGGCAGTACATATTTATCCTCCACCTGGGAATATAACTTTGCCAGATCCTTCATATCCCTTATTTCCACCTCAGGGAAAAAGAACTCCCAGTTAGCAAGCGTCCTAATATCATTATCTATAAAATTGACATATAAAAATGCATTGCTGGATGTATCACAAATCAATCGATACATCTTCTCATCATTTTTCAACCTCTGATTCATCGCACTCAGCAGATCTACCTGATAACGCAGTTCATCCATAAAACAGCTGCTCCTTCTTTTGACTACATGCACGGGCCTTTCGGTCCGTGCACAGTGATCTCCGTATTATAGACGGAGTATTTGACAATCTGTATCTTATTTTTTGGTGATATAGCCCTGTGCCTTCAAGAGTTCTGCACAGAGCACTGCGCCGCCTGCTGCGCCGCGTACCGTGTTGTGGGAAAGTCCTACAAACTTCCAGTCATATACACTGTCCTCACGGATCCTCCCCACACTGATTCCCATTCCGTTCTCAAAGTCAACATCCAGTTTTACCTGTGGTCTGTTATCCTCCTCCATATACTGTATGAATTGCTTCGGTGCACTGGGAAGATTCAGTTCCTGCGGCAGTCCCTTGAAGGAAACCAGCTTCTCAATCAGTTGTTCTTTGGTCGGCTGCTTTCTGAATTTAACGAATACGGCTGCTGTGTGTCCATTCAGAACCGGAACTCTGATACACTGACAGGTAATTACCGGAGAAGAAGCAGGCTCTATAACGCCATCCTTTATCTCACCCCAGATTCTAAGCGGTTCCTTTTCACTCTTTTCCTCTTCACCGCCGATATACGGAATAATATTTTCAACCATTTCCGGCCAGTCTTTAAATGTCTTTCCGGCACCGGAAATTGCCTGATAAGTGGTTGCAACCACTTCATAAGGCTCAAACTCTTTCCACGCGGTAAGAACAGGAGCATAACTCTGAATTGAGCAGTTCGGTTTTACTGCGACAAAACCTCTTGTAGTACCCAGTCTTTTTCTCTGGAAATCAATGACTTTCATATGCTCGGGATTGATCTCTGGAACCACCATAGGAACATCAGGTGTCCAGCGGTGTGCTGAATTGTTGGAAACCACAGGGGTCTCTGTCTTTGCATATTCCTCTTCAATCTTTTTGATTTCTTCCTTGGTCATATCCACTGCACTGAAAACAAAATCCACTTCAGACGCTACTTTTTCCACCTCATTTACATTCATGACCACAAGATCTTTTACTGCCTCCGGCATAGGTGTTGTCATTTTCCACCTATCACCCACAGCCTCTTTATAAGTTTTACCCGCTGAACGTTCACTTGCCGCAATTGTGGTCACCTCGAACCATGGATGATTTTCAAGCAGAGAAATGAATCTCTGTCCAACCATACCTGTTCCGCCTAAAATACCTACTTTCAATTTTTCACTCATTTTTCCATTCTCCTCTTAATGTTTCCTATGATTTATTTTCTTTGATCCAGATATCTGCCAGGAAGTCCTTATTGATTTTAATGACCTCTTCCATTGCCCTTGCCCCCGGCGCGCCCACAGTCAGTCTCCTCTCCACACAGGTCTTTAAACTGATTGCATCATAAATATCTGCCTCAAATGCTGGACTGATTGATTTTAGTTCCTCAAGGCTAAGCGCATCAATACTGCTGTTTTTGTCAATACAGTATAGCACAAGCCTGCCGATGATGCCATGGGCATCCCTAAAGGGAACCCCCTTATTTACCAGATAATCCGCCGCATCCGTGGCATTGGTAAACCCTTTCATTGCGCTTTCTTCCATGACCCTGCTGTTAAACTTCATGGTGTCGAGCATCCCATTAAAAAGTACAAGACAATTTTTAACAGTTTCTATGGCATCAAAAGTTACTTCCTTATCTTCCTGCATATCTTTGTTATAAGCAAGAGGCAGTCCCTTCATGGTGGTAAGAATGGACATCAGCGCCCCATAAACCCGTCCTGTCTTTCCTCGTACCAATTCTGCAATATCAGGGTTCTTTTTTTGCGGCATAATGCTGCTTCCCGTTGAAAATCCGTCGTCAATATCCACAAAACGATATTCGTTGGAATTCCAGATAATGATTTCCTCTGAAAATCTGCTTAAGTGCATCATAATAGTTGAAAGTGCAGATAAAAATTCTATCACATAATCCCTGTCCGCCACTGAATCCATACTATTGAGCGTGGGACCTTCAAATCCCATAAGCGATGATGTATAAAATCTGTCCAGCGAATAAGTCGTTCCTGCAAAAGCGCCTGCTCCCAGCGGGCAGAAATTCATTCTCTTATAAAGATCTCCAAGCCGGAGCACATCCCTTTTGAACATTTCAAAATAAGCACCCATATGATGTGCCAACGTTGTGGGCTGCGCTTTCTGGAGGTGTGTAAATCCCGGCATATAAGTGGTCAAATTATTTTCCATGATTGTCATAAGCGTCTTTAGCAATTCCTCAAGATGCTCTGTAACCTTTACTACCTCTGTTCTTGTATATAGCTTCATATCAAGCGCGACCTGATCATTCCGGCTCCTTCCGGTATGCATTTTTTTGCCGGCATCACCGATTCTGTCTATCAAGACCGCTTCCACAAAGCTGTGAATATCCTCATATTCATCTGTAATAGAAAGCTTTCCTTCTTCCACATCGCTGCGGATACCCGTTAAGCCTTTTACAATTGCATCTTTTTCTGCACAGGAGATGATTCCCTGTTTTTCCATCATGACGACATGCGCAATGCTGCCCTCTATATCCTGTTCAAAAAGTTTCTTGTCAAAGGCAATAGACGCATTAAATTCATAAACCAGCCTGTCTGTTTCTTTGGTAAAACGTCCTCCCCATAGCTGAGCCATCGTATCATCCTCCAATGTTAAATCTAAATTTGATACTATCACATTTTAATACTCATTTCAATCTTTTTATACACATAAATGTCGAACGCACATAGATTATATGTATAAGGAAGATAATAAAGGGAGGAACTATGAATCAGCCTATTCTTGCGTGTGAAGACCTCTGTTTCTCTTATCATAACTTAAATGGTGAAACAAATGCTTTATCTCATATATCCTTTCAGGTTGATAAGGGAGAATTTCTTGCAATTGTAGGACCAAGCGGCTGTGGCAAATCCACACTGCTCTCCATTATTGCCGGACTCCTTCGCCCCGAGTCCGGTAAAATCATTTTAAACGACGAGAATACCGTGCGGATTGGCTATATGCTCCAGCAGGATCATCTTCTGGAGTGGCGTACCATCTGGAAAAACATCCTTTTGGGACCGGAAATCACGAAAACACTCAGTCCCAAAAAAGAAGCACTTGCTTTAAAGCTCTTATCTGATTATGGACTATTAAAATTTAAGGATAAAAAACCCGGGGAATTGTCCGGAGGCATGAAACAGCGCGCTGCACTCATAAGAACTATGGTCATGGAGCCAAGGCTTCTTCTTTTAGATGAGCCCTTCAGTGCACTGGACTATCAGACCCGGCTCATGGTATCTGCCGACATTGGGAACATCATCCGTGCTTCCGGCATCACCGCCATATTGATCACACACGATCTGTCAGAAGCCATATCCCTGGCAGACAGAATTCTTGTACTAAAAAAACGTCCTGCCACTATAAAAAGAGAAATTCCCGTCCATCTCACATTGAATGAGAATTCACCTCTTGCGGCAAGAAATGCTCCTGAATTTCAGGAATTATTTACTTTATTATGGAAGGAGATTTCTGATGAATATCATGAAGAAAACTGAACAGGCTTCCCAACATACCACAAGTCATAAGGAAATACTTACTCCCCAGCAGCTTTATGTCAAAAACCATCATCGTCACCATCACACAGTCACAATTCTGCGCCTGCTCGTCCTGCTCCTGTTCCTTATTGTCTGGGAAGGATCAGGAAGGTATGGAATCATTGACACATTTTTTTTCAGCAGTCCCAGCATGGTCGTTTCCTTTTTTCTCAAAATGGTTATAGATGGATCCTTTTTCACCCACACCGGAATCACACTGTTGGAGACTTTGCTCAGCTTTTTGCTGATTACGATCCTCTCCATCATTGTCGCTACTTTGCTGTGGTATTCCAAAACACTTTCAGAGATTTCGGAACCTTATCTGGTGGTCTTAAACAGCCTTCCGAAATCTGCCCTTGCACCACTGTTTATCGTCTGGCTCGGCACAGGGATCAACACTATTATCGTTGCAGGAATCTCTGTGGCGATCTTTGGATCCATCATCAGCCTTTACACAGGTTTCAAGCACGTGGACAATGAAAAGTTGAAACTCATTTATACCCTCGGCGGAAATCGGTTTGATGCCTTCCATAAAGTCGTCCTGCCCTCCTGTATCCCAATCATTTTAAGCAATATGAAGGTAAATATCGGGCTGGCGCTGGTGGGTGTGATCATCGGCGAATTTCTTGCCGCAAGGCGCGGATTGGGATATTTGATCATTTATGGTTCTCAGGTATTCCAGCTTAATATGGTTATCACTTCCATTATCATTCTATGCGTGATCGCAATGGGATTATACCAGTGTATTCAATGGGTCGAACATCTTTACAAAAAAAGAGCCGGCTCATAGAGCCGGCTTAAAGCTACTGAGGGGACTCGAACCCCTGACCTGCTGATTACGAATCAGCTGCTCTACCAACTGAGCCACAGTAGCATCACAAAGAACATTATAACGTCACTGTCTGTATTTTGCAAGATATTTTTAAAAAAGTGTGGGCGATATGTTGGATGCGGTACTGGTATGTAGGGGCGGCAAGGGGGAAAGAGGAGGGGGAGATGTGCAAGGGTTTCAG
>CAYOED010000031.1:0-37597 GCA_964402925.1 uncultured Lachnospiraceae bacterium | reverse complement strand
TTTTATGGAGCGGGAGCGCGACGACGTTGGAATATTTACCTATCCTGTGCGGACTCATGGCTATCCCACTAAATGTACCAATAATCAAACTCTTCATCCTGTAAAAAGACCGCATTGCCTGGGAATGCGGTCTTTTGGATAATTATCTTATTTAGCTTTTTTCTTTAAGAACAGGGTCTGGAAACCTTCTACTACCAGAATAACTGCCAGAACAGCCATTGCAGCGGCAAAAATCAGCTGGAACCAGTCGCCCCATGCAGCGCTTCCGCCTGCAATCATGACCAATTTGTTCTTTACGGTGATAATCAGACTTGTCAATGTTGCTGCAAGCATGAAAATCATAGGAATATAGAACATCTTGTTATTCTTTCCCGCATTGCCGAGCCATGCAGCTACAGCCATCAGTGCAATACCAGCCAGCAGCTGATTTGCAGCTCCGAACAATCCCCAAATCTGACTTAAGCTTAATCCGCCCAGAACACAGCCGATAACTACCATCAATCCTGTGCCAACCAGTGGATGTGCCAATACTTTTCGCACTCCCGTGGCATCTTTGTAGGTTGCCTCGTCTTTCTTTAAAAACAGCTCAGAGAACATGAAACGGCTTAAACGGGTTCCGGTATCCAAACTTGTCAAAGCGAATACGGATACGGCAAGTGTAAGCAATGCATAAATAGTTGCGTATACAGTACTGGTTTCAGTACCGAACATAGTTGCAATACCTGCTGCGAAAGCTGCGGAAGGTGAACCAAATTCTCCGCTGGTATATTTTTCAAATACCATACCTACTGCTATCAGGGAAACTACACCAAGTGCAGATTCAATCAACATGGAACCATAACCGATAGACTTAGCATCTTTTTCGTTTGCCAACTGCTTAGAGGATGTTCCGGTAGCAATCAGACTGTGGAATCCGGAACATGCACCGCAGGCAACTGTAATAAATAAGGTGGGGAACAATGTGCCGATTCCCACTTTCCATCCCACAAAAGCAGGAATGGTAAAGGTTGCTGTATGTGTGAAAGTGGAAAGAATGATTCCGCCTAACGCAACAATCATCATTGCATAAAGCAGGAAGCTTGATAAGTAGTCACGGGGCTGTAAGAGAATCCATACAGGTACCAGTGAGGCAACCGTGATATATGCACCAATCAGCACGATCCATGCAGTACGTCCCAGGACAAGACCAAAATTCAGACCTAAAACAACAATCAGAACGATACCAATCACACCGCCGATTGTTGCCGGAACGGTTCCTACATGGAGACGGTTAGTAACAATTCCGTAAATAATTGCCAGTACGATAAAAAGAACAGAAATCATAGCCGTTGTCTGGCTTCCTGTAGGATTTGTCGTAATACTGAATCCGCCCTCTGGGGTGAAAAAGGTACCTGCCACCACGTTTACAAAGGAAGCAATTACCAGAATCAAAACCAGAAGCGCAAAAATAGTGAATAATTTCTGCGCCCGTGCTCCCATGGAATCCTTAATGATTTCTCCCACGGATTTTCCATCGTGACGTACAGAGGCGAACAGGGAACCGAAGTCCTGAAGACCTCCAAAGAAAATACCACCGATGATGCACCATAAAAATACAGGAATCCATCCGAAAACAGAAGCTTGGATAGGACCATTGATGGGACCTGCACCTGCAATGGATGAAAAATGATGTCCCATCAGGACAATAGGCGGTGCGGCAACATAATCGACGCCGTCTGCCAACTCCTCGGCAGGAGTCTTTTTGGAAGGATCAATGCCCCACTGTTTTGCCAGCCATGAGCCATAGGTAACATAGCCGATAATGAGCAAAACAATTGCAGCAATGATAATAAGTAATGCTGTCATTTTCTCTCTCCTTTTCTATAATGAGTTTTAAACAATATTGCAAACGAGCTTTTTAAAACTCCGTCCCAGACGGTTATACGCTGCCCGTCCGGTGGACTGCTCGATGGCAACCAGCCGATAATTACTCCATCCTTGAAATCCGAGATGGTAGCTTTGGTAGTGGCGTAACTTAGGAATCCGCAAAAATGCGTCTTCTGTAATCTGATCTGCAACAACAATCAACGCCACATCCGTATTTCGATGACTTCCATGAGGTATGACTTTTTCTGTCCCCCGCATCCATGCTGCCTGGTCAAGTCGAAGAAGGGTTTCCAGATTGAGTGTCTCTTCCGCAGCAAAATAAACATATTCTCGGGATTCTGCCTCTGAAATCACTGCGCTCTTTAACAGAAAAAACTGTTCATCATGGGTATGAAAAGCAGCCTCCGCCACAAACGGAGGTTCTACGTCTTCCCGTTTAACATCATAATAAACCTGAAAAGAAGAAAAAAGCTTCTCCAGAATCTCATTTTTATTCATATGTATACTACTCTCCTATGCAGATACTTTTGTACTATGAAAAAATCAAAATAATTTCAATTAAAAACAGATATCCGCCAAGGGATACCTGTAACCTCGTGATACCTCTTTGTATCCGCATTTATTAATAATTATACTCTCAATACACAAAAAAACAAGTATTTTCCAAATAAATACTTTACAAAAATTTATAAATATTTAATTTTATGTTTATTATTTACATATTAATGATTAGGGAAGAATCTTTAACAGCTTTTCAAAGTATTCCGGAAGGGGCGCTTTTGTCTCCACATAGGTACCGGTAGAAGGATGTATAAAACCCAGAATACCCGCATGAAGCGTTTGACCATTGAGTTTATAGGGATTGCTTTTAGCCCCGTACACCTGATCTCCCAGGAGCGGATGACCTAGGTGCGCCATATGAACTCTGATTTGATGGGTACGCCCTGTTTCTAAAATGCATTCAATATAGGTCGTATTTTGGAAATGCTTAAGCACACGGTAATGGGTAATAGCCTCTTTTCCGCTCCTGTCGACCACTGCCATCTTCTTCCGGTCGATTGGATGCCTTCCAATCAGCGTATGAACCGTTCCTTCCTCTTCTTTTAATACCCCATGTACGATTGCCTGATATTTTCTAACAATGGTATGCTCCTTCAGCTGCCTTGCAATTTCATTGTGTGCGTGGTCATTCTTACATGCAATGATAGAACCTGTCGTATCACGGTCGATCCGGTGAACGATTCCTGGTCTTAAAACGCCATTGATACCGCTCAATTCATTTTTACAATGATACATCAGTGCATTGACTAATGTCCCTTCATAATGCCCTGGAGCTGGATGGACCACCATTCCTTTTGGCTTGTCGATCACAATCACATCCTGGTCTTCATAAAGAATAGACAGGGGAATTTTTTCAGGAAGAATATCCGGAATAATGGAAGGCGGGAGCACAAGGATAACTTCATCATCTGCGCTGACGCGATAGCTTGGTTTTACGCTTCTGCCATTTACAGTTACCTTGCCCTCAGCTAAAAGCTTCTGGATATATGAACGCGACAAAGATTCCATAAGCGTATTTAGGCACTTATCGATTCGCTCCTCTTCCATCTCTTCGGTTATTTTAAAACGAAATTCTCTTTGTAAATCCATCATACGCTATTTTAATTCTCTGAACTTTCTTTTTTTAAAACTAAGAAAATGGAAATCATTTTCATTGTAAACAAAAAGAATCTGAATGATTAAAATGACTGTTGAAAACGTAACATACATATCTGCAACATTAAAAATCGGAAAATTGATCAGTACAATATAAATAAAATCCACCACGTAATCCAGCTTCAGCCGGTCTATCATATTTCCTATTGCACCTCCGGCAATCATTACAAGCAGGAAATGAAGCTTTGTATATTTTTTATCATCCGGTGTTTTTGTAAGTACATAGATGATCACCCCTAAAAAAATCACCGCCACAAAAACAAAAAAGCTTTTCTGATTCTGCAGCATACCGAAAGCTGCTCCGCGGTTTTCAAGATAATTAAATTCAAGGACTCCATCAATAATGTTAAAGGCAGGCTGATTCTTAAGCTTTAACACTGCTGTATATTTCGTAAACTGATCCACGCACACAAGCAGGATCAGCAACATGAAATCAAAAATTAGTAATTTCACTTTATGCTTGCTCATAACTGCTCCTATTCACAATCTTCAACATATTGAATTTCTGAAATGGCATTCAGAATTTCTTCATCTGTCACGGTTCTGTCAATCAGAGCCTTTCCAACCTTTTTGAGGAGAATAAATTTGATACTGTCCCCTTCCACTTTTTTGTCCGATTTGGTCAATTTGAGGATTTTTTCCGGCTCTATATCTTCAAGAGATATGGGCAGATTGAAAGGTACGAGCATATCTCTGATTTCATAATATTCCTCCATGGAAAGCCATTCGTGTTTCCATGAGATGAAAGCTGCCGCGACCATTCCAAGCGCCACACATTCTCCGTGTGTCATGGTAAAGTTTTTGTACTTTTCAATTGCATGGCCAATTGTATGACCGAAATTAAGAAGCGCCCGGTCCCCTTTCTCGGTGGGATCCTTTTCTACAACAAGTTTTTTGATCTTACTGCTTCTTTCTACCATTTCAAGCAGCGTGTCGGTATCTCGGTCACTTATTTCATACATGTGATCTAAAAGCCATTCGTAGAAGAGGCTATCTTTGATCAGTCCATGCTTCATGACCTCTGCAAAACCGCTGAAAAACTGGCGGTCATCTAAGGTTTTTAAAGTCCCTACGTTCATATAGACGAGTTTTGGCATATAAAAGGCGCCTACCATATTTTTGTATCCATCAAAGTCCACTCCTGTCTTTCCGCCAATGCTGGAATCTGCCTGTGCAAGCAGGGTGGTTGGAATCTGTACAAAATCAATGCCTCTTAGGTAGGTTGCCGCTGTAAAGCCGGTGATATCGCCTGTTACGCCGCCGCCAAGGGCAATCAGGAGATCCTTTCTGTCAAACTGCTTTTTGATTAGAAAAGCATAAATCTCCTTCACCGTATCCAGAGTCTTTTGCTCCTCTCCTGCCGTAAAGGCATATAGAACGTTTTTGACACAATTTCCATTTAAGATATCCATGATTTCTTCTCCGTAAAGGGAAGCGACATGGGAATCTGTCACAATACATATTTTCCTGTTTTCGATATCCAACGCTTTCAGTTCTATTAGCAGATTCTCAAAACTGGCAGTAAATACAATGTCATAGCAAGGTTTTTTGTCATATAAGATAGTAAGCCGGCTGTTCATGGATACGTCCTTTCTGTATAAAATAAAATGTTAAGAAAAAACTTCCTGCCTGAAACAGGAAGCTTTAAGCCATAAATGAAATTTAAATACCGTTATTAATCGGCACATCAAAAGATCCTGATAAAATTTCCTGAAAATCACCCGATATATCAACAATAGCCGGGGTAATAATAAATATGTAATGGGAAATCTTTTGAAGATTACCACTGATAGCAAAACAGGAACCAGAGGTGAAATCTATAATTCGCTGTGCAATATCGACATCCAGACCTTCAAGATTAAGCACTACCGTTCTGTTCGCAAGAAGAGTTTCTGTAATTTCTCTTGCATCCTCAATAGATGTGGGCTTAATCACACATACTTCCATGCCGTTTCCGGTCTTCTTTGTCTGACGCATTGGTGTTACTTTAGGCATTGTTTTTTTGCTTAATTTATCTTCATCTGAAATAGGATCTTCTTTTACGGAAGGAAGTTTTTTGGGCTTTTCTTCCACCGGACTTTCATCATAGTAATCATCGTCATAAAAATCGTCATCATCTTCGTTTAGTTTCATGTAATTGAGAAACTTATCCATTACTCCCATTTTAAAGTACTCCTTATTAAACTGGATATTGCCGTTCTCCAAAAATGCCTGTCCCAACACGGACATAAGAAGCACCTTCTTCTATGGCAACCATATAATCACCTGTCATTCCCATTGACAGAACATTCATACTAACATTATCAATGTTTTTTTGATTAATGTCAACAGATAATTGTTTTAGCATTGCAAAATATTGTCGATTTTCTTCAGGGTTCATGGTAAATGGAGCAATTGTCATAAGTCCTTTAATCTGAATTCCGGGTAAAGATGCTGCATCGCGTACCAATTGTTCCGCATCTTCAGTGGTTACGCCAAATTTTGTGTCTTCTCCGGCAATGTTCACTTCAATCAGAATAGAAACCTCTACCTGTTTTTTTACCGCTTCACGACTGATTTCTTCTGCAAGTTTTAGCGAATCCACACTATGGATTAACGCAGCTTTACCTACCACATATTTTACTTTATTTCGTTGCAGATGACCGATCATGTGCCATTTGATGTCTTTGGGCAAAACTTCATACTTATCTACCAGTTCCTGCACTTTGTTTTCACCAAATTCCCGGCACCCGTATTCATAAGCTTCCATCAACATGGAAATCGGTTTGGTCTTACTGACTGCAATTAAAGTAACATCTTCTTTACTCCTGCCTGCATTTTGACATGCTTCTTCTATGTTCTGATAAACATCATCAAGATTACCCTTTATCACGGCAGTTCCTCCCTGTTTTTAGTAAATGAATTCATTATCTTCTACCGCTGTGGCGTCCAATACGATATAGTCATAAATATTGAGTCCATACTGCGTATTTGATTTCACAATAGAATATTCATCATTATCGTCCAAAATATTAATCTGCTTAAAATCAGCATAGCCTTTGTTGATATTATATACACCCGTAAGGCTCCCTCTTTTGCTGATGGCATATTTTTCTGTAGATTCAGGCTTAATGATATAATTGCCGATTCTTAAAATCATATCGTCAAGATAATATTCTGTGTCTGTTTCACCATAAATCGTGGTTCCAATAAATTCTGTGGTGGCAGTGCCATCTTCCCCATATGTTTCAAGCATAACACCATAATCGCTGCTATTTCCGCCCTGTATGACGTATTCCTTTGGAACAATAAAAAACTCTTTCTGAACAATGGCGGAATTGGGTATTTTAAGTCCGGTATCTTCTTCCAGAATCAATTCAATATCTATAAAACGATCCGTGCAGAATGTTACCATGGAATTTGTAAAGGTAAGCGCGACAAAAATATCCCCATCCGCATTTGTATAACTGGAAACTTTCCCCCATGAGGTATCCTGGTTTTTTAAAAATTTAACCTTTACATACTCTGCCTTTAGAAGATCATCCGCTGTGCCGCGATCAACCGGGATGACAATAGACCAATCCTCATTTTTAGAAATTTTGTAAACAGGTTGTCCCGCTTCTACCAGGTCATTTCCAATCAGCTGCTTTTTTTCATAAGTCTTTAGATCAAACAAATCGCTGTTAAACTGCTCTAATGTAAGGTCTTCATATCCATCAACAGAATATATAAGTATCCCGGTAGCCGGTGCCCGGCAGAAGGATATCAGCTCTGACATACCGGAAGCGTTTATCTTATCTATATTTTCCAGAATATTTGCGTTTGCCAGTTTTAAGACGGTTCCTTTGACACTGTATTTAAAGTCATATACAGAAGAAAAATATTCCGTGTCAAAACTATTTTTAAAGCCAAGGATTTCCGTCTTTAATTCATTTAAATCTCTCGTTGTAAGGGTGTTGTCAGAATTATCAGAGCTTATATAGTCGGCAAGCCTGCCTGACTCATCCAGTGTATATACCAGGTTTCCGACGCCCACACGTTCACCTTCTCTGGCATAATAATTCACATAGCCTGCTTTATCGGCATTGACGATTTCTTCCTCCCGAAGTGCGATTCCCTTATAAATTTTGTTTGATGAAAGAGATCCCATCGTCACCTGATGCGCTTCTATATGTTTCTGCGTAAAATACATGAAAATGCAGATGATGATATAAACAAAAATGACAGCAAAAATAACCATACCAATATTGATACGAAGGGGTCTTCTGTATTTGACTATTTTATTACTTCTGTTATCTTCCACCTTGCCGCTCCTTACAATATATCTGCCATGATTTTATGTAATCAGAAAAATCCCCCGGATGCCTCCGGGGGTATGTAAATTATAAAGAAACAATAATTTTATCTTTATCAGAAGCTGAAATATCTTCTTCGTCCACTGAAACACTTATGACAAAGTCTATATTAAATGTCTTGCTGAGTTTTTCCAATTTTTGAATGACTTCGCTTAATTTCTCTTCTTCCAGACAGGCAATTTTTAAAAAGCTGTCAAAGTACATCTGCTCTAAATCATGATCCTGTGAGATGATTCCGCTTATAAAGCCAATGAATTCATCTGAATTTGTAATCAGATAGGATGATACGTCAATCAATCTGATTTTGTTATTCAGTTCGTACATATGCTTCGTGCTCTTGTCCAGATATACAATATTGCCGGATACGTTTTGTACCTCTGTATTCACCTTATCTAATAAATGTTTGGTCTTGCCTTTTCCCTTTTTTCCAACTATTAATTGAACCATTGGTAATCCCTCCTGAAGTATATTGGCTGCACATAAATTTAGGTTACGGCCTAAATTTATTATAAGTGATTGCATGGTAAAAAACAACTGTTAATTGTTTATTTCCTCTAATAAATCTGTCATCTGGGAGTAAAGCAGGTCTCCGCTCTCCGCCCGCATGATGATCGAGATGTATGGTTTGCTTGAAGAATCTCTTGATAGAAGGACAAGACAGTGTCCGGCAGCGTTTGTCGTACCTGTCTTTCCGCCCATAACAGTTATTCCGCTGGGAGCTTGTGCCGTTCCCTGTATGTATCTATTCGTATTGTTTACGGTAATTTCTTTTGAAGCGCCGTTTTTATCTGTATACACGGTAGTATAAGTATCCATGTGAATAATGTCATTAAATGATGAATAGTTAATCGCCTCATTCATGATCAGATACATATCATAAATCGTTGTATAATGATTATCATCCGGAAGACCATGGGGATTGACAAAATGTGTATTCGTTGCACCCAGTAAAAGCGCTTCCTCATTCATCATATCCGCAAAAGCCTCTACTGAACCGGCGATTCCTTCCGCAATCATAACAGCTGCATCATTGGCAGAATTGAGAAGCAAAAGATGCAGTGCCTGATCCAGCGTCATCTGATCGCCTTCCTTGATTCCGCAGACCTGCGCGCCGGATTCCTGTATTTTTACGTTTGCAGAGGCTGTCAACATCATTTCATTTGAACCATGCTTCATTGCTACCAGTGCTGTCATTACCTTTGTCAGACTTGCCGGATATAATTTTTCGTGGGCGTTTTTGGCATAGAGCGTGTTGCAGTTTTTGACATCAAACAACCCGGCTCCTGATGCTGCCGTCATATCCACATCACTGGAATCGATATTAGAATTTACGACACAAAGTCCGGAAGCAAAAGGAACTGCTGTTCCGCGTTCTTCTTCCAAATCGACGACCCGGAAGCTGCTCACTTCGGAATCCACACTATATGGCAGATCAAACTGGCTCTGTCCGCATCCTGTCAGCAATAAAAGGATTAAAAAGAGCGCTGCAATTATTTTTTTGGAAAATACTGTTGTTTTATCTTTATTTGTACATTTCACGCCACTCTAAATCTCCTCTGTCCAGGGATTTAATCAATAATTCCGCTGTAGCAATATTAGTTGCCAGCGGGATATTATACATATCACAAAGCCTTACAACATTATTGACGTCGGGCTCATGCTTTTTGGAAGTAAGCGGATCACGCAGGAAAATGACGAGATCCATTTGATTATGTTCAATCTGAGCTCCAATCTGCTGCTCTCCTCCAAGATGTCCGGCTAAAAATTTGTGAATATTTAAATTGGTAACTTCTTCTATCAATCTTCCTGTTGTTCCTGTTGCAAATAGATCATTCTTACTTAATATACCCCGATATGCAATACAGAAATTCTGCATTAATTTCTTCTTCGCATCATGTGCAATCAGTGCAATATTCATCGAAAAACCCTCCTATTATGTCTGATACCCATTATGTATTGTTTCATTATACATCATTTTTGATGGCATTGTAACCCCACATTTAAAACAAATCCTATTCCGATAAAGGAACTCACCAATGACGTCAGACCATAGCTGACAAATGGAAGCGGCAGACCCGTATTGGGCAGTAGATACGTAACGACGCCAATATTGATAAAGGCTTGCAGCCCTATCATGGCGCCTGTTCCCGCGGCAATGATCGTCCCCGCAAGATCCTTTGCCCGTCTGGCTATCAACATACATTCCACGCTGATTAAAAGAATCAGTACAATGACCGCACAGGCGCCTATAAAACCAAATTCTTCCCCGATTACCGCAAATATGAAGTCCGTCTGCTGTTCAGCGATAAAATCCGCATTTTTTACGGAACTGATTTCATTATTCTTATATCCTTTTCCGGTAAGCTGACCGGAACCGATTGCCATGACAGAGTACTCCTGCTGATATCCCAGCGAATTGGCAAATTCTTCTTTGTTAAAGAAAGAAATGATCCTGTTGAGCTGATACATATGCTTTTCAGGGATAATCTTCTGATCCGGCTGCAGAATCAGATACATAAAGATCATAAAAACAGGAATTGCAACTGCCAGAATGCCGCCGATTACCTTCCAGCTTAATCCCCCCATAAACATGATAACACAGAAAATCAGACAGATTACGATGGTGGTTGATAAGTCAGGCTGATAACCGACTAAAAGCGCCGGAACAGCAAATAAAATCACGCACAGTGAAATGTATTTGAAGGTGTTGAGCTGATCCTTATGTTTATAAATAAATTGTGCAAAAAACAGAATAATCAGTATCTTTGCAACTTCCGACGGCTGAAATCGTATCCCTGCAATCTCCAGCCATCGTTGGGAGCCGTTAGCATCATCCCCCATGACAATGACCAGTATCAGGAGAAGCAGGTTGAAAAGATACATAAGCCAGTAAAGATTCAGAAGCGCCGAATAATCAAACAAAGAAATAACCAGCATCAGGAACAGACCGAAGGCAAAACCTGCGATCTGTCTGTTCTGAAGCGCCGGCTCGGCACTGCCTACTGCAACAATTCCGATGACTGCCAGTGCGATTACGAGCACTACAAGTTTAAAATCATAGTAACGTATTTTATACTGTCTGAGCATTTCCATTTACCTTTCATAAAGTACAACTTATCAGTTGACATTCTTATGTAAATCCAGAATAGGAATATTAGCATATAAAGTGGGTGTTTTATCCCTGCCTTTGCTGTCTGTTTTGCTGATTTGAATTTCCATACTCTGTGTATCGATTTTCATGTATTTTGAAATCACTTTGGCAATGTCTGTTTTGATCATTTCCATCATTTCCGGCGAGCAGTTGACTCTGTCCGAAATGAGCAGTATCTTTAAACGGTCTTTTGCTATTTCTCTGGATTTTCTTCTGTTAAAAAAATTTCTGATTCCCATATAGCCCACCTCCTAATTTTTATGGAAAATACCTGACACTTTGGTCCAGAAAGAAACACCTTTTTCAAATTCTAAAAACGGAATTTCTTTTCCGGTTACTCTGTAACATATGTTCTGATATGCTTTTCCTGCCAGTGTACTGTTTCCAACAAGAGGCTCACCCTGATTGGTTGCAATGACTACATTTTCATCATCAGGGACGATGCCGATCAGACCGATTGCCAGAATGTCCACTACATCTGCGGCGCTCATCATATCTCCCCTCTTTACCATGTCAATTTTAAGCCGGTTGATGATCAGATCGATTTTGGTAAAATCATTTGCTTCAAGAAGACCTATGATGCGGTCGGCATCCCGTATTGCAGATACCTCAGGAGTGGTTACCACCAATGCCCTGTCGGCGCCGGCTATGGCATTTTTAAATCCCTGTTCTATTCCGGCAGGACAATCCAAGATGATATAGTCGAACTGCTCCCTCAGCTGATTGATCATCTTTACCATCTGCTCGGGATTTACCGCTGTTTTATCTTTGGTCTGGGCAGAAGGCATAAGATAAAGGCTGGGATGACGCTTGTCCTTAATCAGCGCCTGCTTTACTCTGCACTTTCCCTCAACTACATCAACAAGATTGTAAACGATTCTGTTCTCCAATCCCATAACTACGTCAAGATTGCGAAGTCCGATATCGGTATCGATTAGCACAACGCGTTTTCCCATCGCAGCAAGACCTGTCCCTACGTTTGCGGATGTGGTGGTCTTTCCCACACCGCCTTTCCCTGATGTGACGACAATTACTTCACTCATACTTACCTCCGTTTCACCGCTTAGCGGCTATTCCATATAATGAATTAATCGTCCCCTGAGAAAATCCTGACTTAAACGGGCAATTCACTCAGTAATTCTTTTGTGAGAGAATCAATTATGACTTTTTTATCTTTAATGTATGCGATTTTCGGTTGTATCTTAGGTTTGATAGACCATCTGGATGTTTTTTCTTTGGCTTTATATTTGAAATCACCGATTTTTAATCTTTCCGGTGACATTTCAAGCGCTGCAACATAATGCTCTTTGCTGCCATTCCCGCCTGCATAGGCTTCACCATATAAACCGCCTAAAACAATGATGTCTCTTGCGGATATAATTGCTGAACCAGGATATACGTCTCCAAGGATTACAATGCTCGATTCCGTTTCAAGAATCTGACCATTTTTTAATGTTCCACGGTAGAACTGACCTTCGCTTCCCGCCCCGGAGCCTTCTGAAAAGTCTGCCTTCTGCAGGGCTTTGATAAAGTTTTGATTGGTTGTTTCGTCTTCACCGACCAGACAGATGATGCGAAGATTGGAGTTGGCAGATATAGCATCCAGAATCTGCTTTTCTTCCTGCTCGTTAAGATTCCGCCCCTTAATGGAAAGAGCCATTTTCGCATCTTTAAAAAAGCTGCTGGACTCCCTGAATTTATCTTCCACATCGATAAGCAGTTCATCAAAAGAAATATTAGGATCCAGATGTAGGACGATTCCGCTTTGAAAGCTTTTGATAATGACTGAATTTTTCAAAATAGCATTCTCCTTTAGCTTTATATTAATCGGTAACGGCTGTGCTGCCGCTCATATGTGATGCAGTTCCTGTAATAAGCTGTTCTTCCTCTTCCAGTTCAAAATAATATTTAAGGACATCCTTGGTCGTCTGTGCGGCATAACTTGAAGTGTAGCCATACGCAATTCTGGTAGCTATAGCAATTTCGGGATCCTCATAAGGCGCATAACATACAAACAAGGCATGATTTGCACGGCTTTTGTTTTCCTCTGCCGTACCGGTCTTACCTGCTACGTTGATTGCAAGATCTTTGTAATAAGACTTATCTTCGATTACCTGACGCATACCTTGATGGATGGCATTCCAGTAAGCAGGTTCCATATCAATCGTATTTCTGACTTCAGCGCTTCGGTCATCAAGCAAAATGCCGCTGTGATCAGTAATCTTGTCCACCAATGTCAAATTATAACAGGTGCCGCTGTTCGCGACTGCAGTTACATACCTTGCAAGACCTGCGGTGGAATAGCTGTTATTTCCTTGTCCAATAGCGGAACGTACGGCATCTTCCGTAGATACCTTCGGAGAAGATTCCTCAATTTCAATGCCGGAGGTTTCCGTAAGTCCATACATATCTGCATATTTCTCAAGTTTTTGAAGTCCCAGATCAGGAGAATACGTATCACCTACCGTTCCCAACCGATACCCCAATTCATAGAAATATGCATTACATGAGTTTCTGATAGCGCCTGTAATATTCAGTGCCCCATGACGGCCTCTTGGATAAATCCAGCAGGTAGGAGGCGGGCTGATCTTGTCAAAGATTCCAGTACAGGAAAAGGTTGTGTACGGGTTTACGATTTCCTCCATAAGACCTGCAGTGGAGGATACCATTTTAAAAGTTGAGCCAGGGGCTGTCATCTGCGTGGTCGCATAATTTATGAGCGGTTTTGACTGATCATTTAAAAGCTGTGAAAAATATTCAGCATTTACCCCGTTGGCCATTTTGTTATTATCATATCCCGGGTAAGAAACAAGCGCAAGAACATCTCCTGTATTGACGTCCGTGATGACCATGGATGCCGAATAAGGATCCAGAGCAAGCTGCGCCGGCGTGATATCCAGATTCTGAATGCGGTTCATCATAAACGTGTATGCAGAGATAGAACCTCTGTCGAACTGTTCCTGTTCTTCATCAGAGAGTTCAACTAATTCCTGTTCCAACAGAATTTTGCATATCTGTGTTCCCGAGATGACATCTTTCTTAATCATGAACCGATAGACCTTTTTGGTAAAGTCAATATCTTCATCCAGTTGTTCAAAAATATAATCGACTATACGCGCATATATTTCTTCTGAATCAGAATATTGACTTCTTAAGTCAAGTTTTGTAACATCGATCCAGTTCATAGCAATACAATAATTCAGAAATTCATTCAGGCTGATGACTTCGTCCGTTGTCCATGCAACATAAGTCGCATCTGATGTATCTACGCGACCTCTTACAATAATTCCATTATTATAGAGCATTTCTGCAATATAACTCTCATAAACCTGATATTCCATATCAAGATGTTCATAAGCAGTCCGCGTCTGTGTCAATTCCATACGCAGATCACCGAAAACGGCGGCTTTTCTTTCAACGTAAGAAGCATAAACCGCTTTTTCATTCTCTCCGGCATCCCTTCCGGTGAAATGATCGATATCAATGACATTATTATTGATTAATGCATAATATACATCATAAATCGGAATCTTGATATTACTGCTGCTCACATCGGAAGCATTGAACTCTTTTGCATTTATGATATTAGTATAAAGGATACTGGCAAGCTTCTCCTCCAGAATCTTGTAGGCTGCAATCTGCAGATCCTTATCAATCGTAAGATAGACATCATTGCCGGCAATAGGTTCCACATAGTCAGTGATGTCCGTCACCTTTCCCACGCTATTGACAAAAATCGTCCTGCTCCCTTTGATTCCTTGCAATTTACTCTCCATTGATTTTTCAATTCCCAGTTTACCCACAGTATCATTCAAATCATAGGAATTCTCCCCATTTTCATTCTGAAGTGAAGTAAGCTCATCCTGGGATATTTTTCCTGTATATCCCAGAATATGAGAAAAATAAATACTGTCTACGTATTTGCGAATGGTATCTTCCACAATGGAAACCCCTTCTAGTTCTGCATTGTTTTCCATAACCACCGCAACCGTCTCTTCACTAACATCTGTAGCCACAGTGGTGGGAATGAATTTCTGGTAGCTGTTGTTGTTCATATCATAACGGATGGTAAGAATCTTTAACATTTCTTCTTTCGTATACCCATTTCCGGGGATAAATGTATTCTTGCTGTCATCCTCCGTATAGTTGCCGATTCGAAACCTGTCCCATCCGCATAAATAGTCAACCACCTCCTGAGCGGTAGCTGTACGCTCCTTTTCCTCCAGATCATCAATGGTAAGACGACCGTACACATCCGCAAGGAATCGGTAGAGCTGTGTGCCCTCAACGGTATAGGAAAAACGACCATTTTTATCCAGAATGATCTTAAAATCACTTACAACAGAATCTCCATTTTTTTCAATGATGCATATCAACTTATAAATCGTATTGTTAAGACGGTAATTTTTTAATTTCCCGCTTTCATAGACATCTTCAATCATAACGGAATGTGCAAGTTCATTATATGCAAGAAGATTGCCGTTTCTATCGTAAATGCATCCCCGGCTTCCCTTGATGGTCTGCTCTCTCATAATCTTCATCTGAAAGGAGTCCAGATATTCTTCACCATGTACAATCTGCAGATCAAAAATTCTGTTGATCATGATTCCGCTAATGCCGGCAAGCACCAGAATCAGTACAAATACCCGGGAGGTTATCATATTAAAAAAATTTTCCTTAAAATTTTCAAACAAACTTTCGTGCACTCCTTTTTTCAGAATCCTCCAATTTCTTATTGAGCCATAAAATAAGAGGATATAAAAGCAACGTGATTAATATGGTGTAAACCATTTCCGGCAAAATAACATTTAAAAAATAGTAACCAATATGAAACCGCCCCCGCATCAGGAACAAGGTAATATAATATAAAAAACCATAGGCTAAATCACTGACAAGGATCAGGCAGAGAGGAAGCTTGATATCTTCCGGGAAAAAAATCCGGTTGAATTTTCCATTCGCATATCCAATATACATGTAGATCATAGCATTTAAGCCCAATACGTTTCCAAAAAAGATGTCTGCAAGAAAACCGCAGAAAAATCCAATAATCAGTCCCGTCCGCTCGCCCCGCATAAAGCCAAAGGAGGCTGCGAGAATAATTAAAAGGTTTGGAACAATGCCGCCAAAATTAAGACCTTTAAAAACGGTTGTCTGGAACAGAAAACATATGATAATCAATAATGCAGATACTATAAATCGTTTCACTTAAGAATCTCCCATGGAATTTTCAGCTGTCTGCTTCATTTGTGTGATGACCAGCACCTCTTCCAAATGTTCAAAATCAACTGCCGGGGTAATCAGCCCAGACTTTGTCAGATTATTTGAATCCACATTGATGCTGGAAATATATCCAATCAAAATGCCCGGCAGATATTTATCACTGATGTTGGAGGTGACGATTTTATCCCCTTCCACCACCCGGTCTGCGCTGTCGGTCAGTTTTTCAAAACTGATCAGTCCATCCGCATAAAGTTCCAAGTCTCCGCGCACCATCAGATTATCTGAAGTGGAGAGCACCATTCCGCTGGTATTGGAATTATCATCAATGATGGACATGACCTTTGCCCAATTAGGTCCCACATCCACAATACGTCCTACCAGACCGCTTCCTGCCATGACATTCATATCGATTATAAGACCGTCATTGGAACCTTTATTGATCACAAAGGAATGAAACCAATTTCCTGAATCCTTTGCAATAATGCGGGCGCCGATCTTTTCGTATTCATCATATTGTTCATCAAGATCATACAGTTCCCTCAAATTTGTAAGCTCGTACCGGTCCTGCTGAAGGCGGATATTTTCCATGGTCAGTTCGTCAATCTGCGCCTTTAGGTCTTCATTTTCCTTGATCAGAGAGCGGATCTGCACTAATTCCTCCGAACGGGTGGACAGCCAGCTTCCCGCTTTGCTGATTCCATCCTGCAAAGGCGCAATAAAAGAACCTCCTACCGCACTGATAGGTGCACTCAAAAAATTGGTGTTAAAAGTGATTACAATTAGACCCGTGCATAACAATGTTAAAATAAAAAGGAGATATTTACCGGGCAATGTAAACTTCTCTCCTTTTTTCTTTATAATTGGACTCATTTGCTCATTCCTTCAATTGCGTAGGCAACCGATTTGTAATTATCATCCTTAATAATCTTAGCAAGTCCCAGCGCCACACTGGTTACAGGATTTTCGGCTACATTTACCTTAAGTCCGGTTCCCTTCTGAACCAGTTCAGAAAAATGATTTACCTGTGAGGCGCCTCCGGTTAAATAAATACCATGGCGGTAAATATCTGCCGCAAGTTCCGGCGGCGTCCGCTCGAGGATAACCTTAATATTATCGATAATTGTATGAAAATGCTCTATCAGAGATTCATCAATCAGTTTGGTGGGCAGTTCTCTCTCAACCGGAAGACCTGTAACGATATCTCTTCCGTATACTACGGCACCTTTTCCTTCTTTTTCAAGATCCCTTAAATTCATTTTTACATTTTCAGCTGTTTTTCCTCCAATGATAAGACTGAATTCACGTCTCACGGCAGAACGTATTGCATCATCAAATTTCTGTCCGCCAACCTTTATAAGACGGCTTAATACAATGCCTCCAAGAGAAAGAATGGAAATCTCAGTGGTATCAAAGCCTACGTTGACAATCAGGACACCTTGGGAATTTTTCACATCAATATCAAGACCTAATCCGTCTGCCACCGCTTTTTCAACTACCAGTATCCTTCTTGCCTTTACCCCGGCATCTCGTACCAGATCATAAAAAGCTCTTTTTTCCACTTCTGTGACATCAGTCGGAACAGCAATATAGTAATCGCCCTGCTTTATGTTGCTTCTGGTCAGATCATTGATAAAGTATTTGATCAGAAGTTCCATATTTTTAATATCTGCAATGACACCGTTGGAAAGCGGATAAGAAATGCGAATATTTCCAGGCGCCTTTTCATACATTTCAAATGCTGAATCACCGTAAGCAAATAAGGTATTCTTATTTTCGATGGCAATCATATTCTTTTCAACAAGAATCGTATCATCTGAACGACTGTAAATTTTTATGTTGCTGGTTCCTAAATCAATACCAAATGCATTGTTTGACAAAGTTTAATACCCCTTTCTATAATAAGTCTTTTTCTTTCAAACTGACGTAACACCCATCCCCTAAAATAATATGGTCTATAAGCGGTATGTCCATCAGTTCTCCTGCTTCTTTTATCTTTTGTGTAATCACGATATCCTGCTTACTGGGGGCAGGATCTCCGCTGGGATGATTGTGCAAAAGCATCAAATGACAGGCCCGGCTTTTAAGCGCCTTAATAAATACTTCCCGGCTGGACAAGAGTGAAGCCCTTACGGTTCCTTGTGACAATGTATATTCTTCAATCAAGCGAAGCTTATTGTCCAGCAAAAGCAACAGAATCATTTCCATCTCCTGATGGCGCATCTTTTCCATATAATAATCAGCCACCGTTTGGGGAGAAGCAAATTTAAGAGAGGCGGATGCCTTTTCGCTGGCCATCCTTACAGCCAATTCGGCAAGACATTTAACCTTAACGGCCTTTACCTCCCCGATTCCGGGAATTTCCATAAGTTCTGCTAAAGATAAATGGTGCAGGGAATTTAGTTTGAAGTCCTTCCCTCCTGCAAGGGCAAGAACCTTTTTTGCCACCTCAAGAGCGGAGCAATTTCGTGTTCCGGTTCTTAAAATGATAGCAAGAAGTTCAGTTTCGGTTAAGGATTCCGGTCCGTGGTTTAAAAATTTTTCGTAGGGAAGTTCCCCGCTTTGCACAGCTGTCTTCATGATAGTTCCTTTCCGGTCTCTTCTCTCAATATAAACCCAAAAGGAAAAAGCAGCTAGATAAACCGATATATAAACAGTGCAATCACAATGCCGATGATGCTGGCAACTGTGATTTTAATCGTCAGGCCAAACGTGATACACATGATTCCTATATCAAAAATGATTGGCGCTGAAAGCCCGAATGTCTGCCCGTAATTCAGCCATGTACTGGGAAACAGATTCCCAATAAAGCCTCCTATCACAATACCGGCTAAAATGAGCAGAAAGCAAGCCCAGTTATTTTTACGCATTCTGTACCTCCGGAACATCTTTTGTATAGCATGAGTTTAACCCATAGCCATCATTTATATTAACACAGTTGGAAATTTATGTATACTAATTTCATGGATTTTTTATAAGTTTCGTTTGTCAAAATCCTTCATAATAATTTCTTTTTCCACTAATTTTTGTAAGGTATTCATAATTCCAAGCTTTCCGTGCTGCCAAGTCAGTCCTCCCTGAAAATATACGGCATAAGGCGGTTTTATGGGACCGTCTGCGCTGAGTTCTATGGAAGAACCTGATACAAAAGCGCCTGCCGCCATGATCACGGGGCTGTCATACCCCGGCATATCCCAAGGCTCTGGCGTGACATGTCCGTCTACCGGCGCCGCCTGCTGGATTCCCTGGCAAAATGCGATCACTCCCTCAGGACTTCCAAAGGTAATCGCCTGAATAATATCGTGTCTGGATTCTCTGCCGTCCGGTACCACTTCAAATCCCAGACGTTCATACAGATTTGCGGCAAATATGGCGGATTTCAGGGCATTTGCCGTTACTGAAGGTGCCAGGAACAACCCCTGATAAAAGGATGGCAGTGCCTGCAGGGACGCTCCCACTTCCTTGCCTAGTCCTGGCGAAGTGAGCCGGTAAGCAGCATTTTCAATGCATTCTTTTTTCCCTGCAAGATAGCCGCCTATCGGTGCAAGACCACCTCCGGGATTTTTAATCAATGAGCCCACCACCAGATCTGCTCCCACATCAGAGGGTTCCTTTGTTTCAGTAAACTCCCCGTAACAGTTGTCCACCATGCAGATTATATCTGGTTTGATTTCCTTTATGAAAGAAATCAGTTCTCCAATACGCGCTACCGATAAGGTTGGTCTTGTCTGATAGCCTTTGGAACGCTGTATGCTCACTAATTTAGTTTTTTCATTGATTGCCCGGCGTATGCCGTCAAAATCAAAGCTTCCGTCAGGGAGAAGATCAACCTGCCTGTAGCTGATGCCGTATTCTTTTAAGGATCCTTTTGACGGACGGATGCCGATGACTTCCTCCAGCGTATCATAAGGTTTTCCGACAGGGGACAGAAGTTCGTCTCCCGGTCTTAAATTGCTCATAAGAGCAAGGGCAAGAGCGTGAGTTCCGCAGGTGATCTGAGGACGCACTAGGGCATCCTGTGTATGAAAGATATCCGCATAGACTTTCTCCAGTGTTTCCCTTCCAAGATCATTATACCCATAGCCTGTAGTACCAAGCAGACAGGCTTCGCTGACATGGTTTTTCTGCATGGCTTTAACGACTTTCAACTGATTGTATTCCGAAAGTGCATCAATCTTTTCCCATCTATCCTTTAAGGAATTCCATATTTCTTCGCTGTATGAAGCGACCTCCGGGCTGATGCCCATATCCCGGTACATGTTTTCTATATCTGAATGATTCATATTTACCCTTTCAATATCCGTTACAGTTTATCAAATTTTTCCACCATAAAATTTAAGATTTTATTATTGTCGTATTCAAATGCCTTCTTATCGATCCATATTACATTCCGCTCCCGCTTAAACCAAGTCAGCTGCCTTTTAGCAAAATGCCGGGTGTCCCGTTTAATCAGGTAGACTGCCTCATCCAGTGTGCACTCTCCGGCCAGATAAGAAAGGATTTCTTTGTATCCAAGTCCCTGCATGGATACCATATCTTTTTGAAAGCCCATTGCTTTTAAAGCGCTGACTTCCTCTACTAATCCTTTCACCAGCATCTCATCCACCCGCTGATCGATTTTCTGGTAAATCAGTTCTCTGTCATCATTCAGAACAAAATAACAGAAATCATAGGGAGACTCTTTTAGCCTCTCCCGCTTATTATGCTCGGAAATAGTGGTGCCGTTCAACTCATAAAACTCCAAAGCCCTGACTATGCGTTTTTGATTGTTGGGATGTATTATTTTCGCCGAATCCGGGTCAACTTTATTTAAGTATTCATAGAGATAAGCACTGCCCTTTTCCCTTGCAGTATTTTCCAGTCTCTCCCTGATGGCGGAATGTTCTTCCTCTTCTCCAAAAGCAATATCATACACTAGCGCCTGAATGTAAAATCCTGTTCCCCCTACAAGAATCGGCAGATGTCCGCGCTCATAAATACCTTTTATTGCTTCCTTTGCCATTTCCTGAAAACGAAATACGTGAAATTCTTCATCCGGATTAAGCACATCAATCAGGTGATGGGGAACCCCCGCCATCTCTTCTTTTGTTATTTTGGCGGATCCAATGTTCATATATTTATAAACCTGCATGGAATCAGCTGAAACGATTTCTCCTCCTATTCGCTTTGCCAGCTGAATGGATAATGCAGTTTTGCCCACAGCAGTGGGACCGGTAAGAACCATCAGCTTATTTTTCTGACTCATTTCACTCCTTATATCCTTTAGACAATACGTTTAAATTTCTTTTCAATCTCATATTTACTCATGGATATGATGGTTGGGCGTCCATGAGGACAGTGATAAGGGTTGTCCAGCGTAAACAGTTCATCAAGAAGTGTTTCCATTTCTTTTATGTCCAGCCTATTATTTCCCTTTACTGCAGATTTGCACGCCATGGATGCCAGCTTGTGCAAAATCACTTCCGGTTTTCCTTTCGCCTCGTTTTCTGCAAGTTCATCCAGAATATCGGTAAATAGTTCTTTTTCATTGCAGCCGTATAAATCGACAGGCATACTTCTAAGCGCCATGGAATTGCCGCCGAACTCTTCCATCTCAAACCCTAAGTCCTCAAAATAAGAACGATATTCTTTGATCAGTGTCTCCTCCCTGCCTGAAAGCGTCAGAATAACAGGCGGATTCAACATCTGTGAGGAAATCTGCTTAGCTTCAAGCTCTTTTACAAGGCGTTCAAATTTTACCTTCTCATGGGCCGCATGCTGATCGATGATGAACAGTTTGTCCTTAAATGCAACCAGCCAGTAAGTGTCAAAAATCTGTCCCAAAATCCGATAGTCTTCTTTTGCCTCTCTGGTCAGGAATTTATCTTCAAAAAGATCCAGTTGCGTCGGTCTTTCGACTAAAATATGCTCTTTTGCCTTGATGACATTTGCATGAATTCCTTCATCACTAACGTTTTTTCCTACATTTTCATTGCCTATAACCTTATTTTGCCCTATTTTTTGCAGGAAATCCCCTATCTTAGGTTCTTTGGGCAATTCTTTAACTGCAGCAACGGTATGATATTCATTTTCTTCTTCCATCAGCATGGCAGTCCGCCTGACCTCAAAAGGTTCGGGTGTTTTAGGAAGGGGAAGCTGCTGTCTTGGAGTCTCTGAAAACTTCACATCAGGAATCAGTTCAATTTCATGAAGTTGCTTCTGAATTGCTTTAGAAATCTGATCATAAAGTTCGCTTCCGTGAATCAGGCGGATTTCCATCTTGGCAGGATGCACATTGACATCGATGGTATCCGGTTCCATGGTAAAGTGAAGCACAAAAAAGGGAAATTTATGCTGCATCAGGTATGCCCTGTATCCCTCCTCCGCCGCTTTCGTAATGATGTCATTTTTAACAAAACGACCGTTTACAAAATAAGTCTCAAAATTCCTGTTGGAACGATTCAGCTGCGGTTTTCCTAAAAATCCGCTGATGGATACTCTCTCCCCCTGCAACGTAAAGGGAATCAGCGCATCCGTAATATCCTTGCCGTAAATACGATAAATGACCTCCTTTAAATTGCCGTTGCCTGATGTGTGGAACTTTACTTGACCATTTTGAATGAACTTGATTGCAATATCAGGATGAGACAACGCAAGATGTTCCATCATATCTGATACATACCCGCCCTCTGTCTGGGGCTGCTTTAAAAATTTTTTCCTGACCGGTGTATTAAAAAAGAGATTGTGTACCAGAAAGGTAGTGCCGTCCGGGGCACCCACCTCTTCGAGGTCCTCCTCGCATCCCCCCGCAATCTGATACCGGACTCCGGTAAGGTCGTCCTTTATTTTGGTGATGACTTCTACCTGTGCCACTGCCGCAATACTGGATAGTGCCTCTCCCCGGAATCCAAGGCTTTTCACATAGTCAAGATCATCAATGGAGGTAATTTTACTGGTGGCATGCCGAAGAAAAGCCTTTTTGATCTGCTCTTTTTCAATACCGCATCCATTATCGGTCACTCTGATCAGGGAGATTCCCCCATCCTTGATTTCTACCGTGATGGAAGATGCGCCTGCATCAATGGCATTTTCAGTGAGTTCTTTTACGACACTTAAGGGGCGTTCTACCACCTCTCCGGCAGCAATCTTATCTATCGTGTTCTGGTTTAATAAATGAATAACCGGCATAGTTCCTCTCATTCTGCCGCAGGAAGCGGCGAAACATTACCATCTGTTCTTCAGCTTGTTCTGAAGTCTGTACAGCGTGTTCAAGGCATCTAATGGTGTAAGATTAGAAACATCAATTTCCTTTAACTCATTTACCACATCCTCGTCCGTCACGGTATCAAACAGCGACATCTGGCTCAAATCCACTTCATCATATTTTACAGCCTTATGCTTTCCTTCTTTCTGCTCTACCGCTATCTGCTGCACCTTTTCGAGAATATCATTGTCGCATAGCTGAGCCACGATTTCTTTTGCCCTGTCCGTGACCATCTCCGGCACGCCTGCAAGTCTGGCGACCTGAATGCCATAGCTTTTATCTGCGCCGCCCTTGATAATCTTGCGCAGGAAGAGGATATCATCTCCCTTTTCCTTGACGGCGATACAGTAATTATTTACATTGTTCATCTTGCCCTCTAACTCCGTCAACTCATGGTAATGGGTAGCGAACAAGGTTTTTGCCCCCAGAAGCTTTCTATTGCTGATATGCTCAATTACCGCCCAAGCGATGCCGAGGCCGTCAAAAGTGGATGTTCCCCGTCCAATTTCGTCTAAAATAAGCAGGCTGTCAGAGGTGGCGTTTCTCAAAATATTGGCAACCTCGTTCATTTCTACCATGAAAGTACTCTGCCCGCTGGCAAGGTCGTCCGATGCACCTACCCGGGTAAAGATGCGGTCTACAAGACCGATGTTGGCGCTGGATGCTGGAACAAAGGATCCAATCTGTGCCATCAGGACGATCAGTGCCACCTGACGCATATAGGTCGACTTACCAGCCATGTTTGGACCTGTGATAATCGATACACAGTATTTCTGATTGTCCAAATAGGTATCGTTGGATATGAACATATCATCCAAAAGCATCTGCTCTACCACCGGATGCCGACCAGCCTTGATATCGATCGTACCCTTTTCATTTATCTGGGGACGGATAAAATGATTTCTCTCGGCAACAATTGCAAGAGAGGCAAGCACATCCAATTTTGCAACAGCCTTTGCCGTTTTCTGAATGCGTTCCATTTCCCCGGCAATGGCATCTCTTATCTGACAGAACAGATCATATTCCAACGTAAAAAGCTTATCTTCCGCATTCAATATTGTATCTTCTAATTCTTTTAAACGCGCATTCGTATAACGCTCCGCGTTGGCAAGAGTCTGTTTTCGGATATAGTCATCAGGAACCAGATTTTTATAAGAATTAGTCACTTCATAATAATAGCCGAACACTTTATTATAGCGGATCTTTAAGTTCTTGATACCCGTCCGCTCCCTGTCGTCTTCTTCCAGCTTTGCCAGCCAGTCTTTTCCTTCTGTCTTGGCATTTCTCAGGTTATCAATGGTTTCATCAAAACCTGTCCTGATAATACCGCCTTCCTTGATGGCTATAGGCGGTTCGTCCTCAATGGCATTCTCAATGAGCGTACAGATATCAGAAAGATCGTCCATTTCGTCCCTAAGTTGAACCAGCAATTCTTCTTCAAATTCTCCCAAAAGCGTTTTGATATGGGGAATCATCTGCAGGGAATTCCGAAAGGCAATCAGATCCCTGGGATTTGCCGTTTTATAGCTGACCCTGCCAAGGAGTCTTTCAAGATCATAGATGGGGTTTAAATACTCTCTGATCTCATCTCTGGTCATGGTTGCCTTAAACAATGCTTCCACACCATCCAACCGTTTTTCAATCTGTGCCTTGTCAATTAACGGCTGTTCCAAATACTGCCTAAGACTTCTCGCTCCCATTGCCGTTCTAGTCTTATCCAGCACCCATAAAAGAGAACCTCTTTTCTGCTTTTCCCTTAAAGTCTCAGTAAGTTCCAGATTCCTTCTTGTGGAACTGTCGAGAAGCATATACCGGCTGGTGAGGTAAGGATATAAATGAGTAAAATGAGCAAGCGATGTTTTTTGCGTATCGGTCAGATACAGCATCAGACTTCCTGCGGCAATCAACCCGGAAGGAAAATCTTCAATCCCCATCCCCAGCAGCGTGGTTACGTGAAAATGTTTAAGAAGGCTTTTCCTGCATCTGTCTTCATCAAAAAAATGAGGTTCAAGGGGGTATACTGCAATATGCAGCCTTCCTTTTAAGTCTTCTATATCAATACCACTCACAAGAAAAGCGTCATTACATATAATCTCACTTGGACCATATTTGTTGACCTCATCTAAGAGCTTCTTATTGTCATCTGCCTCTGTCAGATAATAGTCGCCGGTGGTAACATCGGCAATGGAAATACCGATTTTCCCTTGAAAATACGCAATACTCATAATGAAATTATTGCGTCCTTCATCGATGCCCTGTACATTCAGGTTCGTGCCCGGTGTAACGATTCTTGTCACATCTCTCTTTACAAGTCCTTTGGCCAGTTTAGGGTCTTCCATCTGTTCGCAGATTGCTACCTTATATCCCTTTGAGACCAGTTTATTCAAATATCCTTCCACGGCGTGGTAGGGAATGCCGCACATAGGCGCCCTTTCCTCAAGTCCGCAGTTTTTGCCGGTAAGGGTGATTTCCAACTCCTTGGATGCAGTGAGCGCATCTTCAAAGAACATTTCATAGAAATCGCCTAACCTGTAAAAGAGGATACAGTCCGGATACTCCTTTTTGGTTTCCAGATACTGCTTCATCATTGGTGTAAGCTCTGCCATTTTTACCTCCATATTTCCCCCAGGTAATAAAAGCCATGGCATTCCTTTAAATAAACCGGCACAATCTGTCCAATCAGACTCTTGTCCCCCTTGAAATGCACGATTGTATTGTTGGACAATCGGCCTGTCATAAGACTTTCATCCTGTTCATTGATTTCCTCTACAAGCGCATCCAATACCTGTCCTTCAAGCCGGCTCACCCTTTCTCTCGCCGTATCCTGAACCACTTTTAACAGTCTGTCAAATCCTTCCTTCACAACTGCCTCAGGTACCTGATTTTCCATTGCTGCCGCAGGCGTTCCCGTCCGTTTGGAATAAATAAAGGTAAATGCGTTGTCATACTGTACTTTTTTGATTACGTCTATGGTCTCATCCACATCGCAAGGCTCTTCGCCCGGGAATCCCACAATAATATCGGTGGTGATTGCAATGTCCGGTATTTCTCTTCTGATTTTTTCAGCGAGCGCCAGATATTGTTCCTTGGTATAGCGCCTGTTCATGGCATTTAAGATTCTGGTGGAACCTGACTGCAGAGGCAGATGAAGATGTCTGCATATTTTTTTAGATTCCTTCATCACCTGAATCAACTCATCCGACAGATCTTTTGGATGAGAGGTCATAAATCGAATCCGCCTAAGGCCCTCGATTTTCTCCACTTCCTTAAGAAGCTGGGCGAATGTCATGGGATGTGCCAGATTCTTTCCATAGGAATTGACATTTTGACCAAGAAGCATGACTTCCACCACGCCGTCGGCTACCAGCGATTCTATTTCGTGAAGAATATCCTCTGGATTACGGCTTCTCTCCCGTCCTCTTACATAAGGGACGATACAATAACTGCAGAAATTGTTGCAGCCAAACATAATGTTGATGCCTGATTTAAAAGGATATTTACGCTCGACAGGAAGATCTTCCACGATCTGATCAGTATCCTCCCAGATATCCACTACCATGCTATCAGCCTCAAACATATTTACCAGTAATTCGGCAAACTTGTAAATATTGTGGGTGCCGAAAATCAAATCTACAAAGCGATAACTTTGACGGATTTTTTCTATCACAGAAGGCTCCTGCATCATACACCCGCACAGAGCGATCTTCATGTGGGGATTTTTCTTTTTCAGACTGTTCAAATGCCCAAGGCGCCCATAGACTCTCTGATTGGCATTATCCCTGACGGTACAAGTGTTATAAATGACGAAATCAGCATTTTCATCCTCTGTCAGTTGGTACCCCACCTTTTCAAGGATTCCTGCAAGCTTTTCGGAATCTCTTGCATTCATCTGACACCCGAAGGTAGTCACACAACAGGAGGGACTGCGTCCCAGCTTACGGGACAATTCTTCCACGTAAGTTGCCGCTTTTTCCATATATGTAATCTGGCGGGTCGTTTCCTGCGGACCTGTATATTTTTCGGTAATTTTCATATAAACAATCAACCTCTTTCCGCTATACGATAAGTATACGCTTTTCCTCTGTTCTCACATCGTTCAATCACATGAAGATAATATAAAATGTGCAGAACTTTCGCAGCAGTTTCTTTCCGTTCTCCCACTGCTTTTCCAAATTCCTGTACGGTAAATGGTTCCAAAAGTCCTGTCGGAATAAGCTTTACATAATCTTCCACACTATTAAGTCTCACCTCTCCGAGAAGTGTCCTTGGAATTCTGTCAAAGCGCCGGGACCCTTTCTTCCGGTCTCTGCTCCAACCGTTAAGGAGCCTGTATTCTTCCAGTTCCAGAAGAGGAAAACACAGGCGGAGATTTTCATTCGAAAGATACGGTTTTATTTTGTACAACTCATAAAAAGCTCTGTAAACAGAGCCCTTTACATTACTTTTTCTTGGTTTGGAGCATTCCCCTGTTTCCTCATCAATCCAGATTAAATATTTTATCTGCGGAATCGGATACACAAGAGTCACCGGATGCTCTGGCAAAAAGGAATCCAGTTTATTCTTTAGTTTGTCGAAATTTGAAGTCTGAATCTCAATGATTTCCCTGCCCGTATAAATATCCGCCACAAATCCGCCTATCCGTATTTCCTGCATGTCCTTATCCGGAGCATAAAAATCCTTCATTATGGCATGAATGGTCTTTTCCTGCAAAGTTCCTATGCCACATCGTGCTCTTTCTGTGCTGATAACGCTATTTTTGATCTCTTCAAAACGCTTTGCGTCCATGCCTTATTTTCTTTCCAGAAACAGCTTTCTTGAAATAAAATTGTAAACCATGACAACACCGGTGGCAACGATGGCGCCGATAGATACAATAAGAGAATCTGTGATAAGCCCCTGCAAAGCAGCGATATTCTTGTAGATTACATCAATGCACAGGAACATGACGATTTCATTAATGGCAAGACCGAATGCCGAAAGAATCAGGAAAACCGTAAATTCCTTTTTCTGATCCATTTCTTTCTTTTTTGTAAATACAAATTTAATACTCAAAAGATAATTTACAACTGATGAAATAACAAAACCAAGAAACTTGGAAAACAAGTAATGAACACCAAGCAAATGGACAAGTCCTGTGGTAATTCCAAAATCGATAAAGAAACAAAACAGCCCCACAATACCAAATTTAATAATCTGGTTCAATAAATTTTTCATGCTTCTACTCCCTGCATACCGCAGTTTGCGGCAGATTTGTATGCATAAAATAAGAATGTCATGCATACATAGGCTATTATAACATGACATTCTTATTTTTACATATTAAATTTTAATAATTTCTAATTTTGTGATTCATCACATCCGCAGCCTGCGTTCTGATTGAATACAAAAGGTCTCTGCTCAAAACGAGATTCAGAGCGGAATTCTGTTCTGCATCCGCAGTCGTTATCGTCCTGGCGTTCATTGCTGCGTCCGCTGCCTGAACCCTGACATCCACAGCCATCATTTGAACGGTTGTGTTCTCTGTTGTCATTTCCGCTGCGTCTTCCGCTGCATCCGCATCCGCCGTCAAAACAACTTCCGTTATTTCCGCAGCTCAATAGTAATAATACCCAAATCAGACAATTCATGTTTTTATCACTCCTTTTTCATATGCTTTATCATATGCAGAAGTGATAAAGATGGTGAAATCCTGATGTCAGGATTTAGGGAGAAGCTTTTTTCTGATATAAGCGAAAGTGTAATCCTCTCCCTTTTCAGAGAGCATGCGAAGCAGTTTTTCCAAAAGCTTTTTCGTTTCGGGGTGAAGCGGCACTTTATCCTTCCCTTTTGCATAGTACTCCCAAGGTGAAGAATCTGTATACCGTTCCTTATTATAGACCTTTGACGCTGCAATCCGGTCCATCAGCATTTCTATTACATATTTTACCGGCATTTGAGCAGGCGCCATAATCCCAGCAATCTCATGGGCACTGTAATCAATCCAATATTCATAGTGATGCTTGTTCCTTCCCTTGTGGTGAAGCCACGCAGAAGAATATCCAATGGCTTCACGTTCCGCATTATTCGGACTCCTGTTGCCCTGGTAGTATTTTGCACCTACAAGGAATTCACTGGGACTGTATTTTGATAAATCATGGAGAATCCCCTGTTTATATAACCCTACTTTAAAACATCCCTTCATCACAAGATATTTATGATAGGTTATGGTCTTAAAATGATTCCATGCTTTCATTTTCTGTTATCTATCCTTCTTTTTAACAGTTGTCTTTTTCTTTTTGCCGGATTGCGATGCACATTTTCTGGTCATAAAGACCGAAATACTCCGGCTGTTTACCATGACAACGGAATGCTCATCCACCGGCACGTCGCCTTGCGCCCCAAATGTCTCTGTGGGAAGGGAGGTGTCTGATAATTTAATCCATTTTTCACCGTTAGAGAACTTAGGCAGAGCCAGTTTATGAGGCTCCCAATGCATATTATAAGCAATATAAAATGAGGCATCTTCCTCGCCTGATGCATAACGCCCGTTCAAAACAATACCAATCATCCTGCCGATGTAGCTCAAATCCGGTCTCCATGCCTCTGAACCATGATAAGAAAGGTCCGGATAGCCAAGCCCCTTATAATCCATCACCCGCAGTTCTTCCTTTGCATGCAGAATGGAATGCGCTTTTCGAAGTCTTATGAGGAATTTGGTATAGGCAAGGATTTCTCTTGAAAAGAGAGTGCTTTTCCAATTAATCCACCCAGTCTCGTTATCTTGACAATAACAATTATTATTCCCACCTCGGGAAGAGGCAAATTCATCACCGCTGAAAAGAAAAGGAATCCCCTGGGAAAGGAACACGAAAGATAATGCATTTTTAATTTGCTTAAGTCGCAGATCAAGAACCGACTTTCTGCGGGTTTCTCCTTCAACGCCGCAGTTCCATGTAGCATTCACGTCAAGTCCGTCGCGATTATCTTCGCCGTTTGCTTCGTTATGTTTTCTTTCATAAGAAACGCAGTCATACAGCGAAAAGCCGTCATAATCTGCCAGATAATTGATGACGCTATGCTCTGCCGGATTACGGCGCTGATAAACAATCGCCTGATTCAGCAAACCTTCATCACCTTTGAGGAACCGTCTGATATCATATCGATAATTTCCGTTGTCCGAAATGAAGTTTTTAAAATACGGATTAGAAATTACCGATAAATCTTCTCCCGGTAGATAATTACACCAGATTTTTGTGTTCTTTAGGATAGGCTCTTCTGCAAGGAGCCTGAATGGAATATGAAATCCGCTGATCCGCACACCGTCAATGTGATATTCCATAACCCAATATTTTATCACATCCAGCATATAAAGCTGTCTTATTTCCGGGGGAAAATAAAATTGCATCATGACTTCTATTCCGTTTTTGTGAAGTTCCCGGACAAGCTCTTTAAATGAGAGGACCGGTGATTTGACTGCACTGTAAGCTGCCTTGGGTGCAAAATAAAATCCATTCTGAAATCCCCAGCAATTCAAACGCATCTTATCTGTTTTGGATGCTGGCGCCGGAACGGCTTCCCTGATTGCCGGAACCGCTGTACGCGCAACAGTTTTTTCAGAAAATGATTTATGATAATAATCCTCCTGCAAAATACATTCATCGTATTCATAGCAGGGCATCAACTCGATTCCCGTTATCCCCAATTCCTTTAAATAAGGAATCTTCTCTATGATGCCTTCAAAAGTTCCTTTATTTTTGACACCGGAACTTTTATGCATGGTAAACGCACGTACATTCAGCCCATACAAAATGCTGTTTTCCGGCGGTATCATAAGCGGCATATCATCCTGCCAATCAAATGCATGATGCGTCAAAGTTCCGTATGTCTGACGCTTTTTGGTTTTTCCGCTCCCCCATCTTTCCAGTCCGCGCACTTCAAACGCATAGGAATCCGTTATAATCTGATTTTCTATATAATAATTATACGTATAGTTCTCAATGCCTTCACCTTCTATCAAAAGACCATAAAGAGTTCCCCGTTTTCCTTCATTTTTAAAGGGAATACGCTGCTCAGATCCCTTTTTATCATATAAAACAACGCCGCATTCCTTATCGGTAAGTAAATACGCTGCAAATTTCACACTGCCTTCTGCAAGAAATACACCCTGTCTGTCCGGTTTAAAATATGTTATGTTCCAATCTGATTTCATGCGCCCTCCAGTAAAAGTAGTAAAAAAGTTTGCTCACTTTATATGATAGCACAAATTTAGAATGCTGTGCAAAAAAATTAAGCTTTCCTTGCATAGTTGTCGGCAGAATAGTAAAATAAAGGCAGGCAATAGGAATCTATATTACACTGTAAAGGAGAGACCATGAACAAGAATTATTCAGAAAATCCCGACGAAGAAATGACAGTTACCCTCGATCTTATGGACGGCACTTCTGTCACCTGTGCAATCGTCACAATACTTGCCGTAAAGGAACAGAATTATATCGTCTTGCTTCCTCTCGATGAAAACGGAGAAAATTGTGACGGCGAAGTATGGTTTTACCGTTACCACGAAAATGAAACAGATCCCAACGAGGAACCGGAATTAGAATACATTGAAGATGATGAGGAATACGAAATTGTATCAGACGCTTTTGACGAATATCTTGATAATGTAGAATTCGACGAGGTTATGGAGAAGGAATAATTCCTTCCAGAAATCTGGAACGTTTTCTGCCGCGTTCTTTGGTGTAATAAATTATTAATTCATTTTTGGCTCTTGTAATGGCAACATACAGGAGCCTTCTTTCTTCTTCCAGCGCTTCCGGCGTAATACTATCTTTTCCGGGGATAATTCCTTCATTGACATCGGGCAGAAAAACCCTGTCAAACTCCAATCCTTTGGCACCATGCATAGTCAGAACGCTGACACCTTTCTCTTCTATCATCAGAGCCGATGCTTCCCCTGCCTGATCCGCCTTTCTTTCTGCAAATTCTCTGACAGAGTTTCCGGGAGAAAAATCCTTAAAACAGTGCTGTATTATATCCGCCTGTTTCATCAGTCTTTGGTATTCTCTGTCATCTTGTGCCTTTTCCCTCAGATATCGATCATATCCTAACGTCTTTCTGAAAAGAGAAACGGAAAGATATGGCTTTAATGAGGCAGCTATCTGCAATTGCCCCCAAAATGCTCTGATATCAGAAAGCATGGAAGCATTATTACGGTAGTACTGTTCTATGTGTTCTATTTTGACTACTTCGCTCAAAATGGCTGACCTGGTCAAAAAGCGATTAGGCTTATTCATGAAGCGGATAAAATCTCCCCGCTTATTCCCTTCATACAAATAAGACAGAAAGGCAATCACATCTTCCATGACAAAACCATGAAAAAGATCCGCATCTGAAATACGCTTCCCTTTCACTGCAATGCCTGCACTTTTTAAAAGTTCCCCAAATTGTACCACTTCCCTATTCGTCCTTAAGATGACAGACGTATCCGGCAGTTGTTCCGGTTTCAAAGCAGAAATCTCGGCAATTAGAGAGCGTTCCTCCTCCCTATGAGTGTCAAAACAAAGGGCAGTTATTTTTCCTCCCATTCTTACAGGAATAAATTCCTTGGCAAAACGTTCTTTATTTCCTGCAATCATGCGCCCTGCAAGTTTAACAATTTCCTCCCCGCTGCGGTAATTTTCTGTCAACAGAATCTGCTTTCCATTCTTATAATCATTTAGAAATTGTTTCATAATGCCAGGGGTAGCACCTCTGAATCCGTATATTGCCTGATCATCGTCTCCTACCACAAAGAGATTATCAAGGGGCTGTGCCAAAAGCTTTAAGATCTGATATTGAGGGAGATTGATGTCCTGAAATTCATCTACTAGAATGTATTCAAACAGATCTTGATATTTCCTGCATATATCTGGATGAGATATAAGGAATTCAAAGCATTGTAAAATCATATCATCAAAATCCAACATCCCCTGCTCTCTTAAATACTTGTCATACTCCTGTTTTATGCACAAAAGTTCTCCCGCCGGCAAATCGATATTGCTATTGAAATTACCAGAAATATTTTCAGACAGATTTTTCATACGGCTGATGTTATTTAACAGATTTGTAATGATTTCATAGGTACATTTGGAAGATAATCCATGATTATTCAGTATGACTTGAAGGAGCTTTCTGCGCTCGCTCTCTTTTATTAGGGAATTTGACTGGGCAAAGTTGCACTGCTTTAAGATATTATAACAAATGCTGTGAAATGTCCCAAAATGAACATTTCCAATATAGTTGCAAGCTGCTTTTTCATACCGCTCTTTCATTTCGGTTGCCGCTGCCTTTGTGTAAGTGATGACAAGAATATGATCTGGGCTGACATGACATTGTGTGATAAGATATAAGATTCGCTGGATGATGGTATAGGTTTTGCCGCTGCCGGGACCAGCGATTACCTCCGCCGGTCCCGACAAGTGGGTGATTGCCTGTTTTTGTGTTTTACCTGGCTTTTTCAAGCAATTCGATCCCTTTCTTTATTCTGGCTATAGATTCTTCTTTTCCAAGAAGCTCCATGATTTCAGTTGCCCCTGCAGGCGTCATCTGCTTTCCGGAAACTGCTGTCCTTACCGGCCAGAGTACATAGCCATTTTTACAGTCTTTTTCCTCCACATAGGACAGGAGTAACTGATAAAGTGCATCATTTGAATAATCCTCCTGTTTCTCTAAAAGGGGAAGAATCTCCTTTAAAACCTCCAGAGAGGATTCCTGGCTGGTCTTCATCTTCTTATGCTCGTACATGGCAGGATCATACTCCGGAAGTTCCTGTAGGAAATCGACCAGCGCCGGAATATCCGGGAAAGTTTCTATTCTGGTTTTGACCATCGACGCAAGCTTACGCAGATCAATACTTCTGGAAACTCCCTGCTTTAAGTAAGGCTCAGCTTTCTCATAAAACGCCTCATCATCCATCGCCTTAATATATTCACCATTCATCCATTTTAATTTTGTGTAATCAAAGACTGCCGGAGATTTTGACATATGATGATAGTCAAAGATTCTGGCAAGATCCTCAAGAGAAAAGATTTCTTCATTGCTCTCAGAAGGACTCCATCCAAGCAGCGCCACAAAATTGACCACCGCCTCCGTCAAAAATCCCTGTTCTATCAGGTCTTCGTAGGAAGAGTGTCCGCATCGTTTGCTCAATTTTTGATGCTCTTCATCTGTAATCAGCGGACAATGTATATATACAGGAACCTCCCATCCAAATGCCTCATAAAGCCGATTATATTTGGGTGATGAGGAAAGATATTCATTGCCTCTTACCACATGGGTGATTCCCATCAGGTGATCATCCACCACGTTTGCAAAATTGTAGGTTGGATAACCATCAGATTTAATTAGGATCATATCATCCAACTCTGAATTATTTACCGTGATATCTCCATATATTTCGTCATGGAAAGTGGTGGTTCCTTCTGTGGGATTATTTTGTCTGATGACATAGGGAATTCCTGCTTTTAATTTTTCTTCCACTTCTTCCTTCGATAAGGAAAGGCAGTGTTTATCATACACCGTAATCTCTTTTCCCTCAACAATCTGTGATTTCAGACCGGCAAGACGTTCCTTGTCACAGAAACAATAGTATGCTTCTCCTTTTTCAATCAGCTTTTTGGCATACTCCAGATAGATGCCGGACTGTTGACGCTCAGACTGTACGTAAGGTCCTACCCCGCCGTCTTTATCCGGTCCTTCATCATGTATCAGTCCCGTTTTTTCAAGGGTGCGGTAGATGATGTCAACAGCTCCCTCCACGTAGCGTTCCTGATCTGTATCCTCGATGCGCAGGATAAAATCACCATCCTCATGCTTTGCAATCAGGTAAGCATAAAGCGCTGTTCTTAAATTTCCTACATGCATCCTGCCCGTTGGACTGGGTGCAAATCTTGTTCTTATTTTTGCCATCTTGTTGATTTTTCCTTTCTCATTTACAGATTTTATTCCATATCGGGAATTTTTCTTTCGGCCTGCGCCTTAAATCCCGCAACTTCTTTCATTGCCTGTGGAATTGCTATGTTCGTACCGGCTCCTGCTACACAGCCCCCGGGACATGCCATGCCCTCAATCAGACAGCCGTTCTTTTTGCCTGCTTTTGCAAGCATCAGCATTTTTTTACATTCTGTCAGACTCTCTGCATGTTCAATATTCACATCCACATCCGGATAATATTCCCGTATACATTCTTCAATCGCACTGGCGACTCCGCCGGCAACACCATAGCCTCTTCCTGCGCCTGTGGCATCATTCATCTGATCGATTGCCGTAACCGCCTCAGGTAAGAGCCCCCTTGCCTCAAACATTCCCGCCAGTTCCTCAAAGGTAATGACAAAATCCACATCCGACCGGATCGTTCTGCGGGAAGCCTCTAATTTCTTAGATGCACAAGGACCGATAAATACCACGCTGGCATCAGGGTGATCTTCTTTTATTTTACGTGCGGTTGCCACCATGGGGGTCAAAGCGTTGGATATTTTATCTATGGTTTCAGGGAAGAATTTCTTGGCAAGCATAGACCAGGAGGGGCAGCAGGAAGTAAGAAGGAAGGGAAGTTCTCCCGTTGTCACTTCTTTTACATAATGTTCTGCTTCCGTCATTGCTCCCATATCTGCGCCAATCGCCGTCTCATATACGTCATAAAATCCTAATTCTTTAAGCGCTGCTTTTATTTTATCAGGAGTCGCTGCTTTTCCAAATTGTCCCACAAAGGCGGGGGCAACCTGGGCAATGATCTTCCTGCCTGTCTGCATAGCGCGGATCAGCTGAAAAATCTGGGATTTGTCAGCAATGGCACCGAAAGGACAGCTTACCATACACTGACCGCAGGAAACACAAAGTTCTGTATCAATATAGGCACGTCCCTTTTTGTCGCTTTTGATTGCATTTACACCGCAGTGATCCAGACAGGGACGAATCTGATGGGAAATCGCATCATAAGGACAGATTGATTTACATTTGCCGCATTTGATACATTTTTCCTGATCAATCACGGATTTTCTGTTACTCATACTGATAGCGCCTCTGGGGCATACCTCCCGACAGGGATGCGCCACACAGCCCATACATTTATTTGTAACCTCATATTTATTTTCAGGACAGGCATTGCAAGCAGACGGAATGACCTGCATTAGGGGTGGTTCATAATATTTCTCATCAATATTACTTTCTTCCAGCCCCTGGGTAACATGTACAGGAGCATTTTCCGGACGCAGAGATAATCCCATTGCAAGACGGATTCTTTCTCTTACGATAGCGCGCTCCCTATAGATACTTTCATACTCCGATTCATCATAATCCACAATCTTATAGGGCAGAGCCTCCACATCATCTTTTAGGTTGGTAGACGTATAAGCCAGATTTGCCACTTCTTTAAAGATTCGTCTTCTGTCTTTACGAACCTGCGTATCTATTCCTCTCATATCTTTACCTTTCTATCCAAAATCCTTGTAACTGTTCAGGACCTTCACAGTTACAATGCAAAATCCATCCTAAATTGCCTACGGCAATGGGATTTTGCATGCCTGAATCATATTCTTACGGTCTCAGCAGTAAATGCTTCGACCTGTACTGAATAAATCCTTACAGGTTTTACTTGTATATTTTTGCATAAACCTGCAAGGAAATCAAGGCATAAATCTATTTAAAAAAATTAGACATCCCACTTGGAAAACAATGGTGGAAACAAGCCATGCAAATAGGATCTGGAATATGGCAAGTCTGAGCGTGAACGCTGTGGATCCGCTTTCTTTGCGTATGGTCGCCATTGCCGCCGCGCAGGGCACGTACAAAAGGACGAACAACATCATACAATAAGCGTTTAACGGTCCAAAAGACGGATCGATATTCTTCAGATTATTCGCCAGCGTGTTAAGTCCCGCAGCCGGTTCCGTCATTCAAACCGAGGGCCTGCAGCCGGCGGGTGATTCCTTCTTCAACATACAGACCCTTAATCTCATAATTTATTCCTTTTATCCCTTCAAGCAATGACATTGCTTTTCCCTCCCTATTTAGTCAAGTCTTTTTTCCTTATTTTTCAAGGATTTTTTAGCTACA